>DATANB010000022.1:0-4961 GCA_036266415.1 Bradyrhizobium sp. | reverse complement strand
TCACCCGCGGCAAGCGCGGGTGATTGAGGCCAATCCTGGTGAGTTCAACGACTTTTCGTTCGAGTTCAAAAGAAGGAGGTGCCCCCGCGCTTTGTGCGGAGCACCGGCTTCCCTCACATCCCAACGCTCGTAAGATTCGGACTTACAGCGAGCGCTGGATCGTCTCCACGCGATAACACTCGATGACGTCGCCGGCACGCATGTCGCCGTAATTCTCGAACGCCATGCCGCATTCCTGACCCGAAGCCACTTCCCGCACTTCGTCCTTGAAGCGTTTCAGGGTCGACAGCTTGCCTTCGTGCACCACGACGTTGTCGCGAATCAGGCGGACATTGGCGCCGCGCTCGACGGTGCCGTCGGTGACGCGGCAGCCCGCGACCTTGCCGACCTTGGAAATGTTGAACACTTCCAGGATCAGGGCGTTGCCCAGCATGGTCTCGCGCAGCGTCGGCGCCAAGAGACCGGACATCGCCTTCTTCACGTCATCCACGAGGTCGTAGATGATGTTGTAGTAGCGGATTTCGATGCCGTTGCGCTTGGCGGCGGCGGCGGCTTCCTTGTGGGCGCGGACGTTGAAGCCGATGATGGCGGCGCTGAAACCTTCCGCCAGCGTGACGTCGGATTCCGAGATGCCGCCGACCCCCGCATGCAGGATGCGGGCGGCGACTTCCTCGGTGCCGAGCTTTTCCAGCGATCCGAGGATCGCTTCCAGCGAGCCTTGGACGTCGGCCTTGACGATCAGCGGGAAATCCTTGCGGCCCGAGGTCTTGAGCTGCGACATCATCTGCTCGAGCGAGCCGCGCATCCCGGAAATCGAGGCAGCCGCGTTTTCGCGCTTCTGGTGGGCGCGGTAGCTGGTGACTTCGCGGGCGCGGGCCTCGTTCTCGACCACGGCGAGACGGTCGCCGGCTTCCGGCGGGCCGTTGAAGCCGAGCACTTCGACCGGAACCGATGGTCCGGCCTCGTCGATGGTCGCGCCCTGATCGTTGATGAGGGCGCGGACGCGGCCCATTTCGGCGCCGGCGACGATGATGTCGCCGACCTTCAGCGTGCCGCGCTGAACCAGCACGGTCGCGACCGGACCGCGGCCGCGATCGAGCTTGGCTTCGATCACGGTGCCTTCGGCGGGCCGTGCGGCGTTGGTCTTGAGGTCGAGCAATTCGGCCTGCAGCGCGATCATCTCCAGCAGCTTGTCGAGATTGGTCTTGTTCTTGGCGGAAACCTCGACGTCGACGACGTCACCGCCCAGCGATTCGACCTGGACCTCGTGCTGCAGCAGTTCGGTGCGCACGCGCTCCGGCTTGGCGTCAGGCTTGTCGATCTTGTTGATCGCCACGATCATCGGAACCTTCGCCGCCTTGGCGTGATGGATCGCCTCGACGGTCTGCGGCATGACGCCATCGTCCGCCGCGACCACGAGGATCACGATGTCGGTCACCTTGGCGCCGCGGGCGCGCATCGCGGTGAACGCGGCGTGGCCCGGGGTGTCGATGAAGGTGATTTTCTTGCCGCTTTCCGGCGAGGTCACCTGATAGGCGCCGATGTGCTGGGTGATGCCGCCGGCTTCGCCGGACACCACATTGGCGTGGCGCAGCGCATCGAGCAGCGAGGTCTTGCCGTGATCGACGTGGCCCATCACGGTCACCACGGGTGAACGCGGCTCGGTGTCGGTGGAATCGTCGACGGTGTCGAACAGGCCTTCCTCGACGTCGGACGCTGCCACGCGCTTGACGGTGTGGCCCATTTCCTCGGCGATCAACTGCGCGGTGTCGGCGTCGATCACGTCGGTGATCTTGTGCATCGCGCCCTGCTTCATCAACAGCCGGATCACGTCGACCGCGCGTTCGGACATGCGGTTGGCGAGTTCCTGGATATTGATGGCTTCCGGGATGATCACCTCGCGAACCAGCTTTTCCTTCGGCTCGTTCGACTGATGCCCCTTCAGGCGCTGGGTGCGGCGGCGGAACGACGCGATCGAGCGCTCGCGCACGTCATCGGCATTGAGCGCGGTGACCAGCGTCAGGCGTCCGCGCTGCTTCGCCGGCGCCGGCTTGGCGGTGGTCTTCGGGGGAGCCGCGGGACGCACGACGCCGCCGGGGCCGCGACGGACCTGGCGCGGACCGTCATCCTCGTCGGTGATGTCGGCGGCGATACCCGGCGCGCGTGCCGCGGGCAGCGCGGCGCGGGCCGCGGCTGCGGTCCTGGCCTCGGCTTCGCCGAAGCGCTTCCTGGCCTCGAGTTCGGCCTTGCGTTTGGCCTCCTCGTCCTGCCGGTGGCGTTCTTCCTCGGCCTTGCGGCGAGCTTCGGCGGCTTCACGCTCGGCCTGCTCGATGCCTTCCTTGCTGTTGCGGCGCCTGGCTTCCTCTTCCGCCAGGCGGCGTTCCTCGCCGTCGCGAACCTTTGCGTCGGCGAGTGCGCTGGCGCGGGCCGAGCGCTCATCCTCGGTAAGGGTGCGCAGCACAACGCCCGAACCGCTGCGCGGCGCGGCTGTCGGCGTCGCGGGACGGGTGAGCGGCGCCTTGGCCGGCGCGGCCTTGGCGACGACCGGCTCGGGAGCATGCGCCTCCGTCGCGGGAGCATCGCCGCCGACGCGGCGCTTGCCGCGCTTTTCCACCACGACCTGCTTGGTGCGGCCATGGCTGAAGCTCTGCTTCACGGTGCCCGTCTCGACGCGCGGCTTGAGCGTCAAGGTCTTGCTCGGGACACTCAGTTTCCTGTCGCCAGGCGTTTTATCAACCATTCAGCAGTCCCAATCTTGTTGCGTCGTGCGTGTCCGCACACTCTGTATCGGCGAATTCTTGGCCACATTGCCGGCTGTATTGTCATCGTCCGCCATCCGGTATCGGACCAGGATATAGCTGCGCGACAGGAACGTCTTGCTCGCCGGGCCCGCGAGCAGCGCAGCATGTACCACATTTGACCGGCCCAGTGCCAAATCCAATTGCTCCGAAGTCAGCGCCGTGACGACCGGAAATGGGTTCGATTCACAGTTAATGCCGGCATTTTGCCTCAAGACGGCATCCAATTTTCTGATTCCGTCCGCCGCCGCGTCCGAGGCGTGGATCAGGGCTTTGATCGGATTTTGGGCCTGCGGCTGCCTGAGGGCGTCCTCGACCTTGCTGAAGCCGGACACCACCTGGCCGGCCTTGGCGGCCATTGCGAGCGCCTCGATCGCGCCGCGCGCCAGCAATGCCTCGGTGTCGGCCGCAAGCGTCGCTGCAACCCGGACCTCGCGTTTGAAACCCTTGCTGAACTGGTTACGCCTGGCGGCTTCCGCAACCGCCTGACGCGAAGCTGAAACCCACAGGCCGCGGCCCGGAAGCTTGCGTTTCAGATCCGGGACCACGTCGCCAGAAGGAGCCACCACAAAGCGGATCAGTTCATCGATCGGCCGCACCTGCCGCGTGACCGCGCACATCCGTACCGTCGCGGACCTGTCGGTCCGCGGTCCGTTGTCGAGATCGGGGTCGGCGAAAGCAAGCATGCGTATGACATCGCTCCTAACATCTGCGCGTTACGGTCGCGCAACACCGGTATCCACCCTCCGCGGGCAGGCCTTTGCGGAACATGTCGCTCAGACCGGCTGATCTTCGGTGGCCTCGGCCTCCTCGGTGTTCTTGACGAGATCGGCCTCGGTGATCCAGCCGGCGATGACGCGCGCCTGCATGATCATGCCCTCGGCGTCCTCGCGCGAGATTTCGTTGGGGTCGAGAATGCCGGGATGCTTGGTCGGCTCGCCGCCTTCCTTGCGCTCGGTCCAGCCGACCAGATCGTCGGTGGCGCAACCGGCCAGATCCTCGACCGTCTTGATTTCGTTCTCGCCGAATTTGACCAGCATCTTCGAGGTCACCCCGGGCACGGTCTTCAAAGCATCATCCACGCCGAGTTCCTTACGTTTGTTTTCAAGCTCGCTTTCGAGCTGTTCCAGATATTCGCGGGCCCGGCTCTGCAGTTCGTTGGCGGTTTCGTCGTCGAAGCCCTCGATGCCGGCGAGTTCCTTGACGTCGACCAGCGCCAGTTCCTCCACCGAGGTGAAGCCTTCGGACGCCAGCAACTGGCCGACCACCTCGTCGACGTTCAGCGCTTCCATGAACACCCGGGTGGAGTTTTCGAAATCGGCCTGGCGGCGCTCGGATTCCTCCTGCTCGGTCAGAATGTCGATGTCCCAGCCGGTCAGCTGCGAGGCGAGACGCACGTTCTGGCCGCGGCGGCCGATCGCCAGCGACAGCTGGTTATTGGTGTCGGGCACCACGACCTCGATCCGCTCGCGGTCCTCGTCGATCACGACCTTGGCGACTTCGGCGGGCGCCAGCGCGTTGACGACGAAGGTCGCGATGTCGGGCGACCACGGAATGATGTCGATCTTTTCGCCCTGCAATTCATTGACCACGGCCTGCACGCGCGAGCCGCGCATGCCGACGCAGGCGCCGACCGGATCGACCGATGAATCCCGGGAAATCACCCCGATCTTCGCGCGCGAGCCGGGGTCGCGGGCCACCGCCTGGATCTCGACGATGCCGTCATAGATTTCCGGCACTTCCTGCGCGAACAGCTTGGCCATGAATTGCGGGTGGGTGCGCGACAGGAAAATCTGCGGTCCCCGTGTTTCGCGCCGAACGTCGAAAATGTAGGCGCGTACGCGATCGCCGTTGCGGAACACCTCGCGCGGCAGCATCTCGTCGCGGCGGATGATCGCTTCGCCGCGGCCGAGATCGACCACCACGTTGCCGTACTCGACGCGCTTGACGATGCCGTTGACGATGTCGCCGATGCGGTCCTTGAACTCCTGATACTGTCGGTCGCGTTCGGCCTCGCGCACCTTCTGCACGATCACCTGCTTGGCGGATTGCGCGGCGATGCGGCCGTATTCGAGCGGCGGCAACGTGTCGGCGATGGTGTCGCCGATCTGCGCGCCCGGATTGGCCCGGCGGGCGTCTTCCAGCGAAATCTGGTTGGCCGAG
>DATANB010000021.1:0-9642 GCA_036266415.1 Bradyrhizobium sp. | reverse complement strand
CGATTTCGCCGGGCTCGGCGTCGATCCGGCCGAACTCGGTGACGAAGCGCAGACTGCCCTGCTGCGGTACGAACATCATCTCGCCATCGGCATTGTAGAAGTGTTGATCGACCATCGATTTGGTGATGAGGTAGACATGGGCGGCCATGCCTGCTTGCGTGTTGACGTCCCCCGCCGTTGTCATGGTCTGCACGCCCTGCAGGAAAGTCATCTCCACTTTCGGGATCGGCGTCGGGTCCCAGCGCAACTGCTGGACCATGATCTCCTGCTCATGGCACGGCGCGCTGCGCCACAAGCCGGCGTCGACCTTGGCGAAGCGGCCGGAATGCTTTACCGAGGGGCGGATTCGATACAGCCAGGAGCGTTCATTGCTGCCGCGCGGCGCCGTGAAGGGCGAGCCGGAGAGCTGTTCGGCGTAAAGCCCATAGGCGCAGCGTTGCGGCGAATTGCGCCCGATCGGCAGCGCGCCGGGCAGCGCCTCGGTCTCGAAGCTGTTGCGGAAGCCGGACATGTAGCCCGGCGTGATATTGACGGCGCTGCGACTGATCGCGTCAGGCGAAGTGTTGATATTCATGGTCATCCTCCTTGCAAGGCAGCCCACATCTGAAGATCGCGTTCGGCGGTCCAGATCACGGGGTCGTCGATACCTGATGCCTCGTCGAACGCGCGCGAGACGTTGAACGGCAGGCAGTGTTCGTAGATCGCAAAGCTCGAAAACTTCGGATCCATCACCTCGCGGCTCGCCGCCATGGTCTCCTTGAGGTTGCGGCCCCTGGCGACCGCGGTTTCCGCCGCGCCATAAAGCGTGGTGACGAAATCGCGCGTCATCGCAATGGCGTCGCGCCCGGTCGCAATGCCCCTGAGCGCGTCGCCGCGCCCCGGCGCGATCGCCTTGGGATTGAAGGCGCGGATTTCGTTCAGCGTCGCCGGCCATTCGCGCAAAAGCGCGTCGCCGCAATAGCAGGCCGAATGGTATTCGATCAGGTCCCCGGAAAACATCACCTCCGCGTCCGGCACCCAGGCCACGATGTCCCCCGAGGTGTGACCCGCGCCAAGCTGCATCAACCGCACTTCGCGCTTGCCCAGATAAATCGACATCGCGCCTTCGAATGTCAGCGTCGGCCAGGTCAGGCCGGGGATGCTCTCGGCATCCTGGAACAGGCGCGGAAACCGGCCAAATTCGGAATCCCAGTCCTGCTGGCCACGTTCTTCGACCAGCCGCCGGGTTTCCTGTGAGGCGATCACGGCCTGCGCCTTGTAGGCGGAGGCGCCAAGCACCCGCACCGCGTGATAGTGCGACAGCACAACATATTTGATCGGCTTGTCGGTGACGGTGCGCACCCGCTCGATCACCTTGCCCGCCATCGCCGGCGTCGCCTGCGCGTCGAACACGATGCAGCCGTCGTCGCCGACGATGACGGCCGAATTGGGATCGCCCTCGGCGGTGAAGGCATAGAGATCGGGACCGATCTCGGAGAAGGTGATTTTCTTTTCCGCCAGGTCGTTGGTCGATGCGAAACCTTTTGTCATTAATCCACGTCCCTTTACGACAATTCCAAGTCTATCCCGTCATTGCGAGGAGCGCAGCGACGAAGCAATCCATCTTTCCCCTAGGTTCGCTCTGGATTGCTTCGCGGAGTTTATCATCGGGCGCGCATTCGCGCGACCCGTTGGCTCGCAATGACGCATTTAGATATTGTCATTCTATTGCTGCTGTTGCTGTTGCGCTTGCTGGTTCGCGTCCACCATCCGCCGTTTCGCCAGCGCGATCGCCTCGCACAATACGTCGAGATCGCCGACGTGATTGGCAAGAATAAGGACCAGCGCCGCGTCGAGATCGGCGCTCTCTTCGTCACTCAATCCGCGATGCGCCTCGACGATCGCGCGAAACGCGTCATCCGGCTTGGCAAAATTCGAGCTGGTGGACAATGTCATTTTCGAGCCTCAGTTGTAACCGAACGCACGTGCCAGCGCGGCGTCGAGCAGCGATCGTGTCGGGTGACGGAAACGCGCGGCGACATAGCCGTCCGGCCGCAACAGATAGGCCGTGCCGGGCTCGGCATCGTAGCGGATACGCGCGAGGCCGGACGAATCGAGCAAGCCATCATTGCCGCCGATACGAATCACGCCGACGTCGTCGGGGGCATCAACCGCGACGCCATTGGCAAATTCAAGCAGCGTGAACCGCTTTCCCGCCGTGATGAAGGCATCGGTCAGGAACGACGCCTCGCCGGCGCGCGCGGCAATAGGGGCGTCGGGCATGGAAGCGCCCGGCCGCGGGCCGCCGCGCCACGCATCGCCATCGGCGGTCGAAAGGGTCGAGTCATAAATCGAGGGAACCGAGAGCCGGCCGCCATTGACCATGCGCTTACCGAATTCCGTTTCCCTGGCGAGCGACAGCACCGCCTTTCGCAACCGCGCCTCCTGGCGGGAGTGAGGCGCCATGAAATCGGTCGAGCGGGTCGATTCACGGATGTTCTCGTCGGCGGCCAGGCTGCGCTCAGCATGGTAACTCTCAAGCAATGCTTCCGGCGATATCCCCTTCAGTACCCGGTCCAGTTTCCACGCCAGGTTCTCGGCATCCTCCAACCCGGAATTGGCGCCGCGGGCGCCAAACGGCGAGACCTGATGGGCGGCATCGCCGGCAAAGATCACGCGGCCGTGAATGAACTTGTCCATCCGGCGGCACTGGAATTTGTAAAGCGAGATCCATTCGAAATCGAATTTGTCGTGTCCGAGCATGCGCACAATCCGCGGCCGCACATTCTCCGGCCGCTTCTCGACCACGGGGTCGGCGTCGGGATGAAGCTGCAGATCGATTCGCCAGATATCGTCCGGCTGCCTGTGCAATAGCGCCGACCGGCCGGCATGAAACGGCGGATCGAACCAGAACCAGCGCTCGGTGGGAAATTCCGCCGTCATCCTGACGTCGGCGATCAAAAATTGATCCTCGAACACCTCTCCGGCGAACTCCGCGCCCACCATCTGCCGCAATGACGATCGCGCACCGTCGCAGGCGATCACGTATGCGGCGCGCAGGCGGTACGGTCCGTCCGGTGTTTCGATCGTCAGCACCACGTGGTCGTTGCGCCGTTCCAGCCCGGTCACCTTGTTGCGCCAGCGCAGGTCAATCGCGGCCAGCTCCTGCACACGATCCACCAGATAGGCCTCAGCATGGAATTGCTGGAGGTTGATGAAGGCGGGCCGCTTGTGCCCCTCCTCCGGCAGCAAGTTGAATTGATAAAGCAGCGATGCGCCGTGAAATATCCTGCCGACGCTCCACACCACGCCCTTGTCCACCATGCGCTGGCCTGTGCCGAGCCGATCCCAGTACTCCAGCGAGCGCTTGGAAAAGCATATCGCGCGCGAGCCCTCGCCGATCCGGTCGGCGTCGTCGAGCAGCACGATCGACTGGCCGCGCTGCGCCAGATCGATCGCAAGCGACAACCCGACCGGTCCGGCGCCGACCACCACGACCGCATAACCGGCCATGTCGGCGCCGGTCCGATCCTGATCGGCGTGGCGGCGATAGCCGAATTTGGTGTTGGGCTGCGCCATGCGCTCAAGTTGATCTGGCAAAGAGGTTTCATCCTCGCTAAATAGTCGCAATTGCAACTATCTAGACTACCCGGACCCGCCGTCAACTCAAATTGGAGCGATTTTTGCCAAAGGCGTTTTCAAGCAAAGTGGCCCCCGGTCTGCGCCAAGGCTCCAAACTCGACCTGTTCAGATTTGTGCCATTCCGGCTGAACCGGCTGGCGGCCGAGGTCTCCTCCGCGCTGTCCAGCGAATACCGGGAACGCTACGGGCTGGATATTCCGGAATGGCGGGTGCTGGCGACGCTCGGTTTCCGCAACGATGCGTGCAGCGCGCAATACATTGCGCATTGCACCCGAACGCACAAATCCACCATCAGCCGCGCCGTCACTGCGTTGATGGCGCGGCAACTCGTCGAACGCGTCGAAAACGAGGACGACCGCCGCGAGTTCCAGTTGCGGATGACGCGGAAGGGACAGGCGCTGTACCAAAAGCTGATCCCGCGCCTAAAGCGCCGGGAGCAGGAAATCCTGTCCTGCCTTACCGCACAGCAGCGCCGGGATTTTGCGCGGGCTCTCGGCAAGATCGAGCACAGCCTCGGTCTGGTGCAGACCAGCAAGGAAGCGAAAAGGACGGGGGCGTATTGAAACGCAGCCAATCGTCATTCCGGGGCATCGCGCAGCGATGAACCCGGAAATCCCGAAATGAAGGCGCGGGCTTAATCCCGATCGATATGCTTGGCGATGACGGGAAAATACGCGGCGCCCGAACCGGCATCGATCGCTTCCTGCAACACCTTGCCGACCAGCTCGGCGCCGCGGATCTTGATGCCGGCGTCCGCGGCCAGTTCCAGTGCATAGGACAGGTCCTTCAGCGCGTATTCGGTCGAGAATGCGCGTTCCGGAAAATTACCCGGCACGATCGCCTTCACGCCGTGATTTCGCAGCGCAAAGCTGTCGGCCGAGCCTTTCGATAGCGTATCCAGCAACCGCGCCGGATCGACGCCGCTTCGCCGGGCAACCGCGACCGCTTCGGCCAGCGCGTTGACGGTCTGAAACAGCACCATGTTGTTGAGAATTTTTGTCACCTGCCCCGCGCCGACGTCGCCGCAATTGGTCACGTCGGTGGCGAAGCAGCGGATTAGGGGCTCGATGGCGGCGAACAGCTCTGGCTTCGCGCCGACCATCACGCTCAGCGTACCGTCCTGCGCGGCCTGACGGGTGCGAGCGATCGGCGCGTCCGCCCATGTCGCGCCCCTCGCTTGCAACTGCCCCGCAAAATCGCGGGTCTGGTTGACCGACGAGGTGCCGAGATCGACGACGACCTGGCTTTTGCGGATATTCTTCAGGATGCCGTCGCCTTCGAACACGGCGCGCACATGTTTGGCGCTGGGCAGGCACAGGAAAACGAGATCAGTCTTGTCAACGACGTCCGCCACCGACGCCGCAACAAGAACGCCTTCTTCACGAAGGCGCTTGAGCGGCTCCGGCGACAGGTCGAACGCGGTCACGCGCGCACCGCTCTTCTTCACGACGTTGCGGCAGATCGGCTCGCCCATAACCCCCAGGCCGATGAAACCGATGCGCTTGTACTGTGACATCTTTTCCTTGTCCGGCTGCGGCTATTTCATGAACGAGCGCGATGGTGGCAAGTGCAGGGCAAATGCATCGACCTTGTCGCTGGCGCGCGGATAGATTTCGGCGACGATCGGATCGTGCCCGGGGATAATGCGGTCGGGATGGCCGGCGAGCCGCTCGACGATTTCCCAGCCCACGCACATATCGCCGATATTATAGACGATTGGAAACGGACTGCGGCGATGCAGATTGCCGTAGAAATGCGCGGCATCCGACGCCAGCACCACCGGGCCGCGCGCGGTCTCGACCCGCACCGCCTGCAACCCATCGGAATGGCCGCCGACGCGATGCAGTGTCACCCCCGGCGCGACCTCACCATCGCCAGAGTGAAAGGTGACACGTTCGCTGTAGACGTGGCGCACCATCAGCGTGACATGATCGATCGAAAACGGGTGCCGCAGCGCCCCGAAGCACATGCAGCGTCCGGTGGCATAGCTCATCTCGCGGTCCTGCAGATGAAAACGCGCGTTGGGGAAGCGGTCGAGATTGCCGGCGTGATCGTAATGCAGATGGGTGACAACGACATCCCTGATCGCATCGGCGCCAACGCCAAAGCGCGCCAGCGCGTCGACCGGATTAAGTGTCAGCTTGCGATTTCGCTGCTGAGCCTCCTCGGCGTTGAAGCCGGTATCGACCAGAATGTCGCGCCCGGCGCCCCGGATCAGCCAGACGAAATAATCGAGGTCCGAGGCCGCGGTCTCATGGGGATCCGGCACGAGGTAATTCATGTGGGGCATGCGCGACATTGTCGCATAGCGGATGGCGTAGATTTCGTAGGCGTTTCCCATGGTTTCACTTCCCATTGGTCGGGTTGTTGGTTGGACGAATGGCCCGAGCGCAACAAGCCATCGTCATCTCAAAAGGTCAAACCGGACGGTTCAAACTGCGCCGGGCGGCGGCCTTTGGACAGTTGACAGGGCGCGCGAGCCCGGTTTGATAATGCAGTTTGCGTAGAGTAAGGTCGCCGAGGCGCGAGCTGGAATCGGCGCTTTGTTGCTTGGACTTCCGGGGCATGAGAATTCGACTCGTCTTGCTGCTGACCTTGATTGTTTCGGTCACCCCGATTGTGCCGTCGGGTGCTGCGGATCGCGGCGACCGGTTTGCGCTTGTGATCGGCAACTCGAAATATCCCGACGCCGAAGCGCCGCTGAAGGAACCGATCAACGACGCCCGCGACATCGCCAATGAACTCAAGCGCAACGATTTCAACGTCGAGATTGGAGAAAACCTGACCGGCGACGCGATGCGCCATGCCTTCGATCGCCTCTACGGACGGATCAAGCCCGGCTCGGTCGCTCTGATTTTCTTCAGCGGATTCGGCGTCCAGTCCAACCGCCAGAGCTACATGATCCCGATCGACGCCCAGATCTGGACCGAGGCGGATGTCCGCCGCGACGGATTGAGTCTCGAGACGGTACTTGGCGAACTCAACAGCCGCGGCGCCGGCGTCAAGATCGCCCTGATCGACGCCAGCAGGCGCAATCCGTTCGAGCGACGCTTCCGCAGTTTTTCAGCCGGCCTTGCGCCGGTGATTGCGCCGAACGGAACGCTGGTGATGTATTCGGCGGCGCTCAGTTCGGTCATCTCCGACAATGGCAGCGATCACAGCCTGTTCGTGCAGCAGTTGCTCAAGGAAATTCGCATACCGGACCTGATGGCCGAGGAGACGCTCAACCGCACCCGCGTCGGCGTCACCCGCGCCTCCCGCAGCGAGCAGGTGCCATGGATCTCGTCCTCGCTGGCCGAGGACTTTTCGTTCATCGCCGGCGCGAGCGCGCGGCCGTCGAATACGGTGGCCGCACTTCCCGCACCGCCGGTCGCGGAACCCCCGCCACAGCCGCCGTCGCCGCGCAACGACCCGATGCCATTGCCGAAGGTCGAGGTTCAGCCTCCCGCCATCAAGCCGGTGGAGAAGAGCGAGAGCCCGGCGATCGCGCTGGCCGATGACCCGACCATCAAGAGCCTCACGGCCAGGCTCGCCGACAATCCCGACGATCAGAACGCGCTCTACCGGCGCGGGCAGGTCTACGCCAGCAAGGGGGCATACGCCCTTGCAATCAAGGATTTCGACGGATCCATCCGCCTCAACCCCAAGGACGTCGAGGCCTTCAACAACCGCTGCTGGGCGCGCACCGTGATCGGCGAGCTGCAGGCGGCACTGAAGGATTGTAACGAGGCGCTTCGGATGCGCCCGAGCTTCGTCGATGCGCTCGACAGTCGCGGCCTGGTCAACCTGAAGAGCGGAATGGTCAAAAACGCCATCGCCGATTTTGATGCCGCGCTCAAGATCAATCCGCGACTGACCTCGTCGCTGTACGGGCGCGGCCTCGCCAAGAAGCGCAGCGGCGCGATTGACGCGGGCGATCTGGATATCGCCAATGCAAAGGCCATGGACCCGAATATTGTCAAGGAATTTGCCGATTACGGGGTAGATTGACGATTATCTGGGCTGGGAACTGGCGCTTCCTCGAACCCCGGGGCGAGTGCCGGAGACAAATCAGCCCTACGGATTGTTTCGCTTCACTCGCGATAACGTTGTTGAATCCCCCGCGACTTTAACTCTGGATTGATCCGGCGATGATGCTCTCCGAATACCTCAAGCCGGCGTTGGCCGCGGTCGCCGTGATTGCCCTGGGCGGTGGATGGTATTGGATTGAGCACCGTTCCCACCCCGAAGAAAAGGAAACGCCGGCCAACGCACTGGTCATCGTGACGAAATCCACCAATGCCTGTTTCTCCGACATGGTGCGGGGCACCGGATTTATCGTGCCGCGCCGGGAAGCGGTGGTCGGTGTCGATCAGGAAGGCTCCAGGGTCAGCGATGTCCTGGTGCGCGCAGGCGAACTGGTCACCGAGAACCAGGAACTGGCACGGCTGACGCCGCCGGCGCAGCCCGGCGCAAGGCCGGCGCCGACCTCGCTGCGCGCGCCGGCCGCCGGCCTCGTCACCGAGGTCAGGACCGTCGTGGGAGCGCCAGCCTCGCCGCAGGCCGGACCGATGTTTCGACTTGCGGTCAACAACGAGATCGAACTGGATGCCGAGGTGCCGGCGGTCCATATCTTGAAACTTAATCCGGGCGCCACGGTGCGAATAAGCCGGGACAATGCGCCCGATCTCGTCGGCCGCGTGCGGCTGGTCTCGCCGCAGATCGATCGCGCCACCCAGCTCGGCCATGTCCGGATATCGCTCACCGGCAATCCCTCGCTCAAGGTCGGCATGTTCGCCCGCGCCAACATCGACGCCAAGCGCAGTTGCGGCGTCGCGATACCACACACCGCCATTGACCATCTGACGGTTCAGGTGGTCAAAGGCAACACGGTCGAAACGCGACACGTTCGGGTTGGACTGGTGTCCGACACCTCGACCGAAATCCTTGAAGGTCTCGACGTCGGCGAAATCGTCGTGGCCGACGCCGGCTCATCGCTGCATGACGGCGACCGGATCAAGACCATGTTCGCCGAGGACCTGGATCGGACGCGGGTACGCTGATGGCTCTCAATATCTCGGCATGGTCGATCCGCAACCCGCTTCCCTCGATCGTCTTCTCGATCATCCTCCTGGCGCTCGGCTGGATCAGCTTCACCAAGCTCGCGGTGACGCGGCTGCCTTCGGCCGACATTCCCGTGATCTCGGTCGCGGTATCGCAATTCGGCGCGGCGCCCGCCGAGCTGGAATCGCAGGTCACCAAGACCATCGAGGACGGCGTATCCGGCGTCGAGGGCGTGCGCCATATTTCATCGTCGATCACCGA
This sequence comes from Bradyrhizobium sp., assembly GCA_036266415.1. Classification (GTDB taxonomy): domain Bacteria; phylum Pseudomonadota; class Alphaproteobacteria; order Rhizobiales; family Xanthobacteraceae; genus Bradyrhizobium. Next base: position 717 of record DATANB010000021.1, on the reverse strand, counting down.
CGGGCTGTCGCTGACCACGATCCAGTTCGCACTTGAGACCAACACCGACCGCGCGCTCAACGACGTCAAGGACGCCGTCACCCGCGTGCGCAGCAACCTGCCGCAGAACGTCAACGAACCGCTGATCCAGCGCGTCGACGTGATCGGCCTGCCGATCGTCACCTATGCGGCGATCTCGCCCGGCAAGACGCCCGAGCAACTCTCCTATTTCGTCGATGACGTCGTCAAACGCGCGCTGCAGGGCGTGCGCGGCGTCGCCCAGGTCGAGCGTATCGGCGGTGTCGAGCGCGAAATCCTGGTTTCGCTCGATCCTGACCGGCTGCAGGCCGCGGGACTTACCGCCGTCAATGTCAGCCAAAGCCTGCGCGGCACCAATGTCGACCTCGCCGGCGGCCGGGCCGAGATCGGCAAGAACGATCAGGCGATCCGGACGCTGGCCGGCGCCAAGACGCTGAACGATCTCGCCGGCACCATGATCCCGCTGTTCGGCGGCGGCGAAGTTCGCCTCGACGATCTCGGCACCGTCACCGACACCATCGCCGACCGCCGGACGTTTGCGCGCTTCAATGGCGAGCCGGTGGTGGCGCTCGGCATCAAGCGCTCCAAGGGCGCCAGCGACGTGGTGGTCGCGGCCGCCGTGCAGAAGCGCATCGACGCGCTGAAGGTGGCCTATCCCGACGTCGATCTCAAACTGATCGACACCTCGGTGGAATTCAC
>DATANB010000020.1:0-22039 GCA_036266415.1 Bradyrhizobium sp. | reverse complement strand
GCCGAGCACTGCATCAAGAAGGTCGAGGTGGTGGAATATCCCGAACTCGGCATGGAAGCGATCTGGCGCATCGAGGTCGAGGATTTCCCGGCCTTCATCATCATCGACGACAAGGGCAATGATTTCTTCAAGGAATTGAATTTGGGGTAGGGATCGTCGTCCCGGCGAACGCCGGGACACATAACCACCGCGGTCATCGTTGAGGTAAAGCCGTCAACCGTTGTGTCAGACAGCTTCCGCAGCGGCGTATGGGTCCCGGCGTTCGCCGGGACGACAAAATCCCGAGGTCGTTACGCCCTTGTGCCCCTGAACGGGAAGCTGCCCATCGGGCCGATGCCCATTTCGCCGGAAATGCTGTCGCCGGAAACCTTGCCGGTGAAGGCCAGCGTCAGCGGCATCGGGTTGGTGATCGAGACCTTCCAGGCCACGTCATCACCGTTCGCGGAGCCTTCGAAGATCTCGGTCGATTGACCCTCGGCGCCCTGGGTGCCCGTCAGTGTGCCGCCGGCGTTTTTCAGGGTCAGCGTTGCGTTGCGCTCGCCCATCGGCGTCGACATGGTGATGTTCCAGTTTCCGTCCACGGCCATCTCTCGGTCTCCTCAACGTTCTTCGCAAAACCGGAATGGTTCTGGAATCTCGGGTGGCTTCCGGCGGCGGTATAGCGCATCTCGCCGCTCAAACCCAATCGTCTTGCATGTGGTAGGCCGCGGCATTTTTGCCTTGACGCGTTTTCTTGGCGCGGACCGGTATCCACTTGGACCGAAAACGTTTTGGTCAGGCGCGGGCGGAGCGAATCCGGCTGGTGATGAGGATGCGAAACGCGACATATTGCACGGCAAAGGCCACAATCTTCGCCCCGACCGCGACCACCGACACATAGATCGTCCACAGCCTGAGATCGCCAGTCAGCGCCACCGCGATGGTGCCGAGGCCGAGCGCGAACATCAGCGCCGCCCAGGCGTAGCCGGCGATGGTAACGTATCCCGGAATGGTGTCGGTCACGATCGGGGGCATGTAGCGCAACATCCAGCCGCGCCTCAGCATGATCGCGCCGATCGCGAAATGCGCGACCGCGGGTTTGGCCAGCACGAAGCGGGGGTCGCTGGTCAGCAACGTCGCGCTGCCGAGCACGATCACCAGCGCCAGGCTGGCATAGGTCATGAAACTGAGCGGCTGTCCCTTGATGCGGCTGTAGACGACCTGGGCCACCGAGCCCGCGATCGCAACCGATGTCGCCAGCACCACGCTGCCTGATGTCAGGTAGATCACCAGGAATACGATGGTGGAAAGGAAGTCGGTCAAGAGTTTGGCGAATACGTCCTTCACATCGAACTCCCCGTGGCCGTCGTTGGATTCCTGATCGCGACTTCAGGTCGCCGAAGGGGCTGCGAGCTTTGCCCGCGCGTGTTGCGGGTACCATTTGGTGAAATAGAGCGCGGAGTTGCGGGCGGCGAATGCAATCGCGATTCCGCACCACAGCGGCAGGCCGGGCAGATAGATCAAGAGCACATTGGCCATCACCATCAGCACGAAAGCAAGGGCCCAGGCGGCGGTAATAATATAGTTCGCCTTCATGAAGTCGGGCAATTCAGCGGTCTCGGCATCGACCATTTCGCGGGCATATTGCAGCGTGAACGGCCGGCGGATAGCGAGCGAGACCAGCGAGATCGCCAGCATGGCGGCATCGACGGTCAGTTTCACGGCCGAGCCGCTCAGGCTGGCATCGACCAGGGTGAGGTAGCCGCCGAGGGCAGCGAACACGACCGCGGAGCCGGCGCCGAGCACCTTGATCGAGCGGCCGCGAAAGGCGTCAAGGGCGATCACGGCCAGGCAGATCACGGCCGCCGCAAACAGGCTCATCGCGGCCGAGGTCAAAAGCATCAGGCCCGCGAACGCGCCATAGGGGGCGAGGATCAGGAAAATCATCATGGCAGCCTTACCGGGCAAACAATCTTTACACCGTCAAGATCAAAATAGAGACGAAAGCCGGCAGGGTCAAGCCAAATCTTTACAGTGTCAACATAAAGTGAGCGGCAGCTGACTGGTTGTTATTTCAATGCCTTTTAGGGCATTGGGTGCAGCCACAGCCGCCACAATATCAGCACCGCGCAAGCGATCATCACGCTCACGGTGATCGTCATGCCTCCCACCCGGCAAATCCGGAATCGCAGCGTGTGGGGCTCGGCGTACATGCCGAGCGGATGCAGCAGCCGCGCGACCAGCAGCGCACCCATCAATCCGTTCAAGCTGATCGCGGGCAGGCCGGAGATTTCAAGCATCGCCGCCATCAGCGCGATGATGGGCACGTATTCCGCGAAGTGCGCGTGCGCGCGGATCGCGCTGCGAAGCTCGCTGCTGCCGCAGTCGCCGAAACCCGCCCGCTTCCTTCTGCGCAGCCGCACCACCTTTAGACCGAGCGCGGCATAGAGCAGTGCGAGGATGGCCAGATACACAGCGGTAACCGACGGCAATTGCAAAACTAGCTCCCAGCGGCTTGCCGTGGAACGGCGTCAGATCGCTTCGATCACGCATCGCCAGATTGGTGCGGGGTCGTTCCCTGCGATTATCTTTACACCGTAAAAATACGAATGGCTTCGGTCAAGGCCAATCTTTACAGTGTCAAAATCGTGATCTATAAGGCGCCGATGGCAAGAAAATCTGGCAATGCCCGGGTCCGTCGCGGGGCAGGTGAGCTTGCGCGGCCGGTTCGGAAACGTAGCGTGCCGCGTCGTGCCGCTTCCGGCGCAGATGCTCCCTACCATCACGGGGCGCTGCGCGATGCCCTGCTCGCGGCCGCCGAAAGGGTGCTCGAGCGCGAGGGGCTTTCCGGACTGACGCTGCGCGCGGTGGCGCGCGAGGCCGGTGTCTCGCATGCCGCGCCGACCCACCATTTCGGCGACCTCACCGGTCTCGTCAGCGAACTCGCGGCGATCGGCTTCCGCCAATTCAACGCGACGATGGCGGCGGCGGGCGCCACCGGCAAGTCGCCGTTGGAGAAGGCCCTGGCGCGGGCCAAGGCCTATGTCGCCTATGCGCAGGCGCATCCCGGCATGTACGGGATGATGTTCCGCACCGAGCGGCTCGACATGAGACGGCCCTCGCTGTGTGAGGCCGCCAAGGCCTCATTCGCGGGGCTTGCCGGCGCGATCGGCGCCACCCGTCAGGAGCAAATTTCGGAAACCGCGCTGTCGCTCGCGCAGGCCGCCGACATCGCGCGCGCCTGGTCGCTGGTGCACGGCTTCACCATGCTGCTGCTCGACGGACGCCTGAGCGAGATCCTGGGCCGGCTCCCGAAAGGCACCAATGCCGAAACGCTGCTGGAGGCGATGCTGAAACGTGCGGTGGGGCAGGTGCCGGCGGCGTAGTCGGCGCCGCAGCACCGGTTCGGCCGCTTTGGATGCAGGTGCTGCCAATTGTTTGGGCGTTTGGTCATGCGACGGTGGGAAATGCGCATCACTCAGCTGTCTTCATTGCAGAACCAGTGTTCTGCAAGCGCATTCTGGGGAAGGTTCAGGCAAACGGTGTGAAGGGCCTGACAATGGTCCGGAATCGTTCTAGAACAGCGGCTTCGCGAATCCTACCTCACTAGCGTTAAGTTCCCTTATCGATTATGCCCGCCATTTCCCCGAGAAAACCGTATCGCGTTGGCCGTTCCCGTACCGGGCTTGGCCTTTTCGCCACCAAACCGATCAAGAAGGGCGCCAAAATCGTCCGCTATTTTGGTCCGATCCTGGATTCAAGAAAGAAGAAGGACGACGCGATCGAGAACAAGTACCTGTTCGAACTCAACGGCCGCTGGACCATCGACGGTTCGGTGCGCGAGAACATCGCCCGCTATATCAATCACGCCTGCAAGCCGAACGCGGAATCCGACGTCAAACCGCGCAAGCGCAAGGTCGTGATCCGCGCCATCAAGAACATCTCGCCGGGCGAAGAGATCAACTACGACTACGGCACCGATTACTTCAAGGCCTACCTCAAGCCGATCGGCTGCAAATGCGCGGCCTGCGAAAAAAAGCGCAGGAAGAAGCGCGCCGAGGCGAGGGCGGAGCGACTTCGCCTGAAGGCCAGGGCCGAAAGGAAAGCTCTCAAAAAAGCTGAAAAGCAGGCAGCTAAGGCCCGGGAAATGCTTGAGAAACGGATTGAGCCAAAGCCCAAGCAAAACGGCATCGCCAACGGCGCCAGGTTGAACGGCAAGTATCTAAACGGGCATGGCGCGAAAGCTGCCGCCGGTAAATCGATCGCCGCGAATTCCGGGATTTTAGTGCAGCCGAGGGGCAAGCCGGGCAGGGAAAGTACCGCATCGGCTTAAGCCGCGGATTCCTTCGTTTTAACGAACGCGAGATTGGTCCAGCTGACGCCCGCCAGACGGTTGGCTTCCTGATTTGATTCCATCCGTACATTCAGGACAGGATGCAGGCCCTGCGTCCGCGCCAATTCGATCGTCTCTTCCGGGGTAATTTCAAACATCCGTCGCCCCGCCGGGACCGGCCCGTGCCGGATCTTCATGATAACCGTACCGTCTTTCCGCGCCAGCGCGGCGAGGTTTGGCATCGCGCGCCGGCGCTGCGCTTCATCCAGATGCATCCAGACCGCGGTCAGCATCACGAGCTCGAACTTCTCGCCGCGCGTCCGCAACAAGGCAAGATCCGGCAGACTGTCGTCGAGCCATTCGATTGCTGTCGACGGATGCAGCGCCATCGCCGGGATGCGCATCGCATCCGTCGGCTCGACGGCGACCACGCGATGGCCCAAGGCAGCGAACCACGCTGCGTCGCGCCCGGTTCCCGAACCGATGTCCAGGATGTTGCCGGGGGCAGGCGGTATCAGATGAAGCACGGCCCGGTGCGCCTCCTTGGCGGGAACGGTTTCATATCGCTTAAAAAGCTCTCGCGCCTCCTCGGCGTAGCCTTCCGTGCCGCTCACCTGCACTGACATAACCTAACGGCTCCTGCGGCCAGACCGCGTCGAGAAAGCAAGCCTCCGTCATTCCGGGTCCGGTGCTGACGCACCATCCCGGAATGACGGTTTCGGATGTTTCGCGAAGCCGTTGGTCGGCGTCAAGCCGCCAGCATTCCCTTGTCCGGGCCCGGATCGCGGCTTATCTCTGGGGCTTCCCGAGGGAGGACGCCCCGATGACCACCCTGAAACCGCTGCAGATCGACATCGTCTCCGACGTGGTGTGTCCGTGGTGCTATATCGGCAAGCGCCGCATCGAGAACGCGCTGGCGCTGACGCCGGACGTGCCGGTCGAGATCCACTGGCGGCCGTTCTTTCTCAATTCCTGGGTGCCGCGCGAGGGCATCGGCCGCGACGAATACCTCACCGCGAAATTCGGCTCGCCCGAGGCCTATAAGGGCATTGCCGGTCGCGTCGTCGCCGCGGCCAACGAGGAAGGCCTTACCTACCGGCCCGAACTGGTGCGGCGGCAGCCCAACACGACCGACTGCCATCGCCTGATTCACTGGGCCGACGCGCAAGGCAAATCCGCCGAGATGAAGCAGCGGCTGATGGAATTGTATTTCAGGGACGGCGGCGATCTCACCGACGTTGACGTGCTGGTGCGGGCGGCCGCCGATTGCGGCCTCGATGCCGACGACGTGCGCCGGCGTCTTGCAACCGACGAAGATGTGGCGCTGATCTCGGCGCAGGCCAAGGATGCCGCCGACAAGGGCATCTCGGGGGTGCCGACCTTTGTCTTTGCGCAGAAATATGCAGTATCCGGCGCGCAGCCGGCCGAGCAGCTCGCCCGCGCCATCCGCCAGGTCTCGGCGGAGGTGAACGCGCAGGCGGCGGAGTAATATCACCGCTATCCCGAGCGCCGCCCGCCGCGGATGAAGTGGAGCGCGCCGCGCGTGAATTCGCGAAGCATGCGGCGCAGCGTCAGCGCCGCATGGATCAGCGGCACCACGGGATCGTTCCGCCGCAGCGGAATCAGGACGTCGCCGATCGCAAACCGCCCGCGCCAGATCGGATTGATCATCGGATGATCGGCGCTGGCCATCGAGTCGGCCGTCGCGATGGCGGGATCGGCGCAGAGATGCCGGGTCAGATCGAGCGTCAGCTGCACGCCCGGTGAAAATCTTGCAAAACGCTCGTCGACGCCGAGCTTGAAGTAGAAGGCGCGATCCTGATGCCGGAGCACGATTCCCGCCGCAACCGGCGCATCGCCGGCGCTCAGCGTCACCATCTCGCACTGGCCGGTTTCAGCGAGCGCCGGAGCGGCCCGCCTGATAAAAACGGCATCGCCGTCGTCCTGGAGCAGCGCGCTGCCGCGCCTTGCTTTCCAGCCGCTGGCCTCCAGCCCCAGGAATACTTCCAGCGCGGCAGCGACATCCTCGCGCCCGCGCGCGACGGCAAAACGGACGTCGCCATGCTCGGCGAGCCGCTGCCGTTGGCGGCGCAACTCCTTCAGCTTCTTTTTCCCCAGCGCCTCGCGCAGCAAATCCTCGGGATCGCGCGCCGCGTCGAGGCAGGCGCGCAGGTGCGATTGCAGCACGCGCGGACGCAAATCCTGTTGCCGCAGCACCTCGTTGAAGGCCCTCATGGCCGCGCCGTCGAGCGGTATTTCGCGCAGGATCAGCGCATGGGCGCCGGCCTTGCGCGCCGCGCGCATCAGCCGCGCCGCGGCGTCATGCGCCTCGACGCGATCGAGCAGCGGCGTGCAGAGCGTGCCGTAGGGATGAGCGCTTGCCAGGGCGGGCAAAGGGATATCAAGGGCGCGCGACATCGGGATGACCGGCATCAGGCCGATCAGCCGCGCCGCGCCGCCCGCCGCGGCATCGCTCCACGCGCTCAGCGCGGACACGCCGGTGCGGCCGCGCGCGGACGCGTTCACCGCCAACGCCCAGCCGGGCAGATAATAGCCGTTCGGCTCGATCGCGCGTTCGGCCAATGCCCGCCACGAACTCACGGTCACCGCCGTCAGCGGCGCGAACGCGTCGCTATCGGGCGACGCCGCTGCCGTCCGCGGGCGCGGGCCTGCGACATCGTTCACCGATGCACCACCGACCGCAGCTCGATCAGCAATCTCGATCACGTCCCCGTTTCCCCGTTTCGCGGAGACCGGCGCACGCCCGTAGCGCCGCCGTTTCCGCCGCGTTGTCGGGAAAATGCTAGCGGAAACATTGGAAAATAACGTTGGCGCGAGGATTCAATTTGAGCAGTAATGTTAACCGTGCATTCACCCTTCGGAGGACGTCACGCCCCCATTCAGCGCTGAAAAGGCGATACCCATGATGATGCCGTAGCTCAGCAGCATCAGGAGCGAGAACAAGGCGGGGAGCAGGCCAAGCCCGGCGTCGCTCGCGAACAGACCTCGACCCAGCATCGGAAAAAACAGCACGCCCATCGCAATCCAGCCGAGGACGCCAAAGACAAATCCTTTCGCCGCCCCGCTGCGGCCCGGCAGCAGGCGATAGCTGCGGCCAAACACGAACCCGAGTACGACAGCGCCATTCAGGAACGACAGCGCCCACGGCACCAGCGGATGAACCGCGCCGCCGACGAGCTGGCTCAGCGCTTGCTGCAAATCCTCATAGGGGTGGAACGACGGCAGCCAGCCCATCCGGGACTTCAGGAACATCAGGCCGGTGTGAGCGGCGCTGCCGCACAGACCGGCGGCAAACGATCTCCAGATGCCGTTAACGCCCATTGGATTAAATGCGTCGCCCAGTGTCCGCGATCACGGCGATCGCGGGGCCATCACGAAAACGCGTTGCCGCTTCGCACGCCCAGCTTCCTGAAAACGATCGCGGCGGGACAGAACCCGGTGATCGCCGCCTGGAACATGTTGAGCCCGGCGAATGCCGTCAGCAAGTACCAGTAGGGACTGACGATATAGCCGAGCGCGAGGCCAAGCAGCACCACAAATCCTGCGAACATCAATACCGCTTTATCTATATTCATGACGTACTCCTTTGCCTGGGTTGAAGATCATCAAGACCGGGCAAGCCCGGCCATCGTCCATGCGACAATTTTTGGCGTGTCCATCGCGCCCGAAATCCGCGAAATCTCGCGGCCTTTTTGCATCAACAGCAGAGTAGGGATGCCGCTGATTCCCAGTCGCGAAGAGACGGAGGGAGCGGTGTCGGCGTTGAGCTTCAGCAGGCGAACCTTCGGTTCGAGCGCCTTTGCGGCCCGTTCGAACATCGGCGCCATCGTGCGGCAGGGACCGCACCAAGGTGCCCAGACGTCGATCAGCACGGGGATGTCGCTGTGCGCCACATGGCGATCAAAGCCCGCTTCGTCGACCTCGACAGGATGCCCGCCAAAGATGGGCTGGTGGCAGGATCCGCAGCGCGCGCCACCCTGCGCGCGTTCGCCGGGCAGTCGGTTGATCTGCCCGCAATGTCCACAGACGATCTGTCGGCTCGTGGCCATGTCGTTGTTTTGACCTCCGTTTCAGCGCTGGGAGCGCCAATCGAACCGCTCCTCGCGGTCCGGTGGTTGACTATATATTCGTACTATCGTATATACGCAAGTATGAAAATGAACATTAACATTATGAAAGCGGCGGCCGACCGCGCCAGCGAACTCCTGAAAGCCCTGGCCAATCGCCACCGGCTGCTCATCGTCTGTCAATTGATCGACGGCGAGCGCTCGGTCGGAGACCTCGCCGAATTCCTGGGCCTTCGCGATTCCACGGTATCCCAGCATCTGGCGCTCCTTCGCAGGGATGGCCTGGTTTCCGCCCGGCGCGATGCCCAGACGATCTACTATTCGATCGCCAGCGACCCCGCGCGCGAAATTCTGACCGCGCTCTATCGCGCGTATTGCACCCCGCCGGGCCGCAAAACCGCGCGCAATAAAGCTATTCGGGCGTGAGTTGCGGTGTCTTGAGGCAGGTCAATGACCGCGCAGGAAATGCCGCCAGGATAAGACTGGCCGAGCGCGGGTCATTCATGATTGCGAGCACAACGATGCGTGGATTGAGAGTGACAGCGGTACTGGCGGCGCTCGCCGTCGGCACGCCGCTCGCCCGCGCCGAAACGCTCACGGCCATCCCGCGGCCGGTCGCGGACGAGAAGGCGGTGTTCGCCACCGTCGAGAGTATAAGCGTGGTGCCGGCGCGCGGGCGCATCGGTGGCATCGTTGTGCAACTCAATGTCCGGGAAGGCGATTCGGTCACCAGCGGTCAGGCGATCGCGGCGATCGGAGACGAGAAGCTCGCCCTGCAGATGAAGTCGCTGGACGCGCAGATCGGCGCCTTGCAGGCGCAGTCGGACCAGGCGCAGATCGATTTTACCCGAACCGAGGGGCTGGTGGAGCGCGGGACGCTTCCCCGCATCAAGCTCGACGAAGCGCGGACCCTGCTCAACGTCGCCCAAAATGGATTGCGGGCGAGGACCGCCGAGCGCGCGGTGATCCAGCAGCAGCTCAACGAGGGGCAGGTGCTTGCGCCATCAGGCGGGCGCGTTTTGAAGAAGCTGGTGGCGGTGGGTTCCGTCGTGCTGCCCGGTGATGCCGTTGCGATGATCGCGCAGCAGAATTTCAAGTTGCGCCTGCGGGTGCCGGAACGCCACGCCCGCGTTCTCAAGGCCGGTGACAAGATTCGCGTCGATGGCGCCGAGTTCGGTGAACAGGGTTCCAAGTCCGGCGTGATCGATCTGGTCTATCCGCAGATCGAGGATGGCCGCGTCATCGCCGATGCCACGGTCGAGGGAATAGGGGAGTATTTCGTCGGCGACCGGCTCAGGGTCTGGATATCGGGCGGGACGCGGACCGCCTTCGTGATCCCGTCGAACTATGTGACGACGCGTTTCGGGATCGACTACGTCCATATTCGTCGGGCGGACCGGACCATCGATGCGCCGGTGCAGCGTGGCCGCGATCGCCCCAGTCCCGATCTTCCGGATGGCCTTGAGATTCTGTCGGGCATCCGCGCCGGCGACCAGCTGGTGCAACCGTGAATCTCGGCCTGTCCGGGCGGCTCACCCGGGCGACCATTGGCTCGCCGCTGACGCCGCTGTTTCTGCTCGCCTCGCTGATCGTCGGGCTGATCGCTGTCGCCGTCATCCCGCGCGAGGAAGAGCCGCAAATCAGCGTTCCCATGGTCGATATCCGCGTCAATGCCGACGGACTGCGCGGACCCGACGCAGTCGAACTCGTCACCAAACCGCTGGAAGCCATCGTCAAGGGCATCGACGGGGTGGAGCACGTCTACAGCCAGACCGAAGACGATCGGGTGATGGTAACCGCGCGCTTTCTGGTCGGCACCAGGTCCGACGACGCGATCCTTCGCGTTCATGAGAAGATCCGCGCCAATCTGGACCGCATCCCGGTCGGCATTACCGAACCCCTGATTGTCGGGCGCGGCATCAACGATGTCGCCGTCACCGTACTCACGCTTTCGCCGAAGCCTGAAGCCGCCGATCGCTGGTCGGACAAGGATCTCTACGAACTCGCCGATAAACTGCGCGCCGAACTGACGAAAGTCGACAGCATCGGGCTGACCTATATCTCGGGCGGCAGCGCCCAGCAGATCAGGGTCGAGCCGGATCCCGAGAAGTTGTCTTTGTTCGGCGTCACCCTGCAACAGCTGGTCGCCAAGGCAAGGGACGCCAATCGCTCGTTCCTCGCCGGACAGGTGCGCGACGCCGGAATCGTCCGCAACGTTTCGGCCGGCCAGACCTTGTCGGGAATTCCCGATATCGGCCTGCTCCTGATTACGACGCGCGACGGACGACCTGTCTATGTCAGGGACGTCGCCTCCATCGTCATCGGACCGAATACCACCGAGCACCGTGTCTGGAACGACGCGCGCGACGGCAAGGGCAACTGGGAGCGGGTTCCCTCGGTCAGCCTGGCATTGGCCAAGCGGGCCGGCGCCAACGCGGTGGTCGTCTCGGCAGATATTGCGCACCGGCTCGAAGGGCTGAAGTCGCGGCTGATTCCCGGTGATGTCGAAGTCGCCGTCACCCGCGACTATGGCGAGACCGCCAACGAGAAAGCCAACGAACTGTTGTTTCACCTCGGTCTGGCCACGATCTCCATCGTCGGTCTGATCGCGATCGCGATCGGCTGGCGCGAGGCGCTGGTTACGCTGGTCGTGATCCCGACCACGATACTACTGACGCTGTTTGCAGCGAATTTGATGGGCTACACCATCAACCGCGTCAGTCTGTTCGCGCTGATCTTTTCGATCGGCATCCTGGTCGACGACGCCATCGTCGTGGTCGAGAACATTGCCCGCCATTGGGCGATGCGGGACGGCCGGCCGCGCGTGCAGGCCACCATCGAGGCCGTCGCCGAGGTCGGCAATCCGACCGTCGTGGCGACGCTGACGGTGGTTGCCGCGCTGTTGCCGATGTTGTTCGTGTCGGGACTGATGGGTCCCTATATGGCGCCGATCCCGGCCAACGCCTCGGCGGCCATGCTGTTTTCGTTCTTCGTTGCCATGGTGGTGGCGCCCTGGCTGATGCTGCGGCTGGCGCCGAAGGATGTCGCCGCTATTGCCGCTCACGCGGCGCAGGACGAGGGCGTGCTCGGGCGTCTGTACCGGCGTTTCGCAACGCCGATCGTCCGTAGCAAACGCTCATCCTGGATTTTCCTGATCGGCGTCGGCGCAGCCACGCTGCTGTCGATGACGCTGTTTGCGACCAAATCCGTCACCGTCAAATTGCTGCCGTTCGACAACAAATCCGAGATCGCGGTTATGGTCGATTTGCCCGAGGGCGCAAGCCTTGAGGACACCGAACGCACGCTGTTTGCGGCGGCCGATATCGCGCGCGAATTGCCCGAGATCATTTCGGTGCAGTCCTATGCCGGCACGCCGGCGCCGTTCAATTTCAACGGCCTGGTTCGGCACTATTACCTGCGCGAAAGGCCTGAACTGGGCGAGCTGCAGGTCAATCTTGCCGCACGCGGCAATCGCAAGCGGGCGAGCCACGACATCGCGCTCGATCTGCGGCAGCGGCTCAAGGCCGTCAGCGTTCCCGCCGGCGCCAGCATCAAGGTCGTCGAGGTGCCGCCCGGGCCGCCGGTGCTGGCAACCTTGCTGGCTGAAATCTATGGACCTGATCCGGCGACGCGCCGGGCGGTCACCGGCGAACTCAAGAAGGTGTTTGCCGAAGTGCCGTTCATCGTCGATATCGACGATTCGATCGGGGAGCGGAGGCCGCGGCTGCGGCTGTCGATCGACCAGGACCGGCTGGAATTTTTTGGCGTCGAGCAGCGCGACGTCTATGACACCATCCAGACCCTATTCGGCGGCGTACCGGTCGGTTATTCGCACCGCGGCGAAGACCGCAATCCGATCGAGATCGCCGTCAAACTGCCGAAACGGGATCTCGCCTGGAGCGAGGCGCTGGCTTCGACGCCGGTGCCCGCCAACACCCTTCCCGGCAGCAAGACGGTTGTCGAACTGGGCCAGGTCGTCAAGGCGACGGTCGAGGAGGGCTCGCCGGTCATCTTTCGCCGCGACGGCCGTTTCGCCGACATGGTGATGGCGGAACTCGCCGGCCGCTTCGAGGCGCCGCTCTACGGCATGCTTGAGGTGGCAAAACGCCTCGAGGCTCATGATTGGCGCGCGCTGCCAAAGCCGGTCATCAGCCTGCATGGACAGCCGGTCGACGAATCCCGCCCGACGCTGCTGTGGGACGGCGAATGGGAGATTACCTATGTGACCTTCCGCGACATGGGCGCGGCGTTCGGCGCGGCGATCCTCGGCATCTACGTGCTGGTCGTAGCCCAGTTCCGCAGCTTCAAGCTGCCGCTGGTGATCCTGACACCGATACCCCTGACTCTGATCGGCATTCTGATCGGGCACTGGCTGCTGGGCGCGCCGTTCACCGCAACCTCGATGATCGGGTTCATCGCACTGGCCGGCATCATCGTGCGCAATTCTATCCTGCTGGTTGATTTCATCCGTCACAGCGGCGGACAAGGCAAGGCGCTGCGCGAGGTCGTGCTGGAAGCCGGCGCCGTGCGCTTCAAGCCGATCCTGCTCACCGCGCTCGCCGCCATGATCGGCGCCGCCACCATTCTGCTCGATCCGATCTTTCAGGGGCTGGCGATTTCGCTGCTGTTCGGATTGGCTTCCTCGACGCTGCTGACGGTCCTCGTCATCCCCGCCATCTACATCGCGCTGCGACAGCCGTCGCAATCAACGTCAAGCAAGTAAGGAGCATCTCATGGAAAAGAACTATTCCGAGATAACAAAACGTATTTCCGGCGACTTGCGGAAACTGCGCCAGGACATTCCCGACACTATGAAGGCGTTTTCGGCGTTGGCGCAGGCCGCGTCGCGCGACGGCGCGCTCGACAGGAAGACCAAGGAACTGATCGCGCTCGCGATCGGCATCGCTACCCGCTGCGACGGCTGCATCGGCTTTCACACCGAGGCTTTGGTCAGGCTCGGCGCGACCCGCCAGGAAGTGGAGGAGGTCCTCGGCATGACCGTCTACATGGGCGGCGGTCCGTCGCTGATGTATGCGGCGGACGCGATCTCCGCGTTTGAGGAATTCGAGAAGCAGCTCAACGTAGCGGCCTGAATCGGTCGCGCTAGATCGGTTCGTAGCTCTCGGAGCCGCAGTTGTCGTCGGCCTCGGCGCGCCGGCGGTCGATGATCGCACCATTGCGCATGAACTCCGGCACCGGCTAACGGCTGTCGGCCATGCCGCAGCCCGCCAGCAAAAGCGCCCAGCCGGCCATCAACACCGCATGAACAATGATCCGTGGCATCCGCCGACTTTATCGATCCCGTACCGGTTAGAATTACGCAGGGCCTTCGTCAATCCGCACAGTCTCGGCCATCAACAAATGCTGATATCCTGCCGCGGAAGGGCTATCGTACACTGCCGTTCCGGCACATGGCAGGGAGACAGGGCGATGAAGACCTTCCCGGTGGCAGTTATGATGCTGGCCTTGATCGCGGCGCCCGCGCACGCCCAGATGGGCGGCAAACGGCATCAGGGCGACGAAAAAAAGACGGATCAGAAGAAGCCGCAAATCGACGAAAGGGCCTACAAGGCCGCGCTCGAAAGGATACCGGAGCCCAAGGAGAAGTATGATCCGTGGGGCGTCGCGCGTCCGGCGGAGCCCGCCAAAAAACCGAAATAAGGCCACCTGATGAGTTCTTGGCCCTGATCCATGACGAGGATCGGAAAAATAGGAGGATGGTCTGAATGCCGAGAAAGGGTGTCACGGGCCATGATGATTGGGTTGTCACGGAAGCATTGGCAACGGCGCTGGTCGCGCTGGAGCAGCTTCCGGAGAAACACCAGCCGCGTAAGCATATGGACGAAATCAGGAAGCTGCTGGCCGCGGGTTCGGCGCCCGCAAGCGTCAACCTGCATCTGGCCCAGGCCAAGTGCAGGTTATTTCCCGACCTCGATCCGGCGACCGTTTATCAGGAGTACGGCCTGGGGGACGGACAGGGCTGAAAACCTACAGCATCGCGAAGGCGCTTGAGACCATCGCCACCGGCTTGTTGTCGCTGACGCTTGAGAGCGTCACGCGGCCGAAGCTCATGGTGCGCCCGAGGCGAACCACCCGCGCATCCGCCAGCACGTCGGACGAGGTGGCGGCGCGCATGAAATGCGTGGTCTGATCGACGGTCGTCATCGGCCGGTAGCCGCGGTTCGCCGTGAGGATAGCGATCACCATCGAGGTGTCGGCGAGAGCCATCAGCGCCTGGCCGCAGACGATGCCACCATGCCGGCACAGCCGTTCGGAGAACGCCATGCGCAGGATCGCCCCCGGCTGCCAGTCAGCCGCGGCGCCCGGCGGCGGGGCGCACTCGATGCCGCTGATCGACAGCCCGAGCTCCTGCACCCAGGGCGCGAACACGTCGCCGAGGACGCGGCGAGCCGCCTCGATATCGAACTCCGCTGCCGGTGTTTCCTGCTGCATGAACCGTTGTTCCTCGCCCGAGACTGGAGTTGGCGCGCATTCTAGAGGGCATTTGCCGGAAAGGAACCTTGCGCGCGGCTTGAAAATATCCGCCGTCGGGCCCTAAGATGGGAGGTGGGGAGTGGGTCGGCCATGTTCAGACGATGGGCGTTGATTTTGAGCGTAGTCGCCATCGCTCTCGCCCTCAATGGCTGCACAAAGTGCGGTCCGATCTGGGACGATTGGATGCAATCGCCAAAAACGTGCAAGTCGGACCACTTCTAGGCGCAAACCGGCTGTGCTTGGCGCGGCGGTCCGCGCGGTGGTATATCACGGGGAAAAGGCAGGGAGCATTCCATGAGGGTTTTTCGCCTATCCGCCATCGTCGTGCTGCTGACCGGGCCGGCTTACGCACAGGCTCTCCCCAATCTCAATTTGCTTCCGGAACTTCAATCCAAGACGCCCGAGGAGAAGGAAGCCGAGGCGGCGCGGGACAAGGCCTATAAGGAATCGCTAAAAAAAATACCGGACGCCAAGACCTCTTCCGATCCGTGGGGCAATGTGCGCGGTGGAGATACGCCCAAAGCATCGGCGCCTGCGAAGCCGCGAACCAAAACCGGTAACACGCAAACCGGGACGGAAACGCGCTGATCGTGAGGTCAGCGAACGCGGCTCGGCGCGTCATCATTCGAGTTCCACCAACTGCAAACGCCTCGCAACAGAATTACCGAGCGCCTGCTTTAGAGAATGCTCATAAATCGGGCGTATGCCAATTTGATGACGCTTCCCCGCATCGCGCCACGCCGCCGGGTATTGAAGGCCGGATCGATCCAGTTCGGCGGCGGCGCGATTGACTGCACTATTCGCAACGTCTCGGAGACCGGCGCAGCGCTTGAAGTCGTAACCCCGCTCTTTATTCCCGACCGCTTCACCCTCGCTGTGCAGACCGACCAATTGAAGCGGCCATGCCGCATCGTCTGGCGCAAAGAGCGCAGAATCGGCGTGACCTTCGAGTAAGTCCGCCTCAGCGAATGCTGCTCCAAGGGAGGAGGCGCGCCATTTCATGGTTCCGAGTCGGTCACAGAACACACAAAGGTTGCCTACCGGGCATAGGCTCTTTCATCACCGCTCAGCGCCGCAAGACATATTCCGGTGACTGCGAGTTCGGTAGTGCTCGCGTCTTCCAGGTCTGAGTGTGATGTCATCGTTCCCGCCGCTGACCGCGATCGAGCGTCCGCACTGCGCCCGTTGCGCACGAGCATGATGCTGGTCCGGATTTTCCCGGTGCCAGATCACGAGGAGAGCCGCACTTTCGAGTGCGCCAAGTGCAGTTTCACGGAAATTGTAACGGTGCCGGACCCCCTGAAATCGGATGCTGCCGGCTGGGTCGCCGGCGAACCGCGACCGCCGAAGTAAAGCAGCCTCATTTTGGGGAAGGCCGGCACGGAAACACCGGCTTCCGCTACCCGTTGACCGCGAAGCGGAAGACCCAGCACAACCCATAATTGGTGATGTGTCGGCTACTGGACACAAGCTTTCCGAAGGCTCAGACTGTGAGCGGTGACTGCCTCGGGAAGTGGGAGGGGCAAAATGGAAAGCTTTATCCACACGGAAAATATCAGGCTCTATCAGAAGCTACTCGCCGAAACGTCCGATCCAGACAAACGCAAGACCATTCTGAAACTGCTGGCGGACGAGGAGGCAAAGGACGGCAACAGCATCGGCCCGGCAGGGAAATTGCCAAATGCTCCCAAGGCCGCGCCGTCCATGTGAAAAGCGTTGTCACTGCGACGCGGGCCACATACTCGATTGCTGAATTTTGCGCGATGACCGGCCTGAACCAAGCCGCGGTCTTGCGTCCCGAAAGGCCGCAGGCCCGCGCCGCGCTTTTGATCCTGCTCAATGCAGCATCCCGGATCCGCTCTATAAAATTACCTGTCATTGCCGAACTGCCCATGGAGGAGCTGCGACGTTGACATTGAGCCCCGGAC
Source organism: Bradyrhizobium sp. (assembly GCA_036266415.1). Classification (GTDB taxonomy): domain Bacteria; phylum Pseudomonadota; class Alphaproteobacteria; order Rhizobiales; family Xanthobacteraceae; genus Bradyrhizobium. The sequence continues at coordinate 5,216 of DATANB010000020.1, read as the reverse complement.
TTTTCGCAAAGTTCGGGGCTCTCTCGTGGGGGCGCCGCCGCCACGCCCCGGCCGCCAGCCCGCTTGCACAGTCCGCCGGCCCCGACATTGACGGAGATCAAGGCGCAGGGCCCGCATGCGTCATATTCAAAGCGCGGATGGGTAATGTCATCTTCAAATGTCCGCGGACCGGCATGAACGTGCAGCATTGGCTGGCGGACGAACCCCCGTCGGGCGATGCGCGCTGCAGCTATGAAACCGTGACCTGCAAGGCTTGCAGCCGGCTTCATTTCCTCAATCGATCGAGCGGCAAGCTGCTCGGCGAACAAGAAGACAATTCGCGTCCGTCCACGGTGAAGCCTTGACCGACCCCGGCCTTGAGTAGGGGCCCCACCGAGAAGCTCACCCCTGCCGCCGTTGAAAAGTTCCATCAAGGGAACGCTAGACCGGGTTGTTGAGTATGATCTTTTTGGAAAACCGGGTTCCGCTTTTCCGGATCATGCGCTAGTCGGCGCTGGGCAACCGCCGCATGGTGAACTCGATGTCGCCACCTGGCAGCTCGCGCCAGCTTTCCACCGAGCTCATATAGGCTTGCTTGGGAAAACGGGTGAGGAAGTCGCGCGCCCTGGTCCGCGCTTGCTCGCGTGGCAGCGTGAAGGTCTCGCGCAGATAGCCGTCGTCCGGCTTCCGCCGGCCGGCCATCCGGTCTGCCAGATCGCGCGGGCGAAAGGCCATGTCGCAACTCTGCTACAATTAACGACCGGCTCAATATAGCGCTGGTTCCAGCCAATCCGAGTCCCCCCTGTCGCCCGGCAGGCCGGAATTGAGTCGCCTGCCGGACACAGGGTCGATACAATCCCTCCAGCTATTTTAACCGTGCCGATGGATACGCCGCCCGTGCCGCAGCGTTGGAAAACAGGAAAACCCCAGTTCAGAATGCCGGCCGGGACGACCGGCGGCCGCCTGATCGGCCGGGTGTCGGATCGTTCGAGGCAGCCATCAACCGCGGAAAGCCATGCCATGCCAGACCGCGACAAACGAACAAACCGGCTGCTCTCGCTGTTGTCGGACAAGGATTACGAGCGATTGCGGCCGCACCTCTCGCAGGTCGTGTTCGAATACAAGAAGAGCCTCTACGAAGCATCGCATCGGATCGAGCATGTGTATTTCCCGATCAACGGCGTGGCATCGCTGGTGATCACGACCGCCGATGGCGCCAGCGCGGAGGTCGGCACCATCGGCAGCGAAGGAATCGTGGGATTGCCGGTTTGTCTCGGTGACCTCGACGCACCGTCGTCGGTTTACGTCCAGGTTCCGGGGAGGGCGCTGGAGATGGACGTCCGCATCTTCCGCGACGAACTCGAACGAAGTCCGACGCTGAAGTCGATCATGCTCCGCTATGCCCATGCCTTTTTCAACCAGGTCGCGCAATCGGCCGCCTGCGCCCACCTCCATCGGGTCGAGCAGCGCTGCTGCCGGTGGCTGCTGATGACGCGCGACCGGATGCCTTCCGGCGAATTCCTGCTCACTCAGGAATTCCTGGGAATGATGCTGGGCGTACGGCGAACCACGGTCACCGACGTGATGGGCGCGCTGAAAAAAGCGGGACTGATCGAATATCGGCGCGGCCACGTCATCATCCTCGATCACGAGGCCCTGCGGCAACGCGCCTGCGAATGCTACGAGATATCGAAGCTGGAATTCGACCGGCTCTTGGGCGATACGGCCGTTGCGCCGAGGACCGACAAAAGGCATCGATTGCTCAGCGAAATCGGATAGGCCGGCCGGCAGGACGCGCTAGCCATCGCTGCGTCGGTTTCCCGACCGTGGATTTCGATCCGCAATAACGCGTCCTGCCGAGGTTATTGCGATTCTGGCCCCGGTGTAATGGCTGCTATGACGGCTACCGGACCGACAGCACCGCCTGTTGTCCCTATATACTGGCCCTCCGCGGCTCGCCTCTCGGAGCGACCTTCCATCCCCTGCGGTAAATCGGCCCGACCGATCGGGCAGGATATCGCAGTGCCACTTTCAAACGCCGGTCTTCCCCTGGACAACAAGCTGCTCTCATCTCTTCCGCGCGGTCATTTCGACCGGCTGCAACCGCATCTGGTAACAGTCCCCCTCTTGCAGGGGACGGTGCTGACCGAGGCAGGCGACGAGGTCGACCAGATCTACTTCCCGCATTACGGCATGCTGTCGCTGCTTGCGGTGTTGCGCGACGGCAAGGCGATCGAGACCGCGACCGTCGGCCGCGAAGGTGTTGTCGGCGCGATGGCCGGGCTTGGCCTGTACAAGTCGCTGGTGCGCGTCGTGGTGCAGATGCCGATGGCCTGCAGCAAAATCGCCGCCTCGCATTTCCGCACCGTGGCCGCAACCAGCGAACCCATTCGCAATCTCTGCATCCGCTACAATGAGGTGCTGCTGTCGCAGGCGCGGGTTTCCGCGGCATGCAACGCGCTGCACTCGATCGAGGCACGGTTCTGCCGCTGGCTGCTGCAAAGCGCGGACCGCGCGGCAAACGACACCGTCAATCTGACCCAGGAATTTCTCGCCGAGATGCTGGGGGTGAGGCGCACCTCGGTGACGGAAGTCGCAAGCAAGTTGCAAAGCACGGGCGCGATCACCTATTCGCGCGGCGTGATCAGGATCCTGGACCGTCCCGCGCTGATGCGAATGTCCTGCGAGTGCTACCAAACCCTGGTGGATCAATCAGCGCTGCTGGCCTGACCGGCCCCCTTATTCGAAGCTCACGCCGATTCGCCGCTGTTTGCGCCAGACGATGCGGCATGGCCGCTTCAACTCGTCCGCCTGCACGGCAAGGGTGAAGCGGTCGGGGATAAAGAGCGGGGTTACGACTTCAAGTGCCGCCCCGGATGCCGATAGGTTGCGAACCGTGCAGTCAATTGCGCCGCCGCCGAACAGGATCGATCCGGCCTTCAATACACGCCGGCGCTGTGCGGTGCGAGGAGGTGTCATCCAGCCGACATACGCTTAAAATATGAGCAAACCCATAAAGATGATGCTCCGTAATTCTACGGAGGTGGCCGCGCGGCAATTTACGGCTCGTTAACAAAAGCGGTGGAGCAAACCCGAAGGGCCCATGTTTACGATTTGTTAAAGGATCGAATTAGGCCACGCCCGGTTGAAAACAGGCCACATGGTTCGGCCGCAACGAAGACGGCCTTATTTCGGAGGCCTGCCGCGTTTGGCGAAGAACAGCCCGCGCATATCGGCGGCATTGCGCAACATGCCAGCCTTCTTCAGGGCTTCTGTCTTCTCCTGCCCCGGCGGCATCGCGCGAGCCTTCTCGAGAGCTTCAACGGCTTTAGCCTCCCAATCGGAAGCGTCGGTAGAGGGGCGCACCCGTTTCATCATTTGAAACCCTATGTCGGTGGCTGCAACTCGCTCTTGAGCCAGCCCAACACGTCGTGAGATTTCAGCGGATCGGGATTGCTGCAAGCGGCGCATTGGAACGTGCGCCGTCCCTTGCCGTCGGGTGGCGGCGCCAGAATCAGATGCGCCCCGCAACTGGGGCAAGTCGGTTTTTCGGCCTGGCCCATGGCCGATATTCAAAACCGCTAACCTTGCATTGTCTGTTCGGTCCCGGACTCAAATTCAGAATATGCCGCCCAAGTTAAGCGGCCACTGAGGTCGGGAACAGGAATTACCGAACCTGCTTCGCCTACGGCGGCCACCAGGCTACGAAGCAATCCGGATCATGAGGGGGCTGGCAATGATCGCCAAGCCCGCCACCACGGCTGCGATATGAGTGATGGCCGATGTCATTCTCTCAGCTTAATCCGAACTAGGCCACTGGCCGATTCAAAGTAGGCCACTGGCCTTGGAAACAGGTCAGTAAAGGGTTCCTGGTCGTGATCGGCTTTCAAGTCGCCCTCGAGATTAAAAAGAGGGCCGCCAACTGGGGCGGCCTCCTCGGTAGATCACATCGGCTTGGCTGGTTTTTTCATGCCGTGTTTCTTGGGAGCACAAGCTCCATGATGGCATTTTCCGGTTGAGTGATAGGTGGCGTCATAACCATTCATTTGAGCGCGTCGGCTAAAACCGGCGTCGGCGGCAGACGAAAACGCGCAGGCGACAACAAAAGCCAAAACGGAAGAAACCGCGGTAATTTTCATTTCCCTCTCCCCTTAGGCGGCAGGCGATGATCCCCCGCCAGATCAAAAGGTAAATTAGGACACTCGCCAAATCAAACGAGGCCACACAGGGGCTAAACAGGGGTCCTTGAAAAGAACATATTGCGAACTGAGAACAAATAGGGTACGATGTTCCATCACTCGAAGTTCCCCTCAATGACTGCTCGAACCGTTACCGCCGCCCGTTTGTCCCGCTAGCGAATCCCCGCCATAAGGAGCACGACCTATGTCCGCCACTGCCCTGCGTATCGTCGAAGGATCCTCCATGGACAAGACCAAGGCCCTGTCCGCCGCGCTCTCCCAGATCGAGCGCCAGTTCGGCAAGGGCTCGGTGATGAAACTGGGCAAGAACGACCGTTCGATGGACGTCGAGACCATTTCCTCGGGCTCGCTCGGGCTCGACATCGCGCTCGGCGTCGGCGGCCTGCCGCGCGGCCGGGTGGTGGAAATTTACGGACCGGAATCCTCGGGCAAAACCACGCTGGCGCTGCACACCGTCGCCGAGGGCCAGAAGAAGGGCGGCATCTGCGCCTTCATCGACGCCGAACATGCGCTCGACCCCGTCTATGCCCGAAAGCTCGGCGTCAACATCGACGAACTCCTGATCTCGCAGCCCGACACCGGCGAGCAGGCGCTGGAAATCTGCGATACCCTGGTACGATCAGGCGCGGTCGACGTGCTGGTGATCGATTCGGTGGCGGCCCTGGTGCCGCGCGCCGAACTCGAAGGCGAGATGGGCGATGCGCTGCCGGGCCTGCAGGCACGCCTGATGAGCCAGGCGCTGCGCAAACTCACCGCCTCGATCAACAAATCCAACACCATGGTGATCTTCATCAACCAGATCCGGATGAAGATCGGCGTGATGTATGGCTCGCCGGAAACCACCACCGGCGGCAATGCGCTGAAATTCTACGCTTCCGTCCGGCTCGACATCCGCCGCATCGGCGCGATCAAGGAGCGCGACGAGGTGGTCGGCAACCAGACCCGCGTCAAGGTGGTGAAGAACAAGCTGGCGCCGCCGTTCAAGCAGGTCGAATTCGACATCATGTATGGCGAGGGCGTCTCCAAGATGGGCGAAAT
>DATANB010000019.1:0-5825 GCA_036266415.1 Bradyrhizobium sp. | reverse complement strand
GAACCAAAAGGTATGTTCCCACGCGTTACTCACCCGTCTGCCGCTGACGTATTGCTACGCCCGCTCGACTTGCATGTGTTAAGCCTGCCGCCAGCGTTCGCTCTGAGCCAGGATCAAACTCTCAAGTTGGACTTGAAACTTCAAACCGGCTGATCACAACGTTTGACGAGGTCCCACCATATTTATTGAACGCGATTCACATCGCGAACAACGATGGTGTAACCTATGTAAACGTGTACCGCCGAAGTCTTTCGTCCAGCCTCAACACCTGAAAACCCAAGTCCTAAAACTTAAGTCTTCAAGCAATCGAGACTCGCAAGGACTCCGCCGTCCACGTTTCTCTTTCTTCATCTTCACTTGTCAAACAGCCCGGGGTCAGAAGACCCCTCTCCCATCGCTGGGAGTTTTCCGTCCTTCCCCGCAGGGAAGCTTCGGAAGACCCCATTCGACGGCAAATGACAACCGATTGTCATCGGCTGTTGATTCACTCATCTTAGTGAGGAGCTTCACGGGCACGAAAACATGCCTTGGCCAGAGGGCCAAGACAGCGCCGCGCTCAGTGGGCGGTTTATAAGCCCGCCCGATCCGCATTGTCAACGGTAGTTGTCAACAAATCGTCGCATCCCAAGGAGAATCCCGCGCAGCGAGGAAGTCTCGATTTTTGAGGACTTTGCGCCGTACTTGAGCCACATTCCTGCGACGTTCTAGCGCCACCTAACTACTGAATCGCCGGCTGCCAGTGGGGCGCCGGGGTTCGTCTATTCAGGGGATCGGCGGCCTTCCTTCGCCTTTTCCTTACGGCCCTGAAACATCGAGAGATCTGCAGACCATGGTTGTTCGTGATCCCGGCCAGCCTTTGGGCCTTTGATTCCCGAACATCCACCCGGCACGCCATGCTCCCGGATCCCCCCGTCAGAGGGCGAAAGCGGGTCACGGATGGCCAAGGATCTCATCGAATGCTGATGGAACTTGGGGGACGGTGGTTTGAGCCACAGGACGTCACGCGGCGGGGGCTACGGGCGCGAGACCGCGATCATTGATCTCGGTCACGAGCCGCCGCTTTCCGTCGACGGTTCCGAAGCCGCGGTGATCGATCGCCGCCGCGTCTCCGTGCAATGGTTTAGCGGCACCATCCTCACCGGTCTGTGCGGCGCGGCTCTCATCGGCGGCGCCGTTTTTGCCTCGCTCGACGGCGAAATGACTTTTGCCAAGGTGCCGGAGCGCGTCGAGGGCGCGCTGCGCGGCGCGTTCGGTGCCAACGAAAAGACCGCGAGCCTGCACAAGAGTGATCGCCTGCCGCCACCCGGCGAATCGACCGCCGCGCGCAATGTGATGCGAGTTTCCACCGTCACCCGCGTCGGAAACCGCGACGTGATGCGGGTGCGGCCGTTCGTCCGCATTTCCGGCAATCTGTCGATGACGACCAGCGATCTCAGCGCCAAGATCCCGCCGTTCAACGCCCAGCGCATGCTGAGCGATGTCGGCACCCCGGCGCCTGCGGCCTCCGACGATCCGAATGCCGCTGACGCGGCCGAGCCCGATGCCGAGGTTTCGTTCGTCACCAAAGACCTCGCGCCGATCCTGCCGAAGGCGAAACTCGCCGCGGTGGTGGCGCTCGACGAGATCGTGATGCGGGTGCGCGATGCCTCGAACTGGCGCGGCAGCAGCGGCGTGCGCTACGCCACCCTTGCGAGCGCTGCCGCCGACGCCAGCGGCGCGCAGCCGGACGTCAAGCTAGCCTACGCCACCGAGGGCGGCGCCGCCGATCCCTACGCCGGTTTTGAGACCCGCGTGGTTCCCGAAAACGTCACGCTGCTGGCGAAGACAAAGGACCAGGTCACCGGCGGCAATCCGTCGGGCGAACGCGTTCACCTCGTCAAGAAGGGCGACACCGTCACCTCGATCCTGCGCGATCAGGGCGCCACGCCGGAAGAGGCGAAAGCCATCGCCGCGACGCTCGGCCCCCGCGGCCGCGACGGCGGACTGAAGGAAGGCCAGAGATTGCGCATCCTGATGGCGCCCTCCGGTCCCGGCCAGCGGCTGCAACCCTACCGGGTGGTCATCGCCAACGATTCCACCATCGAAGCCGTTTCCGCGCTGTCCGACCTCGGTAAATATGTTGCGGTCGACGTGCAGAGCATGAACACCGTCGCCGAGGCCGCCGACAACAGCGACGACGAAGAAGACGACGGCAGCGGAGTGCGGCTCTACCAGAGCATCTACGAGACGGCGCTGCGCAACAAGGTGCCGCCGACCGTCATTGAGGATATGGTCCGTATCTACTCCTATGACGTCGACTTCCAGCGCAAGGTGCAGCCCGGCGACTCCTTCGACGTCTTCTACGCCGGTGAAGACGAAGGCGCCGCCATCACCGAGAAGAACGACGTACTGTTCGCCTCCCTCACCATCGGCGGCGAGACCAAGAAATACTATCGCTTCCAGACCCCAGACGACTCGGTGGTCGATTACTACGACGAGACCGGCAAGAGCGCGAAGAAGTTCCTGGTGCGCAAACCGGTCAACAACGCGATCATGCGCTCGGGCTTCGGCGGACGCCGCCATCCCATCCTCGGCTATGTCAAGATGCACACCGGCGTCGACTGGGCCACGCCCTACGGCACCCCGATCTTCGCCTCCGGCAACGGCATCGTCGAGAAGGTCGGCCTGGAAGGCGGCTACGGCAAATACGTCCGCCTGAAGCACAACAACGGCTACGAGACGGCCTACGGCCACATGTCGGCCTTCGCCAAGGGCCTGGAGCCCGGCAAACGGGTACGACAGGGCCAGGTGATCGGCTTCGTCGGGTCTACCGGGCAATCGACCGGCCCGCACGTCCATTATGAAATTCTGGTCAATGGACGCTTCGTCGACCCGATGCGCATCAAGCTGCCGCGCGGCCGCTCGCTCGAAGGATCGCTGATGGCGAACTTCGAGAAGGAACGCGATCGTCTCGATGGCATGATGAACAATCGCGGCGGCGCCGCGCGCATCTCCGATGCCACCGGCACCGCCGGCGTGCGGCAAATCAGCAATCGCTAGATTCCCGCGATAAAAAATCCGGGCAATATGAACCGACGGCGCGCGCCGCGAAATGCCGCTTTCGACGCCGCCTCATTCCGACAAGTCTTGCCAAGCTGTCACCACCGCGCGGCAAGAATCGGTCGCAAAGTCTATGATGCCGCGCTCGCGCAGATCAGAAAGACGATACCTATCCCGACGAGGCCGAATGCAACCGCCGCCAGCGGCAGCAGCATGTCGATCGCCGCGTGCATGCCGCGAAGCTCGCCGCCCCAGACCGCGAAATCGCCGATTCTCCAGTCGTGAAAGGAGATCTTGTCCGGATGCCTTTGAAGCGGCGCCCGATGCCTTTGCCAGACCAGGAACAGCGACGACGGAAGCAGGACCGCCACCAGCAGCAACACGGTGACCATGGCCAGCGGAAGTCCGGTGTCGTTCTGGCGATCGAACAGGGTCCAGGCCGCGAGGGCGAACAGGGCCACCAGCCCGACCGCTGCCTTGTAAATATTCGGGTGGAGTTCGTCGAAAACGGGCCTGTTGTGGGGCACAAGTTCCCTGGCCATGAAGGTGCCTCCTGTCTTGAGACGGGTTTCAAGCCGTTTCGCCCCGGGAGTGTCGCTTGATGATTTGCGGCTGCGGGTTTTTCCGCCGGGCCCGGCGCCAATCCGGGCTGCCAGCGCGAGCGGTCACCATGAACGGGCAACCGCCGAAATCGTCGGCGGTTTCATTAAATTTCATCCAGCAGCAGTGGAACCCCAGACCGCGCTTCTCCGTTTCAGGTCACGCGGGCAAGTCTGCAAAATCAACGCCGGGCAGTTGCAGTCGAGGGATCGAAGCATGACGCAAATGACGCGGGACGACATCACCCGGGTGATCGGCCGGATCGACGACATAGCCATCGCCGAAATCATCGCAACCGGCGCGACGGCAGAGGAACTGGCGGAGGCCCAGGCCTGGATCGCCAATGACGAACCACTGATGAACGCCGGCCGGCCGCTCGCGACCGGGCGCGTACGCGAGCTCATCGATATCCTTGCCGAGCTCGACGCCGACCAGGACGACGACGGGCAAACGGCGCCAGTCAGCGGTGAGGTCTGACATCCCTAACACGCTTGCCCCCTCCGCATCGCGGAGAGGGCGCTAAATTGCGTCAGTTCAGTTTCCGTTTCGGGATCGGCGCCTCGAACTGCGCGATCTCGGCGGTCTGCGGCGCCTTGCCGTTGAAGGTCAGCACATTACCTTCCACCGAAATCGCGACCCGATCGCCATCCTGCACCTCGCCGGCGAGGATCATCTCTGCCAGCGGGTCCTGCAGGTTGCGCTGGATCACGCGCTTCAGGGGCCGGGCGCCGTAGGCGGGATCCCAACCCTTGGCGGCGAGCCAGTCGCGCGCCGCCGCATCGAGCGTGAGCACGATCTTGCGTTCCTCCAGCAGCCTTTGCAGCCGGCCGAACTGGATTTCAACGATCCGGCCCATCTCCCGCTTCTGCAGGCGGTGGAACAGGATGATCTCGTCGACGCGGTTGAGGAATTCGGGACGGAAGTGCGCGCGCACCATGCCCATCACCTGCTCGCGCACCGCCGAGGTGTCCTCGCCTTCCGGCTGGTTGACCAGGAATTCGGAGCCGAGATTCGACGTCATGATGATCAGCGTGTTGCGGAAGTCGACGGTGCGGCCCTGACCGTCGGTCAGGCGACCGTCGTCGAGCACCTGCAACAGCACGTTGAAGACGTCCGGATGCGCTTTTTCGATCTCGTCGAACAGCACGACCTGATAGGGCCGCCGCCGCACGGCTTCGGTGAGCGCGCCGCCCTCGTCATAGCCGACATAGCCCGGAGGCGCGCCGATCAGGCGCGAGACCGAGTGCTTCTCCATGTATTCGGACATGTCCAGACGGACCATCGCGGTCTCGTCATTGAACAGATATTCCGCCAACGCCTTGGTCAATTCGGTCTTGCCGACGCCAGTGGGACCTAAGAACATGAACGAGCCCATCGGGCGGTTTGGATCCTGCAATCCCGCGCGCGAACGGCGCACTGCGGTCGCTACCGCGCGAACGGCTTCGGCCTGGCCGACCACGCGCTGGCCGAGACTGCCTTCCATCTTCAGGAGCTTGTCCTTCTCGCCCTCGAGCATCTTGTCGACGGGCACGCCGGTCCAGCGCGACACCACCTGCGCGATGTGATTGGCGGTGACCGCCTCTTCCATCATTTCACCGGCGCCTTCCTTGGCCTCGATCCCGGCGAGCTTCTTCTCGAGTTCGGGGATCCGGCCATAGGCCAGCTCGCCGGCGCGCTGAAATTCGCCGCGGCGCTGCGCGTTGGCAAGTTCGATGCGCAGGGCATCGAGTTCGCTCTTCAGCTTCTGGGCGTTCGACAGCTTGTTCTTCTCCGCGCTCCAGCGCGAGGTCAGGTCGGCGGATTTCTTCTCGAGTTCGGCTAGTTCCTTTTCCAGCGTCTGCAAGCGGGTCTTCGAGCCGGGGTCGCTTTCCTTCTTCAAGGCTTCCTGCTCGATCTTGAGCCGGATGATTTCCCGGTCCATCGAATCGAGCTCTTCCGGCTTGGAATCGACCTGCATCTTCAGCCGCGCCGCCGCCTCATCCATCAAATCGATCGCCTTGTCGGGCAGGAAACGGTCGGTGATGTAGCGGTTCGACAGCGTGGTCGCCGCCACCAGCGCGGAATCGGTGATGCGCACGCCGTGGTGCTGCTCGTATTTGTCCTTCAGCCCGCGCAGGATCGAGATGGTGTCCTCGACCGTCGGCTCGGAGACGAAGATCGGCTGGAACCGGCGCGCCAGCGCGGCG
>DATANB010000018.1:0-14627 GCA_036266415.1 Bradyrhizobium sp. | reverse complement strand
CCGGTCCAGTTCGGGATGGCGGTGAACAGGAAACCGGTGATGACGGCCGGCAAATAGCCGTAGAGCATTTCGTGAACATGCCAGTCGCGCGGCGCAAATGCCGAAGTCAGGGTTATCTCGCCATAGAACATCGGCAGCCACACCAGGATCGCCAGCCCGGCCTGAATCGAGCCAAAAAGGAAGAACGGGCGAAAGCTGTTCGCAAACAGCGCCAGGCCCTGATGTCCACGAAGCCGAGAAACCGCCGTCATAATCGCTCCATCTTGCCGAATCCCCAACCGAATCGAACGCGGTCGGGGCTTTGCCTGCTCGAGTTCCGCATCCTCAATAGCCCAATCCGGGGAGGGCAACTTTGCGCTCGCTCAAAGCGCGGCACGCAATTTCCGGCAATGCTGGCCCATTAATCGACAAATCGGAGCCGAGGCCATGATCCCGTACGTCCTGGACGCTGTTTTCCGAGTTTTCGGAATCCGCGCTCATATTCCGCAAAATGACGACTTCGGCGGCGGCCGAAGCCAGTCGTCGATTGGTTTCCGCACCAATTGGCTGTTTCGGGTTCTCGCGGCGGCCGTCGGCGTCGTCGTCATTCTGGCGCTGGCGCTATGGGCGACCGTCTGGCTCGCGATCAACTTGCTGTAAGGGCTTGGCCGCGTCCCTGCGCCGGCATGAAATCGCCGATCGCATCCAGAAACAGCTCGGGCGATTGCAGCTGCGGGACATGCGCGCAGCCCGTAATGATTTTCAGGCGCGCGTCTGGCAGCAGAGCCGCCAATTCGCGCGACATCGGCGGCGGCGTGGCCTCGTCATGTTCGCCGACCAGAACGAGGACGGGGACCTTGACCTGCGAAAGCTGCGGCCGGAGATCGAGTTCCGCCAGCGCCGCGCAGGCCGCCTGAATCACCGCGGGATCGGATCGCAAAAACGCCTCGCGACGATCACCCATCAGGTCGGGATGCTGCGCCTGAAACTCCGGCGCGAACAACCGTCGCATCGCGACGTCGGTAATCGCCTGCAATCCCCTCGCCTTCGAGGCCGCCGCCATATTACGGAAGGCCTCGCGCCCGCTTTCCGAAAACGCCGCGCCGCAATCGGCGAGAATGAGCCGGCTCGCGATGCCGGGTTGGCGAATCGCCATTTGCAGCGCCACGAACCCGCCATAGCCGTTGCCGAGCACGATTATCTCGTCGTCCCCTGCGGCATCTTTCACCGCCTCGGCCATCCGGTCGGCGACACCAGGCAGACCGCCGCTGACCGCCAGCGAGCGGCCGAAGCCCGGCAATTCCGGCACGATCACCCGGAACGACTGCGACAGTTTCGGCACGACGGCGTCGAAACTCGCGCGATCCGACAGCAGCGAATGCAACAGGAATAGCGCCGGCCCCTGGCCTGACTGCGCGGCATTCACCGTGCCGTTGGCGAAAAGTCGATCCATGCCTGTCTCTCTTCTTCCAAGGTCGCGCGTTTAAAGGTCGGCGAGCTGGGTTTGTCAGCGCGATGGATTGATAAATCAAATCCCGGTCTTTTCAAGCCTTTGTCACTTGACGGGATATTTTACGGCTGCAAACTCGTTTGCCGCGAAGCGCAACGCCGCCATCCTCCAGGGGAGAGACATTTGAATATTCCCGCCAAACCCGCCACCACCGACGTCGAAATCCACGGCAATTTCGTCGATGGCCGCGAGATCGAGGCCGGCGGCGGCGCGATGCTGGACGTGCGCAATCCCGCCACCGGCGACGTCATCGCGCGGATTCCGAATTCGAGCCGAGAGGATGTCGATCGCGCGATGAAGAGCGCGCGCGCCGCCTTCGAGTGCCGCCCCTGGGGCGGCATGGACATTCGGGCGCGGGCGCGGCTGGTCAATCGGCTGGCGGATGCCTTCGAGGCCAATCTGGAATCGCTGTACCGGCTGGAAACGCTCAACAACGGCCGTCCGCTCAACGAGACCCGCGCGCAGCTTTCGCGGCTGCCGGATTTCTTCCGCTACTTCGCCGGGCTTGCGCTGGCGCGCCGCGATGCCGTGATTCCGGTCGAAGGCTCGTATCTGAACTATACGCTGCGCACGCCGATCGGCATCGTCGCCAATTGCACGCCGTTCAACCATCCCCTGATGATCATGTGCAAGTCGCTGGCCGCGGTGCTGGCGAGCGGCTGCGTCACCGTCGTCAAACCGTCGGAATACACGCCGCTGACGACCTTGAGACTGGCGCAGATCTTCACCGAGGCGGGACTGCCGCCCGGCGTGTTCAACGTCGTGCTCGGCCTTGGCCAAACCACCGGGCGATTGCTGGCCGAACATTCCGACATCAACAAGCTGGTGCTGACCGGCGGCACCGAGGCCGGCCGCATCGCCGGCGCCGCGGCCGCCAAGGTGTTCGCCCACCAGACCATGGAGCTCGGCGGCAAGACGCCGGTGATGGTGTTCGGCGATTACGACGTCGACCAGGCCGTCAATTATGCCGCGTTCGGCGCCTTCATCGGCGCCGGGCAAACCTGCGTCTGCGCCTCGCGCCATCTGGTGCAAGCCTCGATCTATGACGAGTTCGTCGAGAAGCTGAAGACGAAGACACAGGGCATTCGCATCGGCGACCCCTTCGACCCCGCGACCCAGCTCGGGCCGGTGATCTCGGCGCGGCAGCGCGACCGCGTGCTGTCCTATTGCGGCTTCGGCCGCGAGGACGGCGCGCGTCTGGTGACCGGCGGTGCCGCTGCAAAAGTCCCCGGCCATGACAACGGCTACTTCGTTCAGCCGACCGTGTTTGCGGACGTCAAATCCGACATGCGCATCTTTCAGGAAGAAGTATTCGGCCCGTTCACCTCAGTAACGCCGTTCAAGGACGAGGCCGACGCGCTGCGGCTCGCCAATGATTCCCCGTTTGGGCTCGCGGCGGCGATCCGTACCCGCGACGTCGGCCGCGCCCATCGCCTCGCCGCCGCGGTCAGGGCCGGCATCGTCTGGATCAACGATCATCACCGCCTCGACCCCGCCTCGCCGTGGGGGGGCATCGACGATTCCGGCGTCGGACGCGAGTTCGGCACCGAAAGTTTCGACGACCATTTCAACGTCAAGAGCGTGATGGTCGCTACCCATGATCAGCCGTTCGACTGGTACCGCGACACGGCGGCGCAGCGACGCCTGAATTGAGCGAAGGGCGCGCGGTCCGCATTGCCTCGATCGAACACCCGCGTCAATCGCCTGCTGTCTCGATGGCCGCAAGGCCGGCTGGACCAATGATGCAAAATAGAGAATGATCGGGTGTGGCGCCTTGCGTCATCCACCTTGTTCAACGGCAATTCCATGTCAGACTTGGTCACCGACAGCATCGACCCTGCACGGCCGCTGCTATTCCAGCCGTTCAGTATACGCGGCCTGACGCTGAAGAACCGGCTGGTGGTGCCGCCGATGGTGCATTACCGCGCCGCGCCCGGCTACACCTGCGGCGCCTTTCACCACGTGCATCTCGGCCGCTATGCGCTGGGCGGCTTCGGGCTGGTGTTTGTCGAGGCAACGGCGGTCGAAGAGATCGGTTTGATCAACGAACACGACCTCGGCATCTGGAACGATGCGCAGGTGCAAAGTTTCAAGCCGCTGATCGCCTTCATGAAGGGCGAGAACACGGCCATCGGCATTCAGCTCGCCCATGGCGGGCGCAAGGCGTCCTCGCAGCGCGCGATGGACGGCATGGGCCCGCTCACACCAGAACAGATCGCGGCCGGGGCCAAGCTGTGGCAACCCGTCGGCCCGACCAGCGAGCCCGTCGCGCCGGGATGGCTGACCCCGCGCCAGCTCACGGCCGAAGAATGCCGGGCGATGGTGAGGACCTGGGCGCACGCGGCCAGCAATGCGGTAAGAGCGGGCTTCGACACGATCGAGATCCACACCGCCCACGGTTACCTGCTTGCCTCGTTTCTTTCCCCCGTTTCCAACACGCGCAATGACGAATATGGCGGCGATCGCGACGGGCGCATGCGTTTGCCGCTCGAGATTGTCGAAGCGGTGCGGCGCGAAATGCCCGATACGATGCCGCTGTTTGTGCGCGTCTCCGCCGTCGACGGCGCCAAGGACGGCTGGAATCTCGATGACACGGTCGCCTTCGCCCGGCAACTGAAGGCCCGTGGCGTCGACGTGATCGACTGCTCCTCCGGCGGCATTTCAGGCTCGGCGACGGCAGCCCAGGTCCCGCGCGGCCTCGGCTTCCAGGTGCCCTACGCCGAACGGGTCCGCAAGGAGGTCGGCATCGCCTCGATGGCGGTTGGCATCATTCTCGAGGCGCGGCAGGCCGAGGCAATCCTGCAGAACGGCGAGGCCGACCTTATCGCGGTCGGCCGGCAATCCCAGTTCAATCCCAACATTGCCCATCACTGGGCCCATGATCTCGGGCTCAACGGCAGGTTCGAGGATTGGACTCCCGAATACGGCTGGTGGCTCGAGAAGCGCATCCGGACGATCGAAGGATTCGCCACGCCTACCGGGGTCGTGAAGCGGACGCGGGGCTGATCCGCCCGCTCCGCTTGCGATGCAGCTCAGACGATGCCAGCAGCGGCGCGATCAGACCGTGGCCGTCGCGACATCCTCCAGCCCCCGGTTGCGCGGCTCCACGCCCCAGGCCCACACCACCACGATCTGCACCACCACCAGGCCGATCATCAGCCAGACCACGCCCGGCAGCTGGTAGTTCGCCATCAGGGCGCCGACGACGAACGGCGAGACCACGGTGGCGCCGCGCCCGAGCGTGTTGCAGATGCCGTTGGCGCGCAGGCGGATCTCGGTCGGGAACAGCTCGGTCGTATAGACGCCGAACAGCAGCGCGGTCTGCACATAGATCGCGACGATCAGCACGAAGCCGACGGAGAGCACGACTTCGGGGTCCGATGCCGCGTTGAAGCGGGCATAGACATAGCCGGTGATGATGGTGACGATCGAGGCGCCGATGATGCTCCAGCGCCGTCCGATGGCATCGGATAAATAGGCGCCGACCGCGCAGCCGACCAGCGATCCCGCCGACAACACCAGCGTATAGGCCAGCGAATTGGCAATCGTCAGGCCCTGGCGCAGGAAGAACTGCGGCAGGAAGATCACGAAGCCGAAGATCAGGGTATTGATGGTGATCAGCACCCAGGAGCCCACGATCATGCGCTGCAAGAGCGGCGGCTTGAGCATGTCGGCCGCGGTGACCTGGGCAAGCGGAGCCGGCGCCACCACCGGCGGCAGCGTGCCGCCGCCGGCGGATTCCTTTTCAATTAATTGCATCAGGGCTTCGGCCTCCTCGGCGCGGCCCTGCGATTCCAGCCAGCGCGGCGATTCCGGGAGGTTCTTGCGCAGATACCAGACGATCAGCGAACCGATGCCGGCAATGACGAACATTGGCCGCCAGCCGAAGTTAGGGATGATGAGATAGCCGAGCAAGGCGGTGACGGGGAAGCCGGTCACCGTCAGGAACGCCATCATCGACAGCCAGCGCCCGCGCGTCCTCGGCGGCACGAACTCGGTCAGCGTCGAATAGCCGACCACGATTTCGGCGCCGAGGCCGAGTCCCTGTACGAAGCGGCAGGCGATCAACTGGGTCATGTCCTGGGCGAACGCCGCCGCCAGCGAGGCCAGCCCGAAAACCAGCAAATTGATCTGGTAGGTGAAGCGCCGCCCCATCCGGTCGCCGACAAATCCCGTGATCAGCGCGCCCAGCGTCATGCCGACAAAGGTCAGCGAAATGAATTGCAGATTTTGCGGAACGGTCGAGAACTTGGTCTGCACGGCGGAGGCCAGCACGCCGCCGGCGATATAGAGATCGTAGCCGTCGAAAAACATGCCGGCGCCGACCAGCGCGAAGATCCGGTAGTGAAACGACGAGATCGGCAGCCGGTCGAGACGCGCGCCGGCGTTTACTGCAAGAGCCATATGAAGTCCCCCCTCGGGCACGAATGCGTGGGCCGGTCTTGAGTCGCCGGCTGGTCGCAATGGTAGTCAAGACGGCACGGGAATGCTAGCCAACCGCCGGCGCTTCCGCCGCCGTCATTGCCAGCCAACGGGTCGCGCGAATGTGCGCCCGATGACAGGCTCCGCGAAGCAATCCACACTTTGGCTCCGCGGCGCCATGGATTGCTTCGTCGCCTGCGCTCCTCGCAATGACGGCCTGGCGATACCCCCGTCGTCCCGGCCAAGCGAGCGCAGCGAGCGCGAGCCGGGACGACGACCCCGCGCCTCACGCGTTCTTCAGCGCCACCCGGAATTCGGCCTCGGTCTTCGCCTTGACCTCGTCGAGGGTGACGCCTTCGGCGAGCTCGATCAGCGCCATGCCGTCCTTGCCGTGCTTGTCGATGGTGAAGACCGCAAGATCGGTCACCACCATGTCGACCACCCGCTCGCCGGTCAGCGGCAGGTTGCATTTCTTCAGGAGCTTCGGCCCGTCCTTGGCGGAATGCTCCATCACCACCACCACGCGCTTGACGCCGGCGACGAGGTCCATCGCGCCGCCCATCCCCTTCACCATCTTGCCGGGGATCATCCAGTTGGCGAGGTCGCCGTTCTGCGCCACCTGCATGGCGCCGAGGATCGACAGATCGATATGTCCGCCGCGCACCATGCCGAAGGAATCGGCGCTGGAAAAATAACTGGTCGACGGCAGTTCGGTGACGGTCTGCTTGCCGGCGTTGATCAGGTCGGGGTCTTCCTCGCCCTCATAGGGAAACGGCCCCATGCCGAGCATGCCGTTCTCGCTCTGCAGGACAACATCGACGCCGTCGGGGATGAAGTTGGAAACCAGCGTCGGGATACCGATGCCGAGGTTGACGTAATAGCCGTCGCGCAATTCCTTCGCGGCGCGCGCCGCCATTTGATCGCGGGTCCAGGCCATCAGACTTCCTCTCCGGCGGCGGCCGCCGCCTCGCGTTTGCGGGTGGTGCGCTGCTCAATGCGTTTGAGCGCCGATCCAACCTGAACGATGCGCTGCACGAAGATGCCGGGGGTGTGGATCTGGTCGGGGTCGATCTGGCCGGCAGGCAAGAGGTGCTCGACCTCGGCCACCGTGATCTTCGCCGCCGAGGCCATCATCGGATTGAAGTTGCGCGCGGTCTTGCGATAGACGAGATTGCCGGCGGTATCGCCCTTCCAGGCGTGGACGATGGCGAGGTCGGCGAACAGCCCGCGCTCCATCAGATATCGCTCGCCGTCGAATTCCCGCACCTCCTTGCCCTCGGCGATCAGGGTGCCGACGCCGGTCTTGGTGAAGAACGCGGGGATGCCGGCGCCGCCGGCGCGGATGCGCTCGGCCAGCGTGCCCTGGGGCGCGAATTCAAGTTCGAGTTCCCCGGCGAGGAACTGCTGGGCGAACAGCTTGTTCTCGCCGACATAGGACGAAATCATCTTTTTGATCTGCCGCGTCTCCAAGAGCCGGGAGAGCCCGATGCCGTCGACCCCCGCATTGTTGGAGACCACGGTGAGATTCTTCACCCCGGAATCGCGGATCGCGTCCGACAGCGTCTCGGCGATGCCGCACAGACCGAAACCGCCCGACATGATCATCATGCCGTCCCTGAGAATGCCGGCGAGTGCCGATTTGGCGTCGGGATAGACCTTGTTCATGAAACCATGACCTGGATGGAGGAAGGGCGCGACCGCCCGCATGTTTGGGGGATTATTAGGCGAAACCTTCGCAACGCGTCAATGCGCTCACCAGCCAAAAATGCCTTTGAGTCCTGCGTATACGGACCCGCCCGCTGTCGCCACAATACCCACCAGCGGTCCGGCAGTGGTCATCAGATCCTGTATGGTGCGCGCACGGCGGCGAAGGTGCTCCTCCCCGACCTGCTGGCCGAGCAGGCCCGCAATCCTGTAAGCGACGGCGTTGGGCTTCCCGCCCTGCATCATCGTCTTCGGCAAAACCTCGACGACCATAAAGCCGAGAATGTTCCCGGTCACAAAGGCGAGCGCGATGCTCGCTATATATTCAATGACCTCGCGCCACTCCACCCAGGCTTCGGGGACAATGGCAACCTTGTCGTTGATTCCGGTCACGGTAAGCATGCATGTCACGGCGATCGCCGCGGTCAGAATTCCGACCGGGATGGCGCCGCGCAGTCCAACCCTGTGAAGCGCATAGATCGCAAAGCCGAACGGCAGCGGGATGATGACGGATGCAAGCCGCAGATACAGCGGAGTGATGTTCAATACGATCGTGACAACGACATGAGCCGCGACCAGCAAAATGACGGGCACCAGAACGTAGGCGATCGTGTTGGTCATGAAGTAGCGGATCGGCGAGCGAATCCGCAACAGACGCGCATTCGCGCGGTCAAGCTCGCGCCGCAAGCCGTCGAGCTCAAGAACGATCTGCTGTATCTCGAGAATTACCGGACGCGCGACCCGCAGGTCCCGCGAACAATGCTTGCACGCAATCGCTTCGTCCTTGATTGATTCGGCGCAGAATGGACATTCCATCAGACTGATTGACTTTTTCTGCGACGCCTCAGTGTTTCGAGCTCGCTCTTCGCGCTTTCCAGTTGCCGCCTGACCATGTCGCGCTTGCGTATCAGGTCGTCACGTTCCGCGACCAGCGATTCCGGCACTGCGACGTCACGGGAGCAGGAACTGCAAACGAGCGCGCCCGATGCATTTTCCCGCGTGCAATATGGGCAGATCTTGCTCAGGGGACCACTTTCAGAACGAAGCTTGTGGTTCCGGCACGGCCGTCCGTATCCTTGACATCCACCCGGACCATATGTTCGCCCACCGGTAGTTCGACATCCGGAATATCAATGCCGCTCGGCTGCACGAACGATTTGACGCGGGACGTCAGATCGACATTAGGGGTCCGCAAGTAGGTTACCTTGACCGAATCCGGATCGATCTTCGCCCCGCCAAAGGGCTCGAACTTCAGTTGAAGGTGCATCGGGGAATGGACCTGCTCGCCACTGGCCACGAAATCGATCTTGGGTCCCCGGGTGATTCCCCGCCGGTCGGTCGCAATCGCGGCTTTCGGCGGCGGCAATTGAGCCTCCTGCGCCGTGATCAGAACCTGCGCCGCATTCGCCGGCATCGCTCCGGTTACGACAACCGCCATACATCCCAATATGAGCCCCAAACCCGAATTTCGCACGGTCATTCTTCCTCTGCATGCATCCAGCGGACTATCGCGCGCCGCCATCGCCGATGATGGAATACGGCGCCCAAAACAACGGATGCGCGTAGGCGAATTCAGTCTTGCCGTCAGCCCCGACATAGCCTGGACCATCCGCCAACGCCATCATCGCCTGCCGCAGCGCCTCTCCACGCGCCAATTTCGAATCGTCAGCCTGCCGCTTGAACAGATCGGTGACGAGCTCGCGCGCCGACTGCGAGTGAACCGACCAGTTGGTCACCAGAAGGGCGCGCGTGCCGGCGTAGAAGAAGGCGCGGCCAAGCCCGGATGCGGCTTCCGCGCCGGCGCCGGCTCCCGCGCCGGTGTTGCACGCCGACAGCACCACCCAGTCGGCATCCAGCTTCAGTCCCAAAATCTCCTCCATGGTCAACAGCCCGTCACCATCATTGCCGGTCACGGCGGGCGATGACAGCGCCAATGCCGGCTGGGTCAGACCGTTCAGCTCGCCGGGCACCAGGCCGTGGGTGGCGAATGCCAGCACTTTGAATCCGGAAAGATCCATCGTCTTGACGAGCTGCTCGTCGGCCTGCTTGCCGAGGTTGAGAACCTTTGCGGGGTCGGCTTGCAATGCCAGTGCAATGGATCTCAATTCCTCCGATGTGTCGGGAAGACGGGGCAACATCGCGAGTTCGGCGCTGTCCACGCCACCGAGCTTCGGGCTGCTGCGGCGCTTCAACGGCATGCCGCGCGTGGTGTTGCCGCCGGCATCGGCGACCTTGATCTTGCCGTCGGTGGCTTCGGCTTCCGCCTGCTGTTCCTTGCTGAAATAGGGATCGCCGAACGCGATCAATTCGCCGCGGTTCGGCTTGCCGGCCGGCAGCTGACGCAAGGTCCGCAACGCCGCCGCCGAGGGAACCGTGGTGACGGCGTGCGTCCGCGCCAGCCACGGCACTTTCCCATAGCTTGAAAACAGCGGATCATCGTCGCTGCGGATTTCGGCCGCCGCGACCGGCAACAGCGACAGCGGCAACAGGCCCAGTGCCCCGTTCGTCACGACGATCAAGCTTTTGGCCGGTTTCCAGCCGCTCTCGACCGGTTGAAGCAGCAGCGAGTAGAGTTCGTAGGCGAGCTTGAGATCGAACGGCGGAATGTCGGAAATCATCGCCGCCTGCGGCTCCAGCGCCTCGCGCAGCTTGCGAACCTTGCTTTCGATATCTCCGCTGCTTGCATTGATGGCGGCGAACGCCACCGGACCATTTTTCGGAACGGCCCAGACAAAGCTGCCACTTTGTCCGAAATAGAACGAGAGCATCGCCTCGCCGTCGACCAGCGTCGCCTTGATCTGATCCACCGATGGCGGCCTGGGCGAGACCAGATCGACGTAGGCCGGGAACTGCCGGCTGATCTCCTGCCGCGCCTTGAGCCGTTCGGCGCGCAATGCGTTGATCGAGGCGTTGATGGCCAGAACGCCCTTCTCGTCGCGATCCGCCGCCGGCAGCGACAACACGTTGTTCAGCGTTCCCAGTTGCGCGCCTATCTGCTTGCCGAGATCCTGTTCCTTGCGAACCAGTTCCGCCAGCGCCGGCTCCTTGGCCGCCGCGCGCGCGCTCGATGCCGCCAGCGCCTGCTGCACCGAATGGCCGCGAATCGCGTCTGCGAGGCTGAAGGTTTCGGCGCCGGTGTCGCCAGCCGGGTTCTTCTCCCGCGCCAGCATCGTCAGATAGGATTCGACGATGCCCTGCAGACGCTGGCTGCGCGCCGCGACGGCGGTGGCATCGTCGTCGTCGGCGTTCTCGCGTGACGATGCCGTCAGAACAGGGATCGCCGCCTTGAATTCGCGGATAGCATCCGCGTCGCGTCCCGCCCGCACCAGGCCGATCGCAAGCGTGCCCCTGGCGGAGGCGGTATCGAAATGGTTTTCGCCGACCCGTGACACCTGCTTCTTGACGAGCTGTTCCGCCGCCGCGATGCCAGCATCGACCTGGCCCGACGCATAGAGCGAGATAATGCGCGAACTGTTGAGTTCGAAGGCCTGCCGCTGCGCCGGCTCCCAGCCCGCGATGGCCTTGTCGATCTGCGCATAGACCGCGGCTGCCTCCCGGCCCTTGCGCTGCAAGTTCAGGATATTCCCGAGCTGCGACAGCAACTTGACGGTCGAGAGCGACTGGTCTGAAACGCCTACCGTGCGGTTGATCTCCAGGCACGCCCGCGCGAGCTGCTCGGCTTCGGCGTAGCGGCCCTCCTCGACCAGGATATTGGCGAGCCCGATAATGTAGCGTGGGGTGGTGGGATTGTACTTGCCCTGATCCTTCAACCTCGCCAGCAGCGCGCGGCGCGCATCGACCTCCGCCTCCGCTAACCGGCCCTGCCGCGCCTTCATCCGCGCCTGGCTGAGAACGGTGGCATCGACGGCGGCCAGCAGGACGGATTCGGAAGGCGGGTTTTCAGAGCCCAGCAGGCCTGTGATCGCCGCCCGCTTGCGCTGCTCGCCGAGTTGGTAGGCGGCCTCGGCCTCGCGAAATTGCCCGCGTGCTTCGAAGATCACGGCGCGGCCGAGTTCGATCTCCGCTTCCCAATTCTGGCCGTAGATATTGTAGGATGCCCGCATGGCAGGATGGCCGCTGGTACGGGCCTCCTGAATAGGCAGTTGGCTGCGGCGGATATAGGCCTCCGCCTGGGCGATATCGCCCATTTGTATCAGAATGCCCGCGATCGCACGGTTGGCGCCGAACTGGTATCCCCTGGCGCCCTTCTGGCTTGCAACCTCGTGAAGCTGCCGCTGATACAGCTCAAAGGCTTTCTTTGGATCGCCCGCGGCCGAGTACTGCAGCGCCGCCAGCTGGATCAGCCGTCCCATCATGTTGGGGGTAACCGCGCCGCGGCCGACTTCGATCGCCTTGTTGGCATCGGCGATGGAATCGGCGAGCCGCCCAAGCTGGGTCCGGGCGTTGGCGCGATCGAAATAGAACTGGGCGAGATCTTCCCGCGATTCCTTGCCGGTGGGGCTGGAATCCGCATTCGCCTTCAGTTCCTCGATTGTTTTCAAATCCGGCTTCTCGCTGTCGAGAATCGCGGTGATGTCGGTGATGGTTCGCGGCGGGGCGACAAATCCAGCCGGCAGAGCGTTGCCGACTTGTATCTTGGGCGCGGCCTCGGTGGGAATTGCGACGGCGACGTTGGCGCGGCCGTTGGCGGCGTTCAACGCGGCCATCACGCAGGCGTGGACGAGCGGCTTGGCCTTGGCGCGACAGGCTTCGCGATTTGCATCCGCCCCGGCGGCCTTGCCCCCGCCCAGCGATTTCATGCAGCTCTGAACCGTCGGCCTTCCGACGTTCATCCTGCAGTTCTCCTGCGCCGCTTCCAGCGACAACGCCAGTGCCGCCGGCGCGGATGCCGCGAGGAAGATCGCCACGAACGCGCATCGTGAGATCGCGCGGCTCAAGGCAGCGCGTGGGCCTGTGGACGCCGAAATTGGCGCAAAACGGAGCGAACCGGAGGGTTGTGACGGCAATGCATGCCCCCTTCACGCATCAGCGCTGTGCAATACCGCAATCTTAGCGATTTTCCCCCGGCCAGCCCACCGAATTCTTCATCCGGCAGCCAGCGCCAGCGGCGATCGAAGCGCCCGCGCGGCCTTGAAAGCGTCAAGAAAACCGAGCAAGTTGCGCTCGTTGGCACGGCTGGCGCCCTGCCCGCCTCTTTATCGACAACCCGTCTCGGCTATAACCAGGCGTGTTCCAACCAGGCGTGTTCTGACCTGACCCGGATATGTCATTGACAATGGCCCAAGGAATGAAGCGCCTGGGGACGCCGATCGCGGCGCTGCTCGGGGTGGCGCTGATCGGCCTGATCGCGACCACCTGGTTTCTCAACCGGGACGCGCTTCGCGCGGCGGTCGAGGCGCAGATCCGCGCCGTCACCGGCCTCGATCTCGTGGTCAAGGGCAACATCGATATCTCGGTTTTCCCGGCGAGCTACGTCTCCTTTCATGACGTCGGGCTGAAGGGCAACGCCGATATCGATCCGGCGCTTGCCGTCGACGTCCTGACCGCGAATCTGCGGCTGGTGCCGCTGTTGCTGCAGCGGTTCGAGATTTCCGACGTCATGATGCTGCGCCCGCACATCCACGTCGTGCGTGCGGCCGACGGCGTCAGCAACTGGACGCCGTTCATCGATACCATCGTGCGCGCCATGAAGCCCGGCGCCGACAACCCGGTGTCGTTTTCGGAAATCCGCATCCAGGACGGCGTGCTCGACTATCAGGACGCCGCCAATCACGTTTCCGAGGCGCTCGACGACATCGACCTTTCGCTGGCGTGGCCCTCGATCTCGCGTTCGTTTGCCGCCACCGGGCAATTCGACTGGCGCGGCGAACGCGTCGACGGCTCGATCAGCGCCAGCGACTTCGTCGCAGCACTTTCGGGCGACCGCTCCGGACTGAAGGCGCGGCTTTCCAGCGCGCCGGTGAAACTGGCGTTCGACGGCGCGGTCGCCGACCGCACCAGCATGATGATGGAAGGCACGCTGACCATCGACAGCCCCTCCTTGCGCAACGCGCTGCGCTGGGCGGGCCAGGCGCCGCCCGGCAATGGCGGCTTCGGCCGCTTCGCGCTGAAGGCGCGCGCCAATCTGGTCGGCCCCTCGATCGCGCTGACCAATGTCAATGTCGAGCTCGACGGCAACGTCGCCGAGGGCGTCATGACCTACGCCAGCAACAACGGCCGCCAGACCCTGCAGGCGACGCTGGCGGCCGACAGCCTCGACTTCACGCCCTACATCTCGACCTTCCGCCTGCTCGCCTCGGGCGCGCGCGACTGGAACCGGCAGGCGTTCGATCTGAAGGCGCTGTCGACCACCGACCTCGACATGCGCCTGTCGGCGGCCAAGGTGACGGTCGGCGCCTCGAAACTCGGCCGCACCGCCTTTGGCGCCAATTTGCGCGGCGGCGCGCTGGCGCTGTCGGTCGGCGAAGCGCAGATCTATGGCGGCCTCGCCAAGGGCTCGTTCGGGATCGCGCGCTCGGACGCGGTCGCCGACATCAAGGCCCAGTTCCAGCTCACCGACGTCGACCTGCAGGCCTGCGCGTCCGAATTGTTCGGGGTGTCGAAACTGTCCGGCCGCGGCAATCTCAACGTCTCGCTGGTGGCCTCGGGCTCGAGCCCGTTCGCGCTGGCCCAGTCGCTCGACGGCACCGCCACGCTAACCGGCCATGACGGCGCGATCGCGGGCTTCAATGTCGAGCAGCTCCTGCGGCGGCTGGAGCGCCGGCCGCTGTCCGGCGCCGGCAATTTCCGCTCCGGCTCGACGCCCTACGATAACATGACCATCGCGCTGAAATTCGCCGAAGGCATCGCCACGACCGAGGATGTCCGCATCGAGAGCCCCGCCACGCGCCTCACTTTGACCGGCACGGCTTCGGTGCCGGCGCGCGAATACGACCTCAAGGGCGTCGCCAGCCTGACCGCGCCGGCCTCCGGCGCGCCCGGCTTCGAGCTGCCGTTCGTGGTGCAGGGCCCGTGGGACGATCCCCTGATCTTTCCCGATCCGGAAAGCCTG
>DATANB010000017.1:0-54396 GCA_036266415.1 Bradyrhizobium sp. | reverse complement strand
TCTAAGGTGCAGCCGCATCTTGATCCCCACGCTTGACCTGCCGGCCGCCGATTGGAAAGACAAGCCATGACGAAACGCAACGGTACTCGCCCGCAATTGAAGCTGGGAATGGCCAATCGCGGCTATTCGGGCGTGATTCAGCACCTCGCCGCCGGGGATGCGGGTTCCGCGTTGTCGGACATCGAACTCGAAAGCCGATTGATCGAACTCGGCTTCGTGGAAGGCGCCAGGGTCGAGGTGCTGCACGAGGGCATCGTCGGGCGCGATCCGATCGCGGTTCGCGTCGAGAATGTCACCATCGCAGTACGGCGGCGCGAGGCCATGGCGATCATTGTCGCCTGACGCGATCTGGACCTTGAAGTCATGGAAGCTCCCTTGATGCATGTTGCCCTGGTGGGCACGCCCAACAGCGGCAAGACCTCGCTGTTCAATGCGCTCACCGGCAGCCGCCAAAAGGTCGCGAACTATCCGGGCGTCACGGTGGAACGCAAGGAAGGGTCGTTCGTCACGCCGCTCGGGCGTCAGGTTTCGGTGGTCGATTTGCCCGGCACCTACTCGCTGCGCGGCCGCAGCCCCGATGAAGAGATCACGCGCGACATGGTGCTCGGCCGCACTCCCGGCGAGGCCCTGCCCGATCTTGTGCTCTGCGTGGCCGATTCCACCAATCTGCGACTGACGATCCGCCTCCTGCTTGAACTCAAAAACACCGGCCGGCCACTGATGCTGGTGCTGAATATGTTCGACATTGCGAGCCGACGCGGTGTTACCGTGGATGTAACGCGGCTGTCCGAAGCACTCGGCGTGCCGGTTGTTACATCCGTCGCGGTGCGCAAGGGTGGAATCGCCGAATTGCTGCGCAGGACCGACGAGATCGCGGCACTGGCGCAACCGTCGCTTCAGCAAAATCTCTGGCAGCCCCTCACGGTCGCGCAATTGCGGGCCACCCAGCGCGAGGCCGATCGTATTATCGCGGCGACCGTAAGCCTGCCGGCACGGCCTGACACCTGGACCGCGCGGGTCGATGCCGTGGTGCTGCATCCGGTGGCGGGGCTTGCGATCCTGGCGGCAATTCTGTTCGTGATGTTCCAGGCAGTGTTCGCGTGGGCACAGCCGCTGATGGAGGTTCTGTCGTCAGCCTTCGCCGCGCTCGGGCTACTGGTCCGCGACACGCTGGCAGCCGGCTTGCTGCAGAGCTTTCTGCAGAACGGGGTGATTTCCGGCGTCGGCAGCGTCATTGTGTTCCTGCCGCAGATCATCATCATCTTCCTGTTCATATTGCTCT
The DNA here is from genome assembly GCA_036266415.1 of Bradyrhizobium sp. Taxonomy (GTDB): domain Bacteria; phylum Pseudomonadota; class Alphaproteobacteria; order Rhizobiales; family Xanthobacteraceae; genus Bradyrhizobium. The sequence goes on along the minus strand of DATANB010000017.1, from coordinate 53,114 downwards.
TGGAAGATTTCGGCTACATGGCGCGCGCGGCGTTCCTGATGGACCGCATCATGGGCGGCGCCGGCCTGCACGGCCGCGCCTTCATTCCATTGCTGTCGAGCTTCGCCTGCGCGATCCCCGGCATCATGGCGACGCGTGTGATCGACAATCGCCGCGACCGGTTGACCACCATCCTGATCGCGCCGCTGATGACCTGTTCGGCGCGGATCCCGGTCTACACGCTGATCATTTCCGCCTTCATCCCCGACGCGCAGATCTGGGGCTGGTTCAATCTGCGTGGCCTGGTGATGTTCGGCCTCTACGCGGCGGGCATCGCCAGCGCCCTCGGGGTATCGTCCTTGATAAAATTCTTCATGTGGCGCGATTACGCGCCGGCGCCATTCATGCTCGAGCTGCCGGATTACAAAATGCCGCGCCTGAAGAGCATCGCCATCGGCGTCTACACGCGGGCGAAGATGTTTTTGCAGCGGGCCGGCACCACGATCTTCTCGATGATGGTGCTGATCTGGTTTCTGGCGTCGTTTCCGCTTGCCCCCGCCGGCGCCGACGGCCCTGCCATCAACTACAGCCTGGCCGCCATGATCGGCAAGGCGCTGGAGCCGTTGCTGGCTCCGCTCGGTTTCAACTGGCAGATCGCGGTGGCGCTGATCCCCGGCATGGCGGCGCGGGAGGTCGCGGTCGCCGCGCTTGGCACCGTCTATGCCATCGAGGGCGGCAAGGAAGCCGCCGACCAGATCGGACAAGTGCTGGCCACCAAATGGAGTCTGGCGACCGCGTTGTCGCTGCTGGCCTGGTACATCTTCGCGCCGCAATGCGCTTCCACGCTGGCAGTGATCCGCCGCGAGACCGGAAGCTGGAAATGGATGGCGATCACCTTCGCCTACATGTTCGTGCTGGCCTATGCGGCAAGCCTTGCGACCTACAACATCGCTCTCGCGCTCAGCGCGGGTTAAGCCCGCGCGCGGAAATAACCGGCTCGCATTATTTCGGGATCATGCTCTATCGCGGCGGGGTCGCAATCGGCGGCGTCAGCGCGAGCGGCGGCTTCGGCTTCGGCGGCCGGGCGACGAAACCGGGCGCGGGACGGACTTCGATCGGCGGCGGCAGCGGTGCTGCCTGCTGGCTGACCACCGGTGGATTCGAACCAGACGGCGCAGCCGGCGGGCGCCGAAGGACGGCTCTCGGTTTCGGCGGCGGCGGGATTGACGCCGATGTCGCTGGCGGTAGTTCGCCGCGCTCGATCGAATCGAGTCTTCGGGTTTCGCGGTCAATCGCCCGCACCGCCAGCCATGACGACAGCGACGCCACGTCGACCGTGCGATTGAGCGCATCGGGCGAGCCCACCGCGAACAGCTGAATTTCAGGAGGGCTGGTTGCCTGACCCGCCGCCGTCGAAACGAGGGTGGCGCGAATGTCGGCCTGGTCGGCCGGAATATCGTAGCCACCCAATACGGTGGCGCGTGCGCCATCGGCCTCGAGCGTGGTTGCGGTGACACGAAGCCGGCCGTCCCCGATATTGAATGGAATCTGCGCCGACTTGACCGACAGCGCGCCGGTCGACAATGCCGGCTCGACGATCTGGCGAAGCCTGACATCGTCGACCGCCCGTCCGCTATCGCTGGCGCGGATCGCGGCGACGAAGGCGCCTGGATCGAGCCCGGAGATCTCAGCCGATTCCAGCGTCACGGTTCCACTGCCAGACAACGCGCCCGTCAACGCCGAGGCACTGCGACCCTGGCTCGCCAGCGTCATCTGCATCGAAGTGCGACCCGCCGGCATCGCCAGCCCACGATAATGCAAGGAAGCGCCGTTGACGCCGCCGAGCTGAACGCGCGCGTTCAACGCGATTCCGTTCGGGCCTTGCCTGGCATCGATATTCGCGGTCGCTTCGCCGCCGCCGATTCCGCCCTTGATGGCGTCAAAGCTCAGCGATTGACCGTCGCCTTTGACAGTGCCGCTCACCGGACGCAGCTCGATGCCGCCAGGCAGGGCGCCACGCAGCGCCTGAAATGCGACATGGCCACGCCAGCCTTTCAGCAGTCCGGAACCAAGCGGCTCGGCCGCATCGCGCCCGGCCGCGCCGATCGCGAGTGCGAATGCCGGCGCCAGATCGAGCGTGTCGACGCCTACTTCACCCTCGACATTCCTCTCGCCGTCAAGCATCACCGCCAGCCGCCCGCGCAGCCGCGAACCTGCGATCGTGCTGTCCAGGTCGTCCAAGGTCAGCTTGCTGCCGGCCAGCGACAGGCGCGAGGAAAGTTTGATATTTTGCGCAAGCCGGTCGGTCGATTTGAGATCGAAAAGTGGCGCCAGGCTGACGCTGCGAACGCTCAGATTGACGTTGGCCCTGGCGTCCTGCGCCCACGGTTCGGCGGTCCCCTGCGCCTCGGCCTCGAGCCCCGCTCCCGACAATTTCGCCTTCAGCCGCAGCGGCGCGCGCCAAACTCCTGCAACCGATCCCTCGAATTGCGACGGGCCTTCGCCTGGCGCGATTACGCGATCGAGCCCCAGCAGAACAAGCAGCGCGCGGCCGCGCTCCGAGGACAATTTCGCTTCAACGCTGAATTCGCTGCGCCAGAGCGCGGCGAGATCGATCCCGCGCAGCGCCGCGGTTTCGGGCGTTGCCTTGATCGTGGCCATACCCCTGAGCTGCGGCGCATCGAGGTCGAGAACGGCGCGCGCACTGGCGCGATCGGCGGCTTTGGAATTGCCGCCGACATCGAGCGTCAGCTTGAGACGCACGGAGCCCGGACCCAGCCCCATCGAATCGAGCCGTGACGCCAGCGTCGGCGCGAGCGGCGCGATCAGCCCGACGATTTGACCGAGCGACGCGGCGCTCGAATCCAGCGTCAGCTTTCCGGTCGCATTGGCGCGGTCGAAATCGCCCGCGCCTTCCAGCATCACCCCGCCGGCCTCGCCGATCCTCAATCGATCGATAAAAATCGTGTTCGGGCCGTAGCCCAGCTTCGCCATGAAGGGCCGCAACTCGTGGCCTGCCGAAATGGCGCGGCCGATGTCCAGCGCTATCTGCGCCTCGTCGGGCCATTCTCCCTGCGGCCCCGCCAGCGAACGCACAAGGGCGGTCGCGCTATCGAGATCGAGCCGATCTCCCTTCAGCTCCGCATCGATCCGGGAGCCGCCGCCCGCCGGCCGATTTGCGAGCGAAACCCGCCCTTCGACGGCGTCGCCGTCGATCTCCGCCTTCATGGCTTCGATAGCGACGCGGCTCGCGGCCACGCTGAGATTGCCGCGCAGGCGCATCGGCTTCTGACTGCGATAGGAGATCTCGCTGCGGCCCTGCAGCCACGCCACCAGTGCATCCGGATCCGACGATTCGACGCTGAGCGCACCGGTGAAACTGGACCGATCTGCTTGCGCTCCGGTGCCGGTCAGGGACACCAGGGTCGCGCCAGGCGCGCGAAAGTCCAGCCGCTCGATGCTCCAGGATTCGGTGTCGCTCCTGAGATCGGAGGCCAGATTCTGCACCGGACGCCCGCCCAGCATGATCTGCTCTGAGCTGAATTCGATTTGGGTCGGTATGGGCGCCTGCGGGATGTCGGCCATCAGCGCGCGCAAGCCAGGCAATAACCGCAACGGCTCGGCGGCGCTGTTGTCCCTGGCGATAAACTTGTCGGCATCGAGCTGCCGCGCTGACAGCACGGCATGAAGCCGCGGCGAGGCGCCGAAGCTGACGTCCCCCAGCCCGGCAAATTTCAGCGCGCGCTCCTCGGTGCCGTAGCTGGCCTCGAGCTGATCGAGCTTTGCAGTGGCGGAATCGGCTTTGACCTTGGCCGATATTTTCCAGGGAGTGATCGGGACATCGCCCGCGGCCTTGAGACCGGCGGGCACGGCCAGGACCAGCGTCCCTTCAAAGTGCGGCGCGCGCGCCTCGAAAGAGAGCACGCCATCGAGGTCCGCGGACAGCGCACGCGCGCCGGGATCGATGTTGAGATGAATGCGGGTGCCGCCGCCGTCGGCGCTTTGACCGGACGAGACGCGAAACGGGTAGCGCATCCCCGACAGCATGAAGTTGCCGTCGCCGCGCACCGAGCCCGCCAGCGAGCGCACATCGCCGCTGAAGGCGATGTCGTTCAGCTCGAGGGTGGCGCGACTCGACGCATCATGCAGCGCGATACGGCCGGTCAGGTTCAGGCGGTCGATCGCCAGCGACCCCAGATTGAACTTCCCGCTCGATGCCGGCCAGTCGATTCGGCCTTGCGGATCGAGGCCAAGATCGAGCGACATGCCATTGATCGTAAGTTCATCCGCGCGCCATTCGCCGCGCATCAGGGAGCCCAGGCTAAACTCGACATCGAGCTTGTCGGCGCGAACCTTGCCGAGATCGTTGGCGCCGCCGACCACCACCGAGCGCAGCCGCAGCGACGGGGTCGGCAGCAGACGCGCATTCAGCTCGCCCGCGACGCGCACTGGCGCGCCGATCACCCGCGTGGCCTCGGCCTCGAATTGCGGCCGGAACTGATTCCAGTCGACGAAATACGGCCCGATCAGCGCAGCCACCAGCGCAATGATAAAGGCAATCGCCAGGCCGAGCAGCGTCGTCTGCACGGTGTCTCCCTCTAAGCACGCTCCGCCGCGGCCTCACATGACGCGGGTCCATCCCGCGGGCCGTGCGCGCCTTCGCGACAATGACCCGGAACCATCCGCCCGCTGCCGCGCTGAAATCAACGCCGGAGCAGCGCCATTTATAGAGACAACTGTGGCGAAGTCACAGCAGGTCGGGTAACGACGTCACCTCACCAACTCGCGGGTAGCCTTTTGAGCCCGCGCAGCACGAAAGTCGGCCGCCATTCCGGATTTTGTGCGTCGTCGAGCCGCAGGTCCGGCAGGCGGCGCAGCAGCGTCGCGATCGCGACCTCGGCCTCGATGCGTGCCAGCTGGGCTCCGAGGCAGAGATGGATGCCTCCGCCAAAGGACAGCGGACGGATCTTCGGGCGGGTGATATCGAGCCGATCCGGTCGGTCGGGGTAGACCGCCGGGTCGCGGTTGGCCGAACCCAGAAGGCACAGCACGCTTTCGCCCTTCGGGATTTTCTTGCCGCCGAGGTCGTCGATATCCTCCAGCGCCACCCGGCCGGACAGTTGCACCGAGGAATCGTAACGCAGGAATTCCTCGACGGCGTTGGTCGTGAGGTCGGGATTGGCCTTGAGCAGCGCGAGCTGATCGGGATTTCGATGCAGCGCCAACAGCCCGTTGCCGATCAGATTGACGGTGGTCTCGTGGCCCGCGCCGAACAACAGAATGATATTGGCGGTCAGCTCCTCGTTGGAGAGCTTGCTGCCGTCTTCCTCGGCCTGCACCAGCTGCGTCGTCAAATCGTCGCCGGGATTGCGCCGTCGCAATTCGAACAGCTGCTGGAAATACATCTGGGCCATCGCGTTGCTGGCATTGGCCTGCTCGATTTCGGCTTTCGTCAGCGGCACCGGATCGAGCAGGCGCCCGCCGTCGCGCGAACTGGTATAGAATACCTCGCGATGTTCCTCGGGAATTCCGAGCATATCGCAGATGATCGTGACCGGAAGCCGGAACGCGAAATCCTCGATCAGGTCCATATGCCCCTCGCCGGCAATGCGATCCAGTGTTTGGTCGACCACCTGCTGGATGCGCGGGCGCATGTCCTCGACCCGGCGCGCCGTGAACGCTTTCACAACCAGGCCGCGCAGCCGGGTGTGGTCGGGCGGATCCTGCTGCAGCATCCAGTGGCTCATGCTGCGGAAGACCGGCTCCTCCATGATCCGCGGTCCATAGCGCCGCTTCGTCCGCTCGACATAGTCCTTGCCGAAGCGCCTGTCGCGCAGAACCAGACTGGCCTCCGCGTGCCGGCTCGCGACGAACATGCCAAGCGACGTCAGATGCATCGGATCGGTGGTGCGCAGCCGTTCGTAATGCGGATAAGGATCGCGAATGAACTCCAGCGAAAGCGGGTTGAAAAGCGCCTCGGTCTCCGCGGTCTGAACATGCTCGTTCATGGGGTCCTCGTCGCCACACCGGTTAAGTTTCATTCAGATCACGCGGACACGGAACTTAATGATTTGGCACTGGTGATGTCAATATACCCGTCGCGCCCGTTCCGCCGCACTGCGGATATCGGCCAGCCGCCGCATTATACGACAAACCTGCCTAGCTGGCTGTAGTGCGTGCCGGCACCCGGTGCAACTGCCCCGCGACCGCCCGGATTTTGCCCGGGGACGCCATCCAGATCGCCACCGCGGACAGTCCGCTGACGGCGACGCCGATCGCAAAGGCCAGCGTATAACTGCCTGAAAGGTCGTGCAGAAAGCCGGTGACCCAGGGACCGGCGGCGCCTCCCGCGAGCGCCGCCAGCATCACGGTGCCGAAAATACTGCCGAAATGCCTGCTCTGAAAAATTTCCAGAACCACCGCCCCCATGATGGAGGTCAGGCCGTAGCCGAGCGCGCCCTGCGCCAGCACCATGATGAAGACCAGGAGCAAGGTCGGGAAGTATGCCAGCGCGATCAGCGCCGCAAAGCAGATTGCAAAGCCCAGGCAGCTCGCGGTCCATATCCATTCGCGGCCAACCCGGTCGGAGACGTGTCCAAGTGCGATCTGGCCGGGAATACCGAGCAGGCTGACCAGGCCCAATGCCCAGACGGCGACCTCCGGGCTTAAGCCGATGTCGAGAAGATATTTGGTCTGGTGAACCTGCACCGCGTACCAGATGTACAATCCGCCGAAATAACCGAGCGATATCCACCAGAAGCGTGCGGTGCGGATCGCGCGGCCGAGGGTCCAGTCGATGCCGGCCCAATCGGCATCGACGACATAGGATATCGGCTTGCTCGAGGCCGAAGGCGCGGCGTCTCCATCCGGCTCGAGCCCGATGTCTTCGGGGCGCTTGCGCAGCAACAGGTTGATCGGCGCGAGCACGACCAGAATCAGGATCCCCATCGCCGTGCAGGCCGTTCGCCAGCCGGTCTGCTCGATCATGTGCTGCACCCACGGCAGCAGGGTCATGGAGCCGATTCCAACGCCGGCGAACGCCAGCCCCATCGCAAGGCCGCGCCGGCGATTGAACCAGTTGGGCAGAAACAGCGACTGGCCGGAGTAGCCGAGACAGACGCTTCCGGCGCCGACCATGACACCAATCGTCAAATACAGATGCCATGGCTGCGTCGTCAGCGGCGCCAGCAGCATGCCTCCCGCCATCAGTGCGACGCCAAGTTCCATCACGGCGCGAGGGCCGGCGCGATCCATCAACCGGCCGATCAGCGGACTCACCACGCCGGAAACCACAAAGCCGAACGAGAAGGCGCCCGCCGTGACCCCGCGCTCCCAGCCGAACTCATCGATGATAGGCGGAAAGAACAGCGAAAAGGCGGTGCGGGCGTTCACCCCGATCGCCATGGTGATGAAGGTCACGACGACGATGATCCAGCCGTAGAAGAAGGGAAGCCGCATCAGGGGCCTTTGCATGTGCAGATTCAAGACGTCGCAGGTCCGGGGCCGCGCGCTTGTTGTGAAAGTGGCAGCCATTCAGGCGTCACTTGCAGATGTCACTTGGAGAGAAAGAATTGACCGGTCCAGGCGCTGTGATGCCGGGTAATGCCACCGATGATCCGGCGGTTGTCCGAAACGACCAGGCGATATTTGTCCAGGCCCAAAATACCGTTCGGATCTTTCCTCTCGTACCCTTCAAGAATGAAGGCGCCTGCATTCGCATAATAATTTCCCCGCACCAGTTCGACCCCGGTCATCCCCAATTTTCCCTGCTCTGCGGGGCGCGGCGATTTACGAAGCGTCCAGTTGATCTCGCCCGAGGTTGCCCCCGACCCGCTGACCTGAAGGTTGATGACGGCTTCATAGATCCAGCCTTCGGGTGCGGTCCATCGTCCGCGCCAAGGACCGGCGAGTTCCGCTTGCTCGGCCGCCGACACGGTTTGGGCCGCCACCGCCGCGGGGAAAATCCCGACACCGATCAAAAAGATCGATACAAGAAATAATCTGACGGATCTCATAGCAGCGCCCCTGCCCTCAACAGATTTGCGGCCATAGTGGCAGAGTTTTGCAATACTTGCATCCGCGCAGACCCGATGCACGGGACGGAATTGAGCGCCGGTCAGTTGCCCGGCGCTTTAGGCCGGCTCTCCGCCGGGGCGCGCAATTTAGCCAACACGGCGTTGAAATAGGCGTCGCGCTCGCGGTGAAAAAGCTGCTGGTGGGCGCGGAACGCCGCCACCCTGCCCTGGATTTCCTCGCGAACTTCGCTGCGATAAACCGGCGAGGGGCGAAATGTCGGCATGATCTCGACGGGCCGTTCGGCCGCTTCGATTTCATCAACCGGTGTGAAATCAGCCCGGGCTTCAGCCTCCGGCTTTTTCCCGGTGACCGACTGCACAAACATCATGGTTTGCGCGATCAGAAGGTCGCGCTCCCTCGCCCAATTCATCACACACCTCGGCCCGCAATTATCTCAGCAAAAAGCACGCGACCGATCAAGCGGCGTTTCTTTCGAGACACAGCATTCTTTTGCCGCGCGACTGGTGGGCTCGCGGCGCTTGGTCGGATACCGTACGGAACCAAGCAGTGGAATTGACGTTTTAGTTTTTGAATTCGGAACGTATCTATCGTTAGAATATTTGGAAAATAATTGCGACCGGCGGGATCGTCCATATGCTTCAGGCTCCGGAAAACGTCGACCGTCCAGCCGCGGAAAGCCCGTATTGTCCGCCGGCGCCGAAGCCGCAAGCGCGCCCGCTCCAGCCGCTGGCCCTGCTTCGCACCTTGAAGCGCAACCCGCTTGAATGCTGGGCGGCGCCGCACTTTGAGCAGCCCATCGTTGCCGGCGGGCTACCGATCGGGCACGTGCTGCTGGTTCACGAGCCCGGCGCCATCCGCCGCGTTCTTCTGGACAACGCTGCCAACTACCGCAAGGACCGCCTGCAGCGCCGGGTGTTATCGGCGGGACTGAGCGACGGTCTGCTGAGCGCCGAGGGCGAGCAATGGCGCACTCAGAGACGGGTTATCGCCCCGATGTTCGCGCGCAGGACCGTGATGGATTTTACGCCGGCGATGATGGCGGCGGCGCGGGCTTTGACCGACCGCTGGTCCGCGCTTGACGACCGCGCCACCATCGATGTCGCGGCCGAGATGGCAAAGGTCACGCTCGATGTCGTCGAGCGCACCATCTTCTCGGATGGGTTTGGATCCGACGCCGAGGACATTCGCACCGCCATGGCGACGTATTTCAATACGATCGGGAAAATCAGTCCGCTCGATATTCTCGGCGCGCCCGACTTCGTCCCGCGGCTGAGCCGGTTGCGCGTACGCTCGACGCTCAAATTCTTCGAGGCGGAAGTCGACAGGGTCATCTCGGTCCGCCGTCGAATTCTGGCCGAACAGCCCGATCAGGCGCCCAACGACCTGCTGACCCATCTGCTGGCGGCCCGCGACGCCAACACCGAAACCGGGTTCACCGAAGCCGAGGTGCGATCCAACATCCTGACCTTTATCGCCGCCGGTCACGAAACCACCGCCAATACCCTGAGCTGGGCCCTGTTCCTGCTTTCCCAATCGCGAGGGTGGTGCGAGCGGGTCGAGGCCGAAGCGGACCGGGAACTGACGGGATCAGCCGAGGCCGGCGTTGCAGATCGCCTGATCGAAACGCGCGCGGTGATCGAAGAGACCATCCGCCTGTATCCGCCGATCGCAGCGATAAGCCGGGTCGCGCTCGGCGACGACGATTTGAATGGCGAGCCGGTCAGACCGGGATCGCTGATCGTCATCTCGCCCTATGTGCTGCACCGGCATCGCCTGCTGTGGGATCGTCCCGACGCGTTCGACCCGCAGCGCTTTCTCGGCAGCGCGCACGCGGCGATCGACCGCTTCGCCTATCTTCCGTTCGGCGCCGGGCCGCGCAAATGCATCGGGTCTACCTTCGCGCTGCAAGAAGCGACGCTCGTGCTTGCCTGGATCGTAAAGCGCTTCAGTTTCCAGCTAAAGCCGGGGCACGCGGTATGGCCCAGCCTGCGGGTGACCCTGCGGCCGGCCAACGGCCTGCCGATGATCGTCAGCAGGCGGTCATCGAACCAAAAATCGTCAGCTCATCGGGGATACCGGGCTTCTCGCCAGATCGTCAATTCATAGCGCGGGTGCGGTGAGCGGCAGTGCCGCGGCATGCCGGTGATACGCCTTGGAGTCCCAGAGATTCGAGCGCGTGATGCACTTGCCGCAGTGGAAGAACGTCCGTTCGACGACCACGATCAAGGCAAGCTCGGGCATGCGGCCGCCTTCCATCATCGCGCTCCTGATATCGTGATCCCGAACGATAACGGCCCGGCCGCTGACTCTCAGCGTTTCGCGCTGACCGGGAACGAAGAAGATCAGGCCGACGCTGGGATTTTCCAGCACGTTGTGGAAAGTATCCACCCGCCGGTTGCCGCGGCGATCCGGAATGGCAAGCGTCGCATCGTCAAGGCATCTGACGAAGCCGGCGCGGTCTCCCTTCGGCGAGAGATCAACCATGCCAAGCGGATCTGTTGAGCCAACTACCACGAAGGGTGACGCCGCGATAAAGTTCCGACAATGTTGATCGAGCCTGTGCAGAACCTTGCTGGTAAACCACCTGTTGGCAGGGCCGACAATTTTCCTCAAATCCGACTTTGACGTGATGACCTCGCCAAACCGCTGATCGGCTGCCGCCGCTGTTTTTGCGTCCACATTCGTGCCCTCTGTCGATGGCCGGATGGTTCTCCCGCCAGGCTGATCCCGTTTTGACGCTATGGCGCGGTTGCGGCGGGAGTGCGCCCGCAACTTGGCTTCTTTGGTCGCCGGGAACCGGCAGCTGTCACCCCACTACAGCAGGGATCCATTCAGACAACGTTCGGACAATCTCATCCATGACCTCGCGGTCATTGCGTCCCGAACGCGCCAGCACGTGGAAAGAATGATCGGCCTCCGCTACCGGATGCAGCGACGCGGATGTCCCGAGGCGCTTCACTACGGGTTCAAGCAGCGGCAACTCCGCAAGCTTGTCGCGGGTACCCTGCAGGAAAAGCATGGGGATATCGATGTCCGACAGATGTTTTGCCCGCGCATCGGACGGCTTGCCCGCCGGATGCAACGGAAATCCCAGGAAGGCAAGCCCACGGATGCCGGCCAGCGGCGCGATGGCTTGCGCCTGCGACGTCATGCGCCCACCGAACGATTTGCCCCCGGCAAAAAGTGCGAGCCCCGGGCAGCATTGCGCGGCCTCGGCCACGGCGGCCCGCACGGCGGCATGAGCCAGCGCCGGCGCATCCGGCCGCCTGCTGCCTTTCTCCATGTACGGAAACTGATAGCGCAAGGTCGCGACCCCACGGTCGCAAAGGCCGGACGAGACCCGCTCCATGAATTCGTGGGTCATCCCCGCGCCCGCGCCATGGGCGAAGACAAAGCACGCCCGCGCTTCCGGCGGCCGCAGCAGCAGCGCCGAGACCGCGTTCGCGCCATCGACCTTCAATCTCGAATGTTGCGGACGGACGACGTTCATGACGCGAGGGCCGGTTGCAAGTTAGGCGCCTGAGTGCGCGGCGGTGCCGAATCAGGGAACGCGCGGACAATTGCCGATCTTTGGATGCATTGGTCTCATAACACGTCTTCAAATTGATGTCGCGGCGAGCCTGCTACGGTGTGCGCCGCATCGCAATCGCCGGGATCATGGGATGGCGGCATGAACGCGCAGCATCGCTCGCCCTTCGCGGCCAGGGAACCGCGGGGCAGCCAGTAAACCGGAGCAGATGACTGAGGATGCCGACCGCGATAGGCTGCGCGGATGCATATTCTGCCGATTCTGCAAATGATGATGCTGTTGACGCTGGCAAACGGCGCGCCGGTCGTCGCCAAGAAGATCTGCGGCAGCCGTTTCAGCGTTCCGCTCGACTTCGGGGTTATGTTTTTCGACCGGCGGCCCGTGTTCGGGTCATCGAAAACGATCCGCGGGATCGTCGTCTCCGTCACGGTCACCGCCGCTTGCGCCCCGCTCATCGGTCTGACGACGACGATCGGTGCCATGGCCGCGGGGGCGGCAATGGCGGGAGACCTGTTCTCCAGTTTCCTGAAGCGCCGCCTGGTCCAGTCGCCGAGCAGTCAGGCACTCGGCATCGACCAGATCCCTGAATCCCTGCTGCCGATGCTGGTATGCCGCGACGCGCTGCAATTGACGGCCGTCGACATCGTGCTTGGTGTCGGAATGTTTTTTGCCGCAGAGATCGTGCTGTCCCGCCTGCTGTTCCGCCTCCATCTGCGCGACGAACCCTATTAATCCCCATCAACCGCGACGAAGGCGGTGCAAGGTGATTTCAGGCGGACAGTTGAGACGTACGGGGACGACGCTGGATCCGGCGCCCACCGATGTGTAGCCAGTCATGTCATGATATTGCCAGGCGCCCGCCCCCATCCGTCTCGGCAACGACGATTCCAGGGTAATCGGAACAGATCCGGGCAAACAGATCTGGCCGCCGTGGGTATGCCCGCTCAGCATCAGGTTGAAATTCGCGTGCGCCGCCTGGCGAAAAATCTCGGGCGTGTGCGACAACAGGATGGAGAACTCGCCATCCGGTATTTGCATCGCGGCTTTCTCGATGTTGTCCATCCGATAGAAGTGCGCGTCGTCGACGCCGGCCAAATGAATCCGTTGATCGCCGCGCGCGATCGCTTCGCACTCGTTGAGCAGGATCCGTATTCCGATGGCTTCCAGGCCAGGAACCATTTTAATGGTATCGTGGTTGCCCAGCACCCCGTAGATCGGTCCCTTCAGGTGACTTCGCACGCGCCCAACGCCATCCAGGGCCGCCTCGAAGGGTCCGTAAGTCTGGCCGCGATAGTCGCCCGTCAGGACACATAGGTCGTAGCTGAGTTCGCCGACCAGTTCGATCACTCGCTGCATCGCGACCTCGTTCATGTCCACGTGCATGTCGCTGAGGTGCAGGATGGTGAAGCCGTCGAAGCGCGACGGCAAATTCTTGAACCCGATGTCATTGCGTCTGACGAGGACGCGCTCGGCGTTGCGGCGGGCGCGCCAGTAAAGACCGGACAGCTTCAGCGCGCCACGAATGATCGAATGGGCGGAATACCAGTTTTCCAGATGAACGAAGGTGAGGCCCTGGCCGAAGATCTGGGCTTCGTGGTCGGTCTCGATCCCGAGGCGCTGTCTCGCGTGCAACCGTCCGAGGCGCTGCTCCAGTTTGGCCAGAATGTCCTCTTGCATTTGAATTCCTTCGGGACCTGCTTGCGGGTACTCGGCATTTCAGGGCCGGCGGTTACCTGCCAGCGCCGGTTCCGCGCGACACGGCCGGAAATCGCGGGATTGTCCGACCGAACGTACACCGCCACATCCACATCAGACTGGCGTGCCGACCGGCATAAATCAATGATCGCCTTGCATGGTGCGGGGCCCGGCACGGGACTGCGGTCACGGCTTCAGGCATATGGCGCGGCGCTTTACGCCGCGCGGGTCTTCGCCTTCAGCGGGACCAGGCGCTCGCTCGCCAGCGCCGCTTGCGCGCTTGAGGATCCCGCCTCGTGATATTCCGCGTCCTCGTTGACCTGCCAGATGTCGTAAATCCGCTCGCCGGCCAGGATGTTCCGCGCCGTCAGCATCGCGGTCATCATGGCGTGGTCCTGATTGTTGTATTTGTGCATTCCGTTGCGGCCGATCAGATGCAGACTCGGATAACTTTGCTCCAGGTCGCGCCGGATCGTCGCCATGTGGTCGCGATAGACGTCATCATAGACCGGATAGGCCTTTGGCTGGCGCACCACGCAGCCGTCGATAACATCGGTGGCCGAGACCAGGCCGACCTTGGCGACCTCGCGCGTGGCGAGCGCAACAAGTTCCTCGTCCGACATCGTCCATAGGCCGTCGTCCTCGAAACAGAAATATTCGAGGCCGAGGCAGCCCATGCCGGCGGGTACCATCTCGGGCGACCACGAGCCGAAATTCTGCACGCGACCGACTTTCACACTGGGATCATGGATATAGACCCAGTTGTCGGCAAACACGTCCGATTTGCCGATCATCAGCGCAACGGTGAGGAAATCACGGTAGCGTAGCGCCCGCGCATGCAGCAGCGAGATGGGTTTTGGCGAAAGTTTCTGGACCAGCTCGCGCACCGGCGCCGAACTGACGACGTGGCGCGCCGTATAACGCTCCCGTCTTCCGTCGGCCAGCGCGACCTCGATCCGCCAGAGCTTCTGAACGTCGTCATAAGCGAGATCGAGCAGTTCGCGGCCCATGAGAATTCGCCCGCCCCGCTCCCTGACCTTGGCGGCCGCGGCTTCCCACATCATGCCGGGACCCCTGCGCGGATATTGGAACGTCTCGATCAGGGTTTTGACGACGTCGTCGCCGGATGCGCCGGCTTTGCGGCGGAACGAACGCGTCAGCGCGTTCATGACCGCGACTCGAAGGTCCAGCCCCTTGATGCGTTGCGCCGCCCAATCGGCGGAGATTTCGTCGCATGACATGCCCCACACCTTCTCGGTATAGGTCTTGAAGAAAATCTGGAACAGGCGCTCGCCGAACCGATTGCGCACCCAATCATGGAAGCTGCGAGGCGACGCGATCGGAAATGCCTTGGCATAGGCATAGGACAGCACGCAGACAGCGCTGGTGAAGATCCCGAGATTGCGCAGCGCCTCAAACGCGCTCAGCGGATAGGAATAAAACTTCCCGCCATAAAAGATACGCGATAGCCGCCGCCGCGTGATGAAGTCATCGGGCAGGATCTCCTGCCAGAGATCGACCACTTCCTTCGCCTTGGAGAAGAACCTGTGGCCACCGATATCGAACAGGAAATCGCCGTGCCGCACGGTACGGCTGATGCCGCCGACATAATGCGGGTCTTTCTCGATCACGATGACCGACGGCGTCTCCTTGGTCAGGCAGTAAGCCGTCGTGAGGCCAGCGGGCCCGGCCCCAATCACGAAAATCTCTGCATCAGCAGTCATGAGCGGCGCGTTCCCCGGGGTTTCCGGCCGCATTTGCGCAGAGCTTCGTTAACGTTGGGCTTATCGCCGCGCGCAGAAACGCTGCCCTTGCAGCGTTAATGAAACGTCAACGCGCGCGCCGCCGATCCGATCGCGCATGACAGCGCCGCGAGACGTTCGAGACCCCCCGCCGCGCCAATTCGTCAGCTGAATTTGCCTGGGTTTCCGGTTTGGCTTGTCCGGCCTCGCTCTGCGCTAGTTTGAGCTTGCCAGGTCAGTCTGCATCGGCTTCCGCCAGAACCGCCGCCTCTTTTGTCCCGTAAGACAGATAGGTCAGGCGCCAGCGTCGTTTTTCCGAGATTTCCTGCAGCGCCTTGAATCCGCCGCTCCTCCAATCGGGAAACCCGAAATAATCGTCGAAATGCATGACAAGCCCGTGTTCGACGTAGTCGGAACAGAATTCCAGCACGTCGAGCGTCGCAGCGTAAGTGTCACAGTCGACATGGACCAGCAGCGGGACGTCGGAACCGGGGTTTTCCGCTTTCCAGCGGGATGCCGATTCCGCAAACCATCCTTTCACAAGCCCGACATTGCCTCGAACCTTCGGCAGCTTGCCGCCAAGATCGAAGGTTTTTTCGGGAGCCATGCCGCTCCATTGCTGCTGCAAGCCTTCGAAACTATCGAACCCGACAAAATTCAATTCAGGAAATTTCCTGGCCTGGTAGTTAATCATTCCACCTTTGTACACCCCGAACTCCAGCACAAGCTTGCGGGAAGGAAACCTCCTCCTTGCCTCTTTGATCGAAAGGGACAGGCCGTCAAATCGATCCAGAAACGAATAGGCGCCCTTCATGTTTTCCTTTGCGTAGTCAAAGGAGTCCATGACGGCATCGTGGCGCATCAGCATTGGAACGGATTCGGAGAGCGTTCTTTCGGCGACATAGCGCGCGAATGAAGCAATCACGTTGGAAAACCAGACTTCCGCCCGAGTGCCTATGCGCGTCATATCAGATTTACCTTGAGCATTTCCCTAGGGCAGCAGTCGTATCCGATTCCCGTGCTGTCCGGCGGCCTACTCACGCGAAATGGCTCGAATCGTTTCCGCTTTCTGCTCCGATCCTTGCAATATACACGGTATTCGCGCGTCCTGACGCTGCGCGTTTCGGCGCTCTTGAACGGCCGGCGGGCGCCCGTTACGCTTTGCTCCGACATTTCGGGGGGAAGCAAAGATGCGGCAGATCAGGATCGGTGACATCACCATCGATGCGGTGATTGAACGCGAAGGCCCGTGGCGGCGGCCGCAGGATTTCTTCCCGGCCTATGACGAGGCCGTGTTCAAGCGCCACCTGCCTTCGATGGAGCCGGAGGTGTTCGACACGGCGCTGGGCATGATGGTCATCACCTACCAGACCTTCGTTGTTCGAACGCCGCGCTACACCATTCTGGTGGACACCTGCACCGGCGAGCACAAGGGCCACCCGCCGCCTTTCGATTTTCCCGGCAAGGAGCGCTGGCGCAACGAACTGTTCGCGCTGGGCATCGGTTACGACAACATCGACTACGTCTTCTGCACGCATCTTCACATCGACCATACCGGCTGGAACACCACGCTCCGCGACGGGCGCTGGGTGCCGACGTTCCCGAAGGCGAAATACATCTTTCACAAAAAGGAATATGCGGCCTGGGAAGCGCAGCATGCGAAAGGCGCCAATCCGCCCGGCACGGTCTTCCGCGACAACTGCCTGCCCGTCGTCGAAGCCGGACAGGCGCTTCTGGTCGACGACGACTACGCGCTGGACGAAACCATTACATTGACGCCGACGCCGGGGCACTCGCCCTGCCATTGCTGCGTCAATATTTTCTCCCGCGGGCAGCGCGCGGTGGTCACCGGCGACATGATGCACCATGTGATCCAGTGCCGGGAGCCCGACTGGTCGCCGCGGGTCGACTGGGACGGCAAGCAGGCGGCGGTGTCGCGCCGGAAGTTCTTAGCTTCCGTCGCGGGGACCGATACGCTCATTCTTCCGATCCATTTCCCGACGCCGACGGCGGGTCTGGTCACGGCGGACGGCGATCGATTCAATTACCGGTTCAAGCGCGATTGAGCGGGTGGGCGCGCTCGCAAGCGCGCCCACCCTGCGGGACGACCCCCGCCTCGTTACGCGCCCTTCTCGCATTTGGTCATGAAGCTGGTCTTTGCGGCCCCGGCGAGCGGCTTGCCATCCGAACTCACGGCTTTCGCGGCGCATGTATCGGCCATGCACTTCTTCATGAACGAGGACTTCGCAGCTCCCGCGAGCGGCTTGCCGTCCTTGCCCATGGCCTTGCTTTCACAGGATTCCTGGGCAGCGGCGGAGCCGATCGTAAACGCGGCGACCATTGCAGCCAGTAAAATGCGCTTCATCATGGGGTACTCCCTTGTGCCAAGACAATGTCCGGATCGGACCTCGAAATCCCAGTTCGATCAAATCCGCAACCTGAAACGTCATTGATAATATACCTGATATCCCTGCTCCGCCATGGCCTCAGATTGCGTTCAAGCGCGATTGAGCAGCGCCTTGAAGTCGGCGCGCACGCGTTGCGCCTCATGCAGTGCGGTTTCGGACGCCGCGCCGAGGCCAAAATAGCCGTGGATCAGGCCGGCGCCATGATGGTACCTGGTCACGACGCCAGCGGCGGCAAGCGCGTCGGCATAGGCCTTGCCCTCGTCGCGCAGGGGATCGAACCACGCCGTGCACACCACCGCAGGCGCAACCCCGGCAAGACTTTTCGCGCGCAACGGCGAGACGCGCCAGTCGAGGCCATGCCTGGCATCGGCCAGATAATGGCCGGCGAACCATTGCATGACCGCGCGTGACAGAAAGTAGCCTTCCGCGTTTTCCGCGCGCGAGGGAAAGTGTGCGTTCTCGGTCGCATCCGCGTAGCGACCGGCGGCGTCGGTCGCGGGATAGACCAGCAACTGCGCGGCGAGACCGACGCCGGCGTCCCTGCAGGCGATGGCGGCGGCCGCCGCCAGATTGCCGCCCGCGCTGTCTCCGGCCACGCCGACCCGCGAGCTGTCGCCGCCGAACCCCGCGATCCCGGCGATCACGTCGCGCAGCGCGGCAAAGCCGTCCTCGAACGCGCCGGGAAAGCGCGTTTCCGGCGGACGCCGGTAATCGACGGAGACGACGACGGAGTCCGTCTCGATCGCAAGCAGCCGCGCCTGCCGGTCGTGGGTTTCGAGATCGCCGGCGACCCAGCCGCCGCCATGGAAAAACACAATTGTCGGCGATTTCCGGCGTGAGACGCGGTAGACGCGCGCCGCAAGCGGCCCGGCCGCGCCTTTCACTTGCGTATCTTCCGCGCTCGCAACCGATGGCGGCGGAACGGCCGCGCGTGACGCAGCGAGCGCGCGCAGCGCATCGCGCGCGCCTTGCGGCGTCATTGAATCGGGATCGCGCAGCGGCAGCAGCGGGATGATCTCTGCAATGACGGGATCGAGCGGTGTGGTCATGAAGCCTCAGGCGATGGAAAGAGCCCCAGCATAGAGTCCGCCCGCGGCCGCCGCAAATAGGTCTTCCAGGCCTGGCTCGGGATGCGGTCAACCCGCAACGCCCTTCCGCGGGCGCGCAACATGGCTTAAGAGCGGCCGAAAACTTTTTTGGACACTTGCGCGCATGATTCGTCTTGACAACATCTCCAAGCAGATCGGTCACCAGATCCTCTTCATCGAGGCCTCCGCGGCGCTCGAAAAGGGAGAGAAGGTCGGCCTTGTCGGGCCCAACGGGGCCGGCAAGACGACTTTGTTCCGGATGATCACGGGCGAGGAACTGCCCGACGAAGGCCAGGTCGCCGTCGATCGCGGAGTCACCATCGGCTATTTCAGCCAGGATGTCGGAGAGATGTCCGGCCGCAGCGCCGTGTCCGAGGTGATGGACGGCGCCGGTCCTGTCAGCGCCGTGGCCGGCGAGTTGAAGCAATTGGAGGCCGCCATGGGAGATCCCGGCAGGGCGGACGAGATGGATGATATTATCGCGCGCTACGGTGAGGTGCAGGCGCGCTTCGAGGAGCTCGATGGCTACGCCCTGGAGGGCCGGGCGCGCGAAGTCCTCGCCGGCCTCAGCTTCAGCCAGGAGATGATGGACGGCGACGTGGGCGCGCTGTCGGGCGGCTGGAAGATGCGCGTGGCGCTGGCCCGTATCCTGCTGATGCGCCCCGACGCCATGCTGCTGGACGAGCCAAGCAACCATCTGGACCTGGAGAGCCTGATCTGGCTGGAGCAGTTCCTTAGGGGTTATGAAGGCGCGCTGCTGATGACCTCGCACGACCGTGAGTTCATGAACCGCATCATCACAGAGGTGATTGAGATCGATGGTGGCCAGCTGACGACCTATTCCGGCAACTACGAGTTCTACGAAGCGCAGCGCGCGCTGAACGAGAAGCAGCAGCAGGCCCAGTTCGAGCGCCAGCAGGCCATGCTGGCAAAGGAAATCAGGTTCATCGAGCGATTCAAGGCGCGCGCCTCGCACGCCGCCCAGGTACAGAGCCGGGTGAAGAAGCTGGAGAAGATCGAGCGGGTGGAGCCGCCCAGGCGGCGCCAGACGGTGTCGTTCGATTTCCAGCCGGCGCCCCGTTCGGGTGAAGACGTGGTGAGCCTGAAGAAGGTGCAGAAGGGTTATGGCAACCGCACCGTCTACGACCGGCTGGATTTTATGGTGCGCCGAAGGGAGCGCTGGTGTGTGATGGGCGTCAACGGCGCCGGAAAGTCCACGCTACTCAAGCTGGTGGCGGGCTCCACGACGCCGGACGACGGCACGGTGGCGCTCGGCGGCAGCGTGAAGATGGGTTATTTCGCGCAGCATGCCATGGATCTGCTGGACGGCGAACGCACCGTATTCCAATCGCTAGAGGACTCCTTCCCGCAGGCCGGCCAGGGCTCGCTGCGCGCGCTGGCCGGCTGCTTCGGCTTCTCCGGCGACGACGTGGAGAAGAAATGCCGGGTGCTGTCCGGCGGCGAGAAGGCGCGGCTGGTGATGGCGAAGATGTTGTTCGACCCGCCGAATTTCCTGGTGCTGGACGAGCCCACCAACCATCTGGACATGGCGACCAAGGAGATGCTGATCACGGCGCTGTCCGAGTTCGAGGGCACCATGCTGTTCGTTTCGCATGACCGGCATTTCCTGGCCGCGCTGTCCAACCGGGTGCTGGAACTGACGCCCGAGGGCATTCACCAGTACGGCGGCGGCTACACCGAGTATGTCGCACGCACCGGCCACGAGGCGCCGGGCCTGCGCAGCTGAGCCGGCAAGCAGCGCGTCCGGCCGCGAACGGAGGCAGCGCGTGCGAAGCGGGGCATTCACTCCCGCAGTAAGGGATGGTCGTTCAGCACGTCCTCTCTGATCGAGTCGGCCTGGATCGCGCGGAACAGTATCCGCGCTGTCTTCATGTCGCCAGCCGTCACGCACAGGTTCACGATCTGGCGTACCGAGGAATCGCGCAACAGGTCATCGGAAATCTTGATGGCGATCTTCATCGCGGTCTTGGCGGCGCGTTCGTACCGCTCGGTCTCGTATTTGCTGGTCTTGTCTTCCGGGCGGCCGGCAAAGCCGGCGACTTTTTCGGCGCTATCGGCCGCGGAACGGCAGATGTCGCGTATCCTGTGCGCCGCCTCGATATCGCCGATCGGCCACTGGATTTCCTCGTCCCAGACTTCCTTGCGCTTGGCCTTGTCGAACCATCCCATCGCCCGTGCCCTGGATATCTAGAAAAGCATCATTGGCCGTGGTTCGCGGGCTGTTTTCGATACAGTCCCTACACGGCCGGCAGGATCTTTCCGGGATTGAAGATATTCTGCGGATCGAGCGCCTGCTTGACCGCGCGCATGGCATCGATCGCCTCGGAGCCGAGCTCGGCCTTGAGGTATTTCTGCTTGCCCTGCCCGATGCCATGCTCGCCGGTGCAGGTGCCGCCCATCGCCTGCGCGCGCTGGACCAGGCGATGCATGAATTCCTCGCCGCGCGCCATCTCGTCGCGATCGTCGACGTCGCAAAGCAGCGAGCAGTGGAAATTACCGTCGCCGACATGGCCGACAATCGGCGACTGCAGATTGAGCCGCTTCAAATCCGCCTCCGTTTCGGTCACGCAATCGGCCAGCCTGGAAATCGGCACGCAGACGTCGGTCGCCACCACCCCGCCGCCGGGACGCAGCGCCTTGACCGCCCAATAGCCGTCGTGCCGTGCCTGCCAGAGTTTCGTGCGGTCCTCCGGCCGCGTGGTCCAGGTGAATTCGCCGCCGCCGCATTCCCTGGCGATCTCGCTGAAATTCCTCGATTGCTCGGCGACCTCGTTGGCGCTGCCGTGAAATTCCAGCAGCAATAGCGGCGTTTCCGGCAGCGACAGTTTCGAATAGGAATTGCAGGCTCGCACCTGCGCCGCGTTGAGCAGTTCGATCCGCGCGACGGGAATGCCGGTCTGGATCGCCAGAATCGTCGCCTGGCAGGCGCCACGCACGCTTTCGAACGAACAGGACGCCGCCGCGATGGTTTCGGGAATGCCGCGCAGCTTGATGGTAAGCTCGCAAATGATGCCAAGCGTGCCTTCGGCGCCGACAAACAGATGGGTCAGGTCGTAGCCGGCCGCGGATTTCTTCGCCCGCGTGCCCGTGGTGATGATCTCGCCGTCGCCGCGCACCACCTTGAGCGCCAGCACATTGTCGCGCATGGTGCCATAGCGTACCGCATTGGTGCCGGACGCCCGGGTCGACGCCATGCCGCCCAGCGACGCATCGGCGCCGGGATCGATCGGAAAGAACAGGCCCTGGTCGCGCAGATGCTCGTTCAGCGCCTTGCGGGTGACGCCGGGCTGGATCACGCAATCCAGGTCCTCGGCATGGACTTCCAGCACCCTGTTCATGTCGCGCAGGTCGATGCAGACGCCCCCCGCGGGCGCGTTGACCTGCCCCTCCAGCGAGGTGCCGGTGCCGAACGCGATCACGGGGACGCCATGTTTGGCACAAATCCGCACCACGTCCTGGATATCCGCCGTTTCCTGCGCCATCACCACTGCGTCGGGCGGCTGCGCCGCCAGCCAGGTCGTGGTATGCGCGTGCTGGTCGCGGACCGCCTGCGAGGTGATCAGCCGGTTGCCGAACCGTGCGGCGAGCGCCTCGACGGTCGCCGCCAGCGCCTGCGGCTCCGGCCGCTTCAGATGATTGGTGATGGTTATGCCCAAGCTTGGAACCTCCCGGCGTGCGGCCGACCCTCGCAAAGGATATATAGGGGGTCAAGGGATCATGGTCGAACAGGGGGTCGGACGAATGACGACGCTTGCCGCCGGCGACGAGATACTGTTCCGGCCCGCTCCGTTCCTCTCTTCGGTGATGCAGATCGAACCGCAATGGATCGACTACAACGGCCATCTCAACATGGCCTATTACAATGTGATGTTCGACCGGGCCATTGACGAATTGTGGCTCCGGCTCGGAATCGGGCCCGGCTACATGAAGGCGCGCCAGGGGTCGACCTTCACCGCCGAATGCCATGTGCGCTACCTGCGCGAAATCCATCTCGGCGATCCCGTGCAGGTGTCGATCCTGCTGGTCGGCGCCGACGAGAAGCGGTTGCATACGTTCGAGGAATTGCGCCACGCCGGCGAAGGCTGGCTGTCCGCCACTTCCGAGAACATGACCATTCACATCGACATGACCGCGCGAAAGACCGCGCCGTTTCCACCGGATATTCGCGCCCGCATCGAGGCCGTGGCCAATGCCCACGCCACCGTGCCGCGGCCCGGGGGCAT
Source organism: Bradyrhizobium sp. (assembly GCA_036266415.1). Taxonomy (GTDB): domain Bacteria; phylum Pseudomonadota; class Alphaproteobacteria; order Rhizobiales; family Xanthobacteraceae; genus Bradyrhizobium. The sequence goes on along the minus strand of DATANB010000017.1, from coordinate 30,392 downwards.
CGGCAGAAAGATCGCGATGCCCTCGAAATAGCGCGATATCAGACCCGGTTGCGGCCTCGCGCCAGGCCGACCACGGCCGAGATCAGGAACAGCACGACCGCGATAAAGAAGATGGTCTTGGCGATTTCGATGGATACTCCGGCGACGCCGCCGAAGCCCAGAATGCCGGCGATCAGCGCAATGACAAGAAACGTAACAACCCAGCTCAGCATGACAGCTACCTTCGTCTTCTGTTTCGACATCAGCGCGGCTGACTGCGCCGCGCATCGGCTGTTGGATTAATCGGGCGCGGGAACGAATGTTCCCGGCGGTTTCGGCCTCCGGAACCCGGAAAATTTGGGTCTCCCAAGGAACAAAATCTCAGGGAACAAAATCCGGGCCCGCAAGCCGGCCGCTCGCGTATTCCGCCGCGCAGGGCGGGGCTCGCGCCTAACCCTCGCTCACCCACGCCGGCAGCCTGTCAAACCAGGGCCGCGTCTCTTCGAGCTGGCGCGCAAGTTGCAGCAACCGATCCTCGTCGCCGATACGCGCTATGAAATGCACGCCGAGCGGCAGGCCATCCGCCGTCCAGTGCAGCGGCACGCTCATGGCGGGCGTCCCGGTGAGGTTGGCAAGTTGGGTGAACGGCACATATTGCTGACTATCCCGCGCGATCTTGTCGACACTGCCATCGAGCAGACCGTTGCGCGCGAAAAGGCCGAGCAGGCGCGTGCGGTCGAGAAGGTCCAGCGCGGTCTGCTCCGCAGCCGTCGGATCGCCCTGTCCGTGGCGGATCGGCGGATGCGCGAGCGTCGGCGTCAACAGCATGTCGTACCGCTGGTGGAAGCACGCAAGCCGCCGTGCGAATTCGTTCCATTTCAGGAGTTGCGCCGTCAGCGCACCGGCGGAGACGGCTCCGCCGATCGTCGCAATCACGCGCGTCAGGAGTTCGAAATCCGAACGCCCTGCGCCACGCGTGCGCGCCTGAGCCACCATGGCGGCGACCTGGCCGAAATAGATGTGCAGGAAGGCCTTCGCGAGCGCGGCTCCATCGATGTCGGGTGCGGCTTCCTCGACCTCGTGGCCGAGGCTGCGCAGGAGTTTCACCGCCTCGTTCACCGCGGCTTTCGCCTCGGAATGAACGTCCGTCCCGATCGGCGAGGCCGATGTGAAGCCGATGCGCAGGCGGCCTGGATCGCGCTGCATGGCTTGCGCGTAAGACCCGGCTGGTCTTGCGACCACGAAGGGATCGCCGGGTTCGGCGCCGGACAGCACATCGAGCGCGACCGCCGTGTCGCGGACGCTGCGCGAGATCACGCCTTCGCTCGACGCGCCAAACCAGTACTCGCCATAGCCCGGCCCCGAGGAAATGAGCCCACGCGACGGCTTCAAGCCGAAAAGCCCGCAGCATGCGGCAGGAATGCGTATAGAACCGCCGCCGTCATTGCCCGCCGCCATCGGCACGACGCCTGATGCGACGGCGGCGGCGGCGCCGCCGCTCGAACCGCCGGGCGTATGCTCGGCATTCCAGGGATTCGAGGCGCGGCCGAACAACTGCGAGTCCGTGACGCCCTTGAGCGCCAGCTCCGGCAGGTTGGTCTTGCCGAAAATCACCAGGCCCGCTTCGAGGTAACGCCGAACGACATGGGCATGTTCGGACGCGGCGACCTTGGCAAGCGACCTGTTGGCGTAACTCGTCGGCAGGCCGGCATAGTCCTGCGCGCAATCCTTGATCAGAAACGGAACGCCGGCGAACGGACCTGGAAGCAGCTTTGTCAGTTGCGCGCGGGCTTCGCCGTCCATCAAGCGACAAATCGCATTCGTCTTCGGTTGCGCTCGCTCGCTCTGGCGTAGTGCACGCTCAAGCAACTCTTCCGCCGTCGTCTCCTTGCGTACGACGCATTCGGCCAGCGCGACGGCGTCGTGTTTCAGATATTCGGTGAAATTCACAATGCCCCCGGATTACTCGTCGGCTTGGCGCGAGTGTACCGCCTTCGCTGACGCAAGCCAGTCCTTGTTCCGTACCCGAACCCGGAGGACAGCTCGCCTCCGCGCCCGCAGAGTGTTGGACGCGGGGGCCGGAATGAAGGTCGAACGGCCATCGCATTTTCGAGCCAGGCGGGTTCCGGCTCGCGTAAACGGCCGCCGTGAGAGACGCCGGAAAAGCCTGTAAAACGTCCGGGCCAGGCCCCATATAGCCTTTGATCCCTGCTATGAAGGCTCCCCTTCACGGCCCCGCGGTGCCATCGTGGGCGTAAAGACGATTCGATCGATGACCGAGCCGAAAAAGCTGAGCCCTCACGGTGTCCCCGAGCACCAGCCCGCGGCGGGTGGGATCGCCGCGCGGGCGCGCGCGTCGGCGACCCCGCAATATCTCGCCGGGCTCAATCCGGAGCAGCGCGAGGCGGTGGAAACGCTGGATGGCCCGGTGCTGGTGCTGGCCGGCGCCGGCACCGGCAAGACGCGGGTGCTGACCTGCCGCATCGCCCACATCCTCAGCTTGGGCCGGGCGCGCCCCGGCGAAATCCTCTCGGTCACCTTCACCAACAAGGCGGCGCGCGAGATGAAGCTGCGGCTCGGCCAGATGCTCGGCCAGGCCGTCGAGGGCATGCCGTGGCTCGGCACCTTTCATTCCATCGGCGGGCGGATCCTGCGCACCCACGCCGAACTGGTGCAGCTGAAATCCAACTTCACCGTGCTCGACGTCGACGATCAGATCCGGCTGCTGAAGCAACTGCTGGCGGCCGACAATATCGACGACAAGCGCTGGCCGGCGCGGATGCTGGCCGGCCTGATCGACGGCTGGAAGAATCGCGGACTGACGCCGTCGCAGGTGCCGCCGGGCGAAGCCGCGGTGTTCGGCAACGGCCGGGGCGGCAAGCTTTATGCGGCTTACCAGGAGCGGCTGAAGATCCTCAACGCCGCCGATTTCGGCGATCTCTTGCTGGAAAACATCCGGCTGTTTCGCGAGCACCCTGACGTGCTCCGGCAATACCAGAATCGCTTCAAATTCATTCTGGTGGATGAATATCAGGACACCAACGTCGCGCAGTATCTTTGGCTGCGGCTGCTGTCGCAGCCGCCGTCGAAGTCAGGCATTGCTCCATCTGCGGTCATTCCGGGGCATGCCCACTCGCCTGTCATTCCGGGGCACGCCGAAGGCGTGAACCCGGAATCTGGAGGTAAAGAGGACTCACTTCGAGATTCCGGGTTCGCACCTGCCGGTGCGCCCCGGAATGACGAGGCAGATATCGTCGCACCGCCCGCATCGCGTCCCAAAAACATCTGCTGCGTCGGCGACGACGACCAGTCGATCTACGGCTGGCGCGGCGCGGAGGTCGACAACATCCTGCGCTTCGAGCACGATTTTCCCGGCGCCAAGGTGATCCGGCTGGAGCGCAATTACCGCTCCACCGGCCATATCCTCGCCGCCGCCTCGCATCTGATCGCGCATAATGAAGGCCGGCTCGGCAAGACGCTGCGCACCGAGGACGTCGACGGCGAGAAGGTCACCGTGACCGGCTCCTGGGACTCGGAAGAAGAAGCCCGCGCCATCGGCGAGGAGATCGAACAGCTGCAGCGCGCCGGCCACAAGCTCAACGACATCGCGATCCTGGTGCGGGCCTCGTTTCAGATGCGCGAATTCGAAGACCGATTTGTCACCCTCGGCCTGCCCTATCGCGTGATCGGCGGCCCCCGGTTCTACGAGCGCGCCGAAATCCGCGACGCGCTGGCCTATTTGCGCGTCATCAACTCAGCCGCCGACGACCTCGCCTTCGAGCGTATCGTCAATGTGCCGAAGCGCGGTCTCGGCGACGCCACCGTGCAGGTGTTGCACGACCATGGCCGCAAGCGCCGCATTCCGCTGTTCGAGGCGGCACGCGCCGTGGTCGAAACCGACGAGATGAAACCGAAGGCGCGCGGCTCGCTCCGCAGCCTCATCGCCAATTTCGACCGCTGGCGCGCGCAGCGCGAGGTTACGGCGCATACCGAGCTCGCCGAAATCGTGCTCGATGAAAGTGGTTACACCGAGATGTGGCAGAAGGACCGTTCCGCCGACGCCGCGGGGCGCCTCGAAAACCTCAAGGAGCTGGTGCGCTCGATGGAGGAATTCGAGAACCTGCAAGGCTTCCTCGAGCATATCTCGCTGGTGATGGACCGCGACGGTGGCGCCGAAGACGACGCGGTGTCGCTGATGACGCTGCATTCGGCCAAGGGACTCGAATTCGACAACGTATTCCTGCCGGGCTGGGAGGAAGGCCTGTTTCCGAGCCAGCGTACACTCGATGAACAGGGCCGCGCCGGCCTCGAGGAAGAGAGACGTTTGGCCCATGTCGGGCTCACCCGCGCGCGCCGCCGCGCAAAACTCTATTTCGCCACCAACCGGCGGATTCACGGGACCTGGTCGACCACGATCCCGTCGCGCTTTCTCGACGAACTTCCGGCGCCCAATGTCGAGATCACGGAATCCAAGGGCGGCTCGGGCTGGGGCGGCAGCGGCGGTTACGGCCCGTCACGCTTCGATGATGTCGAATCCTTCGGCTCAAGCTATACCACGCCGGGCTGGCAGCGCGCGCAGGCCAACCGCGCACGCGGCCAGAGTGGCCGCCACGGACAGGCCGGCGGCGGTTTTAACGAAAGCCAGTCGCCATTCTCAGGCTCGCGTAGCGATGCCTCAGGCTCGCGCAGCGATGCCTCAGGCTCGCGCGGCAGCGGCCCTTTCCGCAAACAGCGCGGCCCCCTGACCATCGAGGGCGAGCTGATCGCAAAATCCACCGGCACCACCTCGGAATTCTCGCTGGACGACCGCGTATTTCACCAGAAATTCGGCTACGGCCAGGTGCTGAAGATCGACGGCAACAAGCTCACCATCGCCTTCGAGAAAGCCGGCGAGAAGAAGGTGGTCGACAGTTTTGTCGAGCGGGTTTGAGCCGCAATCAACGCGCTGAGAAATGCGGCTGCCGGCTTGGCCAATTGCCGCAACACCGGCAAACTCCAGCGCATTTTAGCGAATTTTTACGGACAATACTTATCCGCCACATTTACCGAAAAATTGCGTCTGCGGGCTTATGCTTCAACGCGGCGGTCGATTGTCCGCGCTTGCTGCGATTTAAGGTCTGTGATGGGCGAAGTAAGTTCCTTTCTCCGGGATCTCGACGAGGCGATATCGCGAGGAACGGCCGAAAGCCGCATGCGGGCGCTGTGGCATACGACCGATCTGATGATCGCCGGCCGCTACAGTGACGACGAGATATGGACCTTCGGCGAGGTCATCGGGCGGCTCGCCGATGAGATAGAAGTCGCGGCGCGCGCACGGCTGGCAAGGCGGCTGGCCAGCTTCGATAACGCTCCGGTCAATATCATCCACAAGCTCGCCTTTGACGATGAGATCGATGTCGCCGGCCCCATCCTGCAGGAGTCCGGGCGGCTCGAGGCTTACGCCCTGGTTGCCAACGTCTGCACCAAGAGCCAGACCCATATGCTCGCGATCTCGAAACGAAAATCGATCGACGAGACGGTCACGGATGTGCTGGTGACGCGCGGCAATCAGGAAGTCGTGAACTCCGTCGCCATCAACAATGGCGCCCGTCTGTCGGATTTCGGCTTTCTGCACATGATCCAGCGGGCCGACGGCGATTCCATTCTCGCCGAGCGACTCGGCCTGCGCAAGGACATTCCCAGGCACATTTTCCAGCAACTGATCGCAAAGGCGTCGGACGAAGTAAAGAAGCGGCTGGAATGCGAACGCCCCGACATGGCCCGGCAAATTCAGTCCTCGGTGACGGATGTCGCGGGCGCGCTGCAGTCCAAGTTCGGTCCGGTATCGAGAAGCCATTTTGTCGCAAAACGGGTCGTGGCGACGCAGCACCGGCAGGGCAACCTCAACGAGGACAGCATTTCCGGCTACGCCCGGTCCCACAGGCTCGACGAGGTCACCATCGGAATGTCCCTGTTGTGCGCGTTGCCGGGCGACGTGATCGAACGCGCCCTGTTGGACAAGAACAGGGAGATGCTGCTGATTATGGCCAAAGCCCTCGACTTTTCGTGGGCGACGACAATGTCGTTGCTCTTTCTCGGCGCCAAGGATCACCGCATCACCGCCAGAGAGTTGCATGATCTGGAAAGCGAGTTCGGCCGCCTCAACGTCGAGACGTCCCGCAGCGTTCTGGAATTCTATCAGTCTCGCAAGAATGCCGGAGATATCGATTCCGGCGTGAAGCGGCAGCCCGCGCTTGCGATGCAATGAGACGACCGATCTGAAACAGAGGAAACATCGGCCATGAACGCAATCTCGTTTGGCGCCAAGCGCACCGCTATCGCTTCCGATGAGCCGGCGCCGGACAAAGCTCTGGATGCGGCCTGGATCGTTCTCGAAGCCGCCAACGATCTCGGGGACGACGCCACTGTCGACGTCTGTCGGCGGGTCATCGATGCCGACCTGAACGGGAGGCCTGCCTCTCCAGACGACCTGCGCGTCATCGCCGAATATTTCAGGTGAGTGCCGGACGGTCGCCGATTTACGGCGGCCTCCACTGACGGCGAGCCTGCCCGACCCCTTGCTTCCGTGACCGCCCTGGTTTCGCGGGCGCTTGCGCCTTGGCGCGGGTGTACCTATTTCTCTATGCTGGCCAAAGCCCCGCCTATCCTCTCCCGCATTTCCGATTCAGGCCATCAATCCTGGCATGTCCCCCATCATCTCCGTCGCAAATCTGTCGAAGATCTATGGCTCCGGTTTCAAGGCGCTGGACAACATCAACCTGGAAATCCGGCGCGGCGAGATCTTCGCGCTGCTGGGGCCGAACGGCGCCGGCAAGACCACGCTGATCAACATCATCTGTGGCATCGCCAATCCGAGCCAGGGCAGCGTCGCGGTCGACGGCCATGACATCATCAAATCCTATCGCAGCGCGCGCTCGCTGATCGGCCTGGTGCCGCAGGAGTTGCACACCGACGCCTTCGAATCGGTGTGGGCGACGGTCAGCTTCAGCCGTGGCCTGTTCGGCAAGCCGAAAAACCCGGGTCATATCGAAAAGGTGCTGAAGGATTTGTCGCTGTGGGACAAGAAGGACGCCAAGATCGTCACGCTGTCCGGGGGCATGAAGCGCCGGGTGATGATCGCGAAAGCACTATCGCACGAGCCGCAGGTGCTGTTTCTCGACGAGCCGACCGCCGGCGTCGATGTCGAGCTGCGCAAGGGGATGTGGGAGGTGGTGCGGACGCTGCGGGCTTCCGGCGTCACCATCATCCTCACCACGCATTACATCGAGGAGGCCGAGGAGATGGCCGACCGGATCGGTGTCATCAACAAGGGCGAGATCATCCTGGTGGAGGACAAAGCCGGCCTGATGCGAAAACTCGGCAAGAAGCGGCTTAAGCTGCATCTGCAGGACAGGATCGAGGCGATTCCGTCGGCGCTTGCTCCTTACAAGCTCGAACTGTCCGACGCGGGCCGCGAGCTGATCTACAATTACGACACCAAGGGCGAACGCACCGGTATCACCAGCCTGCTCAGCGACCTCCGCGGCGCCGGCATTAAATTCTCCGACCTCGACACCAGCCAGAGTTCGCTGGAAGACATCTTTGTCAGCCTGGTGCGGCGAACTTGAAGCTTCAGTCAGATTTGCCTCGCTTGGTTATAGGAGCTTTAAATTCCAAAAGCCGCACCGGAATCCTGGATCTGCCGGTGCTCCTTTCGATTTTTGAGCAGGTGCTGCAAATGCGTGCGAACATCGAAACCGGCGCACCAGGGAGGTTGCCATGAATCTCACGGCGGTCCGCGCGATCTATCTGTTCGAGATGGCGCGCACCTGGCGCACGCTGCTGCAGAGCATCGTTTCGCCCGTGGTGTCGACGTCGCTGTATTTCGTGGTGTTCGGCGCGGCGATCGGTTCGCGCATCACTGAAGTCGAGGGTGTCAGTTACGGCACCTTCATCGTGCCGGGTCTGGTGATGCTGTCGGTGCTGACCCAGAGCATCGCCAACGCCTCGTTCGGCATCTATTTCCCGAAATTCGTCGGCACGATCTACGAATTGCTGTCGGCGCCGATCTCCTACTTCGAAGTCGTGCTCGGCTATGTCGGCGCGGCCGCGACCAAGTCGATCATTCTCGGCCTGATCATTCTCGCCACCGCCGGCCTGTTCGTGCCACTGCACATTCATCATCCGTTCTGGATGCTGACGTTTCTGGTGCTGACCGCGGTAACCTTCAGCCTGTTTGGTTTCATCATCGGCATCTGGGCCGACGGTTTCGAAAAACTGCAGATGATCCCGATGCTGGTAGTGACGCCGCTGACCTTCCTCGGCGGCAGCTTTTACTCGGTGAATATGCTGCCGCCGGGCTGGCGCACCATCACGCTGCTCAACCCCGTGGTCTATCTGATCAGCGGCTTTCGCTGGAGCTTCTACGAAATCGCCGATGTCAGCGTCGGCATCAGTGTCGGTATCACGCTGATGTTCATGGCCATCTGCATGGTCACGGTGTGGTGGATCTTCAGGACCGGCTATCGGCTGAAAAGCTGACATAAGGTGAATTCGAGGCGGGATAGCGCGGCGGCGTTCACGGAGAATCGCACGGCACGCCGCTTTGCGCCCGGTCTCCGCCTTGTTTGCGCCTGCCTGCGCCTTAACGATGCCCAACAGCCGGCTGGAACAAAAACCTGATCTCGGGCATATTGATACCGGGGGGCGGTGACGGCTGTGCTGCAGCCAAGGCCTGGAGGCCAGAGGTAATATGCGTTCCTTCCCAGTTGTTCTCGCCGGCCTGATGCTTTGCGCCGGCGCCGCGCAGGCTAAAGTCTCCATCACCGTCGACAAGAACGCGCAGATGATGACGGTCGCGGTCGACGACGTCGCGCGTTACCACTGGCCGGTCTCGACCGGCATTCCCTCCTATGAAACGCCGAACGGCAGCTTCCGCGCCTTCCGGATGGAGGAAGACCACTTCTCCAAGGAATTCGACGACGCGCCGATGCCGCATTCGATCTTCTTCACCAAGATCGGCCACGCCATTCACGGCACGGATTCCGTGAACCGTCTCGGCACGCCCGCCTCGCACGGCTGCGTGCGGCTGTCGCGCGCCAACGCCTCGACGCTGTATGCGCTGGTGGAAAAGGAAGGCGTGCTCAATACCACGGTGACGCTGACCGGTTCATCGCAGATCGCGCTGGCGCGCAATCCGCGCGCCCGCGCCAATACCGCCGTCGCGCGCCGCGACCCGGCCGAGTCATCCGTGCCGCAGTACAGCGCCGCCGGCGATCCGGTGGTGCTGACCCCGCAGCAGCCGGCGCCCGGCCAGTATCCGCGAGAGCGGCCCGACGACGGTTACATCTATCCGGCCGACGGCAGCCCCGACGTGGCGCGCTATCCGGCGCCGCGCTCCAACCGGTCTCTATACGACGCGCAGGCCTATCCGCAGCAACAATACGACAACCGTGGCTACGCGCCGCAATATGCCGCACCGCAGGTCTATGCGCCGCGGCCCTATTACCAGCCGCGCGGGCTGTTCACCTATCAGAACTAGACCGGACTGGCTTTTCGCTATTGGCTCGCTGTCAGGTTAAAGCGGCCAGCGGCACGTCGAGCGCGTACACGAAGCCGCCGGGCTCATACGTCAACCGCACATCGCCCTTGAGCTGCCTGCCGAGCGTCTCGATCAGACGCGTCCCGAAACTGCGCTTATCCGGAACCCGAACGGCAGGGCCGTTCTTCTCGGTCCATTTCAGGTGCAGACGCTGCGTAGCGGGATCGAGTGTCCAGGCGATGTCGACGCGCCCCGTTGGCACCGACAATGCGCCGAACTTCGTGGTGTTGGTGCCGAGCTCGTTGAGGGTCATCGCCATCGCAATCACGGCTCCCGACGCCATGCGGACGTCGGGGCCCGCAATTGTGAATTTGGGCATATCGGGATTGTCGAAGGCTTCGGTGGCGCCGCGAACGATCTTGGCGAGATCCGCGCCGGTCCATCGCGCCTGCAACAGCAGATCGTGAGCCCGCCCCAGCGCCAGCAACCGGCCCTCGATGGCGTGCTGCGCGTGCTCGGCGCCCGGCACGCTGCGCAGGCTCTGGGAGGCGATGGCGCTGACCGTCGCAAGCGTATTCTTGATGCGGTGATGCAGCTCTTCGAGGATCAGCTTCTGAAGCTTGTCCGCCGCCTCGCGCTGTTTTGCGTCGATGCCGGCCTGAGCGAGCAAGCCCTGGGCGTCGATTTCGGCCTGCGCCAGCAGCAGCCGAAGGCTGAGGTTTTCCGCCGCCAGGAAGTCCCGGGGAGGCGTTTCGCCGACGCTCAAACGGTGGTGGTCCTGATGACGGTCGATTTCAAGCATCGCCAACCCTATCACCATATGTCGGCTCCCGCACAGATCAATTAAGGTGCAGTTGCCCTCATAATGGGGCGATTATCAGCGTTTTCCGCCTGATCGCGCAAACGTCAGATGTGACCGATCATTTTCTGCATTTCGGTAACCATGTCAGAATCTCGTTTTCGACGATGGGAACGATTGTGGGAACAACGGATCGATTCGGCGAAAGCAAAGCGATCCAAGCTACTGATATCGGGAGCGATTGCCGCGAATACGGCATTCGGCGTTTTATTGACTCCTGTACCTCCTGCGAGCCTGCCGGCGACGGCCTCTGCGACCGCGCACCGGTTGCCATCGGGTACCCGAGTAGCCATGTAAGCAACTGACGTAATCGGATCGCTTCGATAGCGCATCTGCCGAAACGCCAGCTAGCCACGCCAAATCTTGCCAACGGTATCGACCAACGGCATGTCGCCTCGACATGCGCGTTACGGGTCAGGACATTTTATGGCCATCGAACACGCCTCCGTGCAGGTCGCGCGAAAGCCCTGGGGGGTCGCCGATCTCCATCCCTGGAGCAGCATTGAGGTTTGCGGTGACCCGGTTGGAGAACTGTGGTTTCAGCGCGTGGACGCCAACGCGCCCGTCCCGGCCCTGCTGCTCAAACTACTGTTCACCAGCGAACCCTTGTCGATCCAGGTTCATCCGGACGATGAATTCGCGCGCTCGATCGGCATGCCGAACGGCAAGACCGAAGCCTGGTACATCCTCTCGGCAACGCCGGACGCGCAGGTTGCGCATGGATTGAAACGACAACTCACGCCACAGCAGCTGCGCGCGGCGATCAGGGACGGCTCGATCGCCGCTCTCGCTCAATGGCGTCCTGTCACAAAAGGCGACATCATCTTGGTCCCCGCCGGCACGATCCACGCCATTGGCGCCGGTATCGTGCTCGCCGAGATTCAACAGCGCTGCGACACGACATTCCGGCTGTTCGACCATGGCCGACAGCGCGAATTGCACGAAGAAAGCGCCGTCGCGGTATCCGATGCCGGGCCGTCTCAAACCCAACCCGGTTCACGACGTCTCAGTGCGGCGCGAACGGCCCTTATCGCAAGCCCGCATTTTGTCATCGAACAAATCGACCTGCAGGCGAATTCGAGCTGGACGCTGAATGCCGATCAGGAAACCTGGATCCTGCTGACCGAAGGACGCGCGCGGATCGGGTTGATAGACGTGTCGGTCGGCGATGCCGTCTTTGCCGAAGCCGACCACGCCGGGATTGAAGTCGGTCCCGATGGAATGAGCGGCCTGATCGCCTATCCCGGACCGAATCCAACCCTTGCTTTGTTGCAAGAATCTGGAGAGCACATGACCAACGCTGCCCGCACTTCCGCCGTGCGCCCGCCGAAATCGAACGAGATTATCGAGGCACAGGCATGACGCCGCTCCGCCGTATCGCCTTCATCGGCAATTCGCTTCCCCGCCGCTGCGGAATCGCTACTTTCACGACCGACCTGCAACAGGCGGTATCGACCTCACGCCCGAACCTGGAGACCTCCATCGTGGCGATGACCGATCACGGTCAGGCCTACGATTATCCGTCCTCTGTCGCCTTGCAGATCAGCGACGGCAATATCGAGGACTACGTGCGTGCAGCGGACTTTCTCAACGCCGGCCGGTTCGAGGCCGCGTGCCTTCAGCATGAATTCGGAATTTTCGGCGGCGAAGCCGGCGCCCATATCCTCGTGCTGTTGTCGCGCCTCACCATGCCTGTCGTCACGACGCTCCACACCGTGCTGGCCAAGCCGACGGCCGCGCAACGCGCCGTGATGGAGCGGATCGTCGAGGTGTCGGCGAAGGTCGTCGTGATGGCCAACAAGGGCCGCGAACTGCTGCGTAGCGTCTATCAGGTGGCGGATGACAAGATCGAGGTCATCGCCCATGGCATTCCCGACGTTGCTTTTGCCGGGCCCGACCCGGCCAAAGCCAGGCTCGGATTCAGCGGGCGGGCGGTCATTCTGACGTTCGGCCTGCTGTGTCCCAACAAGGGCATTGAAGTCATGATCGACGCCATGCCGTCGATTCTGAAGCGCCGCCCGGATGCGGTCTATGTCGTGCTCGGCGCAACCCATCCCAATCTGGTACGGGACCAGGGGGAGGCCTACCGCGAAAGCCTGATGGCGCGGGTGCGCGAACTCGGCATCGAAGACCACGTGGTATTCCTCGATCAGTTCGTCGATCAGGCCACGCTGCTCGAATTCATTTCGATGTGCGACGTCTATGTCACGCCCTATCTCAACGAGGCGCAGATGACATCGGGGACACTGGCCTACAGTTTCGGACTGGGCAAGCCGGTCGTCTCGACGCCCTACTGGCACGCGCACGAGCTGTTGGCCGATGGACGCGGCGTTCTGGTCCCCTTTGGCGACGCGGGGGCGATCGGCCACGAAATCGCAGAATTGCTCACCGACGAGCCTCGCCGGCATGCGATGCGCAAGCGCGCCTATGCGGTCAGCCGAACGATGACGTGGGAGCGCACTTCTGAGCGTTACATGTCCGTCTTCGAGAATGCGCGGCAAGGTCACTGGCTCAAAGTCATCACGCGCCCCGACAAGGATGTACTGGAACCGCAGAGTGATGCGGCGCCGGAGATGCAAATCGGGCATTTCCTGTCGATGTGCGACGACACCGGTCTGTTCCAGCACGCGGTGCATACGGTACCCGATCGCTCGCACGGCTATTGCGTCGATGACAACGCCCGCGCGCTGCTTCTGGCCTGCGCCCTCAACAATCCGGGTGAGCAGCGCCTGTCGGAAGTTCTGACCGCCCGCTTTGCCGCTTTCGTGCAGCATGCATGGAATCCGGACACCAGGCGATTTCGCAACTTCATGGGTTTCGGTCGGAGCTGGCTCGAAGACAGTGGTTCGGAAGACAGTCACGGACGGACATTGTGGGCTTTAGGCGAATGCGCGCGCAGAGACGCAAGCCCGTCACGGCGCCGATGGGCCGCTGCCTTGTTTGCCGAGGCGCTATCGACCGCAGAAGCTTTCCGTTCACCCCGGGCGTGGGCGTTCACGCTGCTGGGTTTGACCGCCTATTGCACGGTTGCGCCGGAAAATCTCCGCGCCCGGCAAGTCCGGCATTTGCTTGCCGGCAGATTGATGTCAATCCTGGCGGCGGTCGAGACGCCGGAATGGGTATGGTTCGAGGAAGGCCTTGCCTACGACAACGCGCGCCTGCCGCAGGCGCTGATCATGACGGGGATGGCTACGCAAACGCCAGCTTATGTCGATGCCGGATTGAGGTCTCTGCGCTGGCTGATGACACAGCAAACCGCACCGGCCGGCCATTTCCGCCCGATCGGGACGGCGGGCTTCGGCGAACGGCGGCAACAGCCGCGCGCCTTCGATCAGCAGCCCGTGGAAGCCACCGCAACGATTGCCGCCTGCCTGACGGCGTGGCGGGCGGACGGCGATGCCGAGTGGAAAGCCACCGCCACCCGGGTTTTTGCATGGTTTCTCGGCAGCAATGATCTGTCGCTCGCGCTGGCCGATCCGCACACCGGCAGTTGCCGCGATGGATTGCATCCCGATCGTGCTAACGAGAATTGCGGCGGCGAGTCGGTGGTATCCTATCTCCTCGGCCTGGCGGAGATTCGTCAGCTTGCCCGCGTCAACACCGGCCTCACAAAGCCCACGGCACTGCGCGCCGTGGGCGCCTGAACTTCAACTCCCAATCCAGAGCCGAGGACATTGTGCCACAAGCCACTTTCCTGAACCGGCAGGCGCTTTACCTCCGGCCCGATCCCGCTCGGGTAATCGTACGCCCGTTCAAGCCGGCGACTGAACCCCGCGATCTCAACCCGACCGACAAGACGCGCGCCAATCACATCGTCGACCGGGTTCTCGCACTCGATACCAAGACAGTTGCCGGCCAACTGGCGGATGTCCTGGAGAATTTTCAGGGCCGGCATCGCAATCTGCTGGAGACGTTTGAATCGCGCGCCGACGAAATGGAAGAGGCCCTGGCGGCTCACGGCACCTTTTCCACGGTCCAGCGCCAGTTGATCGGCGCCTATTTTCTCAACGAATACTCGTTCGAAGCCTCGGCGCTGTTCAACCCCAGCATCGTGCCGCACCCCGACCAGTCGGGCGCGCCGAAAGGCGGCTTGCGCTTCATTCTCAGTCTCCGCGCCACCGGCGAAGGCCATGTGTCGTCGTTGACGTTTCGGGCCGGCACCATCGCAGCCGACGGCAGCCTTACCGTGGACCCGACGGCGCGCCTCGCGTCCAGCCCCAGGATCGACAATCGCGTATCCGGACCGGACGGCGACCATATCGAGTTGAGTTTCAGTCCCGAGGAAGAACTTAGCGAGCGCGTGATCTTTCCCGTCACCGAATCCCAATCGAATGGCATCGAGGATGCGCGGTTCGTCGAATTCAGCGACGACGGCCGGAAAACCTACTACGCGACCTATACCGCCTATAGCGGACGGGCGATCCGTTCTGAATTGATCGAAACCAGCGATTTCATGTCGTTCCGGCTGGCACCCTTGCGGGGGAACGCCGCCCGCAACAAGGGCATGGCGTTATTCCCGCGCAAGATCGGCGGCAAATACGCCATGATCGCGCGGCAGGACAACGAGAACCTTTATCTGGTCTATTCGAACGACCTGTACGTTTGGGACGGCGGTCAGGCGGTTCTGAAACCGGAATTTCCCTGGGAGTTCGTTCAGATCGGCAATTGCGGGTCGCCGATCGAACTCGACGAAGGCTGGCTGCTGCTGACGCACGGCGTGGGGCCGGTGCGCAAATACTCGATCGGCGCGGCACTGCTCGACAAGCGCGACCCTTCCAAGGTGCTGGCGCGCTCGCGCGAGCCGTTGTTGCGGCCCGAACCATCCGAGCGCGAAGGATACGTCCCCAACGTCGTCTATACCTGCGGAGCGATGCGGCACAACGACCAGATCATATTGCCATACGCGATTTCGGACACCTTCTCCAATTTCGCGACCATCAAGATTTCGGCGCTGATGCAGGCGATGAAAAGCTGATCGCCGCTTCTCGTCATCGTGCGCGCCGGAAAATCCTACCGGCCCCGCTTTGGGCTTCAGAACCCACGGATATTTCGTTCCGTCAGACCAGCCGGTACATCCGCGGCCGCCCGCGGACGGGATCAAGCAGCGACCAGTCGCCCTGCTCGACGACATGTCCCTTCGGGAAAGGCGGACGCGGCTCCTGGCCGAGCGAGCGCATCACGCGGTCGTCGCGATAATAGCAAAGCAGCACCACGCGGACCAAGGCCGCGAGCGGCGTCCCGCCGGTTTCCCGGAAGGCGGCGGCCACCTCGAGGCGTCGCGCCGGTCCGAGGTCGGCGAAGGCGCCCCCCGCCAGGCGGGCGAGCTGCGCCAGCGCGCGGCAGATATCGTCGCGGTCGCGTTCCAGGTTGCGCAGGATGTCGCTGAAAATCCGCTCGTCGTCAGCGCCCGGCACGCCGTAGACCGGGCTCGGCGGGATGATCGTGCCGGCGAGCGCGCGGAGGTCGCGGGCCTGTTCGGCGGTGAGGTCCTTGTTCTGCATTTCGATTGCTCTCAGTCGAACAGGTTGGCGAGGCGCTGCTTGATGCTGTCGGCGATATAGAGCGCCAGCGCCTGGATGGTCGAGGTCGGGTTCACGCCGCCCGATGTCACCCAGATGCTGCCGTCGACGATGAACAGGTTCTTCACGTCATGGCAACGACCCCATTCGTTCACCACCGAACGCTCGGGGTCGGTGCCCATGCGCGCGGTGCCGAGCAGATGCCAGCCGCCATTCAGGATCGGGCTCTCGACGCTGATGTTGCTGGCGCCGGCGGCGGTGAGAATTTCTCTCGCGCGCGCGATGCCGTGCGCCATCATCTTATGGCTATTGGCGCTGATGGTATAATCGATCTTCGGCGCCGGGATGCCGCTGGAATCCTTCAGCTCAGGATCGAGCGTCACCCGATTGTGCTCCTCGGGCAGGTCCTCGCAGATCGCCGAAAGCCCGATGCGGCGGTTCACAAGCTTCCGGTAGGCCGCGTGATGCTCTTCGCCCCAGGGCAACCGCCCCGCATTGGAGCTGACGATCGCTTCCATGATCGCGCCGACGCCGCGGCCAAACTGAAAGGTGTAGCCGCGGACGAAATCGCGCGTGGGATCGGTCTCGTAGAATTCCTGGCTCCAGAGGCACAGTGGCGGCCCGTGATTGCCGTCGAGCGGTTCATCGACATAACCGTAGTTCAGCGCATAGGGATGAAACATCAGGTTCTTGCCGACCAGCCCGCTGGAATTGGCGATGCCGTTGGGGAATTTCGCCGATACCGAATTCAGCATCAGGCGCGGCGTGCCGACGCCGTTGCAGGCGAGGATGACGACCTCGGCGGGCTGAAAGTGCTCCGTGCCCTCGGCGTCGTAATAGACGGCGCCGGAGGCCATGCCGTGAGCGTCGGTGCTGATTTCGCGAACCCGGCAGCGGGTGCGCAGCTCGACGCCGGCGCGGATCGCATGCGGCCAATAGGTGATGTCGGTACTGGCCTTGGCGCCCTGCGCGCAGCCCGGCGTGCAGTGGCCGAGGTTGATGCAGCGCGCACGCCCATCGTAGTCGGTGGTGGCGATCGTCGAGTCGGACGGCCACCAGTGCCAGCCGAGCTGGTTCATCGCCTTGCCGAAGCGCGCGCCCGACTTGCCAAGCGGCAGCGGCGGCATCGGCGGCTGCTTCGGAGGATAGGCGGGATCGCCCGCGAGACCCGAGACGCCCATCATGCGATCGTTCTCGGCGAAGAACGGTTCCAGCATGGCGTAATCGATCGGCCAGTCATCGGCGACGCCGTCGAGCGTGCGCACCTTGAAGTCGGATGGATGCAGGCGCGGAAAATGCGCCGTGTACATGATGGTGCTGCCGCCCACGCCGTTGAAGTTCACCACCTTGATCGGCGAATTGGCGTCGTTGATCGGGTAATCGGTGGGCCGCCGGCGGCGGTTGGGATTGATGGCGAAATCGCTGAAGAAGCGCGCCTCCCAATCCCGTCCGTTGCTCGGATAGTCCGTTGGCTTCACCCAGTCGCCCTGCTCGAGGCAGAGGATGTGCATTTTGGTATCGGCGAGGCTCCATGCCACCGCGGCGCCCGATGCGCCGGAACCGATGATCAGGACATCGACTTTTTCATGCATCGAATGTCCTCACGTCTGACCACGCTTGCCGAACCGACTCCTCGCGCGCGCAGGCCGCCACCGGGGCCAAGCGCATGTATTGCTGCCCGAGTCCCGACTACTTGCCCCGGTCCGCCATGAGCTTTTCGACCTTCAGTTCGGGAAATTCATCGGGCTTCAGAAGTTGATGGATTTTCAGGCCCGCCAGCTCGACCGCGAAGGGGGATTTGTTGATGGTGAGGGCGCGAGCTATTCCGCTGATCTCCAGTCCGGTATTGACGAGCTTGCGGATAGCTTCCGGCCGGGTTTGATGCTCGCCCTGCTGCTGGATCCAGCGGTCCAGCGCGGAAAGGTCGCCGGGTTGCAGGCGCACTCCGATCAGGGTGCCCTTCCCCGTTGGCAGGGGACCGCGACGTTTGCCTTTTCTTCCGCTCTGTCGTTCCATAAAATCGTGTTATCACGTTTAAAATCCGGCGCAAGCACGAACCAGGGCGAAGCCGGCCTATTCGTTTTCGGCATTAAGCCGCCGCCACACCGCGCCGAACACGTTGGAATAATCATCGGTCCAGACCCGCTGGTTCTCATTGGCCTCGGTCAGCGCCCATTGTTCTGACGACGCCAGTTCGCCGACATCGTCCTCCTGGCGCGCGCAGACCACGACCGAGGTCGAAAAGATGTATTCGCTGTCGCGGTCGGTCGTCTGATTGTAGACCCAGCTCATGAGATCGTTGGCGTCGGCTATGCCGACCACCACGCTGGACAGTTCCAGGTGCCGGTTCGAAACATGCATCACGACCGCGCCCTGCGGCGCCAGCTTGCGCTTGTAGATTGCCATCGCCTCTTGGGTGGCGAGATGGATCGGGATCGCATCCGAGGAATAGGCATCAACGACGATAAGATCGTAGACGCCGTCCGGCTCCCGAGCGAATGTCAGCCGCGCGTCGCCGATCACGGGCTTCAGGTCCGGTGCGCAGTTCTGGATGTAGGTGAAATACCGGGGGTCGCGCGCGGTATCGACCATGGATTGATCGATCTCGAAGAACCTCCAGGTCTCGCCCGGCTCCGAGACGCAAGTCAGCGTGCCGGCGCCTAACCCGATCACCGCGACCCGCAGCGGCGCGCCCTTGCGTTCGCGCACCGCCGCGATCGCCTGCCCGATGCCGCCATCGCTGTGGTAATAGGTGATCGGCTCAGGCCTTCCGGTGACCGGCGTGCCGTCGTCGTTCCGGAACCTCTCGGCGCCATGAATGGTGGTCCCGTGCATCAGCACGTGATACCGCCCCTGCGGCGTCACTACGATCTTGTGCACGCCGAAGAAGCTGCGCACCGTTTCGACCCGCTCGTCATCCGCGGGATAGGCCCGCACCAGCACCAGCGCCAGCGCGACCGTCGCGACGATCTTCCAGCGGTTCGCGTTCAAGCCCAGCGCCAGCAAGGCCGAGAGCACGCCGACCGCGCCGATCATCCAGACCCGGTGTACATCGAGCCAGGACATAACCTTGCCGCCCGAATAAGACGGCGCAATCAACGCGATCGCCAGCATGGCGAGCAACGGCCAGTACCAGCCGCTCCAGCGCGGAAAACGCTCCGCGCCGCCGGGCGGGCGGCACAGCGTCGCCAGCGCCAGCAGGATCGGGTATTCCGCCACCCATGAAAACGCATAGGGCGCAATCAGGCCGGCGAACACGCCGCCGACCATGCCGCCGAACGACAGCGCGACGTAGAAACCGGTGAGATATTTCGCGGCCGGGCGGGTTCGCGCCAACTCGCCATGGCAGGCCATCGCGATGAAAAAGAAGCAAAGCTGGTGGCCGCCGAGCGTGAGCAGCAGATTCTGCTCGCCGCCGACCGCGAACAGCACGATCACGCCCGCGATCGCCAGCGGCTGCAGCCTCAGCATCCATTTGTGCGGCAGCAGCGGGCGCGACTGGAACACCAGTACCCAGGTCAGGAGGTAGAGCGACAGCGGCAGCACCCACAACAGCGGTGCCGCGGCGACGTCGGTTGAAATATGCGCTGTTACCGCGATCAACAGGCCTGACGGCACCGCGGCGAGAAGGATCCAGCGCGCGCGCAAGGCCCATGGCGGCGGCGCTTTGGTTTCATTGGTCCGCGCGCCGACATCGGCCGATGCCGGCGAGCGCAGCAGCAGCACCGCGCTGGCGGCGATCAGGACGATCAGCAGGCCATAACCTGCGGTCCAAATCAGGTTCTGCGTGCGCAGCGTGAACACCGGCTCCAGCAGCACGGGATAGGACAACAGCGCCAGAAAACTGCCGATATTCGAGGAGGCATAGAGGAAGTAGGGGTCGGGTCCGCTGGGATGGCCGGTACGGAAGAACCAGGCCTGCAGCAGCGGGTTGTTGGCCGCCAGCGCGAAGAACGGCAGCCCGATCGAGACCGCGAACAGGCCCAACAGCCAGAAGGCATAGCCCGACGTCGGCGGCTCGCCCCATCCGCCGGCGATCGACAACGGCAGCGAGAGCAGCGCGATCACCAGCAGCGTCAGATGCACCGCCACCGCCGCCCGGCGGTCGGCGATCCCAATCAGATAATGCGCATAGCCGTAGCCCGCCAGCAGCAGCGACTGGAAGAACACCATCGCCACCGACCACACCGCCGGCGAGCCGCCGAGCCGCGGCAGCACCATTTTGGTGAACAGGGGCTGTACCGAGAACAATAACAGCGCGCTGACAAAGATGGCCGCCGTGTAGACGATCAGCACCAACCGGTTTCGGCTCGCGGAAGGCTGCTCCGTGACCGCGGACGGATCAGGGGACGTCATGAAAACTCCGGCAAAGCGTTTTCGTGCGAAAACGCGTCAAACAAAAATTTCCCGGCGGCGGCCGCCCCTCCGGCAAGGTGCGCCGGAATCGGCAATGGAGCATAGTGCGCCGCGGCGAGCAATGCGGCCGCGGAACCGGGATACAAGTTGACGCTGGGCTCGCATTCGCATCTTCGCTAAGGATTGAAACATTCCGGGGCATCGCGCAGCGATGAACCCGGAATCTCGAGATTCCGGGTCTGGTCCTGCGGACCATCCCGGAATGACGATACGATCAACTCTCTTTGAAACGACCATGACAGAGACGGACGTTGTCATCATCGGCGCCGGGCATAACGGCCTCACCTGCGCGGCTTACCTGGCGATGGCCGGCCTGCGCGTAAAGGTGGTCGAGCGCCGCAAGGTGGTCGGCGGCGCCGCGGTCACCGAGGAATTTCATCCGGGTTTTCGCAATTCGGTCGCGGCCTACACGGTGAGCCTGCTCAACCCACGCATCATTTCGGAGCTGAAACTGGCGGAGCACGGCCTGCGCATCGTCGAACGCCGCGCGCAGAATTTCCTCCCCGCCCGCGACGACAGCTATCTGCTGACGGGCGAAGGCCGCACCCGGCAGTCGCTGGCCAGACTGAGCGCCCACGACGCGGACAGAATCGATGCGTTCAACCGCGAGCTCGAGGTGATCACCGACGTGCTGCGCGCCTTCGTGCTGCGCGCGCCGCCCAACCTGGTGGAGGGCTTTGGCGCCAGCGCGGTCCGCGAGGCGTTCAATGCCGTCGGCACCGCCAACATCCTGCGAAAACTTACGCTGGAGCAGCAGCGCTCCCTGCTCGACCTGTTCACCCGCTCGGCCGGCGAGATGCTGGACGACGTCTTCGAGAACGATCTGGTCAAGGCGCTGTTCGGCTTCGACGCCATCGTCGGCAATTACGCCAGCCCCTACGCAGCGGGATCGGCTTACGTGATGCTGCATCATGCGTTCGGCGAGGTGAACGGCAAGAAGGGAGTCTGGGGCCACGCCATCGGCGGCATGGGCGCGATCACGTCGGCGATGGCGCGCGCCGCCAGCGGCTACGGCGTCGAGATCGAACTCGGCGCCGGCGTGCGCGAGGTGATCGTGGAACGCGGCCGTGTCGTCGGCGTCATCCTCGACAACGGCAAAACCATCCGTGCCGGATATGTCGCCTCCAGCGTCAACCCGAAGCTGCTGTACACGCGGCTGTTGCCGGCGGACGCGCTGCCGGCTGCCTTTCTCGATCGCATCAGGAATTGGCGCAACGGCTCCGGCACCTTCCGGATGAATGTCGCGCTGAACGCCCTGCCCTCGTTCACGGCGCTGCCGGGGGCGGGCGACCATCTGACGGCCGGCATCATCATCGGCCCGAGCCTTGGTTACATGGACCGCGCCTGGCAGGACGCGCGGGCGCATGGCTGGAGCCGCGAGCCGGTGGTCGAGATTCTCATCCCCTCGACGCTCGATGACACGCTGTGCCCGCCGGGCCAGCATGTCGCCAGCCTGTTCTGCCAGCACGTTGCGCCGCAATTGCCCGATGGGAAATCGTGGGACGATCATCGTGAGGAGGTCGCCGATCTCATGATCGCGACGGTGGACAAATATGCTCCGGGTTTTGCCGCAAGCGTGATCGGCCGCCAGATTCTCTCGCCGCTCGACCTGGAGCGGCAGTTCGGCCTGATCGGCGGCGATATTTTTCACGGCGCGCTGACGCTCAACCAGCTGTTCTCGGCGCGGCCGATGCTCGGCCATGCCGATTACCGCGGGCCGCTGCCGGGGCTCTACCACTGCGGCAGCGGCGCGCATCCCGGCGGCGGCGTCACCGGCGCGCCCGGCCACAACGCCGCGCGCGTGATCCTGGGGGATCACCGGGCGCTGTTCAAGTGAGTGAGCGGACGTGGCGATGTCGGGGGATGCGGACTTGCCCGAATCCTCCGCGCGAAGCAGGCGGAACTCCGGGAGGGCACGGTGTTCCGGCACCGCGCCATGCCGCGGATCGACTTTTCCGGCGAGGACGCCGACGCGATCCCTGCCCATCTCTATGCCCTTGCGGTCAGGAAATGACGCCGGATTGACGGTTAACAATTCTGGTGACAAGCCGGTGGATAAGCTGTGGAAAACCGGTTGAGGATCGCGGGAGAAGGGTGCGGAAAGTCAGTGGATTTTGTGCGTGGAGCCTGTGGACAGGCTGTTAAGAACAAGGGCACGCTTCCGGGTATAAGCCAGTGCAGGACCGGTGCGGCTGGCGTGGATAATCTGTTACTAGAACACAGCGGAGGCCGCCCTCGATGGCAAGACCGAGACACGATGCCGCCCGGGACCCCTGATGACCTCCACCCTCGCTCCCTCTACCCACCGCGCCAGTTTCGCGATCGGCAGCGAACAAACCGCCAGGCGCGTGTTCGATCTCCTGACCGAGAGTTTTTTCGAGGGCCAGGCGGCGATCGCTGCGTTCGAGGGCGCGGACGGGCGCTGGGAGATCACCGTCCATTTTGCAGAAGCTCCCGATCAAACCTCGATCCGCGAACTGGTCGGCGTCGCCGCCGGTGGCGAGGTCGCGCAAGCCATCGCCTTCGACACCGTGGAAGCGAAAGACTGGGTCACGGCGACGCTGGAAGCGCTCGTCCCCGTTCGCGCCGGGCGCTTCATCGTGCACGGCCGCCATGACCGCGCCAAAGTGCCGCCCAACAAGCTCGGGATCGAGATCGAGGCGGCGCTGGCGTTCGGCACCGGCCATCACGGCACCACGCGCGGCTGCCTTTTGCTGCTCGATCACGTGCTGAAGGCGTATCGTCCCCGGCGCGTGCTCGACCTCGGCACCGGCACCGGCGTGCTGGCGATATCGGCGGCGAAGGCGCTGCGGATCAACGTGCTGGCGAGCGACATCGATCCGCTCTCGGTCCTGACCGCGCGCGACAACGCGCGGCTCAATGGCACGGGGGATCTGGTGGAGACCATACGCGCCAGCGGATTCTCCGCGCCGGAATTTGCCCGCCGCGGACCGTTCGATCTGGTGCTGGCGAACATTCTCGCCAACCCGTTGCGGCAAATGGCAACGCCGATGGCCAGGCACCTGGCGCCATCGGCGTTGGTCATTCTATCGGGCTTGCTGCCGCATCAGGCTAGAGGCGTGATCGCCGCCTATCGCGCGCGCGGGCTTGTCCTGGAACGGCAGATCCAGATCGAAGGCTGGAGCAGCCTGCTGCTGCGCAAGGCGTGATGAAAGCTCAATCCGGCGGTTTCTGCTGGCGGCGGGCGATGACGCCCTTCTCCTCGCGCAATGAACGTTTGACCCGCGCCTCGACAAAGCGATCCAGGATCTGGACGATGACGCCGCGCTGTTTCTTGGCGATCGGAGGAATCGGGCCGCGGCGAAGCGGCGGCGAAAGTTTTTCAAACGTAAAAGCTGGCATGGTGTATCCCCTCATCGTTGAGTTGAAACACTCCCGGAATTTCCCCAGATTTGGCTGGATGAGCCGCCTGTGACAGCGGATTGTTCCATCCCGTCTAACGCAGGAGACACCGTTCAAGCACAAACTATGCCAAATTGGGCCGATTCGCGTCACATTGCGGACTTCTCCCCGCAATCCCCGAGGTAGAGAGCCGATGTTCGAAGCCCACTTCCAGACCTTCGAAGACCCCGAGGCCGGTGTGGCCTTGGCCGCGCGGCTGTCGGCCTTTCGCGAGGAACTGGCGCGGCGCAAGCTGACCGGATTCGTGATTCCGCGCGCGGATCAACAACAAAACGAATATGTCGCGCCCTCGGAAGAACGGCTGGCGTGGCTGACCGGGTTCACCGGATCGGCCGGAATGGCGATCGTGCTGGCGCAACAGGCCGCGGTATTCGTTGACGGCCGCTACACCCTGCAGGCTGCAAAGCAGGTCGATCGCAAGGCCTGGAGCATCGAGCCGCTGGTCGATCCGCCGCCCGAGAACTGGCTGAGCGGGCATCTTGTCGTCGGCGACCGCCTCGGATTTGATCCATGGCTGCACACTTCGGCGGCAGCCGAGCGGCTGGCCGCGGCCTGCGCCAAATCAGGCGCGGAACTGGTCGCGGTCGACAGCAATCCGCTGGATTCGATCTGGACCGAGCGGCCGCCGCCGCCGCTCGGTCCGGTCGCCGTGCACGGCACTCAATTTTCCGGCGAAGCGGCGGCGGAAAAGCTCGAGCGCATCCGGCTGGAGATCGTCCGTCTCGGCGTCGACGCGCTGGTGCTTTCGGATTCGCACGCCGTGGCGTGGACCTTCAACATCCGCGGCGCCGACGTCTCGCATACGCCGCTGCCACTGTCCTATGCGCTGGTGCCGAAGGACGGCCGTCCCACCATCTTCATCGATCACCGCAAGCTGTCGAACAGCGCCCGCGACCATCTGGAACAGACGGCGGATGTCGGGGAGCCGGAGGCGCTGACGGCTGAACTCACCGCCCTGGCGCGGCGCGGCGCCTCTGTCGCCCTCGACAGCGCCACCGCCGCCGATGCGCTGAGCCGCCTGATATCGGCCGCCGGCGGCAAGCCGGTGCGCGGCAACGATCCCGTCAGCCTGCTCAAGGCCGTCAAGAACATTACCGAGATCGAGGGCACGCGATCGGCGCATCGGCGCGATGCGGTGGCGCTGGCGCGATTCCTCGCCTGGATCGATCGCGAAGCACCCTCGGGCACGCTGACCGAAATCGATGCGGTCGAGGCGCTGGAGAGCTTCCGCCGCGACACCGGCGCGTTGAAGGACGTCTCGTTCCCGACCATATCGGGCACCGGACCGAACGGTGCCATCGTGCACTACCGCGTCACCCGCAAGAGCAACCGGCGGATCTCGCCCGGCGATCTCCTGCTGATCGATTCCGGCGCGCAATATGAAGACGGCACCACCGACGTTACCCGCACCATCGCGATCGGCGAACCATCGGCGGAAATGCGCGACCGCTTCACCCGCGTGCTGCGCGGCCATATCGCGATCGCGCGCGCGGTATTTCCCGACGGCACCACCGGCGCGCAGCTCGATACGCTGGCGCGGCAATTCCTGTGGCAGGCCGGCATCGATTTCGAGCACGGCACCGGCCACGGCGTCGGCAGCTATCTTTCCGTCCATGAAGGCCCGGCGCGAATATCGAAACTCGGCACCACGCCGCTCAAGCGCGGCATGATCCTGTCCAACGAGCCCGGCTATTACAAGACCGACGCCTACGGAATGAGGATCGAGAATCTGGAACTGGTGGTCGGCGCCGAGATGCCAGGCGCGGAAAAGCCGGTGAACGCTTTCGAGACCCTGACGCTGGCGCCGATCGACCGCCGCCTGATCGATCTGAACATGCTGAGCGCAGACGAACTGGCATGGCTCAACGACTATCATGCCCGCGTCCGCCACGCGGTCCGCCCGCATCTCGACGAGGCCACCAAAGTGTGGCTCGACGCCGCGACCGCGCCGCTGTCGCTGTAGAGCCGTCATTCCGGGACGCCGGTATTTCCCAGAGGACCCTACCCCCCAACCAGCTTGAGCCATTCGTCTTCGGTCAGCACCTCGACACCATGCTTCCTGGCCTCGGCCAGTTTCGAGCCGGCGCCGGGGCCGGCGACCACAAAGTCGGTTTTCTTCGACACCGAGCCCGCCGCCTTGGCGCCTAACCGCTCCGCCATCGCCTTGGCCTCGTCGCGGGTCATCTTCTCCAGCGCGCCGGTGAAAACCACGGTCTTGCCCGATATCGCCGAGCTGCTCTTCGGCCTCTCGGCATCGAGGATGGTGACTTCCTTTGTCAGCCGCTCGACGATGCCGCGGTTGTGGCTCTCGCCGAAATAGGCCGCAACGCTGGCGATCACGGTGTCGCCGATCTGGTCGAGCGCATCCATCTCGGCGATCGCCTCCTCGTCGCCGTGGGCGACCTTGAGGCAGGCGTCGTGAAACGCCTTCCACGAGCCGTAGCCGCGCGCCAGCGCCAGACCGGTGGTCTCGCCGACCTGACGGATGCCGAGCGCGAAGATGAATCGCTCAAGCGAAATCCGCCGCCGCTCCGCGATGGCGGCGAACAGGTTGCGCACCGAGGTAGCGCCATAGCCTTCGATTTCCTCCAGCCGGAGTTTTGGGTTGCGCGCTTCAAGCGTGAAGATATCGGCGGGTTCTTTCACCCAGCCTCGCTCGAAAAAGAATTCGATCTGCTTCTCGCCGAGGCCCTCGATGTCGAAGGCGCGGCGCGAGGCAAAAAGTTTAAGGTGCTCGATCTTCTGGTAGGGACAGGCGAAGTCGCCGGTGCAGCGGGCCCGCGCCCCCTCCTCGCCGGTGGCGGTTTCCTCGCGCACGATTTCGGTATGCAGCGGGCACGGACATTTTCTCGGAAAGTGGTAAGGCCTGGCGCTGCCCGGCCGCTTGTCGAGCACCACGTCCACCACCTGCGGGATGACGTCGCCGGCGCGCTGGATGACGACGGTGTCGCCGATGCGGATATCGCGGCCCTCGCGCAGTTCTTCGCCGTCGCCGCCGATGCCCCTGATGTAATCTTCATTGTGCAGCGTGACGTTCTGCACGATGACGCCGCCGACGCCGACCGGCTCCAGCTTGCCGACCGGAGTGAGGGAGCCGGTGCGCCCGACCTGGATCTCGATATCCCTGAGCACCGTCATGGCGCGCTCGGCCGGGAACTTGTGCGCGATCGCCCAGCGCGGCGTGCGGGAGACGAAGCCGAGGCGCTCCTGCCAGTCGATCCGGTCGATCTTGTAGACGACGCCGTCGATGTCGTAGTCAAGCCTGGCGCGCTGCTCCTCGATCTTGCGGTGAAACGCGATCAATTGCTCGAGCGAATGGCAGATCTTGGTCAGCGGGTTGGTCTTGAAGCCGCAGCGCTCGAACCAGGAGATCATGCCGGACTGGGTATCCTCAGGCATGTCGCTCATCTGCCCCCAGGCATAGGCGAAAAAGCCGAGCGGGCGCGAGGCGGTGATGGAGGCGTCCTTCTGGCGCAACGAGCCCGCCGCCGAATTGCGCGGGTTGGCGAAGATGGTGCTGCCTTCGGCCTTCTGCCGCTCGTTGAGCGCGAGAAAGGCGTGCTTGGTCATGTAGACCTCGCCGCGCACTTCGCAGATACCGGGCACGTTGCGGCCCCTGAGTTTTTTCGGCACGTCCTCGAGCGTGCGGATATTGGCGGTGACATCCTCGCCCTCGGCGCCGTCGCCGCGGGTGGCCGCGGTGACGAGTTCGCCGTCCTCGTAACGCAGCGACATCGAGAGCCCGTCGATTTTCGGTTCGGCGGAAAAGTCGATCCGCTCATCCTCGTCGAGCTTCAGGAATCGGCGGATGCGGCCGACGAAGTCGCGCACGTCCGCCTCGGCAAAGGCGTTGTCGAGCGACAGCATCGGCACCGCGTGCCGGACTTTCTTGAATTTACCTGACGGCGCGGCGCCAATTTTCTGCGACGGCGAGGCGGTGGTCACGAATTCCGGAAACCTCGCCTCGATGGCATTGAAGCGCCGGCGCAGCGCGTCATATTCGGCATCCGAAATCTTCGGCGCGTCTTCCTGGTAGTAGGCCCTGTCGTGGCGCTCGATCTCGAGCATCAGACGCTTGTGCTCGACCTTGGCCTGGCCCTTGGTGAGGGTGCCGACGTCGGTGGGGGATTTTGGATTTGCTGTCTTGGCCATGCCTCTTGAATACGACGAAGACTGTTCGGAGAAAAGCCGGCGGCGCGGCATATAACCTCTCCCCGCTCTGCGCGGGGAGAGGTCGGAGTCGGCGCGGAGCGGCGACTCGGGGTGAGGGGCGAGGCACTGTATTTAACTCGTCAACGGTCTCGCAAGCGGACAGAGCCCCTCACCCCGCCCTCTCCCCGCAAGCGGGGCGAGGGAGAAGATCACGCCGTCGCCGCGCGCAGCAGCCGCTCGGCGGCGGCGCGGGCCTCGGCGGTGATCTCGGCGCCCGCCAGCATGCGGGCGATTTCCTCGCGGCGGTGATCGGCGGCGAGCGCGTTGACGCGGGTGGCGACGCGCTTGCCCCGGTCGAGCGCGTCCTTCGAAATCAGCAGATGCAGGTCGGCTCTGGCGGCGACCTGCGGCGCATGCGTTACCGCCATCACCTGCACCTTGCCCGCCAGCCGCGCCAGCCGGGCGCCGATCGCGTCGGCCACCGCGCCGCCGACGCCGGTGTCGATTTCGTCGAACACCAGCGTGGGGGCCGAGCCGCGATCGGACAAAACGACCTTGAGCGCCAGCAGAAACCGCGCCAGCTCGCCGCCGGAGGCGACTTTCATCAGCGGGCCCGCCCTGGTGCCGGGATTGGTCTGGACCCAGAACTCGACGCGATCAAAGCCCTGCGGACCCGGCGACTTCGGATCCGATTCGATTTGCGTCATGAATTTGGCGCGCTCGAGCTTCAGCGGCGTCAGTTCGGCGTTGACGGCCTTGTTGAGTCTTTCCGCCGATTTTGCCCGCGCAGCGGAGAGTTTGGTCGCGGCAGAGCTGTAGCGCTGGTCCGCTTCCTCGGCCGCCGCCGCCAGCTTTTTCAATTGATCGGCGCCGGCATCGATCAGCGCGACGTCGGCGGCGTATTGTTTGGCCAGCGCCGCCAGGCCATCCACCGGCGTCGAAAATTTGCGCGATGCGGCGCGAAGCGCGAACAGCCGCTCCTCGATGCGCTCGAGCTCGGATGGATCGAAGTCGGCCGCGATCAGCGCCGCGCTAAGGTGCTGGTCGGCCTCCTCCAGCGCGTTGATCGCCGCGTCGATCGCCTTCACCGCAGGCTCGACCAGCGCCGGGGAATTTCCCGCGCGGCGTTCCAGCCGGCGCACGGCGGCCGACAGCGCCGGGACCGGCGAATGGGCGCCGCCTACGGCATCCTGCGCCTCGCGCAGATCGGCCGCGATCTTCTCGCCCTGCATCATCGTGGTGCGGCGCTCGGCAAGCGCGGTCTCCTCGCCGTCCCTGGGCGCGAGCTGCTTCAGTTCGTCGGCGGCATGACGCAGATAATCCGCCTCGCGCGCGGCGCGCTCCATCTCGGCGCGATGCGCATCGAGCACCGTGTTGGCGGCGCGCCGGGCTTCCCACAGCGCCTCCAGCGCGGCGACGTCCTGTTCAAGGCCGGCAAACGCATCGAGCAGGCGGCGGTGGGTGGACGCATCGACCAGCGCCCGCTCGTCATGCTGGCCATGAATTTCGACCAGCGCGGAACCGACCGCCTTCAGGGTTTGCACGCTGATCGCCTGATCGTTGATGAAGGCGCGGGTGCGGCCGTCGGCAAGCTGGACGCGGCGCAGGATCATCTCGCCGGTATCATCAAGCCCGTTATCGCTGAGGATTTTCGAGGCCGGATGGCCCTTCGGCACATCGAACACGGCGGTGACCTGTCCCTGCTCCACGCCGTGACGGACGAGGCCCGCGTCGCCGCGGCCGCCGAGCGCCAGCGCGAAGGCATCGAGCAGGATGGATTTGCCCGCGCCGGTCTCCCCGGTCAGCACAGCGAGCCCCCGGGAAAACTCGATATCGAGCCGTTCGATCAGGACGATGTCACGGATCGACAGACGCGCCAGCATGAAAGATCGATTCCTAGCCGAGACCCAGTTTCTTGAAGGCCCTGGAAATATAGGAACCCTGATTCTCGCTCGGCTCGAGACCGCCGGACTTTACAAGATTATAGGCGTCCTTGTACCAGCGGCTGTCGGGAAAATTGTGTCCAAGTACGGCGGCCGCGGTTTGCGCCTCGCCGACGATGCCGATCGCCATATAGGCCTCGGTGAGGCGGGCCAGCGCTTCCTCGACATGCCGCGTGGTCTGATACTGGGTGACCACGATCTTGAACCGGTTGATGGCGGCGGTGAAGTCGCGCTTGTCCATGTAGTAGCGGCCGACCGACATTTCGCGGCCGGCGAGTTGGTCGCGCGCGCCTTCGAGCTTGGCCTTGGCGCTGACGGCATATTCCGACGTCGGATATTTGCGGACCACCTCTTCGAGCGCGGCGATCGCCTTCTCGGTGCGGCCCTGGTCGCGGGTAATGTCCGGAATCTGGTCATAATGCGAGGCCGCGATCAGGTACTGCGCGTAAGCCGCGTCGGGGCTGCCCGGGTGCAGGGTGACGTAGCGGGTGGCAGCGCCGATGCAGCTGTCATAGTCGCCGGAATTGTAAAACGCATAGGCCGACATCAGCAGCGATTTGCGCGCCCAGTCCGAATAGGGA
>DATANB010000016.1:0-2502 GCA_036266415.1 Bradyrhizobium sp. | reverse complement strand
GTAGTCGAACGAGCCTTTCAGAACGTAGAGATGAGCGTCCCTGTCAAGGCTTTCCAAATCGCCGAACGCCTTTGCAGCGTCAGCTCGGGACCGGCCCGCTTGCAACGCCGCAAGATATTGCCGGAGCTGCTGCGATCGACCTTTGGTGAAGGTGAAGAAATGCGTCATCACCCAGCCTTGGCCGTACACATCATAGGGCGGCACTTTTTCGACGGGTGTAGCGAGGATGTCGCTGACCGGCACCCATTCGCCTCCGATGAAACCTCCGCGGTATTTGGCGGGAAATCCATAGGCCACTCGGCCGTCATCCAGGATTTTGCTCGCTCCGATCAGTTCCGCGAACCCCTCGGAATACCAGGTCGGATAATCGGCCGGGAAATATTGCAGCATGAAATGGTGCGCATATTCGTGGTGAAGAACGATGTCCGGTGACATGTCCTCGCCGTCGATGATCCGGCGCAACGTTACCGCGAACGGGCCAAGGACATTGCTGGCGTAAAAGCCCGCGACGCCCTCGGAATCCGGGCCGAGCGCGGCTTCGACCTGACTATTGTCCGCAAGTTCATAGATCCGAACCTTGACCGGCTGGACCTCGGACGAGAGTCCGGTCGCCATCCGCATCAGGCCGTCGATCTTCTCGAGCTTGGTGGCTCGCTCGGTTGCCTTCGCATCGCCGGCCTCGCTGTAGATGATGAAATGCTGGGTTTCGTACCGCCGCCATTCGGCGTTCGCGCTCGTACCGGCACACAGGATCGCCGCCCCAACCCATGCCTTCAACGCTCTCATTCACTGGCTCCCCTCTATGGTCAGGTTAACAACCTTAAGCAGGGACGCAAGATGCCGAAATCGTTCGCTTTTCATCTCTAAAGGAAGCTGTAGGGGTCGACGTCGACGCTGACTCGAACCTTGGTGCGCCATTCGATATCGGCGAGCCAGTCGCGGATCACGTCCTGGACGTCGAGGCTTCGCTTCGCGTGAACCAGCAGACGTTGTCGGTGACGGCCACGGAGCATCGCCAGCGGCGCGGGCGCCGGGCCGAACACGGCCATTCCTTCGACCTCGGGCGCGGCCTGGCCGATGCGTCGAGCGACGGTTTCCGCTTCGTCGGCATCTTCAGCAGAGACGATAATCGCAGCGAGGCGGCCAAACGGAGGCATGGCCGCATCGCGGCGCGAATCGGTCTCGGCTGCAATGAAGCCAGCGATGTCGCCTTTGACCAGTGCCGCGATCACCGGAGCCTGCGGGTCGTGGGTCTGGACAAACACCCGGCCCGGCTTGTCTCCTCGCCCCGCGCGACCGGCGACCTGCTGGATCTGCTGGAAGCTGCGTTCGGCCGCCCGCAGGTCGCCGCCGGCAAGACCGAGGTCGGCATCAACGACGCCCACAAGCGTCAAGTTCGGAAAGTGATAGCCTTTTGTGACCAGCTGCGTGCCGATCACGATGTCGATCGCGCCCGCTTCCATTGCCCCGACGAATTCGGCTGCGCGAAGCGGCGACCAAATAGTGTCGGAGGTAACAATTGCGGTCCGAGCTTCGGGGAACAATAGGGTCACCTCGTCGGCGATCCGCTCGACTCCCGGGCCGCACGCTACGAGGCTGTCCTCCTCGCCGCATTCGGGGCAGGCCTTGGGAGGCGGCATCACGTGGCCGCAATGGTGGCAGGCGAGCCGATGCATCAGCCGGTGCTCGACCATCCAGGCGGTGCAGTTCGGGCACTGGAACCGATGTCCGCAGTGGCGGCACAAGGTCAGCGGAGCGAAGCCCCGGCGGTTGAGGAACAACAGCGATTGCTCGCCGCGCTCCAGGTTTGCCTCCAGTTCGCCGATCAGTTGCGGCGCGAGCCAGCGTCCGCGCGGCGGAGGGTCCTGAGTGAGGTCGATAGCGCGGATGTCGGGCATCGATGCTCCGGCGAACCGCTCCGGCAGGCTCACTTCGCGGTAGCGGCCGAGCTCGACCATGTGGCGGCTCTCGATCGGCGGCGTTGCCGTCGAGAGGATCACTGGGATGTCCTCGAACTTCGCGCGCATCACGGCCGTGTCCCTGGCGTGGTACTGGACACCGTCTTCCTGTTTGAAGCTCGGCTCGTGGGCCTCGTCGACTACGATCAGACCAAGTTCGGGATAAGGGAGGAACAAAGCCGAACGGGCGCCGACGGTCACCGCCGCTTCGCCGCTCGCGATCCCGCGCCAGGCGCGGCGACGCTGCGACGAACGCAGGTCCGAATGCCAGGCGACTGGGGCACAGCCGAAGCGTGCCTCGAAGCGCTTCAGGAATGGCTCGGTCAGCGCGATTTCAGGCAGCAGCACGAGCGCCTGCTTTCCCTCTCGCAAACATTCGGCGATTGCTTCGAAATAGACCTCTGTTTTGCCCGAACCGGTCACGCCGTCGAGCAAAACGGGGTCGAAACCGTTTCCGATTGCCGACGCGAGACTCGCCGAGGCTTCGCGCTGATGATCGTTTAGGTCCGGCGGTGCATAGTCTGGGTCGGGGCGGGCCAGCGGT
>DATANB010000015.1:0-35842 GCA_036266415.1 Bradyrhizobium sp. | reverse complement strand
TGCCGCGCTTCGAGCCGAAAAATCCCGATTACCGCACGGTCGCCGCAGCGACCTTCGACCGGCAACAGGCCATGCGCACGCTCCGCATTTCGATCGCAAGGCTCGAGGCCGGCGAGGTCGAACTGTCGATGCCGTATTCTCCCGACTGGACCCAGCAGAACGGCTTCATCCATGCCGGAATCATCACGGCGGGACTCGACACCGCCTGCGGTATCGCCGCGTTTACGCTGATGCCGCCCGGTTCCGACATCCTGACCGTGGAATTCAAGACCAACCTGCTGGCGCCTGCAAAAGGCGAGCGATTTGCGTTCCGCGCCAGCGTGGTCAAGCCCGGCCGTACGCTCACGGTGTGCGAGGCCCGGGCGTTCGCGGAAGCTGACGGCGTCGAACGTCTGATCGCAACCATGACCGGCACGCTGATGGCGCTGACGCGGCACTCATAGGCAGCGTCGCGGGCGTGTTCGCCGGCATCGCCATAAGCCTCAACGCGCTCGTGACATCGCTGCTGGTGCCCTTGGCGGTAACGCTGCTGGTGCGCTGATCCCAGGGTGTATCGGACAAACCGCGGACATACCAAAATCGACGCGAATGACCCAAAACGGTCATTGGTTAGATCGCTTCTGACGCGAGTGCGCACTTGACAGCCCTCGTAGACATCCATATACCATCCAAACAGATGGTAAATGGATGGTAATAATCATGGCCGACAATGTCCACGAACTCCGATCAAAGCCCGCTGACACCGAAAAAATCACGATCAATCTTGGTTATGTCGACCTTGGTCACGTCGATTTAATGGTGCAGGAAGGATTCTATTCGAACCGTACCGATTTCATTCGAACGGCAATCCGCAACCAACTCGAACGTCACGCAGACGTAGTCAAGCAGTCCACGGCCCGAAAAAGTCTGGACCTCGGTCTGCGGAACTACAGCCGCGAGGATCTCGAAGCGGCGCGGCGCGCCGGTGAGATGCTGCACATCAACGTTCTGGGCCTTGCCAGTATCGCCCAAGACGTCACGCCCGAGCTTGCTCGCGCCACAATTGCCTCGGTCTCCGTGCTGGGAGCTTTGCATGCCCCTCCGGCGGTCAAGGCCGCTCTCGCCGACAGGACGCGGTGAAGGCGATGCTGAAACAGGACATCGTTCGCGAAGCCACACGCCTCACGCGCGCGGGCCAACTCGTCGAGGCCACCGCGCTCCTTCAACGCATGCTTCGCGGTGAGAGCGCGCCAGACGCGACATTGCGCCCCACCGGTCGCATCGCTCGTACGCGACGCGAGCCGCCAGTCATTGACGCGAAGCCCAATACTATTGAGGAGACGGATAGTCCCCACCTGGCGCGGGCCACATCCGCTCAACCGCGCATGCGCCGCGTGTTGCTCGATCGCACAAAGGAGCGCCCTGGGCTCGGACTGCGAGGTAAGCGCGCCCCGCTGTCAACGCCGGACATCGTGCCGGAGGGCGCAAGGTTCATCGATGGTAGCTACAGCAATCCGGCGGGAAGCCGTGCCTACAGGCTCTTCATTCCCAGCCGTTATCGGGGGCAACCGCTTCCTTTGGTCGTCATGCTACACGGCTGCACCCAGTCGCCGGACGATTTCGCCGCCGGTACGAGGATGAACTTTATCGCAGAAGAACAAGCATGCTTTGTGGTCTATCCTGCACAGCGCAGCGAGGCAAACCAGGCGAAATGCTGGAACTGGTTTCGCACAGCCGACCAGCAGCGGGGCAGCGGTGAACCTTCGCTTATCGCGGGCATCACTCGCCAAATCATGCGCGACTATTCGGTTGATGCAAAGCGCGTCTACGTTGGTGGACTGTCAGCCGGAGCGGCCGCTGCTGCTATCATGGGAGCAACGTACAACGATCTGTACGCGGCAATCGGCGTACATTCCGGCCTCGCCTGTGGGGCCGCCATTGACCTTCCCTCTGCGTTTGTCGCCATGCGACAAGGTGGCGGGTCCGATGACAGGGTAATTCTAGCTGACGGGCCATCTGTCCCGACCATTGTTTTTCACGGCGATCGCGACATTACGGTGCATCCAAACAACGCCGATCAAATTCTTGAGCAGTCTATGAGAACGACGAGCACGCAAAAGAAGGTGCATCGCGGGCGGGTACCCGGAGGGCATGCCTATACCCGCACGATCCATACCGACGCGAGGGGGCGCGGAATCCTCGAGCACTGGAACATCCACGGAGCTGGACACGCATGGTCGGGAGGCAGCCCTGCAGGCTCCTACACTGATCCGCGAGGACCGGATGCAACCAGCGAAATGCTGCGTTTCTTCCTGGAGCATTCGCTCCCACAGCAGCCAGGCTGGAGTTAGTCTGTTCATGGCACTTCTCGGACCTCAGCCGATGTCCGATTTGAGTCCGCAAAACATCGCATGGCGGACACCGCCAGCGGTTTTCAACCAAAACCAGTTTATGAGTACGTACCTGGTTGAAGTTTTTATGCTGTCACCATAGAGATTTGCGACAATTCCTTCTAGGGTTGCGCCCTGCAAGCGAGGTTTCGGTCTTAATGTTTTCCGTAATGCAGGGCGTGCTGGGACTGGCATCGGGAGCGCTGGTCGGATTTTCGCTTGGCCTGGTCGGCGGCGGCGGGTCGATCCTCGCGGTGCCGCTCATGGTCTATTTGGTCGGCGTGCCCGACGCCCATGTGGCGATCGGC
This sequence comes from Bradyrhizobium sp., assembly GCA_036266415.1. Classification (GTDB taxonomy): domain Bacteria; phylum Pseudomonadota; class Alphaproteobacteria; order Rhizobiales; family Xanthobacteraceae; genus Bradyrhizobium. The sequence continues at coordinate 33,165 of DATANB010000015.1, read as the reverse complement.
ACCAGCGCCATCGCGGTGGCGGCCAACGCCGCGGTCAATTTGTCGAACCACGCGCGCGGCGGTACCGTGCGGTGGTCGTGCGCGCTCACATTCGCGGCGGCGGGGATCATCGGCGCGTTCCTGGGCTCGATCTTCGGCAAAATGCTCGACGGCCAAAAGCTGCTGGCGCTGTTCGCGCTGTTGATGCTGGTGATCGCCGTGCTGATGCTGAAGACGCGAGCGCGGATCGGGCTGCCCGACGTGCAGATGAGCTGGACCAACCTGCCCGCCATTGTCGGGCTCGGTGTTGCGACCGGGACGCTGTCCGGCTTTTTCGGTATCGGCGGCGGGTTTTTGATCGTGCCGGCGCTGATGTTGGCGACGGGCATGTCGATCATCAACGCGGTCAGTTCGTCGCTGGTCGCGGTGACGGCGTTCGGCCTGACCACCGCGGCGAGTTACGCCTGGTCCGGGTTGATTTCATGGGGGCTGGCGGGATTGTTCGTCGCGGGCGGGATCGGCGGCGGATTGATCGGCACGCGGTTGGCGCGGCTGGCGTCGGCGCGGCGCGGCGCCCTCAACATCGTGTTCGCCGCTGTCATTATTGTGGTGGCGCTTTATATGCTGGCGCGTAACCTGTCGTTATCTTGAATTGACAGGGTTAGCGCCGACCCTGGAGATCAGACATGAACGAATCGATCGACCCAGCCCGGCCGAACCTGGAACGCACCCGGCGACAGACGCTTGGTCTGCTCGGCGCAAGCGCTGTCATGCTCGGCCTTGGGATCGCGCCGGGATCGGCATTGGGGCAAAGCGACGACGAGGCCGTGCTGACGGAAGCGCTGGTGTTGCGCGATCCGGATATTCCGGCGGCGGGCAATGACGCAGGCGACATTACGATCGTGGAGTACTTCGACTACCAGTGCCCCTATTGCCGCAAGATCGAACCCGAACTGCGCCAGGTGGTGCAGGACGACGGCAAGGTCCGCCTGGTGTTGAAGGATTGGCCGATCCTGGGGCCGGTCTCGGTAATCGCGGCGCGGATGGCGCTGGCGAGTAAATTCCAGCAAAAATATGTTCAGGCGCATGAGGCGCTGATCGGCGTCAACTCGAAGCTGACCGAGCCGCGCATCGGTGAGCTGCTCGCCGGCGCCGGCATCGATGTCGATCGTGCCGCGCGCGACCTCGCCACAAATGCCAAGGCGATCGACGCGATCCTCGCGCGCAACAACGATCAAGCCAGTGCGTTTGGATTTAGAGGCACGCCGTCCTTTATCGTCGGCAAGTTTCGGGTGCCGGGCATTTTGACCATGGCGGAGTTCGAGCAGGTCATCGCCGATGCGCGCAAAGCGGCGGCGCAGAAATAGCTGCGGCATATAACAAGAGCGCCCTCGCCAAAAGCGAAGGCGCCCGGCCTGCGGGATGAACGCCTGGTGCGATTACTTCGACGACAGCTTGATCCAGTCGTCCTGCGCGCGCCGCTTCAGCTGATTCCAGTCGGTCGCCGCGACGTCCCAGTTCACGATGGTGCGGTTGGCCGATGCAGCCTGACCGTTCGCGACCGTCGAGGTTGATTGCGAATCGTAGGCGTAGACGCCCGCGACCAGCAGCAGCGCACCCAAAATCATTCCGAGAAAAACGCGCATGGCAAACCTCCGGTGAACGCAGACAACGCGGTCGGGGGGCGATGGTTCCCCTCGTCGCCCCGGACAAGTGAGCCAACGGGTCCGGCCCTTGGCCGACCCGATAACAGGCTCCGCGAGCGCGATCCGGGATCCGTAACCGCCGACGTTCAAGAGAATTCGTGGAGCGGACTCCAAACCTCAGCGGCGACGCCGGTGGTTATGGGTCCCGGCGTTCGCCGGGACGACTCGCGGAGAGGCTAGGCGTACATCAATCATCGCTCACTGCTTAGCCAGTTCAGTATCTCCGCGTTCATCTCGCGCGGATAGCAATGGCTGAGATCGTCAATCTCGCGGTAGGTCACATCGGCGCCCGCCGCTGACAACACCTCTCGCGTCTGCCGCGCCACCTGCACCGGGAACATCCAGTCCAGCCGGCCATGCACGAGATGGACCGGCAAGCCGCGCAATCTCTGGGCATCGGCCATTTCCGCCATCAGCGGATGGAAGGTGGCGGCAACCGGCGCCAAACGGGTAAAGGGGGAAGCGCTCTTCAGCCCGGTGACATAGCAGAACGTGCCGCCATCGCTCATCCCGGTCAGCAGCAGTTTTGTGGAATCGACGTTCCAGCGGCTTCGTACCCACTCGAGAATACGGGCGAGGTTGGGGCTGTCGGTATCTTCCCCCATCAATGCCCAGGTGCCGCCGGTCGCGGTCGGTGCGACCAGGATTGCGCCGTGGCTGCGCGCGTCGCGCAGCCAGCTCCACAGGAAGCCGCGGCCATTGCCGCTGCCGCCATGCAGTGCCATCACCAACGGCCAGGCGCGGTCGGGGGTGTAATATTCCGGCACGTAGAGCGAGAAGCCGCCGCGGCTGCCGGGCTCGTTGTGGTCGTGAAGGATCCCGGTATTGGCGTTTGCCGGCCCTGCAAGCCGCGTCAGCAGGCTGGCGTCGTCGCGCAAGGCGGGATCGACGAAGAAACTGGAGACCGGAGGAAATTTTGCGGCAAGGGGATACAGCGCCTCCTGCGCACGCGCTGCGTGACGTAGCGCGCGAAACACCGCAACCAGGTCGCCATTGCCATGCTGTACCGCGCGCAAACCGTCGAACGCCGCGAGCGTTGAGTCGCTCGCCGTTTCCAACGCGGTCCTTATAGCCGCGAATTCCTCCGGCCAATCGGCCAGCCGCGCACGGACCACCTGCAACGCCTGATCCGGCGTGCCGGCGGCCTCCATGACCGAATCGAAATCCGGTGGATTGAGATGACGCGCGATGAAGCCGAGCGCTTCGAGCGATTGCAGCAATGGCGGCAGCACGGCCACGATGTCGTCCACCACGGCCTCGCTCATCGCGCGCTCCCGCTCGGGTCTAATGCAGCCGCGGCCCCTTGAGCAGCTTGGCGCGATCGATTGAGGTCAACACCACGTCGAAGGTGACGCCTTCGTGGTACACCGTGAGCGGCACGTCGACGCCGGCAGCGCCGAGCGCCCAGAGCTTTCGGTAGAAGGCGGTCTGACTTGAAACCCTTTCGCCCTTCACGGCCAGTATGATGTCGCCGGCCTTGAGTTCGGCGCGCGCCGCCGGACCCTTCGCGGAAATGCCGATCACCACGACCTTGCTGTCGATCTCGGTGGTGTACATCCCGAGCCAGGGGCGCGCCGGCTTGTTGACGCGGCCGAACTTCTTGAGATCGTCGAGCACCGGCTTGAGCAGGTCGATCGGCACGATCATGTTGACATGCTCGGCCTTGCCCTCGCGTTCGCGTTCGAGCTGGAGCGAGCCGATGCCGATCAACTCGCCGCGATTCGAGATCATTCCGGTGCCGCCCCAATTGGGATGGGCCGGATAGGTAAAGATCGCCTCGTCCAGCAAATATTCCCAGTAACCGGCGAACTCCTGCTTGGCGGCGATATGGCTGGCGACCGACCGCGTGCGCCCACCTGCGCCGCCGACCACGACGCGGTCGCCGATTTGGGCGGCGCTAGAGGAACCAAGCGGCAGGGGATCGAGGTCGATATGGCCAAGCGCCTGCACCAGGCCGAAGCCGCTCACGGTATCGACGCCAAGCGCATGGGCTTCCACCACGCGGCCGTCGCCAAGATGCAGCCAGACCGCTTCGGCCTCGGTGATCAGATAACCGATGGTCAGCACCAGTCCGTCGTCGATCACGACGCCATTGCCGGCGCGCTCGGTGCCCAGCGTGTCCGCGCTGAAGGCGTCGGCGGGGATGATCGAATGCAGGCCGACCACCGAAGAAAGCACGCGATCGAGATCGAAACTGTAGTCGCCCGGGCGGGGCTGGTTCGCCGGCGGCACCTTCCATTCAGTCAAAGAGGGCATGGAGAATCTCCTGGCCAATCGGCGTGCGCGTGTCCCGCAGATTTCAGCGAACAGGCGCAGGCGAAGCAGGCAACGATCTTATGTCGCAAACGGGCGTCTTGAAAGTCTCCCGGAGCATGATTTGTATGACGTGATGAGATCGGATGCCTTCACAAATATTTCAGTTTTCCGACGCGCTATCCTCATTAAGATTCTCCGCGACGCCGGCTGGCCCTCAAGCCGGAACCATTTCGCGCACGACAGCGTGATGCGCCGCAGCCTCCTCGATCCGACGGCCCGCAAGTTTGGCCAACCGCACCGCGCTGCGCGCCTTCATCAATTCGTTCACGAGGGCGGCTTTTTTCACAGGCGCAAGATTCGGATTGGCCATTCGCCAGAGTTTTCCGCGGACGACGGAGTACCTGCCATCCGGCGTAACCGGATGCTGCGGCGCAGCCATCAGCGCGGCTTGGCGCTTTTGCAGAGGACGGCTCACTGGATCCGAATGATCTCGGCTTCGCCGGTGCCGGCCCGAACGACATCGCCCACGCGTTTACCGAACATCGCTCTTGCCAGCGGCGAGACATGGGAGATCGAGCCTTGGGCAGGATCGGCCTCGTCCTCGCCGACAATCCGGAATGTCTGCTCCCGGCCGTCGTCGCGCATGATCGTCACGGCCGCGCCGAACCGCACCTCAGAGTGGTCGGCAGGGGCCGGTACGACACGGGCCGTCGCGCGCCGCGCGGTCCAATAGCGAAGGTCTCGTCGTGCATCCGCAAGGGCCGCGCGATCGGCCGATGCTTGCGCCCTAGCGTAGGCCTCGCTGGCCGCCTGGAGGGCGTGTTCGATCTGCGCCAGGCCTGCCTCGGTGACGTCATTTGGATGCTCCGAGACCGGCCGCTCCGGTAGCTCTTCCAGATATTCCGCATCCTTGACGAAGGCTCTACTCATCGGCCGTGATCCCGTTAAGTTGCAACAGCCCGGAAGAGGAACAATTTTTGCCCGGTTCCGTTCCATTCCGGGCCTGAACGGTATCCGAGGAAGAGAGCAGGCGCGACAGCGAGGCCGTTCAAGGGGATGCGCCGGGAAAGAACGCCAGGTGATTTCAGGTCCTCGGTCGGCGTCAAGCGCGGGCATCCTGATGTATCGGCGCGTTGGGCCGAAACTGGAAGTCCTTTTGGTGCATCCGGGCGGACCTTACTGGCGCCGCAAGGACGATGGCGCATGGTCGATCCCGAAAGGCGAAATCAATCCAGGTGAGGACGCCAGCGTCGCCGCCCGTCGAGAGTTCACGGAAGAAACCGGGATTGCTCCCGCCGGGCCTTTTGAACCGCTTGGCGAAATTCGCCAGCGTAGCGGCAAACGGGTCATTGCCTTTGCCGTCGAGGGCGACGTCAACGTTCAGACCATCAAAAGCAACAGCTTTGAAATCGAGTGGCCGCCGAAAGGCGGAAGGATGCAGACCTTTCCGGAAATCGACCGCGCCGAATGGTTCGAACTGCCGTTCGCCCACGCGAAGATCCTCCAAAGCCAGCGGCCGCTTCTCGATCGGCTCGCCGAACTTTTGGGCCAATCCGGAGCGAGGCGGGCGCCATGACCGATCCCTTCGATCTCCAGCGCTTTGTTGATGCGCAAGCGCCGGTCTACCCGCGTGTTGTTGCTGAACTGCGCCAAGGCCGGAAGCAAAGTCACTGGATGTGGTTCATTTTCCCCCAGCTTGCCGGCCTCGGCCATAGCGCGATGGCCCGGCGATTTGCGATTTCCTCTCGCGAGGAGGCCGTCGCCTATCTCGCCCATGGCGTTTTGGGCCCCCGGCTTGCGGAGTGCACCTCACTGGTCAACGCCGTCGAGGGCAGAACAATCCGGGAAATACTCGGCAGTCCCGACGACCTTAAATTCTGCTCGTCGATGACGTTGTTCGGCGCGGTCGCATCCGATGCGGTATTCGCCGCGGCGATCGCGAAATTCTGCGGCGGCCGGCCGGATCCAAGGACGCTGGAGCTGCTTGGCCGCTGATCCGACGCGTCGGTAGCGGGATCGCAAAAACGTTTTTCATGGAGCCTGCAACGCTCGCGACGACGGCGGAATTGCCTCAAACAAGCAGTCGCGCAATTCGCCCATATCATCGACGACGCGTGATGCACCCGCATCGCGGAGACGGTCGGAGCGATGGTAGCCCCACGATACGGCCACCCCGCGGACATCCGCGGCGCACGCCATCTCCATGTCGAATGCGGTATCCCCGATCATGATGGCATCTTCGGCGTTGATGCCGGCTTCGCCTAGCGCCTGAAGCACCATTCCCGGATGCGGCCTTGAGGGTGCCTTGTCGGCAGTTTGAACGGTGCAAAAAAAGCGTTGCCATCCGAAACGCTCAAGCGCCGGCGCGATTGCATGCGAAACGTGCCCGGTTGCGATCCCGATACGCACGTCCTTTCGCTCGGCCAGCGCAGCGAGCAAGTCTGCCGCGCCACCGAATGGCACTTCTGCGAAGGCCGCGTCGGCACGAAGCCGCGGCAGCACGCGTTGATAGGCTGCAACCATCTCCTTGACCGGCGCGTCCGGTCGGCCAATTGCAATAGGACAAGTTCCAGCGACATTCCAATCAACGAAAGGCTCTCCTCCTCGGAGGGCCGGGAAAATCCGTACTCACCGAAAATAACACGATGCGACTCGATAATCAGTTTGCGGCTATCGACGAGGGTGCCGTCGAAGTCGAAGATCATCAGCTTCATTAAAATGTTTCCGATTCGTAGCGATCTGGACGAAATACCCGGCACCGACTGCTGGTTCTTATGAGTCCCGCTACAGCGATCGCTGACCGTTCCCTACGGATCGAGTTCGGTATCCCAGTATAAATAATCGAGCCAGCTGTCGTGCAGATAGTTCGGCGGGAACAGCCGGCCGTTGCGATGCAGCTGGTGCACCGTCGGCGCGAACGGGAATTGGCGCGGAAACATCCGCGCCTGCTGCGGCGTCAGGTTGCCCTTGCGCAGATTGCACGGCGAACACGCGGCGACCACATTTTCCCATGTGGTCTGGCCGCCCTTGCTGCGTGGGATGATGTGATCGAAGGTGAGGTCGTCATTGGTCGAGCAATATTGGCAGACGAAGCGGTCGCGCAGGAACACGTTGAACCGGGTGAAGGCCGGATGCGTGGTCGGCTTGACGAAGGATTTCAGCGACACCACGCTCGGCAGCTGAATCTCGAACGAGGGGCTGCGCACCGCGCGGTCGTAGTGCTCGACGATGTTGACGCGATCGAGAAACACCGCCTTGATCGCGTCCTGCCACGACCAGAGAGACAGCGGATAATAACTGAGCGGCCGGAAGTCCGCATTCAGCACCAGTACCGGCCAACCGCCTTGCGAGACATGTGCGTTCAAGTAACGCTCCCGGCCTCCATATAAGCTGCGAAGCAGCGTGAGTTGACATACTACATGCAGCGTGACGGGATTGTGAAGAGCGTTCGCGCGCTTATCCGCGGCCGCGGCCGTTGTCGCCGGGATTGCACGATCGGCCCCAACACCGCTAAATCTGGCGGGCGGCACTTTTCGGCCGCAATCGGTCGCTGCAAAAATGGTCACTACGTCCCGTTATCTCGAGGCGCCACGCCGGCTGCGGGCATTCGTTCGCGCGCATGAAACGAGTCTGGTTGTCCTTGCGGCGCTGGTCGGAATCATCGGCGGATTGGTGGTGGCCGCGATGAGCGCTGCGGTCGAAGGACTGCACGTGCAGCTGTTCAACCTTCAGGTGGGGGAACGCCTTTCAAGCCAGTTCAGGATCGAGCCGCTGCGCACCTTGCTGGTTCCGAGTCTCGGTGGGTTGCTGCTGGGCGTGGCGTTCCTGCTGCTGCAGCGATGGCGGCCGGGGCGTGAAATCGATCCGATCGAGTCCAACGCGCTGCATGGCGGGCGGATGTCGTTTCGCGGCAGTGTCATCGTTGCGTTGCAGACGGTCTGGTCCTCGGGCGTCGGCGCTTCAGTCGGGCTTGAAGCTGGATACACCCAGCTTGCCAGCGGTCTCGCCGCCTCACTAGGCCGCGGCTTTCATCTGCGCCGCGCCGATCAGCGCGTCATGGTCGGCTGCGGCGCCGCGGCCGCGATCGCGGGCGCGTTTGGAGCGCCGCTCGCCGGCGCCTTTTATGCCTTTGAGCTTGTGATCGGGGGATATACACCGGCCAGTCTGGCGCCGGTCGGCGTAGCTGCGGTGGCGGGCTATTTTGTCGCCCATGCATTTGGCGAGTTGTCGCTCGGCGTCGGCGTCGGTCCAGTCGGCAATGTACTCGGGCATGATCTTGCCATCGCGGCAGTGCTCGGGATTCTGGCGGCGCTGTTTGGCATCGCCATCATGCGCGGCGTGGCGCTCTGTGAGATGCTGCTGTCGAGGACCGGCGTCTGGCTGCCGCTGCGCCCGGCGCTGGGCGGTCTCGCCGTCGGTCTGCTCGCATTGCTGAGGCCCCAAGTGATGTCCTCGGGGCATGGCGCGCTGCATTTCGCCGGGTTTGTTTCGATGCCGTTGGCGATGATTGCGGGGATATTCGTCCTCAAGGCGATTGCCTCCGTCATGTCGCTGGGCAGCGGCTTCCGCGGCGGATTGTTTTTCGCCACGCTGTTTCTGGGCGCGCTCGGCGGTCACCTGTTCGCTGCCGGCCTCAGCATGATCTGGTCGGGTCTTAACCTCGATCCCAACGTCTATGCGATCGTCGGCATGAGCGCACTGTCGGCCTCCGTGATCGGCGGGCCGCTGACGATGTCGTTCATCGCGCTGGAATCCACCGGCGATCTCTGGCTTACCACCGCAGTGCTGGTCGCGGTCATTATCTCGACCCAGATCACCCGCGAACTGTTCGGCTATTCGTTCGCGACGTGGCGGCTGCATCTGCGCGGCGAAACCATCCGCAGCGCCGCCGATGTCGGATGGATCCGCGACCTCACGGTGCGAAGCCTGATGCGGCGGGACGTCGCCACCGTGAGCGCCAATATGGGAATTGGGGAATTCCGCGACAAATTCCCGCTGGGGTCGAAGACCCATGTCGTCGCGGTCGATGGCGCCGGCCGGTATGTCGGGCTGGCGCTGGTGGCCGACGCGCACGCCCCCGATATCGAGGCGCCGGATGGTCTGATCGGCCTCTTGCATTACCGGGACGTCGTGCTGCATCCCGGCATGAACATCCAGGAAGCGATTGCGGTTTTTGACGCCGCGGAAGCGGAATCGCTGGCCGTGGTCGATACCGACGGCGAGCACCGGCCGATCGGGGTTCTCACCGAGGCGCACGCGATGCGGCGTTACGCCGAAGAATCCGAACAGCGGCGGCGTGAGGTGATCGGCGAGATCTAGCGTCGCAACGCGCAAGAGGCCGGGCTAGCTATTCATGGCCGCCGAAGTAGAATAATTTTCCGATTGGGCCAGTCGCATTGCAGGCAAAAATGTACGAGATTGTTGAATTTCCCTCTGAAGGCGCGCTGTTGCGTGGCCGTTATTATCGTCCGGAGCGCGCCGCACCGTTTCCTGTCGTCATCATGACCCATGGCACGACCGCCACCATTACCATGGCGCTCGACCATTATGCCGAGGTGTTCTGCCAGGCTGGATTGGCAGTTTTACTTTACGATCATCGCAATTTTGGCATGAGCGGTGGCGAACCGCGTCAACAGATAAATCCCTGGACCCAGGCCCGCGGCTATCGCGATGCCGTGAATTACTTGCTGACGCGTCACGATGTCCGGGCCGACCGGATCGCCGCGTGGGGCGACAGTTATTCCGGGATGATAGCGCTCGTGGTCGGTGCGCTCGAGCCGCGCCTTGCCGCCGTGGCCGTGCAATGTCCTGCATGCGGTGTGGAAAAGCCGAAGCTTGAGCCGTCCGACGAGCATTTCCGGGTGATGCAGGCGATTTTTGCCGCGGGAGACGTGCGCGGAACACCTGAAACGACGGTCGGTCCCATGCCCGTCGTCTCCTTCGATCAGACGGGATCGCCTTCTTTGCTCAAGCCAATTCAGGCATTTCGCTGGTTCATCGACTATGGTGGCCGGCACGGTTCACTTTGGGAAAATCGCGTGATCCGTGTCGTGCCGCCGACACCGGTGCCATTTAGCGCCTATCTGGCTGCGCCGTATGTCAAGGTGCCGACCTTCATGATGGTTGGCCGTAGCGACGAGATGGTACAGTGCAATCCGGACGTGACGCAGGCCACCTACGAATTGTTGCGTTGTCCAAAAAAATGGGGCGACGTCGACGGCGGGCACTTCGGACTACTCCATTATCCGAGCGAAATTTTCGCACAGGCCAGCGCGCAGCAATGCGAGTTTCTGGTCGGCGCCTTGAGCGGCTAGCCGATATCGGCGCCCATCAGGACTGTAACAACCACATCTACGGCCGATATGGCTGCAAGCCCGCCGAGAGGAACCCCATGCGACGCATCGCTTCGCGGTGCTCCTCAGGATGAGGTCTGAGACCCTCGTGGTGAGGAGCGCGTCTTCGCGCGTCTCGAACCATGAGGCCAGAGGGGAAGCGGCAATAAGCGGAGCGGGCCGGAAAACACTCTAGATCTTTTCCAGCTTCTGCAGACAGCGCACCACCGCAGGCATCGGCGTATCCGGAAAGCTGGTCTTCCAGTTGGTGACGCCGACCTCGCCGACATAGATGTCGCCTTTCGAATCCAGCGCGATGCCGTGCGGCGCCAGAAATTTGCCGGTCTCGAGCCCTGGACCGCTCTCGCCGCCGAGCCGCGCGATGCGCTTTCCTTTTGCGTCCACGATGGTCAGACGGGGGCCCAAATTCGGCGCCTTCAGGTTTACCGGCATGCCGGGGCCGAGTTCGCCGACGATGAAGTTCGGTGACTTGCCGCCACAGCAATGCAGCGCGCAGGGCCGGTGCAGGTTATTCCACTGCGCCTCATACTTGCCGTTGCCGTCGAACACCTGAACGCGATGGTTCTCGCGGTCCGCGACATAGACCCAGCCGTCGGCGTCGGTGACGATGTTGTGGACGATGTTGAACTGGCCGGGATCGGTGCCGGACTCGCCCCAGGTTTTGATCAATTTGCCGCCGGGCGTGAATTTATGCACGCACGCATTGCCGTAGCCGTCCGACACATAGATATCGCCGTTCGGCGACAGCGCGGTGTGGGTGCAGCGGTGGAACGGCTCGCCGCTCATGAACGGCGCGGGCTTGTGGGGGATGCCGATGGTCAGCAGCACCTTGCCGTCGACGGAACATTTGCGCACCGTGTGGTCGCCATCGTCGGTGCAATAGAGATTGTCGTCGCTGTCGATGTGCAGCCCGTGCGCGCGGGCAAACAGGCCTTCGCCCCAGCTTTTGATAAAATTGCCCGCGCGGTCGAGCACGACCATCGGATGGGCGCCGCGATTGAAGACGTAGATGCGGTCCTTGCTGTCGACCGCGACGGAAGCGACATCGGAAAGATTCCAGCGATCCGGCAGCTTCGCCCAGTTTTCCACCACGCGGTAGCGATGCTCGCCCGAGCCGAGAATGGTTGGCATGCGTGTTTCCCCTATGACTGTCATTCCGGGATGGTCCGAAGGACCAGACCCGGAATCTCGAGATTCCGGGTTCGCTCGTTACACTCGCGCCCCGGAATGACGTTTATGAAATTCATGCGAAGGCCACGTTCGGCCTTGCCGCGTGCCCGACGCGCGGCAGCAATCCTTGCTCGATCGCCTTGATCTGCAACGCCAGATATTTCGAATTGATCCGGCACTGCGCCAGACTGCCGGCGATGAACCACAGGCCTGGTTGCGGCGTGCGAGTGTACATGTTGCGCAATTCCTGGCCGTCGCCAAAGCCCCAGATCGGGCCGACGCGATCGGCGATTTGGTCGCCGAACAGTTTGCGCACCAGAACATCCCAAGGCTTGTAGCCGGTCGCCAGCACGATCAGGTCGGCGGCGATGATCTCGCCGCTCTTCATTCTTGCGCCCTCGACGGCGAAGGATTCGATGTCCGAGAACTGGACCAGCCGGATGGCGCCCTCGGCGACCAGATCGGAGCAGCCGACGTTGAAATAGTAACCGCCGCCGCGGCTGAGATATTTGAACTGCCAGCCGGTGCCGCCTTCGCCGTAATCGAGCTTGAAGCCGATGCGCGTCAGCGCGTCGAGCAGCGGCTGGTCCAGCTTCTTCGATTGCTCGGTGATCATGATGTGGCTTTTCTTTGCCAGCGTCAGCGGCATCGAGGTCGCAATCAGGTCGTTGTCCTCCAGCGTTCCCTCGTTATACGCCGCATAGGCGAGTTGCGCCGACGGCTCGATATTGGTGATGAGCGTCGGGCTGCGCTGCACCAGCGTGACAGCAGTGCCGCTCGAATAGAGGTCCTGCGCGATGTCGTGGCCGCTGTTGCCGGTGCCGATCACGATCGCGCGCCTGCCTTTCCATGTCTCGCCGTCGCCGTATTCGCTGGAATGCAGAATTTTGCCGGCGAAGGTTTTCAGGCCGGGAATGTCAGGCACGTTCGGAATGCCGCTGACACCGGTCGCCATCACCACATGGCGCGGATGCATCTCGCGCCGGCTGCCATCGGCGCGGCGCAGCGCCACCGACCATCGCCCCGCAGCCTCATCGTAGCAGCCGCTTTCGAACTCGGTGCCGGTCCAGTAGTTCAGCTCCATGGCGTCGACATAGCCCTCGAACCAGTTGGCGAGCTTGTCCTTGGGGATATAGACCGGCCAGTTCGGCGGGAACGGCATATAGGGGAGGTGGTTGACCTGCACCTGGTTATGCAGCGTCAGCGCATGATAGCGATTGCGCCAGTTGTCGCCGATACGCGGCCAGCGGTCGACGATCAGCGTGTCGAGCCGCAACTGCTTCAGCCGCGCGGCGATGGCAAGGCCGGCCTGTCCGCCGCCGACCACGAGCACGTCGGGGTCGCGGTCGGCAAATTCGGCTGCGGCCTTGCGCAGGTCGAGCCAGTTAGGTCCGCGAAAATCGCGCGAGTAGGACTGTCCGCGGGGCCGCGACGAACCAAGCGGCTCCTCAAAGCCCTTCAATTCGTCGAGCGCGGTCAGCAGCGTCCAGGCTTTCGGCCGGTTGCCGTCGCCGGCATCGGGGATCAGCCGCAGGATTCCGCTGCCGCGCCCCACCGCCGTTTCGAATTTGAAGATGGCCTCGATCGAGACGGTGCCGGCGCGGGTCGCCCGGCGCGGCGCGGCGCGGTCGGGATCGATCGCAAAACCGCGCGGCGCGGCATTGCCGGCACGGGCCTTCAATTCTTTCAGGATGGCGTCAGCGCCGTTAATGGTTTGCAGGTTCCAGCTCAGCGCCAGCACGTCGCGCCAGTAGCTATCGGGATGAAACAGGAATTTCAGCAGGCCGTCGTCGGGCTTTGCCAGCGCGCGTTCGAATTGCGCCAGCCAGTTTTCGGCGGCCGTCGAAATATCGTCGGTTCTGTCCAACATTGGCCTCTGCTCCCCGGCCGTCTTCGCGGCGGTTTCCCTGCCGGCAAAACCTATACCGTTCGGGATCGCGCAGAAAGGGCGGGATAGGCCGACACGCGCGCGGGTTATTGCCGCCGGTCTTTTTCGCCGATCACGCCCTCGCGCTGCTTCATCGCCCGGTAATAGGCCCACCACAGATGCGCCGCGGCGCCACGCAAGGGGCGCCACGGCTCGGCCAGCGGCGCCATCTGTTTCGCGGTCGGCCGTGTCTTGAGGCCAAGCCCGATTCTGATCGCTTCCTGCACCGCGAGATCGCCCGCGGGCCAGGCGTCGCCATGGCCAAGGCAGAACAGCAGGTAGATGTCGGCGGTCCAGGGCCCGATGCCGTGCAGGGCCGTCAGCGTGTTGTGCGCGGCGTCGGCGTCCTCATTCGCCAGCACGTCGAGATTGAGGCGCTCGGCGGCGATTTCGCGCGCGAGACCTTTCAGGGTCTTGATCTTCGCCGCCGACAGTCCGAGCCGGCCCAGTCGATCGGCACGGGCGCGGCGCAGCCTGTCATGGTCGAACGGATCAAACGCGGCACTGACGCGCGCCCAGATCGCCGCGGCGCTCGCGGTGGACAATTGCTGGCCGCAGACGATGGCGGCAAGGCCCGCATAGCCGGGCTCGCGCCGCCGCAGCGCCGGCATGCCCGCAATCTCGAACACCGGCTTGAGCCGCGGGTCCCGCTTCACCAGCGCAAGGATGGCCGCGTCGAGGTCGGTCTGGCTGTTGAGGTGAACGATCATTGCGTGGATCAACTTGCTGGACTCGTCATACGCGGGCTTGACCCGCGCATCCATCTCATATCGTAACAGAGTCTTTGAACGATGGATTGCCGGGTCAAGCCCGGCAGCGACAAGTGTCGAGAATTCAATGCCGCCGCCCGTCTTCCGCTTTGCACCGAGCCCGAACGGCTATCTGCATCTCGGCCATGCCTATTCGGCGCTGCTGAACTTCGACCTGGCGCGGCAGGCCGGCGGCCGCTTGCTGCTGCGTATCGAGGATATCGATACCGCCCGCTGCCGGCCGGAATTCGAGTCCGCGATCTATCAAGACCTCGCCTGGCTCGGCACCGGCTGGGAAGAGCCGGTGCGCCGGCAGTCCGAGCATTTTTCCGAATATCGCGATGCGGTGGAAAGGCTCGCAGCCCAGGGCCTGATCTATCCGAGTTTCGAAAGCCGCGCGGAAATCGCCAAACTGGTGGCGCAGCGCGAGGCGAACGCGCCCTGGCCGCGCGATCCCGACGGCGCGCCGCTCTATCCCGGCGCGGCGAAGTCGCTTTCGCCCGATGCGCGCGCCCGGCTGTTGGAATCCGGCGCGCCCTATGCGCTGCGGCTCGACATGGCGGCGGCCTGCGCGCGGGCCGGTGATTTGACCTGGATCGAGCGCGGCGAGGGTCCTGATGGCGAGCGCGGCGTCGTGGCCGCCCGGCCGGAGGCGTGGGGCGACGTCATCCTCGCGCGCAAGGAGACGCCGACCAGCTATCATCTCTCGGTGGTGGTCGACGACGCCTCGCAGGGGGTGACGGAGGTGGTGCGGGGTCGGGACCTGTTCTGGTCGACCAGCGTCCACCGGCTGCTGCAACAGCTGCTTGGCTTGCCGGCTCCCGCCTACCTTCATCACCGCCTGGTGCGCGACCGCGCCGGGCGAAAGTTGTCGAAGTCGACCGAGGCCACCGGCTTGCGCGAACTCCGCGCCGCCGGCGCCACGCCGGCGGATATCCGCCGCCTGGCCGGCCTGCCTTAGGGGCAGCTTTGGGGGCAGCTTTGCCGAACGCCAATGGCAAGGGGAAAAGCCCGCTTCGGCGTGACTTTCCAAGCCCGGCCGTGGCATGGTGGAGGCGGCCAGGGTCAGGGAAATCATGGCGCCAAAATCGCGCTCACGGCGCACCACGCGGTCGGCGAAAAGCCGGCCGCCGAAAAAACGCGCTCCACGCCTTGCCGGGCGCAAGCCGCGCCAGCGCGCCGCCAGGACGTCTGGGCCGGGCATGGTCGAGACCGCACTTGCCGCCTTCGCCCACGAGGTCCGCACGCCGCTCACCGGAATTCTTGCCATCAGCGATCTCTTGGCAACCTCGGACCTCGACGAGCGCGAGCGACGCTGGGTCGATACCATCAAGGCAGGCGCCGAACATCTCGCCAGCCTCGCGACCTTGTTTGTCGATGCCGCGAGAGGCGGCGGTGCGGCGGCCGGAGTGCGGCAAGACCTGTTCGATTTGCGGGTGCTGGCGCGTAGCGCGGGCGATTCGCTCGCCGGCCGGGCGGCGGCGAAAGGCCTGCAGTCCCGTGTCGATATTTCGGAGAAACTTCCGGCACTGGTCGTCGGCGATCCCGTGCGGCTGCGCGCCGCGCTGGAAAACCTGATCGACAATGCGGTGAAGTTCACCGATCAGGGCGGCGTCGCGCTGGAGGTGGCGCCGATGGGCGCCGCCAAAGGCAAGGCCGCTGTCGCCTTCGCGGTTTCCGACAGTGGAATCGGGCTTTCGCTCGCCGAGGTCAAACGCCTGTTCCGCCCGTTCTCGCAGGCCAATGTCAGCATTGCCTCGCGCTTCGGCGGCGCGGGGCTCGGATTGTCTTCGGTGAAAGCGCTTGCGCGTGCGATGGGCGGCGACATCGTCGTTGCGCATCGACGCGGTGGAGGCGCTACCTTCACATTGACGGTGACGCTGACGCGCGCGAAGGCTTCGAAGGTGGCCAGCTCGGGCGAGGATTCCCACGTGCCGTCCGATCCGGCACGGTCGCTGCGCGTTCTCAGCGTCGAGGATAATCCGTTCGGCCGCGTGGTGCTCAATACCATTCTCACCGAACTCGGTCATCAGGCGGAGTTCATCGGGCGGGGCGAGGCCGCCACCGAGCGGATTGTGCAAGGCGAGTTCGACGCGGTGCTGATGGACATGGTGTTGCCGGGCATCAACGGCATCGAGGCCATCCGGCGAATTCGTCAGCTGAACCCGCCGTACGGCCGCATCGCGATCATCGGCGTTTCCGGCCGTGGCGACGACGAGGCGGCATCGCGCGGCGCCGGCGCCAATGCCTTTCTGGTCAAGCCTGTGAGTCCAAGGGCTTTAGCGACTGCGCTGCTTGAAGCGACACGCCGTGCGGCAGCTGCGACTTGATGATCGCCGCGTTCAATTCGCCGCCATACACGAAAATCGCGGCGATGAAATACAGAAACACCAGTGCGATAATCACCGACGCAAGCCCGGCATACATCGTGACGTAATTGTTAGCGAAGCGCGCGAGATACTGGCCGAACACGATGCCCGACACCAGCGACGCCGCCAGCGTGAAGACGATGCCGGGCAGGATCTGCAAAAATCCCCGCCGGCCCGCCGGCAGCCAGGCGTGAAGGATAAAGAGCGCCACGATCATCGCCGTGATGGCGATGCCGTAGCGCGAAACGTTGAGAAAATTCTCGTTGGTTTCGACCACGAGCGGAATGTGGCGCCGGGCCGCCTCCAACATCAGGGGTCCGAGCACGATCATGAGCGCCATCGCCAGCGCCGTAAACGCGGCCACCAGCGTGTAGCCGATCGATTCCAGCCGCAGCCAGTACCAGCGCCGCGGTTCGATCACCGAATAGGCGCGGTTGAGCGCCACGCGCAGGCTTTCGACGCCGTTCGAGGCAAAATACACCGCGAGCACGGCGCCGATGGTGAGCGCGTCGCCGCGGGTCGTTGTCAGCACATCGTGAATCTCGCCCGACAGCGAATCGGCGACCTGCTTCGGCCAGACCTGCAGCATCAGCCCCGCGGCCTGATCGGCGAGTTCTTTCGAGCCGAAAAAGCCGGCCAGCGACGTCAGCACGATCAGAAACGGAAACAGCGCCATCAGCGTCGACAGCGCGATGTGGCTGGCGATCGCCCAGCCGTCATCGGCGAGAAACGTGTAGAATGCGTCCATGCTGACATGAAAGATGTAGCGAAGCTGCCTCACATTTCACCTTGGCCTGGGGGAGATGGGTTCAATCGGCGATTCTCGCTACCTTCTGATATTATTGAGCTAAAAGCCAGATCGTTGCATCCGGGCTGCGCCCGATGTGGGCGATGGCGGACCGCCTTGCGCGGTGTTATGTAGCGCCAATGGCTTCATTCCTGGGCACGATTCTTCTTCCTGTCGCGGTCGGTGCCGTCGCGCTGGTGCTGTTGCTGGGTCTTCTTAACATGATGCGGGGCGGATCGCCGAACCGGTCGCAGAAGCTGATGCGGCTGCGGGTATTGCTGCAATTCGTGGCGATTATCATCACCATGCTCGCGGTCTGGACGATGGGGCACTAAAGCATGATCCCCTTTTCCCAAAAGATCACGCTCAAACAAAGAGATGATAACATGATCCGGTTTGCTCCGATCGGTTCATGATCCCGGAGGGAGACAGACAATGGTCGTCCTTAATCGAATTTACACGCGAACCGGCGACGACGGCACCACCGCGCTTGGCAGCGGCGAACGCCGTCCCAAATACGATCTGCGCATCAGCGCCTATGGGACCGTCGACGAGACCAACGCAGCGATCGGGATCGTACGGCTGTATATGGCGGACGCGCGCGATCTCGATGCGATGCTGGGCCTGATCCAGAACGATTTGTTCGATCTCGGCGCCGACCTCGCGGTGCCCCAGCGCGAGGGCAGGGCGGAACGCCTGAGGATGCTGGCAAGCCAGGTCGAGCGCCTCGAACACGACATCGACACATTGAATGCGCGGCTGGCGCCGTTGACCTCGTTTGTGCTGCCCGGCGGTACACCGGCCGCGGCCTATCTGCATCTGGCGCGCACGATATGCCGCCGGGCGGAACGGATCATGGTGGAACTCGCGGCCAAGCCGGATGAGCCGGTCGGCGACGCCGCGATCCAGTACATGAACCGGCTGTCGGACTTCCTGTTCGTCGCCAGCCGCTCGGTGAACAATAACGGCGCCGGGGACGTGCTGTGGGTGCCCGGCCAGAACCGCTAAAGCATGCCTGTCCGGCGGCGATTTTTGGCCTTCGCGCGTTGACCGGGGTTGACCGGACCTTTAGGTTCCGCGCCCGAGTGATCAAAGCTGAAATTCAAGCGAAAGAAGTTCGATGAAGGTTCTGGTGCCGGTAAAACGGGTGGTCGATTACAACGTCAAGGTCCGCGTCAAAAGCGACGGATCCGGCGTCGAACTGGCCAACGTCAAGATGTCGATGAATCCGTTCGATGAAATCGCCGTCGAGGAGGCGCTGCGCCTGAAAGAGGCGGGCAAGGCGACCGAGGTGGTGGTGGTGTCGATCGGTCCGGCGCAGGCGTCCGAAACCATCCGGACCGGGCTCGCCATGGGTGCCGACCGCGGTATTCTGGTCAAGGCGGAGGGCAATGTCGAACCGCTGGCGGTGGCGAAGATCCTCAAGGCGATCGCCGACGAGGAAAAGCCCGGCCTGATCATTCTCGGCAAGCAGGCGATCGACGACGACAGTAACCAGACCGGCCAGATGCTGGCCGCGCTGCTCGGATGGTCGCAGGCGACCTTTGCCTCCAAGCTTGAAGTCGAGGGATCCGATTTCAAGGTGACGCGCGAAGTCGATGGCGGCTTGCAGTCGCTGAAGCTCAAGGGGCCGGCGATCGTCACCACCGACCTGCGGCTGAACGAGCCGCGCTACGCCAGCCTGCCCAACATCATGAAGGCGAAGAAGAAACCGATCGCCGACAAGAGCGCATCCGATTACGGCGTCGATCTCACCGCGCATCTGGAGATTCTCAAGACATCCGAACCGCCCGGCCGCAAGGGAGGCGTCAAGGTCAAGGACGTCACCGAGCTGGTGTCGAAACTCAAGAATGAAGCGGGGGTTCTCTGATGACCACGCTGCTGATTGCCGAGCACGACAATGCATCGATCAAGGACGCTACCAACAAGGCGCTGACCGCGGCTGCCGCGCTCGGCGGTGAAGTGCATGTGCTGGTTGCCGGCCAGAACGCCAAGGCTGCTGCGGACGCCGCCGCCAGGCTCGCCGGCGTCAAGAAGGTGCTGCTCGCCGACGGCGACGCCTATGCCCACGATCTTGCCGAGCCGCTCGCCGCCCTGATCGTGGCGCTGGCGCCTGGCTATGACGCCTTCGTGGCGCCCGCGACCTCGCGCTTCAAGAACGTGATGCCGCGCGTCGCGGCGCTGCTCGACGTCATGCAGGTGTCGGAAATCATCAAGGTGGTTTCACCGGATACTTTCGAGCGCCCGATCTATGCCGGCAATGCGATCCAGACGGTGAAATCGAGGGACGCCAAGAAGGTCATCACGGTGCGGACCTCCACCTTCGCCGCGACCGGGGACGGCGGCAGCGCGCCGGTGGAAAATGCCGCCGCCGCGGCCGACCCCGGCCTCTCCAGCTTCATCGGCGAGGAAGTCGCCAAGAGCGACCGACCCGAGCTGACGTCGGCGAAGATCATCGTCTCCGGCGGCCGCGCCATGCAGAGCCGCGAGAATTTTGCCAAATATATCGAGCCGCTTGCCGACAAGCTTGGCGCCGGGGTCGGCGCCTCGCGCGCCGCGGTCGACGCCGGATATGCGCCGAACGACTGGCAGGTCGGGCAGACCGGCAAGGTGGTGGCGCCGGAACTCTATATTGCGATCGGTATTTCCGGCGCGATCCAGCATCTCGCCGGCATGAAGGATTCCAAGGTGATCGTCGCGATCAACAAGGATGAGGACGCGCCGATCTTCCAGGTCGCCGATTATGGCCTGGTCGCCGATCTCTATCAGGCGGTTCCGGAGCTGACCGAGGCGCTCGGCAAGCTCGGAAAGTAGCGACGTTTGAAATAACCGGACTTCAGCCGGTGTTTATGCAACGAGGATGGGCCGGCGCGGGAAGCGCGCCTCGCCCGGTGAGATGACAAAATGGCGGCTATGATCAAGAAGGTCGGCGTGATCGGCTCGGGCCAGATGGGCAACGGGATCGCGCATGTGGCGGCGCTGGCGGGACTGGATGTGGTGCTCAACGATGTGTCCGCCGATCGCCTGAAGTCGGGCATGGCGACCATCAACGGCAATCTGTCGCGCCAGGTCGCCAAGAAAATCATCACCGACGACGCGCGCAAGCAGGCGCTGGAGCGGATCGCCTCCGCCGAGACCATGGACGGGCTTGCCGATTGCGATCTGGTGATCGAGAGCGCGGTGGAGAAGGAAGAGGTCAAGCGCAAGATTTTTCACGATCTCTGCGCGGTGCTGAAGCCGGACGCCATCGTCGCCTCCAACACCTCGTCGATCTCGATCACGCGGCTTGCCGCATCGACCGACCGGCCCGAGCGTTTCATCGGCATTCACTTCATGAATCCGGTGCCGCTGATGGAACTGGTCGAGCTGATCCGCGGCATCGCCACCGATGACGCGACCTTCGATGCCGCCAGGGAATTCGTCACCCGGCTCGGCAAGCACATCGCGGTTTCCGAGGATTTCCCGGCGTTCATCGTCAACCGCATTCTGCTGCCGATGATCAACGAGGCGATCTACACGCTTTACGAGGGGGTCGGAAACGTCGAGGCGATCGACGCGGCGATGAAGCTCGGCGCGCACCACCCGATGGGGCCGCTCGAACTCGCCGACTTCATCGGGCTGGATACCTGCCTGTCGATCATGCAGGTGCTGCACGAGGGTCTGGCGGACTCCAAATACCGGCCGTGTCCGCTGCTGGTGAAATATGTCGAGGCCGGCTGGCTCGGGCGCAAGACCCAGCGCGGCTTCTACGACTACCGCGGCGAAAAGCCGGTCCCGACGCGCTGATCGGCCCGCGTTCCCCGGGTGCAGCGTCGCCCTACGGCTTCACGGCCGCCGTAATCAGCTTGACGGCGTCGTCGCTGTCCCATTCCGCCGGGCCGGCGATGGTGGCGATTTCGCAGCCCTGGCCATCGACCAGCACCGAGGTGGGCATCCCCAGCGCCTTGCCGATCGCTTTAAGATCCTGAAAGACCTGAGCTTTCTGGTCGCTGAAATAGCCGAGCCGGGTCAGATGGGCGGCTTTCAGGAAATTCTTCGGCTTTTCCGGATCGCGGGTGTCGATGTTGATGGCGACCACCTCGAAATCCGCGCCCCCCAATTTGGTCTGCAGGCCCTCGAGCGCCGGCATCTCCTTGCGGCAGGGCACGCACCAGGTGGCCCACAGGTTGACCAGCACCGTGCGCCCGCGCCAGTCGGATAGCTTCCTGGGCTTGCCGTCGGCATCGTCGAACGTGAGGTCGGGCAGGCGCAAGGGCGCCGTCGCCATGGTCAGCGCCGCCACTTCGCCATGCGCCAGGGGCGCGAGCTTGTGCGCCAGGTCGACCGCCCCGCGGCAGGCCGGATCGCCAGACGCGTTGCGCTTCAGCCCGCCGATCCCGTATATCCCGGCAAATCCGATCGCCGCCCCGATCAGGACCGCCCCAATGGCGATGGGAATCCGGCGCGTGGCAGCGGGGCGAGGCTGGCGCAGTTCAGGCATATCGTTTGTCATCCTGTATCAGATACGGCTATGCAGAGCCTGTGCAACGGCGATTTGGGCGGGGTGCGGCGTGCAAGCGTTTCGCGCCGGGGTGACGGTGAGTGGCAGGTCATGAGCAACAAGTCATGAGCAACAAGATGTGGGGCGGCCGGTTTACGGATCGCCCCGGTGCGATCATGGAGGAAATCAACGTCTCCATCGACGTTGATCGTCACCTTTATGCCCAGGACATCGCCGCGTCCAAGGCCCACGCGGCGATGCTGTCGGCGCAAGGCATCATTACCAAAAACGATGCGAAAAATATCGCTGATGGTCTAGACACGATTTTGTCAGAAATTGCCAAGGGATCCTTCAATTTCAAGCGCGCGCTCGAGGACATTCACATGAATGTCGAGGGCCGGCTCGGCGAATTGATCGGACCCGCCGCCGGACGGCTGCACACCGCGCGTTCGCGCAACGACCAGGTGGCGACCGATTTCCGGCTCTATGTGCGCGACATCATCGACGAGCTGGACGCGGCGCTGGCCGCGTTCCAGCACGCGCTGGTGGTGCGGGCGCTGGAACATGCCGGCACGGTGATGCCGGGCTTCACGCATCTGCAGACCGCGCAGCCGGTGACGTTCGGCCATCATCTGCTCGCCTACGTCGAGATGGCGGCGCGTGACCGCGGCCGCTTTGCCGACGCGCGCAAGCGTCTCAATGAATCGCCGCTCGGCGCCGCGGCGCTCGCCGGCACTTCCTTTCCGATCGATCGCAACTCAACCGCGAAGGCCCTCGGCTTCGACCGGCCAATGGCCAATTCGCTCGACGCGGTGTCGGACCGCGACTTCGTGCTCGAGACGCTGTCGGCGGCGGCCATCGCCGCCGTGCACCTGTCGCGCTTCGCCGAGGAAATCGTGATCTGGACCTCGCCGCTGGTGGGGCTGGTGCGGTTAAGCGACAAGTTCACCACCGGCTCCTCGATCATGCCGCAGAAGCGCAACCCCGATGCCGCCGAACTGGTTCGCGCCAAGACCGGCCGGGTGATCGGCGCGCTGACCGGACTGCTGATCGTGATGAAGGGTCTTCCGCTCGCCTATCAAAAGGACATGCAGGAGGACAAGCCGGGTGCGATGGAGGCGTTCGCCGCGCTGTCGCTGGCGGTCCGGGCCATGACCGGAATGGTCGCGGACATGGTGCCGGACGAGGCGCGGATGAAGGCGGCCGCGGGCGAGGGCTACGCCACCGCCACCGATCTCGCCGACTGGCTGGTGCGGACGCTGAAAATGCCGTTCCGCGATGCCCATCACCTCACCGGCCGCATCGTCGCCAAGGCGTCAAAAGCGGGGGTGCCGTTGCACGAATTGCCCCTGAAGGACATGCAGGCGATCGAGCCGAAAATCACCGCCGAAGCCTTGCGCAGCCTTTCGGTCGAAGCGTCGGTGAAAAGCCGCAACAGCTATGGTGGAACCGCGCCGAAGAATGTGCTGGCGCAGGCGAAAGCATGGCTCAGGCGGCTGAAAAAAGAGCGAAAATTGGGCTGACGACAGGAATTTCGCTGCAATTTCATGATTGCCCTGCTCTCGCCAGAAGAAGGCAATCTTTGTATGGTGCCGCCCGCATTGGGGATTTTGTCGTGAATCGCAACTACAGCCCGAGACGTCAGGGATGGACCATCATCCTTTTGAGCGCGGCCGTGCTCGCGCTCGTGGGTTGCGGACGCAAGGGCGGGCTCGACCTGCCGCCGAACACGCCGCCGCAGGCGGCCGCCGCTGCGCAACGGAATGCCGACCACGAGCCGGCTGCGAGCGCGCAGGGCGTGTTCAATCCGTATGAAGGAACCGACCCCGCGCCGGCCGCCACCAAGGGCAGCAAGAAATCCTTCATTCTCGATCCGCTCCTGAATAGCAACTGAGCTCGCCATGAATCACTTCGACTATCGCAACGGCGTGCTGCACGCCGAGGCGGTGAACCTTATCGAGCTGGCGGAGGCCGTCGGCACGCCGTTCTATTGCTACTCGACCGCGACACTGGAGCGGCACTACCGCGTCTTCATCGAGGCCTTCACCGGCGAGAAGGTGCTGGTGTGCTACGCCATGAAGGCCAACTCCAACCAGTCGGTGCTGCGGACGCTGGCAAAACTCGGCGCCGGCGCCGACGTGGTGTCGGGCGGCGAATTGAAGCGCGCGCTCGCCGCCGGCATTCCGCCCGAGAGGATTTTGTTTTCAGGCGTCGGCAAGACCGAAGCCGAGCTGCGCGCGGCGCTGGCCGCCGACATTCTCTGCATCAATGTCGAATCCGAACCCGAGCTCGAATTGCTGTCGCGGCTGGCCGGCGAGACTGGCCGGACCGCCCGGATTTCCGTGCGGATCAATCCTGACGTCGATTCAGGCACCCATGCCAAGATTTCAACCGGCAAATCGGAGAACAAATTCGGCGTGCCGCTGAACCGCGCGCGCGCGGTCTATGCCCGCGCCGCGAAACTCCCCGGCATCAAGGTCACCGGCGTCGACGTGCATATCGGCAGCCAGATCACCGATCTGGTGCCGCTGGAATCGGCTTTTCGGATTCTCGCTGATTTCGTGCAGACGCTGCGCGCCGACGGCCATGCCATCTCGCACATCGATTTCGGCGGCGGGCTCGGCATTCCCTATCACGCCGACCGGGAAGCGCCGCCGGTGCCGTCCGTCTACGCCGCGATGGTCAAGCGCGTGACGCATAATCTCGGCTGCACGCTGATGTTCGAGCCCGGGCGCATGATCGTCGGCAATGCCGGCATCCTGGTCACCCGCGTGATTTACATCAAGCCCGGTGGCGCCAGGAACTTCGTCATTATCGACGCGGCGATGAACGATTTGATCCGGCCGACGCTTTATGAAGCGCATCACGACATCCTGCCGGTCCGCGAGGCCGCGAAGGGCGCGGCGACGATCACCGCCGACGTGGTCGGGCCGGTCTGCGAAACCGGCGACTACCTCGCGCTCGACCGCAAGCTCGTCGAACCCAAGCCCGGCGATCTCCTGGCGATCATGACGGCCGGCGCCTACGGCGCGGTGCAGTCCGGCACCTACAACACAAGACCGCTGGTGCCGGAGGTGCTGGTCAAGGGTGATCGATACGCAGTGGTGCGGCCGCGCATCGAGGTGGAGACGCTGATCGCGATGGACAGACCCGCGCCGTGGCTGTGAGGCGCGGCCGACCCGGCCGCTGTGAGGTATCGCCGAGCCCTTCGGTCGAGCCGCCGGTGTCAATTCGACCCGACGCCCGGAAAAAATTCTGCTAGCCTGAGCAAGGGCGTGCGGATCGCGTGACCTTGCAGGTTCGGCATGCCTCAATTTCAAGGGAGCGTTCCGTGTACAAGAAAGTTCTGCTCGCCTATGACGGTTCGGTCGAGGGGCGGCGCGCATTGCGGGAGGGTGCGAGGATCGCCCAGCTCTGCAAAGCCGAGGTGTTTTTGCTGGCCGTGGTGGAATTGTCGGCCGGCACGGGAACCCTCGAAGGCGGATTCGTGATCCCGATTACCGAACAGGTTGAAATTTACCACAAGATCCTCGGCGAAGGTGTGGAGCGGCTGAAGGCCATGGGCTTCTCGCCGACGGCACGGCTGGGCATGGGCGAGGCCGGACGCGAGATCGCCGGGGTCGCCAGGGAGATTGACGCAAATCTCGTCGTCGTCGGTCATCGTCCGGACGGACCGCTGGCGCGGTGGTGGTTCGGCTCGGTCGGAACCTATCTGGTCAAAAATCTCCGCTGCAGCGTGCTGGTCGCACAAACCGAGATTGACGACGGAGAGTTTGCCCAGTTGCTGACCGGCGGCGCCGTGGAGGCATAGCGTAGGGAGTGCCGCGGCCTCATTTCGCCGCGTGGCCGCCCTTGCCGCCGACGATCACGCCCGCAGCCTTCTCGATCGGCTTGATCGCGGAGGTGAAATCGGAACCCGCGCCCATCTCGCGGATCACGACTTCCCAGAGCCGCCCGACCGCTTCGGCGACTTCCATCGATAGCCCCAGCGATTTCGCTTCTTCCAGGCAAAGCCGCACATCCTTGACCATCATGGCGGTGGTAAAGCCGTAGTCGAAGCTGCGCGGCAGGATCGCGCGGGGAAACTTGTCGCGGCTTGCCGTGTTCATGCCCGATCCGGCATTGATGACCTCGATCATCACGGCGGGGTCGAGGCCCGATTTGACCCCCATCACCACGGCCTCGGAAGTGGCGGCCACGGCAGTGGCCGACAACAGGTTGTTGGCAAGCTTCATGGTCTGCGCCGAGCCGGGTTTCTCGCCGATGAAGAACACCTTGCCGATGACGGCGAGAGCCGGCTTCACCGCCTCGAAATCCGCCTTCGGACCCGACACCATCACCGCGAGCGTTCCCTTTTCGGCGCCGCCGACGCCCCCGCTGACGGGGCTGTCGAGCTGCACGATGTCGCGCTTCGCCAGCAGGTCGCAAATCCGCACCGCCATCTGCGATCCGACGGTGGAGAGATCGACGAAGCGTTTTGCCAGCTTGCCTTCGATCACGCCGCCGGCGCCGGTGGCGACCTCGAGCGAGGCCTGCAGCGACGGCAGGCTCGCCATCACGGTCTCGGCGCGGTCGGCGACGTCCCTTGGCGAGGTTGCGGCCTGCGCGCCGAGGGCAACGAGCTGGTCCACCGCCTCCTTGCGCTGGTCGAATACCACGAGCTGGTATTTGGCCTCGATCAGGCGGCGGGCCATCGGAAATCCCATTTTCCCGAGGCCGATGAATCCGATGTTCATGATGAATTGTCCCTGTTTCGTCTTTGCGAGGAGCGAAGCGACGAAGCAATCCATCTAGCCTTTTGCCGCGTCGCTTGTGGATTGCTTCGCGGAGTTTGTCATCGGGCGGCGCTTGCGCCGACCCGTTGGCTCGCAATGACCGATCAAATTCCGCTGGTTTCGCCGGCGGATCTCAGCCCTTGTCGATTTCGGCGAACACTTCGCGCGCGATTCGAAAACTGTCGACGCCCGCGGGTATGCCGGCATAGATCGCCACCTGCATGAAGATTTCGCGAATCTCGTCCTTGGTCACGCCGTTGACCAGCGCGCCCTTGATGTGCACCCGCAATTCATGCGGCCGGTTGAGGATGGCGATCATGGCAAGGTTGAGCATGCTGCGGGTCTTGCGCGGCAGCTGCTCGCGGCCCCACACCGCGCCCCAGCAATATTCGGTGACCAGTTCCTGAAACGGTTTGTTGAAATCGTCGGCGTTCTTCAGCGCGTTGGCGACATAGGCTTCGCCCAGCACGGCTTTGCGAATTTCCAGTCCCTTGTCGTGCGTTTTCTTGTCCATGATGTTCCTCGGCGTTTTCCTTAGACGGTCTGATACCCGACGTTACGGGGTCGCGGCGGCACAGTCACGCCTTCGTGTTGCGCCTATTTCCGGTTGTGGGTTACCCCCGGAACGGGTGCCGCACTGCCGCCGTTGTGCTAAGGTAGTGCTTCGACAATCAGGAGAGTTTGTTGAGCGGCGCCACCCCCGACCCGTCAGAGCCACCAGGCAGCCCTGACGCCGTTTCACGGCTGCAGCTGGCGCAGGCCTTGCGACGGGCAAGATACGCGATCGGGTGGGAGCGAAGCTGGCCGCATCTGGCGGGGCTATTGACCGTCATCGGATTGTTCCTGGTGGTGTCCTGGGCCGGCTTGTGGCTGGCGCTGCCGTTTGTGGCGCGCGCCGCGGGCCTCGGCCTGTTCGCGCTGGCGGCGCTGGCGACGCTGTTTCCGCTTGCCCGATTTCGCTGGCCGAGCCGCGAAGAGGGCTTGAGCCGGCTCGACCGCGGTTCGGGCATCCGCCACCGCCCTGCAACCGCGCTGACCGATACGCTTGCGACGCGGGATCCGATGGCGCTGGCGCTGTGGCAGGCGCAGCGCGAGCGCACTTTGGCATCGATCAGGCGCATCCGCGCCGGCCTGCCGTCGCCGCGGCTGGCGATCCACGATCCCTGGGCGCTGCGCGCGCTGGTCGCCGTGATGATGGTTGCGACCTATGTCGCTGCGGGCGATGAGCGCACCCTGCGCACCGAAGCGGCGTTCGACTGGAACGGCGTGCTGTCGCCGGTCAATATCCGGGTCGACGCCTGGGTGACGCCGCCTCGCTATACCGGCAAGCCTCCGATCATCCTTTCCGCGGCCAGCAAGGAAGCCGCCATACCCGCCGCCGGACCGTTGCCGGTCCCGGCCGGCTCCACGCTGATCGTGCGATCGAGCGGCGGCACGCTCGATGTGGTGGCCGGCGGCGGGGTGACCGAAACCGCGGCCGCCGAGCAGGCGCCCAAGGGCACCAACGAGCGGCATTTCACCATCTCGGGCGACGGCACCGCGCATGTCCGCGCGCCCTCCGGTCAGCCGCAATGGACGTTCAGCGCGATTGCCGACCGGCCGCCGAGCATCTCGCTTGCCAAGGACCCCGAGCGGCAGGCCCGCGGTTCGCTGCAGATGTCCTACAAGCTCGAGGATGACTACGGCGTCACCGAAGCGCAGGCGCATTTCGCCGCCCGCCCAGGCGAGGCGCCGAAGGGCGGAGCCCAGCCCCGGCCCCTGTTCGAGCCGCCGCAGTTTCCGCTGGTGCTTCCGAATGCGCGGACGCGCAATGGCGTCGGCCAGACCGTCAAGGATCTCAGCGAAGACCCTTACGCCGGCGCCGACGTCACGCTGACGCTTTCGGCGAAGGACGAGGCCGGCAATGAGGGCAAGAGCGAGCCGTTCAACATGCGGCTGCCGGAGCGGTTATTTACAAAGCCGCTGGCGCGGGCGCTGATCGAGCAGCGACGCATTCTGGCGCTCGACGCCGGTCAGAACCCGCAGGTCCATGCGGCGCTCGACGCGCTGATGATCGCGCCGGAACTGTTCACGCCTGAGGCCGGCCACTATCTCGGCCTCTACAGCGTCACGCGACAGCTGGAGGGTGCCCGCACCGATGATGCGCTGCGCGCGGTTGTCGCCAGCCTCTGGGCGCTCGCCGTCACCATCGAGGATGGCGACATTACCGATGTGGACAAGGCCTTGCGCGCAGCCCAGGAGGCGCTGAAGCAGGCGCTCGAGCGCGGCGCCAGCGACGAAGAGATCAAGAAGCTCACCGACAATTTGCGCGCGGCGCTGGATAATTTCATGCGCCAGCTTGCCGAGCAGTTGCGCAACAATCCGCAAGCATTGGCGCGGCCGCTCGATCCCAACACCAGGATGATGCGCCAGCAGGACCTCAACAGCATGATCGAGCGGATGGAGCGGCTGTCGCGCTCCGGCGACAAGGAAGCCGCCAAGCAATTGCTCGAGCAACTGCAGCAGATGCTGGAAAATCTGCAGATGGCGCAGCCCGGCCAGTCCGGTGACGGCGACATGGAGCAGGCGCTGAACGAGCTTGGCGACATGATCCGCAAGCAGCAGCAGTTGCGCGACAAGACCTTCAAGCAGGGCCAGGATTCGCGGCGCGATCGGGCGCGCGGCAAGCAGGGTGATCAAGGCATGGGCGATCTGCAGCAGGATCAGCAGGGCCTGCGCGACCGGCTGAAGAAGTTGCAGCAGGAGCTTGCCCGGCGCGGCATGGGGCAGGGCCAGCGCGGCGAGAAGGGTGAGCGCGGCCAGCAGGGCGAGCAAGGCGACCAAAGCGAGGGCGACAACCTCGGCGAGGCCGACACCGCGATGGGCGACGCCAGCGGCCGGCTCGGTGAAGGTAACGCCGATGCCGCCGTGGATTCGCAAGGCCAGGCGCTGGAGGCGCTGCGCAAGGGCGCCCAGAGTCTGGCGGAGGCGATGCAGGGCGAGGGCGAGGGGCAGAGCGACGGTCCGGGCAATCGCGTCGGGCGGCAGCAGAGCGGCGGCAATGGCACTGATCCGCTCGGACGGCCGCTGCACGGGCGCGAATTCGGCGACGATTTCACGGTGAAAATTCCCGGCGAAATCGATGTGCAGCGGGTGCGCCGGATCCTGGAAGAGCTGCGCCGCCGCCTCGCCGATCCGCAGCGCCCGCAGATCGAACTCGATTACATCGAGCGGCTGCTGAAGGATTACTGAGCATTCCGGGGTTTTGGCGCCAAGCTCCACTCACCCTCCCTCCAGGGGAGAGTGACCCTCCCTCCAGGGGAGGGTGAAGCACCTCGAGCGACCGCTAGCCCGTCTTCCTTGCCGCCAGCGCGTCGGCCACGGCGGTGCGGATATCGGCCACGGAAAACGGCTTGATGACGACGTCATGGATGATCGCGTTGAGGCCATGGGCGCGTTCGCGCTGATCGGCAAAGCCGGTCATCAATAAAATTGTCAGCTTGGGAAAATCGCGCGCCGCCGCCAGCGCCAGCGCGATGCCGTCCATGACCGGCATCTGGATGTCGGTGAGCAAGAGATCGAAGGCGCCGTCGTCGCGGTTGAGGATCTCCAGCGCTTCGGCGCCGTCTTGCGCGGTGACGATGTCGTGGCCGTCCATGGCGACGGCGCGTGCCACCAGCGCACGCATCGAGTCTTCGTCGTCGGCGATCAGCACGCGCGGCATGGCGCACCCGTCGTTCGCGCGCCAGACCGCGCGGCCGGGTTCATGCACTGCCGCCGGAGAGATCGCGTTTGTTGAAGAAGCGTATATCGATATTGCGGCCTTCGGCGGGCGGCGAAGCCAGGCGCGACTTGAACCAGGCGGTTTCGCCCGGATTCAGCAAGGGCTGCTCCAGCACGGTGTTCCAGGCGTAGATTTCCGCGCCCTGGGCGTCGCGGACGCTGAAGCGCAGCCGCGGCAGTTCGACCGGCTTTCTGGCCTGGCCGACGATCACGCCCTCGATTACCAGCACCGGTTTGCCTTCCACGGTTTCGGTTGTGACCTTGACGTCCTTGAACGCGAGCCCGCGCAGATTTACCTCAAGGCCGACCATCCGGTAGAACGCGGCGGTCTGCGGCAACAGCCGCACCACCTCGACGCGCCAGATCGTCAGCGCCAGCGCCAGCGCGCCCATCGCGGCGCAGGCGTTGGGCAGGCTGATGAGGGGCTTGCCCGGCGCGCGCATCGACGGTCCGAAGAGCTTCCACGGCCGGCGTTTTCGCTCCGTCGCTGTATCCTGCCTATCGTTGCGGGCGATCGAGGGCCAGTCGCTTTCGCCAGCCCGCGGCGCGCCTTCGCCGCCGGGCCAGTCGCCCGATATCGAAGGGCTGTCGACGACCGGGACGTCCTGGTCCTGGCTGTCCTCGCCCGCGAGGCCGTCCCATTGGGCGGTGGCCTCGGTGGCTGCGGCCTCCTCGCCAGCGGCCGCCATCGCGGGAACCCCGACCTCGACCGCATCCTCCGGCCGCGCCAGCCAGACCTCCTTGCATCGGGAGCAACGCACGGTACGGCCGGCCACGCCCAAGGTAGCCAAATCAATGGCATAGGATGTTGTACAATGGGGGCAAATGATATGCATGGAGCCGATCTCCACAATGACGTCGCGTGGATGCTACAAGCCGACCGTTAACGAATCGGAAACCATAACCGAAGCACAACCATTTTGTTTGGTTTGCAACCGCCGCGAATCCAGCGCGGCGCGGGCCATTGGCTTCGGGTTCCCGCTCCCGCCCCAGATCGAACGGAGCTGAGCTTGGTTCGGTTCGAAAATGTCGGATTGCGCTACGGGCTCGGCCCGGAGATTCTGCGCGACCTCACTTTCCAGATCCCCGCCCACTCCTTCCAGTTCCTCACCGGCCCCTCCGGCGCCGGCAAGACCTCGCTGCTCCGCCTGCTGTTCCTGTCGCTGCGGCCGACCCGCGGCCTGGTCAATTTGTTCGGCCAGGACATCTCGCTGCTCGGCAAGGACGAGGTCGCCGGTCTGCGCAAGCGCATCGGCATCGTCTTGCAGGATTTTCGCCTGCTCGATCACATGACCACCTACGAAAACGTGGCACTGCCGTTCCGGGTGATCGGCCGCGAGGAATCGACCTATCGCAAGGAGGTCATCGACCTCCTGAAATGGGTGGGCCTCGGCGAGCGCATGGATGCGCTGCCGCCGATCCTGTCCGGCGGCGAGAAGCAGCGCGCGGCGATCGCACGCGCGGTGATCTCGCGGCCGCAGCTGTTGCTGGCGGACGAGCCGACCGGCAGCGTCGATCCGACGCTCGGGCGGCGGCTGTTGCGGCTGTTCATCGAGCTGCACAAATCCGGCACCGCGGTCATTATCGCCACCCACGACATCACCCTGATGGACCAGTATGAGGCGCGGCGGCTGGTGCTGCATCAGGGACGGCTGCACATCTATGAGTAGATCCGGCGACAAGCACCCGTTGATGGATCTCGGACACGAGCGTCCGCAGGTGCCGGCGCGGGCGCGCAATCTGTCGCCGATCGTGCCGCGCGCCTCGATTGCCGGCCGCGCGCTGGTTGCGGTCGTCGCCATCATGACGTTCCTCGCATCCATCACGACGGGAACGGTGCTGCTGGTGAACGCCTCGGCGGCGGAGTGGCAGTCGGAAGTCGCGAGCGAGATCACCATCCAGGTGCGTCCCGCGGCGGGGCGCGACCTCGACAGCGACGCGGCGGCGGTGGCGCAAGCGATGCGCACGCAGCCCGGCATCGTCGATATCAGGGCCTTCACCAAACAGGAATCCGCCAAATTGCTCGAGCCCTGGCTCGGCAGCGGGCTTTCGCTCGACGATCTGCCGGTGCCGCGCGTCATTGTCGGCCGGGTTCAGCCCGGCAGCGCGCTCGACCTGGCGGCGCTGCGCGGCCGGGTGGTGCTGGCGGCGCCGACGGCAAGCGTCGACGATCACCGCGCCTGGATCGAGCGGATGCGGTCGATGACCGGCGCCACCGTGTTCGCCGGCGTCGGCATCCTCGTGCTGGTGATCATCGCGACCATCATTTCGGTCTCGTTCGCGACCCGGGGCGCGATGGCGGCAAATCGCCCGATCGTCGAGGTCCTGCACTTTGTCGGCGCCGGCGACCGCTATATCGCCAACCGCTTCCTGCGGCATTTTCTGCGGCTCGGGCTGCAGGGCGGCGTGATCGGCGGCGGCGCGGCGATGCTCGCTTTCGGGTTCTCCGAATCCATCGCCGGCTGGTTCTCGGGCACCCCGGTGGGCGACCAGTTCGCGGCCTTGCTGGGGACGTTTTCGCTGCGCCCGTCCGGTTATCTGGCGCTGGCGGCGCAGGCCGTGCTGATCGCGGCGATCACCGCCTGGGCGTCGCGGCGAACCTTGTTTGCGACCTTGGACGATATCGATTGAGGGCCTGCTGCGAATACCGCAGCAAACCGGATTCCACTTGGCGCGAAAACCTTCTAGACTTGTGGCGGGGAAGGGGACGGGCATCGCATGAGGTTGCAACCCGAGGAGACATCGGCAAGCGCGCCGCGCGGCTGGCTTGCTGCCGCGATTGCCGCGGCGCTGGCGGTTATTTTCGTGGCCGCGGCGATCGGCTTCGTCGGGTTTCTTTCGCAGTTGCGCGG
>DATANB010000014.1:0-12977 GCA_036266415.1 Bradyrhizobium sp. | reverse complement strand
TCCGTCGGAATGGTGCCGATCAGCCGGCTCCAGGCAAACGGCGAGACGCAATTCGAGCGCACATTGAAGCGGTTCATGTCCAGCGCGATCGACTTCGACAGGCCGACAATGCCGAGCTTGGCGGCGGCGTAGTTGGCCTGGCCGAAATTGCCGACCAGGCCGGAGGTCGAGGTGAAGTGGACGAACGCGCCGCTTTCCTGCTCGCGGAAAAGTCTTGCCGCGGCGTGCGAGACGTAGAATGAGCCCATCAGATGCACCTTGATGACGGACTCGAAGGCGTCGATGCTCATGCGGTGGAAGATCGCGTCGCGCAGGATGCCCGCATTGTTGACGACGCCGTCGAGCCTGCCAAAGCTGTCGATCGCGGCCTTGACGATCTTGCTCGCCGGAATCGCCTCCGCGACGGTTTCGAAGTTGGCGACCGCGTTGCCGCCGCGCTTCTTGATTTCCCCGACCACCTCCTCGGCCGGCGAGGGGCTCGATCCAGAACCGTCGGCCGCGACGCCGGGATCGTTGACCACGACCCTGGCGCCTTCCGCCGCGCAGAGCAGCGCGATCTCGCGGCCGATGCCGCGCCCGGCGCCGGTGACGATGATGACTTTATCCTGGAGTGACTTGCCCTGCGCCATGATTGCCTCCCCTTGTTCCTGTCATTCCGGGGCGCGCAGCGCGAACCCGGACTCTCGAGATTCCGGGTCTGCGCCAAGCGGCGCATCCCGGAATGACGACTATTTCTCGTTCGTAAAAATAATCGTGCCACTCGCCGCGAACATGCCGCCGACGCCATGACAGACCGAAATCTTCGCGCCCACAACTTGCGCCGGTGCGATGCCGCGCATCTGCCGTACGCTCTCCTGCAGCGCATACATGCCGTACATGCCGGAATGCATGTAGCTCAGGCCGCCGCCATTGGTGTTGAGCGGCAGCTTGCCGCCGGGGCGGGTGTTGCCGTCGGCGATGAATTTTCCGGTCTCCTCGTGCGGCATGAAGCCGAGATCGCCAAGCCCGTAGAGCGGCAGGTGCGCAAAGGCATCGTAGACCATCAAGTGATCGACGTCCTTGTGCATGATGCCGGCCTCCCTGAAGGCCAGCGGGCCCGCCACCTTGAAGGCGCGCGAACTGTCGAACGTCTTCATTTGGCTGACCATCGGGGTTTCGACGCTCTCGCCGGTGCCGAGGATATAGACCGGCTTTCTCGGAAAATCCCTTGCACGGTCGGCGCTGGTGAGGATCAGCGCGCCGCCGCCGTCGGTGACGAGGCAGCATTGCAGAATCCGGAACGGGTAGGCGATCATCCGCGAGTTCAAGACGTCCTCGACCGTGATCGGGGCTTTCATGGTGGCGCGCGGATTCTTCGCGGCCCATTCACGCTGCACCACCGCGACCATCGCGATCTGCTCATGGGTGATGCCGTGGGTCTTCATGTAGCGCAGCACCGGTATCGGAAACATGCTGGCCGGCGTCGACACGCCGTAAGGCAGCTCGAACTGGCCGTTCAGGCTGTCGGGGCCCATCACGCGCGGGGTGCGGCCGATATTCGACTTGCCGCTTTCGGCGTGCGTGATCAGCACGGTCTTGCATAGCCCGGCCTCGATCGCGGCGGCGGCGTGGCGGACATGCAGCATGAACGAGCAGCCGCCGACCGAGGTTCCGTCGACCCAGGTAGGGGTAATGCCGAGGTAGTGCGCGATCTGCTGCGGGGTTTCGACCGCGGTTGCGAAACCGTCGATGTCGGACAGTTTTAAGCCGGCATCGGCGATGGCGTTCAGTGCCGCGTCCGCGTGCAACTGGATCTGCGAGACGTTCGGGATGACCCCGAGTTCGGTGGTTTCGGCGGCGCCGACCACGGCAACCTGATTTCTGCGCATGAGTCTTAGCCCTTCACGGGTCGAAACAGGGGAAGGGTGATCGTGTCGTCGAGTTTCTCGAACGCGACTTCCAGCTTCATGTCGAGTTCGAGCGCCTCCGGCGTCTGCGGACAGTCCACGATATTGCTCATCATGCGCGGACCTTCGTTCAGTTCCACCACCGCGATCGCGTAAGGCGGGGTGAAGCCCGCCACCGGGCGGTGATGAATGACGTAGCTGTAGAGCTTCGCCTTGCCGCTGGCCTTGAAAACGCTGACCTTGCGCGAGGCGCAGGCCGGGCAAAACGGGCGCGGCGGAAAATAGACATTGGCGCAGGCGTCGCAGCGCTGCAGGCGCAGTTCGCCGGCTCTGGTGCCGTCCCAGAAATGCTGGGTCTCCGGCGTCGGTTTCGGTTGCGCGCGCGCTGGCTCGGCCATGATCCCAGATTCCTCCCTTTCGGACCGGGCCTCGTGGCCCGCTTGTTCCGCTTCTTGATGCGACATTGGATGGCCCGGCGTCAACGGTCCAGCAGTCCACGCATGCCGCGTATTCCGGCACACGCACTATTGCCTGGCCGAGGATGCTTGTATCGCTACGACCTCACGCGGTAGATTGCGACGAGAAATGAAGAAAATCGGGAGGATTTCATGTTGAAGATCACGGGCGCGGCGCTGGCCGCGGGCTTTGCTTTTGCCGCACAGGCCTATGCCGCCGATGCGCCGGCCGAAATCAAGATCGGCACGCTCTACGCATCCTCCGGACGCTTCGCCTCGATTTCGATGCCGGTTCACAGCGCGCTGAAGCTATGGGCCGACCAGAAGAATGCCGAAGGCGGGGTCTATGTGAAGGCGTTCGACAAGAAAATCCCGGTCAAGCTCGTCGCCTACGACGACCAGAGCAACACCGCCACGGCTTCCACGCTCTACAACCAGCTGATCACGCAGGACAAGGTCGATTTATTGGTCGCGGACTCCGGCTCGGTGCTGACGGCGCCCGCGGTTGCGATCGCGCGCGATCACAAGATGTTCCTGTTCGACCAGACCGGCACCGGCGCCAGCTTCTTCTCCAAGGATAATCCCTATATCGCGCTGATGGCCGACCCGGTCTCGACCATCTGGCCGAAGCCGGTCGCCGACTTCATTTCACACGATGGCCCAGGCCTCGGCATCAAGAAAATCGCCATTCTCTACTCGACCAACGAATTCACGGGGACGCAAGCCAACGCCTTCCGCAAATTCGTCAAGGATTCCGGCGCGCCGATCGAGATCGTCTACGATCAGGGCATTCCCACCGAGACCACCAACTACACCGTCATCATCAACAACATCAACAATACCCAGCCGGACGCAGTGATTCATTTCGGATACGCGCCCAACGATATCGCGTTCCTGCGCAATGTTCAGGATGTCGGCGTCAAGTTCAAGATGCAGTTTGCGATCTATGCGGGGCTCGAGACCGAGCTTCTGGAAAAGAACGTCGGCGAGAAGGGCCTTGAGCATGTTTTCACCTACGTGCCGCCTTCCGAACTCGACTATCCCGTCAATTTCGGCATGAACATGAAGGAATATAAGGCCGCCTGGGACAAGAAATATCCCGACGGCAAGATCGAGTTCGGCTTCAATGCGGTGGCCGGATACACCACGGGGCTCGTGATCGAAAAGACGCTGTCGGTCGCGACCAGCCTCGATCAGATGGAGTTGCGCCGCGCGGTATTCAGCCTGTCCGGAGAACTCAAGACGCTCGATGGTACCTTCGCGCTCGACGAGACCGGAGGCCAGATCGGCGAATTGACGCCGCTCGGACAGCTCGCGCTCGACGATCACGGCCACATCAGGTTCGTCTCGATCTATCCGCACGAGACCGCCACCGGCAAGCCGGTCTATCCGCGTCCATGAGGCAATCGGGAAGCGAAGGATGACGGGAGCGAAGCGCTGATGCTGGTCTATGCGCTCGTTGCCGGCGTTCTGTTCGGCCTGTATTTCAGCCTGGTCGGGATCGGCCTCAATCTCGTGTTCGGCGTCATGCGCATCGTCAACCTTGCGCATGGCGACTTTCTGATGCTCGGCGCGTTTGTCGCCTTCGGCGTCGTGACGCTCGCCGGCATCGATCCCCTGTTTGCGGTGCCGCTGGCATTCGTGATCTTCGTGATCGTCGGCCTCTTGCTCTATTGGGTCCTGGTGCCGCGGCTGCAGGGATCGGTTAACCCGGAAATGCTGTCGATCATCCTGTTCTTCGGCCTGTCGCAGGTGATCGAGGCCGTCACGACGATTTTCTTCGGCACCAGCGAACGTTCGATCCAGAGCCGTGCGCTCGGCACCGTATTCCAGACGATCAAGGTCAAGTTGTTCGGCGGCAGGCCTGATGGGGCCGGGCCGATCCAGATCTTCGGTCAGGGATTTCCGGCATCCTGGGTGATCGCGGCCATCACCAGCCTGATCGCGATCGCGCTGGTCTATGTCTATCTTTACCGCACCCGGCTCGGGACCCTGACCCGCGCGGTG
The DNA here is from genome assembly GCA_036266415.1 of Bradyrhizobium sp. Classification (GTDB taxonomy): domain Bacteria; phylum Pseudomonadota; class Alphaproteobacteria; order Rhizobiales; family Xanthobacteraceae; genus Bradyrhizobium. Next base: position 8,629 of record DATANB010000014.1, on the reverse strand, counting down.
ATGTCACGGCGCGACGAGGCATTTGCCACCGGCATTGACGTCGATCGGGTTTCGGCAGCGGCATTCGGAATTGGCCTCGGGCTTGCGGCGGTGGCCGGCGTCTTCGCGCCCTTCATGTTCGGGTCGGTGACGCCAGCATTCGGGGCCGACGCAACCGTCACCTCATTCGCAATCGTGGTGCTGGGCTCGCTCGGCAATCCCCTCGGCACCGCGCTTGGCGGCGTGGTGTATGGCGTCTGCTATATGCTGGTGCAGACCTATCTCAGTTCATGGGCCGACCTGTTGCCCTATGTGCTGCTGATTTTCATCCTGCTGCTGCGCCCGAGCGGCCTGCTCGGAAGGCGGGTGCGTGTTGCCTAGTGCGCTGAAACACACGCTGTACATCCTTGTGCCGCTGATCGCCATCTTCGCGGTGCTGCCGGGCGTCTACCAAAATCATCTGCTGCTGTTCAATTTCGTCATTTTCCTGATCCTCGCCCAGGGGGTGAACATCATCTACGGTTTTACCGGTTATCTGCCGTTCGGCTATGTCGGTTTCTTCGGCGCCGGCGCCTATGGTTTTGCCATCCTGGTGATGCATTATCAGGCGCCCGCGGTGCTCGCGGTGCTGGTTGCCGGCCTGGTCGGGGTGGCGCTGGGACTGTTGCTGACGCCGCTGCTGCGTCTGTCCGGCGCCTATTTCGCCATCGCCAATCTCGCAGCCTCCCTTGCGGTGCTTCACTTCGTCGCCAATCCCGCGCTTGAGAACATCACGCGCGGGCCCTATGGCGTCTCGCTGACCGGAACGTTCAATCCGACGCTGGCCTATGCCGCCGCACTTCTGGTGCTGGCGCTGACGGTCGGCGCGGTCGTGTTCCTGAAAAACTCCCGCTTTGGCCTTGCGTTGCAGGCGGTGCGGGAAGATGCGGTCTCGGCCTCGATGGCGGGCGTCAACGTGGTGCGGATGCGGGTGATCGCGTGGCTGGCCTCCGCGCTGGTGGCGGGCCTCGCTGGCGGCGTCTATGCCTGGTACGTCTCGGTGTTCTACCCCGACAATGTCTTCAGCGGCGAATTCAGCATTTTTGCCATTGTGTTTGCGCTGTTCGGCGGAGTGGCCACGATCACAGGGCCGATTGTCGGCGTCATTATTCTGTACGGCATCTACAACCTGATCGGCTTCACGACGCCGCAATATTTCCAGCTGATCTACGGGCTCCTGATCATGGGGCTGGTGCTGTTTCTGCCCGCCGGCCTGGTTTCGCTGGCAACTCGCAGGGGGTGGCATGTCCCCTGACAACGCGCCGATCCTCAACGTCACCAAACTGGCAAAACGCTTCGGTGGCTTCTATGCCCTCGACGGATTGAGCTTCCATGTCGCGCCGGGCGAAATCCTGGGATTGGTGGGTCCCAACGGTTCCGGCAAGACCACCGCGATCAACGTGATCTCCGGCCTCTATGCTCCCGATGGCGGCGAGGTGGTGCTGGACGGCGCCGATATCGGCGGGGTGGCGTCGCACAGACTGGTGCATCGCGGCATCAACCGCACCTTCCAGATCCCAAAACCGTTTTTGTCGCTGACGGTGCGCCAGAATATCGAGGTCGCGCTGGCCTATGGCCGCGCCGCGGTTGCACCGCCGACCATGGCCGCGCTGCTCGACGAATATCGGCTCGCTGCGGTCGCCGACCGGCCGGCGACGGATCTGAACAACGCGCAGCAGAAGATGCTCGATCTGGTCCGCGCGCTCGCCACGCGTCCGCGTCTCTTGCTGCTCGATGAACTCGCCGCCGGCCTCAACCCGGCGGAGCTGGACTGGATCGCCGGACGCATCAAGGCCCTGGCACAGACGGGCATCGCCGTCATCGTCGTCGAGCATCTGATGGGTTTCATCGAACACATCACCGATCGCGTCATTGTCATGAACGCCGGCAAGGAAATTTTCGAAGGCAAGCTCGCGGTCGCAGTGCAGGTACCGCAGGTCATCGAAGTGTTTTTGGGAGGCGAGCATGCCGCCTGAAACAGCGCCGCTGCTGGAGGCCAAAGGCGTCGACGCCGGCTACGGCACCATGCAGGTGCTGTGGGGCGTCGATCTTGACGTCCGCGCCGGCGAGACGGTGCTGCTGCTTGGCGCCAATGGCGCGGGCAAGACGACCTTCCTCAAATCGCTGGTCGGGCTGATCGAGGCGCGGCATGGCAGCATCCATCTCGCCGGCGAAGACGTGACGCGGATGCGCTCCAGCGACCGGATGCGGCTCGGCATGACCTATATGTCGGAACTTGCGGTATTTCCCGATCTGTCGATCGAGGAAAACATCCGCGTCGGCGCACAGGCACTTGGCCACGCCGATCCCGGCGCCCGCGCCGAGCAACTCTATGGCGTGTTTCCAGCCTTGCGCGAAAAGCGTCGGGCTCCGGCGTCCAGCCTGTCCGGCGGTCAGCGCAAGATGCTTGGCATTGCCAAGGCGCTTGCCGCCGAGCCGCGGCTTCTGGTGATGGATGAACCTTCGGCCGGGCTGTCACCGCTGTTCGTCAAGGAGGTCATCCGCATCCTTAGCGACTTGCGCGGGCGGGGGCTCGCGCTCTTGATCGCCGAGCAGAATATCGGTTTCCTCGAAGTGGCGACGCGGGTGTTCGTGCTGGAGGGCGGCCGCATCCGGTTTTCCGGCACGGTTGCGGAAATGACCGATAATGAAGCGCTGCGGCGCGCCTATTTCGGACTGAAGTGATGCGAACGATCAGAATAGGATCAGGCGCGGGCTATTCGGGCGATCGCATCGAGCCCGCGGTCGAACTCGCCGAGAAGGGCGACATCCAGTACCTCGTATTCGAATGCCTCGGCGAGCGCACCGTCGCGCTGGCGCAGCAGGCGCGCATGAAAAACCCCGACAGCGGTTACGATCCGCTGCTGGAGGAGCGGATGCGCGCGGTGCTGCCGGCCTGCGCCGCCAGGGGCGTCAGGATCGTCACCAATATGGGCGCAGCCAACCCGGTCGCCGCAGCCCGCAAGACCGCCGAGATTGCAAGGTCGCTAGGGCTTTCGTCGCTTAAGATCGCAGCCGTCGTCGGCGACGACGTGCTCGATGCCTGCAAGGACGGCGACTTTGCGATCATGGAATTCGCTGGCACCATCACGCAGCTCGGCAACCGACTATTGTCGGCCAATGCCTACCTCGGCGCCGAGCCGATGGCGGCGGCGCTCTCCGGTGGCGCCGATATCGTGATTACCGGGCGGGCGTCGGACCCCGCGCTGTTTCTGGCGCCGATGCTTCATGCCTTCGGCTGGGCGATGGATAACTGGAACCTGCTGGGGCAGGGCACCGTCGCCGGGCATTTGCTGGAATGCGCAGGCCAGATCACCGGCGGCTACTTCGCCGATCCCGGCTACAAGGATATTCCCGATCTGGCGCGGCTCGGCTTTCCCATCGGCGAAGTCGGCGAGGACGGCAGCCTCGTGATCACCAAGGTCGAGGGTTCCGGCGGCGCGGTAACGGCGCAGACCTGCAAGGAGCAACTGCTCTACGAGGTGCATGATCCCGTCAGGTACATTCAGCCGGACGTGGTCGCCGATTTCTCGCAGGTGAAGGTCGAGGAGATCGCCAAAGACCGCGTGCGCGTCAGCGGCGGACGCGGCAGCAAACGTACCGGCACGCTGAAGGTCTCGGTCGGCTATGTCGACAGTTTTATCGGCGAGGGTCAGATTTCCTATGCTGGTCCCGGCGCATTGGCGCGCGGACGGCTGGCGCTGGAAATCGTGCGCGAGCGGTTGAAGCTTGCCGGCGTTGCGGCAAGCGAATTGCGGTTCGAGCTGATCGGCGTCGATTCCCTGCACGGAGCCGCGGTCGCCGCGCAGCCGAACGAGCCTTACGAGGTGCGCGTCCGCGTCGCCGGTCGCACCGAAAATCTTCGCGAGGCCGTCAGAATCGGCAACGAGGTCGAAACCCTCTACACCAATGGCCCGGCCGGCGGCGGCGGCGCGTTCAAATCGGCGCGCGATGTCGTCGCGGTCGCATCTGTCTTGCTGCCGCGCGAACTGGCAAAACCGGCCGTCCGGTTTGTGGGGGCATGATGAAACTGCGCGAGATCGCCCATTCCCGCACCGGCGACAAGGGCAATACCTCCAATATCTCCGTGATCGCCTATGACCAGAGGCATTATCCGCTGCTGCTGGCGCAGGTCACCAGCGAACGCGTGAAGGCGCGGTTTGCCGGTGTTGTCGAAGGCGAGGTTGTCCGCTATGAACTGCCCAACATTGCCGCGCTGAATTTTGTCATGAGCCAGGCGCTGGGCGGCGGCGTGACGCGTTCGCTTGCGCTTGACGCCCACGGCAAATCGCTCAGTTCCGCGCTGCTCGATCTGGAGATCGAGGATGATCCATAGTCGTCATGCCGGGCATCCACGTCTTTATGAACGTTAGACAAAGGCGTGGATGGCCGGGACGAGCCCGGCCATGACGGAGAGAGTGAACCATGCCTGATATCCCGACACTTGCCGGATTGGCCGACGATCTCGAAAATGGCCGCACCAGCGCCCGCAAGCTCGTCGACGAGTGCCTTGCGAAAATCGCCGACCCCGCGGGCGAGGGCGCGCGGGCCTTCATTCACGTCGACGCGGAAGCCGCCATCGAAGCAGCGGAAGCGATGGACCGACTGCGCGAGGTCAGGGCGGCGCCGTCGCCCTTTGCGGGGATTCCCGTCTCGGTCAAGGATCTGTTCGATATCAGGGGCCAGGTGACCCGCGCAGGTTCCCGCGCGCTGGAGGATTCAGCCCCGGCGGACGCCGACGCACCAGTGGTGGCGCGGTTGCGCCGCGCCGGTTTTGTGGTGATCGGCCGCACCAACATGACCGAGTTCGCCTATTCCGGCATCGGCATCAACCCGCATTACGGTACGCCCAGAAGCGCGTGGCGGCGCAGTGTCGGGCATGTGCCCGGCGGATCGTCCTCCGGCGCGGCGGTCTCCGTCGCCGACGGCATGGCGCATGGCGGCCTCGGCACCGACACCGGCGGATCATGCCGAATTCCGGCGGCCTATAACGGCATCGTCGGATTCAAGCCGACGCAGCGGCGCGTCCCGCTTAAGGGCGGCGTGCCGCTGTCGTTCACGCTCGACAGTTTCGGACCCCTGGCGCGCACGGCTCAATGCTGCGCGGTGCTTGACGCCGTGCTCGCCAATGAGCCGGTCGTGCCCCTGCAGCCGCGTTCGATCAGGGGGATGCGTCTGGCGGTGCCGACCACGGTTGCGCTGGACGAACTCGAAGACGAAGTGGCGCGGACCTTCGAACGCGCGCTGGAGGTGCTGTCGCGCCAGGGCGCGCTGATCGAGCGGATCGCGGTGCCGGAATTCCTCGATGTCGGCGTGATGAACGCCAAGGGCGGTTTTGCGGCTGCCGAAAGCTATGCCTGGCATCGCTACCTGATCGTCCGCCGTGGCGACGTTTACGATCCCCGGGTGTCGGCGCGCATCCTTCGCGGCGAAAGCATCAGCGCCGCCGATTATATCGATCTGCTGGAGGCGCGGAAGTCGCTGATCGCGCGCGCGACCGTTCGCCTCGCACCCTATGATGCGCTGGTTCTGCCGACCACCGCCAATACGCCGCCGCGGATCGCGGACCTCGCCGACGACAAGGCTTTTACCAAGGCCAACCTGCTGTCGCTGCGCAATTGCACGCTGATCAACATGATCGACGGCTGCGCGATTTCGCTGCCCTGCCATCGCGAGGGCGAGGCGCCGGTCGGGCTGATGCTGGCGGCCTGCGGCGGCGCGGACCGCCGCATCTTCGAGCTCGCGGCGGCAATGGAGGGGGCCATCCGTGTTTGATCTCACCTTCACCATCGATGCCCTGGACGCCGCCGACAGCATCGAAGTCAGCGGCGGCGATTCCAGCGGCGAAGTTGAATTCGTCCTGATCGGCTGGCAGGGGCGCATTTTCGTCGGCCTCGGTTCCGATCACACCGACCGCAAGGTGGAAACCTATAGCGTCACCGTGTCCAAGCAGATGTGCGACAAGGTCATGGCGCCGGTGTTGTGGGAGACCGAGGACATCATGGGTCACTGGGATCGAATGGTCCTGCGCGCGTTCGCATGGATCGAGGGTGCGCGGGTGCTGTACCAGGAAGGCACGCTCGACAATCTGCTACCGGTAGACGAACTGATCAGGGGTTGCTTCGGCGCAAAAGGGCTACCCGATGGCTGCGCGATGTTCGGCGGCACCTTTGCCGCCAAGGGCGGCATCCGCCCCGCAAGCCGCTTCGAGTTCGAGCTGGAAGACCCGGTGCTCAAGCGCAGCATTCGGCATGCCTATGATGTGATTGAATTGCCGGTGCTGGGCTGACTCATCGTCCCGTTTTCGTCATTGCGAGGGGCGTAAGCGACGAAGCAATCCAGCTTCTGGTTCCCGCGGCAGACCCTCTGGATTGCTTCGCGGAGCCTGTCATCGGGCGCGCATTCGCGCGAGCCGTTGGCTCGCAATGACATGGAGGGACCATCCCGGGAATCGGGTGGCGTGAGGCGCCCTAATTTGCGAAATTGGCGACGATGAAACCAGCCGCACAAAACATCACTCGCTCCGCATCCCGATTCGACATCGCTGCGCGCGTGGCCACCATCGACTGGGTGCAAGTGACGAACGATCTCGACACGCATGGCAGCGCGGTCCTCAGGGGATTGCTCTCGGCGCAAGAATGCCGCGCGCTGGCGGCGCTCTATCCGGACGACAAGCATTTCCGCAGCCGGGTGGTGATGGGACGCCACGGCTTCGGGCGCGGCGAATACAAATACTTTGCGTATCCGCTTCCTGAGCCGATCGCGGAATTGCGACCGGCGCTCTATGCCCGGCTTCGCGACCTGGCCAATCGCTGGAACGAGGCCATGGGCTTCGATATCCGCTATCCCCACAGCCACGAAGCATTCCTGCATCGCTGTCATGCCGCCGGGCAGACCCGGCCGACGCCGCTGCTGCTGCAGTACGGCGATGGCGACTACAACTGCCTGCATCAGGATCTCTATGGCGAACACGTATTCCCGCTGCAGGTCGCGATCCTTTTGTCGGAGCCGGGCCGCGATTTCACCGGCGGCGAATTTGTGCTGACCGAGCAGCGCCCGCGCATGCAGTCGCGTCCCGAGGTGGTGCCGCTCGCGCAAGGAGACGCGGTGGCTTTTGCTGTGCATCACAGGCCAGTGAAGGGGACGCGCGGGGTCTATCGCGTTAATCTGCGCCACGGCGTGAGCCGGATCCGCTCCGGCCACCGCCATACCCTCGGCGTGATTTTTCATGACGCGAAGTAAGCGCGCGCGGTTGACGGCAGATTTGTTCGAAAGCGTTCCGGACCTGAACCCTTCACAGGAGGCGATGGCGGAGGGCGCAATGCTGCTGCGCGGAATTGCAAAGCCTTTCGAAGCCGATCTGATCGCGGCGCTGCGCGACATCGCCGGACAGGCGCCGTTTCGCCACATGCTGACGCCGGGCGGCCACCGGATGTCGGTGGCGATGACCAATTGCGGGTGTTTTGGCTGGGTCACCGACCGCACCGGCTATCGTTACGATGCCGACGATCCCGAGACGCGAAGGCCGTGGCCGGCGATGCCCGCGCCGTTTTGTCAGTTGGCCCGGCAGGCGGCGGCGCAGGCGGGTTTCCATGGATTCTCGCCGGATGCGTGCCTGATCAATCGCTACCAGCCGGGTGCGCGCATGTCCTTGCATCAGGACAGGGATGAGAACGATTTCGGCGCGCCGATCGTCTCGGTTTCGTTGGGACTGCCCGCAACCTTCCTGTTCAGCGGATTGAAGCGCAGCGACAAACCGCGCCGGTTTCGGCTGCAGCATGGCGACGTCGCGGTGTGGGGCGGGGCGGCGCGGCTCGCATTTCACGGCGTCGCGCCGCTCGCGGACGGCGAGCACGCCTTGATGGGGCGGCAGCGCATCAATCTGACATTCCGCAAGGCACGCTGAAATTCGACCACGGTTTTGTCCGGAGGTGTCGGCCTCGCCGTTCAAGACAATCTTGATGCGGCGAGGCCGCAGTGCTTACTCCACGCTCACCGGAATCGTCTTCTCCTTCTTTTGCGCTTCCGGAGATTTCGGCAGGGTGACGGTAAGGACGCCGGTCTTGTAGCTTGCTTCGATCTTCTCGGCGTCTACGCCGCCGGGCACCTGCAGCGTGCGGCGGAAAGAACCGTAGCGCCGCTCGGAAACGTAGCGGTCCTTGGTCTTCTCCTCCTTTTCTTCCTGCTTTTCGCCCTTGATCGTCAGCATGCCGTTGGCAAGCTGAACGTCAATGTCCTTGGCATCGAGCCCCGGCAGTTCGGCCGTGACTTCGAAGGCCTTGTCCTTCTCGACGATATCGATCGCCGGCGTGACGTTGAAGCCAAGGTCGCGTCCCCAGAACGATTCAATGTCAGGGAACGGACGAAGGAAGGGAGCCTGCAAGAATCCGGTCTGGAAGTCGTGAAACAGCCGATCGACCTGATTGCGCAGAACGTTAAAAGGTTGCCAGTCCGCCGCCTTGGCAGGCTGCTTGACCGGAGTGGCTTCGGTTTTGATGGGTAGTTTTGTTGCGGCTTCTGCCATGACAAGTACTCCTTTCAGAGATTGTCCAACTTTTTAATGATAAGCTATTGGCAATAAACGTCCTTGATCTCCATTGACGATCGAGAA
>DATANB010000013.1:0-2445 GCA_036266415.1 Bradyrhizobium sp. | reverse complement strand
CCGACAACGAGGTCGGCGATGGTCTCCTTCTCGCTGGATGAACGCACGCGCACCGCAACGACCCAGGGTAGAAATTCATCGTAGCGGGCAACATCCGCGACAAGGTCGAACAGCTGCTCGGGAGTGAAAGGAAGGTGCCTGATTTCGCTGTGGCGCGGCATCAGCCGCCAAGCCCTTTGGAATTCGGCTCGCGCTCCAATTGCGCATTGCGTGCCGTCTGCATCTTCTTGAAGTCGTCGCCAGCGTGATAGCTTGACCGCGTCAGTGGCGAGGCAGCGACGAGGAGGAAGCCCTTCGCGCGCGCAATGGCGGCATAGGCGTCGAACGCCTTCGGAGTGACGAACTCCTCGACCTTCGCATGACGCGGGGTCGGCTGGAGATATTGGCCCATGGTCAGGAAATCGACGCCGGCCGAGCGCATGTCATCCATCACCTGGTGAACCTCGAGCCGCTCCTCCCCTAGGCCGACCATCACGCCCGATTTGGTGAAGATGTGGGGCGCCTTTCGCTTCACGCTCTCAAGCAGGCGGAGCGACGCATAGTAGCGAGCGCCGGGCCGGATCGTCGGATAGAGCCGAGGCACCGTTTCCAGGTTGTGATTATAGACGTCGGGTCCAGCGGCCACGATCTCCTCGACCGCAGCCTCGCTCTTGTTGCGGAAGTCCGGCGTCAAAATCTCGATTGTCGTCGACGGTGTACGCTTCCGCAGTGCGTCGATTACCTTCACGAACTGTTTCGCGCCGCCGTCCGGGAGGTCGTCTCGGTCAACCGAGGTGATAACGATATGCTCGAGGCCCAGCTCCGCCGCGGCGGTCGCGACATGCTCAGGCTCCAGCGGGTCGACCGCGCGCGGCATGCCTGTCTTGACGTTGCAGAAGGCGCAGGCCCGGGTGCAGGTGTCGCCCAGGATCATCACCGTCGCATGCTTCTTGGTCCAGCATTCGCCGATATTAGGGCACGCCGCTTCCTCGCAGACCGTCGCCAGGTTTAGCGAACGCATCAGCCTGCGCGTCTGGTGATAACCTTCGCTGACGGGTGCCTTGACCCGGATCCAGTCGGGCTTGCGCTGCTTTGGAGGGACGGCTGCCGGGGCGTTCATCGGCCGCCAGATAGCGACTGCAATGACGCCTTGCCACCCCTGACCTGCCTCGCTAGCCGCGCACCATGCCCTACCTCAGCAAGCTCGTCGAAGGTTACCGCCGCTTTCGGGCGGAAAGCTGGGGGCGCGAACGAAATCGCTGGGCGGAGCTCGCCGAGGGCCAGAGTCCCCAAGTGATGATCCTGGCCTGCGCCGACAGTCGCTCGGATCCGGCGGTGATCTTCGACTCCCGACCCGGCGAGATTTTCGTTGCCCGCAACATCGCGGCCCTTGCGCCTCCCTACGAGACAAGCAGCGGATTTCATGGCGTCTCCGCGGCGCTTGAATTCGCGGTGACTCAGCTCGAGGTCGGCGAGATCCTGGTGATGGGGCACGGAATGTGCGGCGGATGCGCGGCGGCGCTAACCGGCCAGTTCGACGACGTCCCACCCGGCGAAGGACATTTTATCGGCGACTGGGTGCGAATGCTGTCGAGTGCTCGCGACGAGGTTCGCGCACGTCATTCAGAACTCGACCGCTCGGCCTTCCTCGACATGGAGCACGAAGCGGTGAAGGTCAGCCTCGCCAATCTCCGCACCTTCCCCTGGATCGCGGAGCGCGAAAGGGCGGGGAAACTGAAGCTTCACGGCGGCCATTTCTCAATCGCCGAAGGCCGCCTCTATATCCTCGACGAGGCGGAAGGGACCTTCCGCCCCGCCTAAGGACGAAGCTCAAGAACTGTGCCGAACCGCCGGTCTAACAGCGAATATCGTAGCTGTAATGCGGGTTGCCGTACTGGTCGACATAGTAGCAATAGCCGCGCGTATCGCGATAATATTGATGACCGTTCACGACAGCGCCGAGAACGCCGCCGAGGATCGCTCCGGCGACCGCTCCTCCAACCGAGTGGGTGACAAGCGCACCGCCGACGGCGCCGATAGCCGCGCCAGTGGCAACTCCAGCGCCCTGGTTGCTACTATAGCCATTCTGGTAATAGCCGTTCCCATAATAGCCGTTGTTGTAATAGCCATTGTTGTAATAGCCTGGGCCGTATCCGTACTGATCGGGGTAAGTGGCGCAGCCGGTCACCGCAACGCTCGCGGCCAAGGCAGCAGCAAGACCTAGCTTCCTCATTGTCTTGTCCTTCCTCACACGCCCCCTCCTGTCGAATGTATCAATCGCTAAGGCAGGCGTTTCGTTCCCGCACCGATTGGATGCCGTTCAGCTATTGGACAAAGGGTCGCGCCAACCGGTGGCCATTCCGCGACACCGCGCTAGAGACTTGAGGGACAGACTCGGCAAAGGATTGTGATGCGCGACCGCCTGCCCGAACAGGAAGCCAATATCGCCCTTCTGATCGACGCGGA
>DATANB010000012.1:0-64280 GCA_036266415.1 Bradyrhizobium sp. | reverse complement strand
CCGCGTCGGCGCGGGTCGCTTCCGAAGTCGGCACGCCAATGACATGGAGCCCGGCGCGAACCCGTGCGCCGAGAAGCTCGACAAAGTGCTTCGCGGTCGAGCCGGTGCCAAGGCCGAGCTTCATGCCGTCGCGCACGTGTTCGAGCGCGCGCGCCGCCGCTTGCCGTTTCAATTCGTCCATATTCACGTCTAAACAAAGCCCCAATAGCGGCCGCGGGCCGCGATGCCCGGCGGGGCATATCTAGCGTCGTTTTACCGGGAGGGACAGCGCTATCGGTACTTTGGCCTAGCGCGCCGCCTTGTCCATCGCCCCCTGGATTGCCGCAAACCGTTGCTCGACCTCACCACGCATTTCCGGGTGCGTGAACACATAGAGTTCGTCGTTCCTGATGGCGGCGAGGACGCGCGCGGCGACCGCCACCGGCTCGAGCCCGGCTTGCAGGCGCCTAGCGATCTCGGCGACAAAAGCGGCCGCTGGGCTGGCCGGATCCAGGGTCGGTGTCGGGCCATAGCGCTGCGGCCGGTTGCGGCCGCTCTCGCCTATGCCGGTGCGCACGAAGCCCGGACACAGCACGCTGACCCCAATTCCGAGCGGCTTGAGCTGCGGCGCAAGACCCTCCGACATGCAGACCACCGCGAACTTGCTCGCCGAATAGGGGCTGAACCCCATGCCGCTGATCATTCCCGCCATCGACGCGGTATTGACGATATGGCCGCCCTCACCGTGCGCCCGCATGTGTGGAAGGAAGGTTCGGATGCCGTGCAGGACGCCCATCAGATTGACGTCGAGCACCCATCTCCAATTGTCGAGCGAGATGTTGTCGATGCCGCCGCCGGCGGCAACGCCGGCATTGTTGCAGACCACATGGACATTGCCGAAGGCCTCCCAGGAGGCCTTCGCCGCGCGCTCGACGCTGGAGGGATCGGCGACGTCGCAGATGACGCCCTCTGCCGGCCCCAACTTCTTCAGGCTCTTGACGGCCAAGGCCAACGCGTCGGTCTCGATATCGGCCAGCATCACTTTCATGCCGGCTTGCGCAAAAGCCACGCCGAGCGCAAGCCCAATGCCGCTGGCCCCGCCTGTCACGAAAGCTGTCTTGCCGGCGAAATCGCGCATGATTATCCCCGCTATCTCTGGAGATGACGGATGCCTGTCGTCTCGCGATCAGGCAGTGGATTGGTTTGAAACCGTGAGTTTTGCGGAATCCGGATAGTGAACGAGGCCGGCCTCTTCCGTCATCACCATCACGCCCGTCTCCAGACAGGCCCATTCGGCTGCGTTATAGTCGGCGGAGAACTCGCCCGTCTCGATAACACACACTACTGTTCCCGACAGTCCGCCGCCATCGGTCACGCGATCACCAATGTGGAATATGGTTTTCACGATTGCCTCTTTTTGTTGCGGCCAGGCGTGAGCGCCGCGCCGCAGAGACGGTACGGCCGACGGTCACGATTTCAGGCCAAATATTAGGCTGCTACTTGCATGATTGCACGCCGCCCGATAGCCAATCTCGATGACCTCTGTCCGCACCGTTGTATTCGATCTTGACGGCACGCTCGTCGATACCGCGCCCGACCTGATCGGCGCGCTCAACTTCGTTCTCGACCGCGAGGGCCTGCCGCCCGTCCCGATCGAGTCCGCGCGCGATATGATCGGCGCCGGCGCCCGCAAGCTGATCGAGCGCGGCCTCGAACTGGACGGACGCTCCGCAGCGCACGAAGATATCACCCGGTTGACCGGCGACTTCATCGATTATTATGCGGCCCATATTGCCGACGCTTCGCGTCCGTTCGAGGGCCTGGAAGACGCACTCGATGATCTCCAGACGCTTGGATACCGCTTTGCGGTTTGCACCAACAAGCTGGAGTGGCTGTCGAAACTCCTGCTCGACCAGCTCGGGCTGAGTTCGCGATTTGCGGCGATTTGCGGCGCAGACACTTTCGGCGTTTCGAAACCCGATCCGGTCATCCTGCGGCAGACGATCACGCGCGCGGGCGGCCAGCTGTCGTCTGCGATCATGGTTGGCGATGCCGGTCCGGATATTGGGGTTGCCCGCCGCGCCGGCGTACCCGTCATCGGCGTCGGATTTGGATATACCGCGGTTCCCATCGCCGATCTCAACCCCGACCGGTTGATCAGCCATATGCGCGAATTGCCGGCCGCGGTGCAGAGCCTGACGCTGCAACGAAACATCATATAAGGTATTGATTTTACATAATGATTCTGCAGGCCGACCCCGGAATTAACCATCAATTAACGATCCGTATCCCTGCGGTTGCGCGGCTGCCCTGACGCTCCTATGGTCGCGCCGGGGATTGTGGCTGGTCAGCCGCAATTGGAGTGGCGGATTGATCATGCGCGGTGCCATCGTGATTGCCGTAGCGGGAGTTAGCTTGGCCGGCTGCTCCTCGTTTTCCATCGATGCCTTCAGGCCGACGCCGCCCACCGTGCAGGTCCAGCTGGACTCGGTGCCCCCAGGCGCCGAGGCCCACACCTCACTTGGACCGGGTTGCAAGACACCCTGCTCCGTGGCGGTGGCCGCTCCTGACAGCGGTTTTTCGGTCACCTACACGCTAAACAAGTTCCAGCCGGCGACGATCCCGGTACAGGTAATCCGTATCCCCGGCGATTTATCCACTCCGGCCTCGACGACGTTCGATCCCAATCCGGTGGTGGCGGAACTTCAGCCGGCCGGACCGCCGCCCAAGGCCGCCCCGAAAACAGCGACAAAGCGGAAAAAGCCAAAACCGCCCAATAACGCCGCCGCACCGGCAGGATCGCCCTTCCCCAACCCGGCGACCCCGCCCAGCCGCTGATAGCTCGCACCGCACCACGCTGCTTGCGCATTGCCGGCGGATTGCATCATGCATAGATTGTGACTACGGACTTGTTCGCCATGCCCTATGGCGGCTGCCGCGGTGACAAGGCGTATTGAATGACCGGACCTGCGTTGAGTTCTCCCGAACACTTGTCTCGTCACATGACCGACCCTTTTGGCCGGACGATCCGCTATTTGCGGGTATCGGTCACCGACCGCTGTGATCTGCGCTGCTTTTATTGCATGTCCGAGGACATGACCTTCCTGCCCAAGGCCGATTTGCTCACGCTCGAAGAGCTCGACCGGCTCTGTTCGGCATTCATCGCCAAGGGCGTACGGAAGCTGCGGTTGACCGGCGGCGAACCGCTGGTCCGGCGCAATGTGATGTCGCTGGTGCGCTCGCTCTCCCGCCATCTCGGCACCGGCGCGCTCAACGAATTGACGCTGACGACCAACGGCTCGCAACTGGCGCGTTTCGCCGAGGAATTGCGGGACTGCGGGGTGCGCCGTATCAACGTGTCGCTGGACACGCTCGATCCGGCGAAATTCCGCGCCATCACCCGCTGGGGCGATCTCGACAAGGTGCTGGCCGGCATCGAGGCGGCGCGGTCGGCCGGTCTCGCCGTCAAGATCAATGCGGTGGCGCTGAAGAATCTGAACGAGGACGAAATCCCCGCGCTGATGGAATGGGCACATGGCAAGGGCATGGCGCTGACGCTGATCGAGGTCATGCCGATGGGCGACATCGGCGAAGGCCGCATCGACCAGTACGTGCCGCTGTCGCTGCTTCGCGCGCGCCTCGCCAAGCAATACACGCTGGCCGACCTCGACGATGATACCGGCGGTCCTGCGCGCTACGTTCGCGTCAGCGAGACCGGCGGCAAGCTCGGCTTCATCACGCCGATGACCCATAATTTCTGCGAGTCCTGCAACCGGGTGCGGATCACCTGCACAGGGACGCTGCATACCTGCCTCGGCCACGAGGATGCCTCCGATTTGCGCAAACCGCTCCGCGCCTCCGCCGACGACGACCTGATCGCTGCCGCGATCGACCGCGCCATCGGCCTGAAGCCGAAGGGCCACGACTTCATCATCGACCGCCGGCACAACCGCCCCAGCGTCAGCCGCCATATGAGCGTGACCGGCGGCTGAGTTTTCCTATTGCGACATTGTCGGCTCGCGCCACCGTCAAGCCTCTCGCCAGCGCTCCATTTCCAATTGACGCCGCCCCTGCGCGCTGAAATGGTGCGGTCCGCACGATGCTTGCTCGCCTAACAGCCGCTGCGCCCTGACGGCGCGTCAAGACGGCGGGGCGCATGGGGGATCTATTGTTGCAATCGCCGCGGAAGAACAGCCATGGCACCACGCGTTCGACGCGTGGCAGCGACGGGATGGGCGTTGAATTTGGGGGCCAGCTTCACCGGCGGCGAGCAGGACGAACACGATGCGTCCGCTGCTAGCGCTCAGCGCCGGGATCGACCTGCTCAACGAAAAGATCGGCAACGTCTGCAACCTGCTGGTTCTGGCGGCGTGCGTGGTCAGCGCCGGCAATGCGATGGTCCGCTATGCGTTCGGCTACAGCTCCAACGGCTGGCTTGAGCTGCAATGGTACATGTTCGCCATCCTGGTGATGTTCGGCGCATCCTACACACTCAAGCGCAATGAGCATGTGCGGGTCGAAATCTTTTACCTGTTTCTCTCCGAGCGCGGGCAGCTTTGGCTCGATCTGATCGGCACGCTGTGCTTCCTGATCCCGGCCTGCCTGCTGCTCTCCTATCTTTCCTGGCCGTTCTTCCATCAAGCCTACGTCGTCGGCGAGGGATCGAATAATGCCGGCGGCCTGCTCCGCTGGCCGATCAAATTCGTGATACCCGCCGGCTTCGTCATGCTGGCGTTGCAGGGCGTATCCGAAGTCATCAAGCGTGTCGCGGCGCTGCAGGACCTCGTGACCATCGACGCCAAATACGAGAGACCGATGCAATGATCACGCTGGAAATGATGCCGCCATTGATGTTTGGCGGGCTGATTCTGGCGATGCTGATCGGCTTCCCGGTGGCGTTCACGCTGGCCGCAGTCGGATTTTCATTCGGCTTTCTCTCGATCCACCTCGGGTTCTTCGATTTCAATTTCCTGCAGGCCATTCCGGGCCGGGTGTTCGGCAGCGTGCTCTCCAACGAGCTGCTGCTGGCGATCCCGTTCTTCACCTTTATGGGTGCTATCCTCGAGCGATGTGGTCTCGCCGAAGACATGCTGGATTCGATGGGCCAGCTGTTCGGACCGATCCGCGGCGGTCTCGGCTATTCCGTCATCATCGTCGGCTTCATTCTCGGCGCCATCACCGGAACGGTGGCTGCGCAGGTGATCGCGATGGCCTTGATCTCGATGCCGGTGATGATCCGTTACGGATACAACATGCGCTACATCACCGGCGTGCTGGCGGCCTCGGGAACCATTACCCAGCTGGTGCCACCGTCGCTGGTGCTGATCGTACTCGCCGACCAGCTCGGCAAGTCGGTCGGCGACATGTATCTCGGCGCCTGGGGACCGTCTCTGTTCCAGATTGCGCTGTTCGCCGGCTACACGTTCCTGCTCGGCATCTTCAAGCCGGGCCACGTGCCGCCGGTGCCGCGGGACGCGCTCACGCTGACGGGCTGGCCGCTGTGGAAAAAATGTCTGCTCGGCATCATCCCCTCCGCCGTGCTGATCTTCGTCGTGCTCGGGACCATGATGCTCGGCCTCGCGACGCCGACCGAAGCCGGCGCCATGGGCGCGATCGGCGCGATCGTGCTGGCGGCGATGCACCACAAGGAATTCAGCAGCACCGGCCACAAGATCCTGATTGCCGGCATCATCGCCGGCGGCATCGGCACCGTGATCGGAATTTTCCTGTCGGAAAACCTGCTGTTCAAACTGCTGTTCGCCGGCACTTATTTCGCGGTGGTCTGGGTATGCCTCGAGGCGGTGCGCATTCCCGAACTGCGCAGCCTGATCAAGCAGGGCTACGAGACGACCATGCGCATTACCACTATGGTCGTATTCATCCTGATCGGCTCGACCTGTTTTTCGGTGGTGTTCCTGGGTGTTTCGGGCGGGGTGTGGCTCGAACACATGCTGACGTCCCTGCCCGGCGGCGTCTGGGGCTTCCTGATCTTCATCAACCTCTTCATCTTCTTCCTGGCGTTCTTCCTGGATTTCTTCGAGATCGCCTTCATCATCCTGCCGATGGTCGCGCCGATCGCGCAGAAGGTGTTGGCGCCGGTGGTCGGGCCGGATGCCGCCCTGATCTGGTTCGGCGTGATGCTCTGCGTGAACATGCAGACGTCGTTCATGCATCCGCCGTTCGGTTTTGCGCTGTTCTATCTGCGGGGTGTTGCGCCGAAAGAGGTCAAGAGTTCCGACATCTACTGGGGCGCGCTGCCCTGGGTTGGATTGCAGGCGATCATGGTCGTGCTGGTGATCGCCTTCCCCTGGACCGTCACCGTCCTGCTGGACAAGCCGATCAGTGCCGAGGACATCGAAAAGGTCAGGATCGAGGTCCCGCAAAGCGAACTGCCGCCGGTCGAGTTCGGGCCGCAGGAAAAGCCGAAATAGCCGCTTTCCGGCGATCGTCCGCACGATCGGCCGCCAACCACCCGGGCGTCAGTCGGCATGTCAGCGCCACGCGGCTACGCGCCGCGGGCCCGTCGGCGCCGTTCCGGAGAGGAAATATTCCCTTTCAATATCAACAAACTTCCAATTGACGGCGGCTCCGCGCGCTGGAATGCTGAGCCGGCTTTATGCTAGCCGGGCTGGATAAGCCGCTGCGCCCAGAGGGGGGCGGTCAAGACGGCAAAGGCACAATTGGGGGAGGACCAGCGTTGCAATCGCTCCTGAAAATGAGCCGTGGAATCGACGCGTTCACCACGTGGATGGGCAAGCGTCTGGCATGGCTGATTTTGCTAGCCGTGGTGGTGTCGGCGCTTAACGCAATCGTGCGCAAGGGTTTCGACATCTCGTCCAACTCCTGGCTCGAGCTGCAATGGGTGCTGTTCAGCATCGTGTTCCTGCTGTGCTCGTCCTGGACGCTGCTCGACAACGAGCATATCCGGATCGACATCGTCAACAACTTGCTGCCGAAGCGGCTGCGCAGCAGTATCGATATTATCGGCCATGCGTTCTTTCTGATGCCGCTCTGCATCGTCATGATGATCACCGGCGGTCCGTTCTTCATGCGCTCGGTCGAGATCAACGAGCAATCGAGCAACGCGGGGGGCTTGCCGCAATGGCCCGCCAAGTCGCTGATCATCATCGGTTTCGCCATGCTGCTGGTGCAAGGCATATCCGAACTGATCAAGCGCATCGCCGTGATGCGCGAACTTATTCCGGATCCGCACGCATCGCAGGTGCATGCCATCGAGGCCGAGGTCGAACATCTCGTCGAGGCGATCAAGAGAGACTGATCGCGGGCGCGGTCGCAGGGGGAATCTAGATGGCTGCTTTTCTTATCGCCAATATGGCGCCGCTTATGTTTGCGTCGCTGGTGGTTGTCCTGCTGCTGGGCTATCCGGCGGCGTTCTCGCTTGGCGCGGTCGGGCTGATCTATGCCTTCGTCGGCATCCAGCTCGGGGAATTCCGCCCGGACTTCCTGCAAGCGCTGCCCGAGCGCGTCTACGGCGTGATGAACAACGACACGCTGCTGGCGATTCCGTTCTTCACGTTCATGGGTCTGGTGCTGGAACGATCCGGCATGGCCGAGGATCTGCTCGACACCATCGGGCAGTTGTTCGGCACTATCAGGGGAGGCCTCGCCTATGCCGTCGTGTTCGTCGGTGCGCTGCTCGCCGCCACTACCGGCGTGGTCGCGGCCTCGGTGATCTCGATGGGCCTGATCTCGCTGCCGATCATGCTGCGGTACGGCTACGACCGCCGCATGGCCACCGGCATCATCGCGGCCTCCGGCACACTGGCGCAGATCATTCCGCCGTCGCTGGTCTTGATCGTGATGGCTGACCAGCTCGGCAGGTCGGTCGGCGACATGTACGAAGGGGCCTTCATTCCGGGGCTGGTGCTTGCGGGCCTTTATGCCGGATACGCGTTCCTTGTAACGCTGGTGTTTCCCAAGGCCGCTCCGGGATTGCCGGCAGAGGCGGTCGGCTTTCGCGAGAAGGATGGCAGCCGCGGATTGTGGTCGCTGTTGGTGCTTTTCATCGCCAGCTGCGTCTTCGGATGGTTCATGATGCGGAACTCGGAGACGCACGGCGCCGATTTCGTCGTGCTCAGCATGTTCTTCGGCATCCTGTTCGCGTTCTTCGTCGCGGTTCTCAACTGGATCATCGACAAGCTTACAGGCTTCCGGTTTCTGTCCGCGATGGCGCAGCAGACCACCTTCGTCATGGTGCCGCCGCTGTTCCTTATCTTCCTGGTGCTGGGCACGATCTTCATCGGCGTCGCGACGCCTACGGAAGGCGGCGCGATGGGCGCCTCCGGTGCGCTCATCCTCGGCGCCGCCAAGCGAAGGCTAAGCTGGGATCTGATCCGTCAGGCCACCGAGTCCACCGCGAAGCTGTCGGCTTTCGTGGTCTTCATCCTGGTGGGGGCGCGTGTGTTCTCGCTGACCTTCTATGGCGTCAACGGCCACGTCTGGGTCGAAAACATGCTGACCTCCCTGCCCGGCGGCCAGGTCGGCTTCCTGATTTTCGTCAACGCCTTTGTCTTCGTACTCGCCTTCTTCCTCGACTTCTTCGAGCTGGCCTTCATCGTCATTCCCCTGCTCGGGCCGGCCGCGGAACACCTCGGCATCGACCTGATCTGGTTTGGCGTGATTCTCGGCGTCAACATGCAGACCTCGTTCATGCATCCGCCGTTCGGGTTCGCGCTGTTCTATCTGCGTTCGGTGGCGCCGAAGGAACCCTATATCGACCGCGTCACCGGCAAGCGGATGGACGCGGTTACGACCGGACAGATCTATTGGGGCGCAATACCCTTCGTCGTGATCCAGGTCGCGATGGTATTGCTGGTGATCATGTTCCCGGCAATGGTGATGCATTACAAGGGCGCACTATCGACGATCGATCCCAACACCATCAAAATCGATATCCCGCAGCAGGAGGCGCCGCCGCTGGATTTCGGTCCGCCTCCGAAACAATGACAATCCCGGTTTTGCGCAAACAAAGAACCCCGGAGCTCTCGCTCCGGGGTTCTTCCGTTCGGGCCTGAACAGCCAGACGCGATCAGCTCTGCGAGTGACGCGCCATGAAGTTATCGAAACCGACTTCCGCGACCTGGAACCATTGATATCCGCTATTCGAGAAGGAGGTCAGAGAATCGTAGACCTTCTTGAAATTCGCATTGGTCGCCGCGATCTCGCCGTGCAGTTCCTTCGCCGCCTTGAAGGAAGCTTCCATGATCGGCGGCGAGAAGCCATGCAGTTTGGTGCCGCCCGCGAGCAATCGGCGCAGAGCCGCCGGATTGACTTGATCATATTTCGCCATCATCCAGTTATTGGCGTAGTGACCGGCCTGCTCGATGATGTTTTGATAGCTTTTCGGCAGCGCATTCCATTTTTCGAGATTGACGAAAGCCTGGAGCAGCGGGCCGCCTTCCCACCAACCGGGATAGTAGTAATGCGGCGCGACCTTGAAGAATCCAAGCTTCTCGTCGTCGTAGGGGCCGACCCATTCCGCTGCGTCGATGGTGCCCTTCTCGAGCGCGGGGTAGATGTCACCACCGGCGAGTTGCTGCGGCACACAGCCGAGCTTCTGCATCACCTTACCGGCAAAGCCGCCGATACGGAATTTCAGACCCTTCAGATCGTCGACGGTGTTGATCTCCTTGCGGAACCAACCGCCCATCTGACAGCCCGTATTGCCGGCGAGAAAGGCGTGACAGTTGTAGCCTTTGTAGAACTCGTTCAAGAGTTCTTTGCCGCCCCCCAGCATGTACCAGGCCTGGTTGATGCGCTGGTTGGGTCCGAATGGAATTGAAGTGCCAAAGGTGAAGGTCGGATCCTTGCCGAAATAATAGTAGGACGCCGTGTGGCCCATCTCGATAGTTCCGTTCTGCACGGCATCGAGGACCTGCAGCCCCGGCACGATTTCGCCGGCGGCGAACAGCTGTACCTGAAACTTGTTGTCGGTGGCTTCGGCAATTGCCTTGGCCAGTACCTCGGCGCCGCCGTACAGCGTATCAAGCGATTTCGGCCAGCTCGCTGCCATGCGCCATTTCAGTTCCGGCATCGACTGCGCGATCGCCGGCGCGGCAATTGTCGCGGCGCCCGCGACGCCCAAGCCGGTGACCTTGATAAAGTCTCGTCGTTTCATGAATTTCTTCCTCCTGTGGGGTGTCGGCCAGCCTTCGTCTCGAGGCTTGGCGCCAGCATGGAACATCCCGTCCGCAATTTCCACGACGAACTGAGGTGCCGCAACGCAAAAAGCCCGGCCTTCCGCAGAGGCCGGGCTTCAGGTGTCCTACGACTTAAGGCGTAGCCTTGGTTCTCGGCTATCCAACTTGCCCGAAACCGCGGATCAGCCGCGGGTGCGCGAGCGGATCATGAAACTGTCGAAGGTGTATTCGGCAACCTGCCACCACAGATACTCGTCGGAGCGATAGGCCTGCATCGCATCGATCGATTTCTTGAAGTCCGCGTTCTTCGCGGAAATCTCGGCCCACAATTCGTTGGTCGCCTTCAGGCAGGCTTCCAGCACTTCGTTGGTGAAGGGACGAAGCTGCGTGCCGCCTGCGACGAGCCGCTTCAGCGCCGACGGGTTTTGCATGTCGTAGCGCGCCGCCATCCAGCTGTTGGCGTTCGCCGCCGCATTGACGATGATGGCCTGATAGTTCTTCGGAAGCGAATTCCACTTTTCGAGATTGCAAAAAGCGTGCGCCGCCGTGCCGCCCTCCCAGAAACCAGGATAATAATAATACTTGGCGACCTTCTGGAAGCCGAGCTTCTCGTCGTCATAGGGCCCGACCCATTCAGCCGCGTCGATCGTTCCCTTTTCAAGTGCGGGATAGATGTCGCCGCCGGCGAGCTGCTGCGGCACCACGCCGACCTTCTGCAGCACCTGACCGGCAATGCCGCCGATGCGAAACTTCAGCCCGGATAGATCGGCGACCGTTTTGATCTCCTTGCGGAACCAACCGCCCATCTGGGTACCGGTATTGCCGGCATGAAATCCTATCACGCCGAACTTCTTGAAGAACTCGTTGCCGAGCTCCATGCCGCCGCCCTGATACCACCAGGAGTTCTGCTGGCGCGCATTGAGGCCGAACGGCACCGACGCGTAGATCGCGAAGGTGGGATCCTTGCCAACATAGTAATAGGCAGCGGTGTGGCACATTTCGACGGTGCCGTTGGAAGTTGCATCGAGCGCCTGCAGACCAGGAGCAATTTCGCCCGCCTGGAAGACCTGAATCTGAAACTTGTTGTCGGTCATCTCGGCAACCTGTTTCGCCAGGATTTCGCCACCGCCATAGATCGTGTCGAGCGACTTCGGAAAACTGGACGTCATGCGCCACTTGATCTCGGGCGAGGATTGCGCGATCGCCGGCGAGGCCACGGCGGCTACCGCGGCGCCGGTTGCCGAAACTTTCAAAAAATCACGACGCTTCATTTAAGGCACTCCTTGTTGGGGACGTTTCCCGTACTCCTGGAGCAATTTCTTGCAGCGACGCGATTTCAGGCATCAACCGAAGGCGCTCTGGCGGGGGGCTTTAACACGGAAGCAGGCTCGCGAAAACGCGACGAAGGCATGACAGCACTGCCCAAACGAAAGTCGCATATGGCCGCAAGGAGGCCTGGAGCCCTTTTCCATTTCGATCGCATGGAAACGGGGCATCGGATTCCCGGCGCTCCCCCTTCGCTTGAAAACGCTAGGCCGCGGCGATAGCGCCCTGAAGCTGATCGCGGACCTTGGCGCCGATCGCGCGGTAAATCGCTGCATGCGGTCCATCGGGCTCGCTGTCCACCACCGGCATCCCCGAATCCGACGTGACCCGGATCGACATGTGCAGCGGGATTTCGCCCAAAAACGGCACGCCAAGCCGCTCGGCCTCTTGCCGCGCGCCGCCGTGACCGAAGATGTCCGAGCGGGTGCCGCAATGCGGGCACTGAAAATAGCTCATGTTCTCGACAATGCCGAGAACCGGCACATTGACCTTCCTGAACATGGCGAGCCCGCGCCGCGCATCGATCAGGGAGAGGTCCTGCGGCGTCGAAATGATGACCGCGCCCTTGAGAGGCACGTTCTGCGCCAGCGTCAGTTGGGCGTCCCCAGTACCGGGAGGCATGTCGACCACGAGAATATCAAGCGTGCCCCACGCCACGTCGCGCAGCATCTGGGTGATGGCCGACATCACCATCGGCCCGCGCCAGATCATCGCGGTGTCTTCCTCGACCAGAAAACCGATCGACATGATCGCCAGACCGAAGCGCTGGATCGGGATCATTTTCCTGTCATCGTTGAGCCGCGGTTTCTCGCGAATGCCGGTCAGCCGCGGTACCGACGGCCCGTAAATATCGGCATCGAGCAAGCCGACGCGCAAGCCGAGATCGCGCAGGCCGAGCGCCAGATTGAGCGCGGTCGTCGATTTGCCGACGCCACCCTTGCCGGAGGCGACCGCGATGACGGCAGCGATACCGGGAATATCGGCCTGCTTCGACATCGGCGACACCGGACTCTGCGGCGGCCGATGCGCCGACGCCGGTGCTACGCCTGCCGCATGGCGATGCGGCGGCGGAGCTGCAGCAGGGCCGGGCTTTCGTTCGGCCGTCAGCGCGATCATGGCGACGGCGACGCCGGGAACGGCGCGCACGGCAGCCTCGGCCTGCGCGCGCACGCTTTCCCAGGCGCGCGCCTCCGCGGCGTCGACATTGATCGAGAAGAACACCTTGCCGTCGTTGACGGTGATGACTGACAGCACACCGGCATCGGTCAAGGCAACGCCACGCGGAGACATTACCTTGGCAAGTGAATCAAGAACTTGTTGCTGCGTCACGCTCAAGGCGCATCTCCTTGAGCCTTGTCGGTTCTGATTGCATCAGAACCGGGCTCGATTCTTTGTTTTGACGCGTTTTCTTTGCGCGAACCGGCGCCCACTTCGCTCGAAAACGCCGTGCGATGTTCGAACGCGACCCATAGAACGGTCTGGCGCAAAAGGCTACCTCGCCCCGACGTCATCCCGGCGCTCGGAGGGAGCCGATCCCGCGCTCTCCTTGGCCGCCTCGTAATTCAATTCGATCATCACGCCGTTCGGATCATTGACAAAGATCTGCCAGAGGTCGCCACCCGGAACCTGCCGGGAATCGAATTCGAAACCCTTGGCTTCCAGGCGCCGCTTCATGCCGGCGAAACCCTGGCTGGCGAAAGCGACGTGATGGACCACGCCGGAATCGGGCTTTTGCGGCTCATCGGTCTTGGAAATATCGACCAGATGCACCACCGGTTTGCCCTCGCTATACATCCATGCCCCGGGGAAAGCGAAGTTGGGCCGAGGGCCCTTCTCCAGGCCCAGAACCTCTTGGTAGAACCTGACGGTGTCAGCCAGTTTCCGGGTCCTTACGTTGAAATGATCGAGCACGCCCACGCTGACGCCCATGCGATGATCTCCTTTTCTTGTGAGTTTGTTGGGTAAGCCGATCCTAGCACGAAACCCTTCCCGCGCGCCAAACGAAGGCGTTGCCCTCCGTGACGCAGGGTTTATGGTGCGCCCTCCACATTCCCGGGGCAGGCCTGTTCGGCTTCGAACCGGCCTGCCCACCTCCCAGACCACCGCCCGGCCCGCCAACATCGCCGGCAAAACCCCAAGGTAGCACACATGGCTAAAGTCGCTTTTCTCGGTCTCGGCGTGATGGGTTTCCCGATGGCAGGACATCTCGCCAAAAAGGGCGGCCACGAGGTGACCGTGTACAACCGCACCGCGGCGAAGGCGAAGCAGTGGACCGAGAAATTCGGCGGGCGCGCCGCCCCGACGCCAAAGGCCGCGGCCGAGGGCCAGGATTTCGTGATGTGCTGCGTCGGCAACGACAACGACCTTCGCGCCGTCACCCTTGGCGCCGACGGCGCCTTCGCCGGCATGAAGAAGGGGGCGACCTTCGTCGACCACACGACCGCCTCCGCCGAAGTGGCGCGCGAGCTCGACGCTGCCGCCGGTAAAGCCGGGTTCAAGTTCGTCGACGGGCCGGTGTCCGGCGGCCAAGCCGGCGCCGAGAATGGCGTGCTGACGGTCATGTGCGGCGGCAGCGAGGCCGCCTATGCCAGCGCCGAGCCCGTGATTGCTGCCTATGCGCGGATGTGCAAGCGGCTGGGACCCGCCGGCTCGGGCCAGCTGACGAAGATGGTCAATCAGATCTGTATCGCCGGACTGGTCGAAGGGCTGTCGGAAGGCATTCATTTTGCCAAGAAATCCGGCCTCGACGTCCAGGCCGTGATCGACACCATCTCGAAGGGCGCCGCCCAGTCCTGGCAGATGGAAAACCGCTACAAGACCATGAACGAGGGAAAATTCGATTTCGGTTTCGCGGTGGAATGGATGCGCAAGGATCTCTCGATTTGTCTGGCCGAGGCGCGCCGCAATGGCGCCAGCCTGCCGGTCACCGCGCTGGTCGATGCGTTCTATTCGGAGGTCGAAAAGATGGGCGGCAAGCGCTGGGATACGTCCAGCCTGCTCGCCCGCTTGGAGCGCTGAGCCGGCGGCGCGGGAAGTTGTTAATTTAACCTCCCGTTAAGGTGATTCTTTAGCGATTTAAGGCAGCTCTTAATGATTTAGCGCCAGAGATAGACAATGCAAAAGCTCGCGCTCTCGGCGGGCAGGATTTGTGTTGTTTGATGAGTAAACCCGCCGATAAGCCTGAAGTTGTGCAGCTTCCGGCTGAAACGTCCGCCACAGCGCCGGTCCGTAATCGCCAGGCGGCCGCCCAGCGGGTGCGCGAGGCCCGCGACCGGTTAACGTCGACCAGCGGAACCCGCCCGGCCTTCGACCGCGAACTGCTCCGGCAATACGCCCAGACCCGGATCTCGGCGTCCTATGTCGTCATGCTACTGGTGGTGGCAGCCGGCCTGCTGTTCGGGTTCTGGGTGCAGCCGGTGTCGGCGGCGGCGTGGACCTGCGGCATGCTCTGCGTTCATGCCGTCATCATCCGCAATTGCGCCAGGTTCCTCGCCGAGCCGCTCTCGCCCGCTGTAACCCGCAAGTGGCGGGTGCGATTTGTGCTGCTCGATCTGCTTTATGGCCTGTGCTGGACCGTGATCCTGGTCCATCCCGCCGGCGTCGACGTGGTCTCGAACACGCTGATGATGTTCCTGATGCTGCTGGTGATTGCGGTATCGAGCATGCTTGCCGCCAACCTGCCGATCGCGGCGCTGGCGGCAACGGCTCCGGTCACTGCAGGGATCGCCCTGAATTTCGTGCTGAGCGGCGCGCTCGACAACTACGTGCTCGCGGTGCTGGCGCTGGCGGCGGAAGGCTATTTTGCGCTGCTCGCCCATCGTCTGCACTCGACGACGCTGGCGACGCTGGAGGCGCGCGCCGAAAAAGATGCCCTGATCGGCGAACTTGAGCAGGCAAAATCGATATCCGATGAGGCCCGTCACCGCGCCGAATCGGCCAACGTCGCAAAGTCGCGGTTTCTGGCCCAGATGAGCCACGAGCTGCGCACGCCGTTGAACGCGATCCTCGGATTTTCCGAGGTGATGAAGAGTGAAATTTTCGGCGCGCACGCGGTTCCGGTTTACAAGGAATATTCCGCCGATATCCATAATTCGGGCGTGCATCTGCTCAATCTCATCAATGAGATCCTGGACCTGTCGCGGATCGAAGCCGGCAGGTACGAGCTCAATGAGGAAGCCGTGTCGCTCGTGCATGTTGTCGCCGACTGTCATCATCTCCTGAAACTGCGCGCCTCGAGTCGCGGTATCACCATCCACGAAGTATTCGAGCAGGACATGCCGCGAATCTGGGGCGATGAGCGCGCGACCCGCCAGATCGTGCTCAATCTGTTGTCGAACTCCATCAAGTTCACCCCGCAAGGCGGCGAGATCTGGCTGAAAGTCGGATGGACCGCATCGGGCGGACAATATCTCAGCGTCAAGGATACCGGCTCCGGCATTGCCGAGGACGAAATCCCCATCGTGCTCGCCTCCTTCGGCCAGGGCTCCAATTCGATCAAATCCGCCGAACAGGGCGCGGGCCTCGGCCTGCCGATCGCCAAGAGCCTGATCGACATGCATGGCGGCACGTTCACGCTGAAGTCGAAGCTTCGCGTCGGTACCGAGGTTATCGTCACCTTCCCGCCGGAGCGCGTGATGTCCGCGCTGGCTCCGATGGCCGAGGAAGCGCCTCCCCTGCAGCCGGAAACCGCCAGCGCCGCAACATCAGATGAGAAACGACGGGCCCGCCATAAGCCGATCATGAGCGCCGGCACCGGATTGTAACCGGAGCGCTTGCGCCAACCACCGAATACGCTTCACTATCCCAGCATGAGCAAAGAAACGCCGTGTATCGCAGTCTGTATGATCGACCCCAAAACCAGCCTCTGTTTCGGCTGTGGACGTACGCTTCCGGAGATCGCGCGCTGGCACCGGATGGAAAACGCCGAGCGGCAGGCGGTGATGGCGCAGCTCGCTGCGCGCATGGCCGGCGCGGGGCTGCATCAGCCCGAGACGGGCTCGAAGGCCCACTGACGAACGTTTGCACGGGAGGCCGGCCGTGAGCCGCGTTTTGCTCGTCCTGCTGATGCTGGCGGCAACCGCCGGCGCGGTGGTCGCCTATAAGGATCCGGAACGGATCGCGCGCGCCAGTGACAGCGTCTCGGAATTGCTGCGCAAGCGGACCACGTCGCATGCGCACGCTGTGCGGATCGCGCGCGGGCAGAGCGGTGATTTCGCGCTGCGGGCCAAAATCAATGGCGTTAGCGCCCCGATGGTGATCGACACCGGCGCGAGCTCGGTCGTCTTGACCTATGAGACCGCGAAGGCGGCGGGGCTGCCGCTGGAGCTGCTCGAATATGACGTCGACGTCGAGACCGCCGGCGGACATACGCGGGCGGCCCGGCTAACCCTCGACCGTCTTGCCATCGGCAAGCTCGTCGAGCGTTCAGTGCCGGCGCTTGTGGTACCGCACGGACAGATGAAGACCAATTTGCTCGGCATGAGCTTTCTGGATCGACTGGAAAGCTGGGAAGTGCATGCCGACCGGCTGATGCTGCACGGCTATCCCTGAAATTCCGAAGGTTACGCGGCGATCGGGGCTACCGCAGGGCGCTCGACCAGCGCCATCGCATCACGCAGGACATTCACGCCGGCGCCCGGCCTGACGCCGTTTTCGGCGAGATGGCGACGGAAAGCGCGTGCGCCCGGCACGCCGTGAAACGCGCCGACAAAGTGCCGCGTCATTGAATGCAGCCGCGTGCCCTGCGCGAGTTGATCCTCGATGTAGGGGACCATCGCCTCGAGCACGTCTTTCATCGTGGCATGCGGCGCCGCCTCGCCGAACACTGCGGGGTCGGCGCCGAGCAATCGCCATGGCTCCTGATAGGCCGCGCGCCCCAGCATGACGCCATCGACAAAACCGAGATGCGCTTTCGCCTCGGCGAGACAGGCGATGCCGCCATTGATGATGATGGGCACCTGCGGCATCGCGGCTTTTAGCCGATATACCCTGGGATAGTCGAGCGGCGGGATGTCGCGATTTTCTTTCGGCGACAATCCGTTGAGCCAGGCCTTGCGGGCATGGACAATCAGCGCGTCGGCTCCGGCCGCGATGACGCCGCGCGCCAATTCATCCAGCGCCTGTTCCGGATCCTGATCGTCGATGCCGATCCGGCACTTCACGGTGACCGGAATGTTCACGGCAAGCTTCATGGAATGGACGCCTCTAGCGACCAGCCCAGGCTCCGCCATCAGACAGGCGCCAAAGCGGCCATCCCTCACCCGATCCGACGGACAGCCGACATTGAGATTGATTTCGTCGTAGCCGAAATCCTCGCCGATCCTCGCGCACGTCGCGAGATCGCGCGGATCAGAGCCGCCGAGTTGAAGGACCACGGGATGTTCGCTTGAATCGAAACCGAGCAGCCGCCGGCGATCGCCATGAAGGATGGCGCCGGTCGTCAGCATCTCCGTGTAAAGCCGCGCACGCCGCGTCATCAGGCGGTGGAAGACCCGGCAATGCCGGTCGGTCCAGTCCATCATCGGCGCTATACAAAAGCGCCAACCGTTGAAGGTGCTGACTTTATCCGATTTGACGGGCACTTCTTGCATTTTCTAAGCTGCTCATTTGGGTCCGTTTTTGCCCATTCTTGACTGTTTTGTCGTACTGGGTACAACATTGTCGTACCATTTTGGCAAATGTCGTACCGTTTTGAGTCCGCCTCCCTCAAAATCTGGACCGACTGGCACCACAAACCGAGGCACGTCAATGGGAACGATAGTAGCTCGTAAACGAAGCGACGGTTCCACCGGATACACAGCCCAAATCCTTCGCAAGAAGAAGGGCACCATCATTCTGCGTGAAGCAAAGACCTTTGACCGCAGACAGGCGGCGGTGGCGTGGCTCAAGAGGCGTGAGACTGAACTCTCGGAACATGGGGCCATCGAACGGGCGAACTCACCAGCGGTATCCCTATCGACGGCTATCGACCGCTACATCGACGAGTCGAGAAAGGTCATAGGCCGTACCAAAGCACAGGTCTTGAAATCGATTAAAGAATACGACCTTGCCAACATGGACTGTCCCGAAATTAAAAGCGAAAACATAGTAGATTTTGCCAAGGAATTAGCGAAAGGCGAAAGGCAGCCACAGACCGTCGGCAACTATCTTTCGCACCTCGCTTCCATTTTTGCTATCGCCAAACCGGCGTGGGGCTATCAGTTGGACCCATCCGCTATGGCGGATGCTCAAGTCGTTCTTAGAAGACTTGGGATTATCTCAAAAAGTAAACACAGGAACAGACGCCCTACCCTGCCCGAACACGACTTATTGATGCAGCACTTCTTTGACCGATCAAAACGCCGTCCAAAAGCCGCGTTGATGCACTTCGTAATAGCGTATGCAATCTTCTCGACTCGACGGCAGGAAGAAATCACTCGACAGGAAATGTCCGATGTAGATTCCAAGCATAGTCGTTTGCTAGTGCGTGATATGAAACATCCCGGCGAGAAGATCGGAAACGACACATGGTGTGTTTTGCCCACACCCGCATTGAAGATAATCAATGCTATGAAAAACAGCGGTCGCGTCTTTCCCTACTCGACCGATGCAATTGGCGCGGCCTTCACCCGCGCCTGCAAATTTTTAGATATTAGCGACTTACGTTTCCATGACTTGCGGCACGACGGAGTATCCTACCTGTTTGAAACGGGAAAGACGATCCCGCAGGCCGTGTCGATATCGGGTCACAAGTCGTGGCAAAGCTTGCAACGGTACAGGCACCTAAGACAGACCGGTGATAAATACGCGGGCTGGAAGTGGCTTGATGTTGTGACAGCCCATTAGGTTCGCTGTGGTTCGGCGCTCGACCTGCAACAGCTAGGCAGGACCTTCGACATCCGGTGCGCGAGGACTCTTGTCAGAGGGCCGCATTTCCTCGCCTACTTGGGCTTTCAGATCAGCCGCCTTGTGGAGCAAGCCAGCCGCGACCGTGGAATCACTCGTTGTTTTGGCGAACTTGAATAGGATCGTCGCCTGACGCATCAAATACTCTTTGCCGATCATTCGACTTCCCCTGCTGCTGCCAGACAAGCAATAACGGGAACCGGAATTCGTTCCAGCCGACTGTAGAAAAGTGTAGTTAGCAGATTCGCGGCAACAGAGAACACGGTCCCGCCCCCGGAGGTTAGGAAGGCGGAGACCGTGCCGGGCCACGGACCATCGTCAGGTGACATGGCCCCGAAAACAAACCGGCCTTTAATTGGTTGTTCCGCCATGACCGATCTGGAAATCATAGCCCTGGCCCAACCGTGATCGGTGGCCAGAGCTACGCCGACGACTATACCGTGATCTGGCGCGGCCTGCCGGTTGGCCGGATCATGCGCCAGCCCGGCTTGCCGCCGCACGTCCCGCAATGGCGCTGGACCTGCAACTTCTACGGCAAGCCCGTTGGTGGCGGCGGAGCAGGCTCCGATCTTGACGACTGCAAGAAGCGGTTCCGGGCCATGTGGGCCAGCGTAAGGGCTGGACTGACCGATGAGGATATCGCTAGGGCGTATGAGACGCGGCGGTGATGCGCCCCAGCCCTCGATTTCCGGCTATTTAATTTGAAATATTTGAGGGACCGATTAATTCCGGCCTGAAAAATAATCAGCACGGGGACGGTATCCACTGCTGACCGGTTGGGCAAAACTGAGATTTACAAGCGGGCCGCCATCATTTAAATTGCCCAAAGGTTTCCTACGCGATGGCCAGAATGAAGGTTCCAAAGCGAGGGCGAAGAATGTCTATTAAAAACATGTCTATTAAATCGGTGATACTGCTTTCCGCCTTGGCCGGCTCGAGCGCGATAACATTCGCGCCGGCGCGCGCGGATATCTATAGCCCACCTCCTACTTCTAATCTCTCACCTTACGCGATTGTATCGGTGGGGCCCAGCGCTTCGCTCACCATCAACAGCGGCCCAATCAGCGGCAAAGTGCTGGTCGGGGACGGCTCTTCGGTTACGACGTCCGGCGGCAACAATGGCAGCATCACGGGCGGCACCTTTGCCGACACCACGGCCCTGCTCAACGCTTTCAACGGGCTGGATACGCACCCCGTTGGGACGCTGGTCTCGTCAAGCTTGACGTCGAGCGCCTTTAATCAGGCTCACGCCTTGCAGACGTACTTGGACGGCTTGGCTCACACGCAGACGGTCGGGGCGCTTAATGGCGGCGCGACCACGTTCACGGGCAATGGCGGCTTGAACGTCATCGATTTTACATCGCTCCAGAACACCCTTTTGACGCTCACGGGGGGCGCCAACGATGTGTTTGTCCTGCGGACATCGGGCAACGTTAACACCAATGTACTTATGACTCTGAATGGCGTCTCCGCTGGCCAGATCATCTGGGATCTGGACGGCACGTCCGGGAACGTTCTGCAGACGTCAGGCGGAAATCAGCTGTTCGGCACTTTCCTCGACACACTGGGTGGCAACTTTCAGTTCTCGGAGCTCGACCTGACCGGTCAGCTGATCAACACGGGCGGTCACATCCAGTTCGTCTCCGGCTCGACGCTGACGTATCACACCCCCAATCTAACAGAGGGCGGCGTCCCGGAGCCCAGCACTTGGGCACTAATGCTTCTCGGCTTCGCAGGCGTCGGCTTCATGGCTTATTGGCGACGCACGAGCGTCCTCGCCTAACAGCAACACACGGAATCGAAGGGCCGCCTTCGGGCGGCTTTTCTTTTTGCCGCCGGAGGCGGGCTTTTGTGACCCCGCTGCAACAAAACCTTTGTTCCTTTTTCGGAACAACGCTTACCAACCTGTTCTTCTTTCCCCACCGGGCAGGCACGTTCATAAGCAATCGATTTTCGAACCCGGCGGCCCGCAGCGCGTAAATGCCTGCGCCTTTTGCTTTTCGGAAGGCATCGCTTCGCCGGTTTTAAGGACTAAACAAAAGCGGGTATAGCGAAAGTTTTTCGCCAGTCACGTCGAGATTTCATTCAAAAACAAGATAGACCTTTTCCGCCGCACCCGGCACGACCGACACAGCACTCGCGGTGTCGGAAATCTACAGAGAAAGAAAACATTATGTTCGTATTTGCAATAGAGACTTGCGGAAAGACGGTTGCGTTCACGAAGGAAACGGACCGGATCATGCTTGACGGGATTCTGGGCGGCGAACGCGGGGAAGGACAGCAAATGCACTCGATGCTGGCTCGCATCAAAACGTGGGACAGCGTTTCTCCGCTCACTGCACGATTAGCAACCGAGTCCGAAGAACTGGACTGCGGCATCGTAACCAACGAGCCCGGTATCACTGATGACGAGTCGGTTATCGTTTACCAAATCGAGGCCGCGAATGGCGAAATTTTCTTGGAGATTGAGCCTGCGTTGCTCCGTGTAGCCTAAACTTTAGAACCCACCAGCAACCGCGATTGCGGCACGATACGACCAATACCGCCTTCACGGGGTCTTCGCTGGCCTTGCTATCGCGCAGATAGAAATCCGAGAGCCACCACGACAATCCACCCCACGATGACCAGAGAAGCCACTGCACCGGTAGTTATTTTAGCTTTTTCTTTTGTAGTGTAAGGACGCATTCGGCGGCCTCCCCGTTCATCGTCGGGATGCACCCAGAGATACGGCGCTTTTGACAGGGATCAAGGTCGCCTATTCGAGCTTGATATCGGCGGCCTTGATCACAGCGCCCCACCGTTCCACCTCTTCTCGCATGTAGTTCGCGGCCTTCTCGGCCGATCCGCCAAAAGTCTCGGCCGACAGTTTTTTGAGACGGTCCTGCAATTCGGGCTGGCGCAGGGCTTCGTTCACATCGGCATTGATCTTCTCGGTAATGCTTTTCGGCGTTCCCGGCGGCGCGACGATCGCATACCAGGCAACCGCCTCGAATCCCGGCAGCACCTCCGA
The DNA here is from genome assembly GCA_036266415.1 of Bradyrhizobium sp. Taxonomy (GTDB): domain Bacteria; phylum Pseudomonadota; class Alphaproteobacteria; order Rhizobiales; family Xanthobacteraceae; genus Bradyrhizobium. The sequence continues at coordinate 41,921 of DATANB010000012.1, read as the reverse complement.
GATAGCAGGCACATCGGGAAGCGACGGCAGGCGCCGGCTTGATGCCACCGCGAGCAGCCTGAGTTTGCCGGCCTCGACGAGGGGCAAGGACACACCGAGATTGTCGAACATCAGGTCGACGTCGCCGGCGAGCAGGCCAGAAAGCGCGGGCGCCGATCCACGATAGGGGATCGTGCGCAGCTTCACCTTGGCCATCACCTCGAAAAGCCCGGCTGTGAGATGCGAGGTCGTTCCGTTGCCTTGCGTGGCCGCCGTGGCCTTGTCCGGGTTCTTCCGCAGGTATTCGATCAGCTCGGTTACGCTCGACGCCTTGATTTTCGTTGGGTTGACGAACAGCGCGTTCGGCACGTGGGCCATGACGATAACAGGCTCGAACCTGGCCGGGTCGAATCCAAGGTTTGGATAGAGATTTTGGTTGATCACCAGCGGCGGCGGCGGCGACGAAAGCAGCGTGTAGCCGTCCGGAGCCGAGTGATAGGCGAAATCGGCGCCGATGTTGCCGGCGGCGCCGGTGCGGTTCTCGATCACTACCGGCTGACCCCATTTGCGCGAAAGCCAGTCACCGACCAGACGCGGCATGGCGTCGGCGGTGCCGCCCGCAGCGAAGGGCACGATGATCCTTACCGGCCGATCCGGATAGTCGGCCGCGCGCGCCGAACCGGCGCAGAGCGCCGACAAGGCGCACCAAAGCGCGAGCGCGCCCACGGAGTGGCCGGCCAAAGCCAAGGGCCGGATGTACGCGTTCCGCATGATGCCTCCCGATGTATCGGCGGTCTCTGCCGCGATCGGTTGGCAAAATGCCCCGGACTGTGGGAGGATACAACGCCACTCCCCACCTATTTCAGCCTTTCCCGTCATCGTGAGCCAAAATGAGCCAAAGCGACAAGGAGCCGATGATGGCGCAGGCCCGCCCCCGCGTTGTCATCGTCGGAGGCGGAATCGGGGGCCTGTTCGCGGCCAATGCGCTGGCCGCACAACGCATACCGGTGTCGGTCTACGAACAGGCGCCCGCGATCGGCGAGGTCGGCGCCGGCGTATTCCTGACCCCCAACAGCGTGCGGCATCTGCAGCGGATCGGACTGGGACCGGCGGTGGAGAAATGGGGGGCCCGCGTCGGCCCGGATTCCCGCTATTTCCGCCATGACGGCGCATCTATCGCGCCGGTGCAGGTCACGGACTCCTCGGGCTGGAATGCGACGTTCGGAATGCACCGCGCCGATCTCGTCGAGATGTTGGGCAACGCGCTACCCGCCGGCACGGTTCATACCGGACACCGATGCACCGGATTCGAGCAGGACGACATGGCGGCCCGGGTGGCGTTTGCTAATGGCGCCTGCGTCGAAGGCGACGTCGTCATCGCCGCGGACGGAATCCATTCCGAGCTTCGGCCCCATGTCTTTGGCGCGTCCCTGCCGGTGTTTTCAGGCTCCGTGGCTTACCGGGGACTGGTCGCGCATGACCGCATTCCCGACTGGCCGTCCGACCGCTGGCAAATGTGGCTCGGCCAGGGGAGACACTTCCTCGCCTTTCCCGTGCGCGCCGGGAAGCTGATCAACTACGTCGGATTTATGCCGACCGACGAAGAGATGAAGGAATCCTGGTCGGCCCCCGGCGATCCCGACGTTCTCAGGCGGGCCTTTGCGGGCTGGGATCCGCGCATCCAGCAATTGTTGAAGGAAGCCCGGCTGACGTTCCGATGGGCGCTGTATGATCGAGAGCCGCTGCCGACATGGACCCGGCAAAGGCTGGGTCTGCTTGGCGATGCCGCCCATCCAATGCTTCCGCATCTCGGCCAGGGCGCCAATCAATCGATCGAAGACGGCATCGCGCTCGCGACCATCCTGGCGCGCGCGGACCGCACGACGGCTCCCCAGGCCCTGCTCGCTTACGAGCGGCTGCGCCGTGAGCGCGTCGCGCAGGTCCAGCGCGGCGCGCGCGAGAACGGCTTGCGCTATGACTCCGCCTATTCCGATCTGGGTGTCAGGGACGCCGAACTCACCGCCCACGCCGCGTTCCGCAGGCGGCTCTATGATCATGATGTGGTTCCCGACGCGCAAGCCGCGGCGGCAACGCTGGGATGAAGGCTAGACGCCGGCGGCCGACAGGCCGGCGGCCGCGATGGCGACGATCTCAGCGAAACAGCGCCGGACCTGGGACGGCGCGGTTCGCCATAACGTACGCAACTGTCGCATTTCGCAAATTCCTTCTGCGCCCGGCGAATCCAGTGTTCCGCGAAACCGGCGCTTGAGGCAGAAATGGTCGCCTCCGCGGCGCCTGTCGAGAGCGCCGCGAAAATAGCAACGCGCCCATCGTCCGACTGTCGATTCACAGTGGATTCATTGCCGCGATCGAGCAGCCCATGGGCAAGATCTTCTCCGGGAAATTCGGTGCCGGCTGGCCGGCTCGCCCGTCCTGGCCCTTATCCCGGCGAAAAGCCAAAAGTCCGCTCGAAGCGCCGGGCGTAGTCGCCCCAAACCTCGGGGTTGATGATGCGCGGCGGCCGCTTGCCGTCGAGCGCGTCGAGCATTTGCTCGGCGGCGATCCGACCCATGTTCTCCCGCGCTTCCTTTGTCACGCCGGCCGTATGCGGACTGGCGAGCACATTGTCGAACTGCAGCAGCGGATGGTCCGGCGGCGGCGGCTCCCTGGCCCAGACGTCGAGCCCGGCGCCGGCGATGCGCTTGTCGCGCAGCGCCTCGACCAGCGCCGCCTCGTCGTGGATGAAACCGCGCGCCGTGGTGATGAAATAGGCATGCGGCTGCATGGCTGCGAATTCGCGCGCGCCGATCATGCCGCGGCTTTCCTTCGTCAACGGACAGGAAATCGACACGTAGTCGGAGCGGCGCAGCAGTTCATCCAGCGTGACTTTTTCGCCGCCGCGTTCCGCCATCTCGGTTGCCGACAGATAGGGATCGTAGGCCAGCACGTTCATGCCGAGCAGGCCCCTGCAGAGCGCGGCGATGCGGCGGCCGACATTGCCAAGCCCGACAATGCCGATGGTCTTGCCCTGCACCTCGGTGCCCATCAGGGCGTTGCGGTTGACATTCGCCTCGCGCCGCAGCGCACGGTCCGCCTGGATGATGCGTTTCGACAGCGTGAGCAACATGCCCAGCGCGTGTTCGGCCACGGAGTGCGCATTGCCGCCGGACTGGTTGACCACCAGCACGCCCGCCGCCGTGCAGGCCTCGACGTCCACGGGATCGTAGCCCGCGCCATTGCTCGAGACGATCAGCAGGTTCGGCGCCCGCCGCAGCAGATCCTGGTCGGCGTGGAAATGTCTTGCGAGTTCATCGCGCGCCGCGCCGATCTGATAGGCATGCGCGGCGGAAAGGATCGGCGCCGAAATGTCCTCAGGGCTTTCGTTTTCGAGCCGGTCGAGCCGCACGTCGGGCCGCGCCCGCAGGATGTCGGCATAGATCTCGTTCGCCAGGTATTTGACGTAGAACACGCGCTTGCTGTTGACGGACATCGCTTTGGAAACCTTCAGTTCGGGAAGCCATAGAGTTTTGCGGGATTGGTGACGAGGATGCGGTGCCGGATCGCCCGATCCGGCGGCCCCATGACTCATTCGGCCTTCATGCCGGCGGCCTGGATGATCGGCCTCCATTTCTCGTAGTCGGCATGAATCTTTGCATCGAAGGCTTGCGGCGAGCTACCGATCGGCGTGGCGCCGAGCTTGGTCAGGCGCTCCCTGACTTGCTCGGTGTTCAACGCCGCGACGAAATCATGCGAGAGCTTCTCGACGAGATCGCGAGGCATGCCGGCCGGTCCGAGCAGACCCCACCACACCTCGGTGTCGTAGCCTGGTACGGTCTCGGCCATGCTGGGCACGTCGGGCAGAAAGGACGCCCGCGACGCGGTCGTCACCGCAAGAGCGCGCACGCTGCCGGCCGCAAGCTGTCCGACCGATTCCGGACCGTTGTTGAACGACATTGGAATTTGCCCGCCCAGAAGATCGTTGATCGCGGGCGCGCCGCCCTTGTAGGGGATCGCATTAATGTCGATCTTTGCGAGGTTCTTCAGAAGTTCGCCGGCCAAATGGGTCGATGTTCCGGTGCCGGCGTGGGCGTATGCCAGGCTCCCCGGCTTCGCGCGTGACCGCGCGATCACATCGGCCACCGTCTTGAACGCAGAGTCGGCCTTCACCAGCAGGATATTCGGAGAGGACGCCAGCAGCGAAATCGGCGTGAAATCCTTGAAGGTGTCGTAGGGAAGTTTCGGATACAGGAACGGATTGGTGGCGTGACCGCTGGCGACGACGATGAGGGTGTAGCCATCGGACGCCGAGCTGACGAGCGCCTGCGACGCGACGACGCCGCCCGCACCCGGCCGGTTTTCGACCACGACCCCCTGGCCCCATTGCCGCGAAACCACATCGCCCAGCGTGCGGGCGAGGATGTCGACGCCGCCTCCCGCGGCATAGGGCACGAAAATACGCACGGGCTTGGACGGAAATGGCGACTGGGCGGAGGCCACGCCGCCCGCGGTGAACAGCGCCAGCGCTGCGGCGGCCACCCGAAACCACCCGCCCATGACTTCCCTCCCGATCTTTTCGCTGCTTCTTTATTGCCCGCCGCCCACGAATGGCATCGCCATCCGCCGCAGATCAGCGTGACCGCCAGGATATGTTGACAATCCCGGAGATCGCGTCAAGTTTCGGCGCGTTGACGGGACGGCCGCGATTATATCGCGAACGAAAAATCGTCGCGAAGCAAGGAAGAATTCGATGGTGGCTGCCGGGGAACAAGCCTCGCCCAAGTCCTCTCATGAGAAGTCCTCAGATGGGAAGCCTCCTCCCGCGAACACATGGCACGAGGTCGTGCTACAAACGCTCAAGCGCAACGACATCCGCCTGGTACCCTATGTTCCCGACCGCGTGCTGACGACGCTGATCAGGAATATTCACGCCGACCCGTTCTTCCTGACCTTCCCGACCGCGCGCGAGGAAGAAGCCGTCGGCATCGTCTCCGGCGCCTGGATGGGCGGCATGAAGGGCGCCGTGCTGATGCAGACCTCCGGCTTCGCGACGCTGGCCAATGTGCTGGCGTCGCTGGCGATCCCCTATCAGATCCCGTTAATCATGTTCGTGTCGGAACGCGGCACGCTTGGCGAATTCAATTACGGGCAGTCGATGGTTTGCCGGACCATGCGGCCGGTGCTCGACTCGCTGGCGATGGAGCATCACACCTGCACCCGGCTCGACGAATTCGAGTTCATCGTCGATCGATCGATCAAGCAGGCCATCACCACGCAGGCGCCGGTGGCGCTGATCCTGTCACCGCTGTTGACCGGCGGCAAAGTGTTCGACAAGTGAGCCAAGCCATGAGCACGCCAACCAGCACTCCTGCCCGCAACACCAAGGTCATGAACCGGTTCGACCTGACGTCGCGGCTGGTCGCAAAGCTGAAGAACGAGGAAGCCGTGGTCGGCGGCATCGGCAATACCAATTTCGACCTGTGGGCCGCCGGCCACCGCCCGCAGAACTTCTATATGCTCGGCAGCATGGGGCTGGCCTTCCCGATCGCGCTCGGTGTTGCCCTGGCGCAGCCGAAGCGCCGCGTTTTCGCGCTCGAGGGCGACGGCTCGCTATTGATGCAAATGGGCTGCCTGTCGACCATCGCGGCGCTCCAGCCGAACAACCTCTGCATGATCGTGATGGACAATGGCGTCTACCAGATCACCGGCGCGCAACCGACCCCGGCCGCCGCGGTATCCGATATCGTGGCTATCGCCATCGGCTGCGGCCTTGCCAATAGCGCCTGGGCGGCCGACGAGGAGGATTTCGAGCGGCTGGTCGATCAGTCCCTGTCAGCGGCCGGCCCGACGCTGATCGGGGTGCGCATCGACGACAAGCCGGGGATAGGAACGACCCGGCGTGATCCCGTGCAGATCAGGGAACGCTTCATGCTCGGGCTCGGCGCGCGGGAAGCGCTTTGAGTGCGCCATGCAGCAAAACCCGTGGCGATTTGACGATTCGAAGAAAAGTCATCCCGGTCTCGTAGAGTGAACGCGGGCTAGCGCGATGTGCAGGCTGTTGGAAGGCTTCAGGGCATTCGTCCCAGTCCTCCCGTAACGTTCAGACATTTTCTGTCCATCGAGGTCTTCGACCAACTCGAGGCCGACATGCGCCAGATCGCTGGCGATCTCCTTCGGATTGAACCCGGATAGATAGGGCTCCCCCATCATCGCCACGGCCCGGGCATTTGCGTCGCCTAGCGACCGCGATCCACCCGAGACGAACTCGATTTGATCAACATATGTGAAAACCAGTTCGCTTCCGGGAGCACCAACGTTGGCGACGGCGCGCAGTGTTGCGAGATTGGCCTCTCGCGTTAGGTACACCGTGACGCCAAGCCACGAGAAGAATGCCGGCTCGTCCCTTCGAAACGAAGATCGCGCCAGAGCGGTTGCAAGATCTTCGTTCGCGAGGTCAGCAGCGACGAAATGCACCGACGGAGGAAGCGAAATACGACAATCCTTGATGCGCTGAATTTTGAAGGCTTGCGTTGCCGGATGGTCGACTTCGAAGATTTCGAGGGTTTCGGAAAAAGAAGGGCGGCGGAGCGCGAAGCTGTCCAGGCCGGCCCCTATCAACACATACTGGCGGACGCCTCTGTTCGTTGCCTCCCTTAGCGCATCCTCGGTGTAGCGTGATCGAATGACGACGCCCGGATAGGCGACATTGGCCAGCAAGAAATCGTCCAATATCGAGCCGGGCGCCCGCAGGGCGGCAGCGCGCGCGTCTGAATCCATTCTCGCCAAAATCCTTTGACCAAATCTGTCCCGCTCGGATTCTGGCACCAGCCGGTCGCCCCAGGGATCGTCCAGAAGGGGAGACGGGTCACGGCGGGAATGCAAAGCTCTCATGAGCGATGCAGAAAGAGCCGTGCGGCTGGGGCTGGAATCGATCATGGACATTCTCACTGGGTCATTTGCGCATGCGGCGCAGATCTGCAGGACCTTCGTGCCTCTCCGTTGTTAGCACAAATGCGAAATGCCTCGATATCGGCTTTACCGCGGCTATCGACGGGAAACCACGACACATGCCGCCCGAACCGGGGCGGCATTTTCCAATCCGGTGGCTGCCGTTCTACAGTAGGCCCGCGCCGCGCGCCCACTTGTACTTGGCCCCCAACACCGCGACCGGAATCTCGGTCGAGTAGGCGTAAGCCACAATGCCGTTCTGGTAGAGATAGTCGGCAGCCTCCTCGACCTCAATATCGCCGGCCAGCGAGGCCACGATCGGCTTTTCGATGCCCTTGGCCTTCATGGCGTTCTTCACTTCGACCATGTTCTTGGCGAACACCATCGGCGGCGTCACGATGGTGTGCCAGTAGCCGAGGATCAGCGAATGGATGCGCGGGTCCTCGAGCCCGAGTTTCACGGTGTTGACGTAGGTGATCGGCGGCTCGCCGCCGGTGATATCGACAGGATTGCCCGCAGCCCCGAACGGCGGGATGAATTTGCGGAACGCCGCATCAAGGTCCGGCGGAATCGTCATCAGGGAAAGCTTGTTGTCGATGCAGGCATCCGACAGGAGCACGCCCGAACCGCCGGCGCCTGTGATGATGACGACGTTTTCGCCCTTCGGCGTCGGCAGGATCGGAATGCCGCGTGCAAAATCCAGCATGTCCCTGAGTGACCGCGCGCGGATTACGCCGGACTGGTTGAAGACGTCCTCATAGATCTTGTCATTGCCGGCGAGCGCCCCGGTGTGCGAACTCGCGGCCTTGGCGCCCGCCGAGGTGCGGCCGGCCTTCAGCACCACGATCGGCTTCTTCTTAGAGACGCGTTTTGCCACTTCCGCAAACGCCCGACCGTCCTTCAGGTCCTCGCAATGCTGCGCGATGATCTTGGTATTGTCGTCCTGCTCGAAGAACGTCAACAGATCGTCCTCGTCGATGTCGGACTTGTTGCCGAGGCCGACAATCGCCGAGACCCCCATCTTGGCGGAGCGCGAAAAGCCGATGATCGCCATGCCGATGCCGCCGGATTGCGACGACAGCGCGGCACCGCCTTTGACGTCATAGGCGGTGCAGAACGTCGCGCACAGATTGGCGGGGGTGTAATAGAAGCCGTAGATGTTCGGGCCCATCAGGCGGATGCCGTATTTCTGCCCGATCGCCTGGATTTCTTCCTGGCCCTTGACGTTGCCGGTTTCGGCGTAGCCCGAGGGAATCAGGATTGCGCCTACCACTTTCTTCTCGCCGCACTCGATCAGCGCCGATGCAACGAGGCTTGCCGGTATCGCGAACACCGCGATATCGATCTCGCCGGGGACATCCTTGACCGATTTATAGACCTTCTTGCCCATGATCTCATCGGCCTTCGGATGGATCGGATAGATCTCGCCCTTGTAGCCGCCGTTGATGAGATTCTTCATCACGGAGTTGCCGATCTTGCCGTTCTCGGAGGAGGCGCCGATGACCGCAACCGCCTTCGGCTTCATGATCCGGTTCATCTGGCGTACGATGTCGTCATGGTTGGGACGCGGACGCGGCGGCTTCGGCGCGAAATCGACGACGATGCGCACGTCGGCGGCAATCGCGCTGTCCTTGGTCGCGAACACCGGGTTCAGATCCATCTCGGCGATTTCCGGGAAATCGGTGATCAGCTTTGAGACGTTGACGATGATACCCGCGATCGCATCGCGGTTGGCCGGATCGCTGCCGCGGACACCTTTGAGCATCTCATGGGCCTGGATGCCGTCCAGCATCGACAGCGCGTCCTGCCTGGTCGCCGGCGCGAGCCGGAAGGTGACGTCTTTCAAAACCTCGACCAGCACGCCGCCGAGGCCGAAGGCCACCAGCTTGCCGAATGATCCGTCGGTGACCGCGCCGACGATCACTTCCTGTCCGCCCAGCAGCATCTGCTGGACCTGAATACCTTCGATCTTGGCGTCGGATTTGTATTTCTTGGCGTTGGCCAGAATGGTCGCGTAATTCTTTTCGACGTCAGCGGCGCTCTTCACCCCCACCATGACGCCGCCGGCTTCGGTCTTGTGAAGAATATCCGGCGAGACGATCTTCATCACCACAGGGAAGCCCATGCCGGTCGCTATCTTGGCGGCTTCGGCCGCGGATTTGGCAACACCTTCCTTCGGAACCGGAATGCCGTAGGCGTCGCATACCAGTTTGCCTTCCGGCGCCGTCAGACTGGTGCGTTTGTCCGCTTTGACCAGATCGAGTATTTTGCGGACCGCATCTTTGGGATTCGACATTGGCTTCCTCCTTGACGTCTATTTTTTAATTCGCGGCGATGCCCACACGGCATCAGACCGCGGATAGCCTTCGCGCTCTCAATCGGTGTTCCCGGCAATGGCGGAACGCGGGACCGCGTCCGCCGCAATGTTGTTCGCGACCGTCGATGGGTTCGTGATGGCATTTGGTATGCCAGAGCCGAAGTTGTCAAGCCGCAGCATCGGACGGAAGTGCTGAAAACATGGGTAACTTGACATTCTGGCATTTGGTATGCCAAACATAAACCGATATTGATCTGGTAAAAGACGTCTCCCTTGGAGGAGATCAGTCGTGCCCCTGCGGAAACAAACCAAGGCGCAGCCCATCATGCCCGAGGCAGAAATTGCAATTGTCCGAATTGCCCCGGAGACCAGCTTCAAGAACAAGGCCTATGAAGCCTTGAAGGAAGCCATCCTCAAGATGGACATCTACGCGACGCCGGAACCGATCATGCTCGACGAACGCGCGCTGTCGGAGCGCCTCGGCGTCAGCCGCACCCCGATCCGCGAAGCGATCGCGATGCTGGAGCAGGACGGGTTCGTCAAGACCGTGCCACGCCGCGGCATTGTCGTCGTGCGCCGCACCAAGAGCGAGATTGTCGACATGATCCGGGCCTGGGCGGCGCTGGAGAGCATGGCCGCACGGCTGATCACGACCACCGCGCGCAAGAAGGATATTTCCGCGCTGCGCGACTTCTTCAAGAATTTCAACAAGGATCGCCTGCCGCAGGATCACGTCGAGGAATATTCCAAGGCCAACATCGCCTTTCATCAGGCGCTGATCTCGCTCAGCGAGTCGCCGGTGCTGATCGATATGACCAACGATATCCTGCTGCACGTCCGCGGCTACCGGCAGCTCACGATCGGGCGAACCGAGCGCATCGCGGTATCCCTGCCCGAGCATTTGGCGATCATCGAAGCGCTCGAGGAGCGTGACACCGAATTGGCGGAAAAGCGCGCCCGCGACCACACCCTCGGCCTTGCCGCCTATGTCGAGGCTCACGGCCAGGAACTCTTTTAGCGACGGCCTTTTATTCCGGAATTCCGGGCGAACAAGAAGACGACAAACTCGTCCGCACCAAGAAACGATCAGGGAGAAGCGGTATGTCGGCAATAGTACAGAGCATTGATACAAAAGCACCCGAGGCGCAGCAGGAGCTGACCGACGGCTTTAACCTCATCATCGAAGCGCTGAAGCTCAATGGCCTCACCACGATCTACGGCGTGCCCGGCATCCCGATCACGGATTTCGGCCGCATGGCCCAGGCCGCGGGAATCCGCGTCATTTCGTTCCGTCACGAGCAGAACGCCGGCAATGCGGCGTCGATCGCCGGATTCCTGACCAGGAGGCCCGGCGTTTGCCTGACGGTTTCCGCTCCGGGCTTCCTCAATGGCCTCACCGCGCTCGCCCATGCCACCACCAACTGCTTCCCCATGATCCTGATTTCCGGCTCGTCCGAGCGCGAGATCGTCGACCTGCAGCAGGGCGACTACGAGGAGATGGATCAGCTCGCCATCGCCAAGCCGCTCTGCAAGGCGGCGTTCCGCGTGCTGCATGCCGCCGACATCGGCATCGGCCTTGCGCGCGCGATCCGCGCGGCCGTCTCCGGGCGTCCGGGCGGGGTCTATCTCGACTTGCCCGCCAAGCTTTTCGGTCAGGTGATGAACGCCGAGGCTGGAAAGAAGTCCCTGGTGAAGGTGATCGACGCGGCGCCGGCGCAGATTCCGGCTCCGGAAGCGGTCAAGCGCGCGCTCGATGTCCTCCGGAGTGCCAAGCGTCCGCTCATCATCCTCGGCAAGGGCGCCGCCTACGCGCAGGCCGATGACGCAATCCGCGCCTTCGTCGAGAAGAGCGGCGTTCCGTTCCTGCCGATGAGCATGGCCAAGGGCCTGCTGCCTGACACGCATCCGCAGTGCGCGGGCGCGGCGCGATCGACGGTGCTGAAAGACGCCGACGTTGTGATGCTGATCGGCGCGCGCCTCAACTGGCTGTTGTCGCACGGCAAGGGCAAGACCTGGGGCGAGGCGCCGAAGAAATTCATCCAGATCGACATCGAGCCCAAGGAGATGGACTCGAACGTCGAGATCGTCGCCCCCGTGGTCGGCGACATCGGTTCGTGCGTCTCGGCCCTGCTTGAGGGCATGGGCGCGAAATGGGCGGTCCCGCCATCCGACTGGACCGGCGCGGTCGCCAAGAAGCGCGAGGAGAACGTCGCCAAGATGGCGCCGCGGCTGATGAACAACAACTCGCCGATGGACTATCACGGCGCGCTCGGCGTGCTGCGCACCATCATCAAGGAGCGGCCGGATGCCATTCTGGTCAACGAGGGCGCCAATACGCTCGATCTCGCGCGCGGCGTCATCGACATGTACCAGCCGCGCAAGCGCCTGGACGTCGGCACCTGGGGAGTCATGGGCATCGGCATGGGCTACGCCATCGCGGCGGCGATCGAGACCGGCAAGCCGGTGCTCGCTATTGAAGGCGACTCGGCCTTCGGGTTCTCCGGCATGGAGGTCGAAACGATCTGCCGCTACAAGCTGCCGGTCTGCATCGTCATCTTCAACAATGATGGTATCTACCGCGGTACCGACGTCAATTCCGTCGGTTCGGACCCTGCGCCGACCGTCTTCGTCAAGGGCTCGCGCTACGACAGGATGATGGAGGCATTCGGAGGCGTCGGCGTGCATGCGACGACGCCCGACGAGTTGAAGCGCGCGGTGAACGCGGCGATGGACTCCGGCAAGCCCACCCTCATCAACGCGGCGATCGATCCGGCGTCCGGCTCCGAGAGCGGCCGCATCGGCAACCTCAATCCGCAAAGCGCACTACGCAAGAAATAACTCAACCATGGCGGGGACACGCAGGCCCCGCCGCCATTCCTTCCTGCCCGCGCAGGAGCAGACGATACGGAGCAAGACCATGACAAAAGCGTTAAAGGGCGTTCGAATCCTCGATTTCACCCACGTCCAGTCAGGACCGACCTGCACGCAACTGCTGGCATGGTTCGGCGCCGACGTCATTAAGGTAGAGCGCCCCGGCGTTGGCGATATCACGCGCGGTCAATTGCAGGACAAACCGAACGTCGACAGCCTGTATTTCACCATGCTCAACCACAACAAGCGCTCGATCACGCTCGACACCAAAAATCCGAAGGGCAAGGAAGTCCTCACCGCGCTGATGAAGACCTGCGACGTGTTGGTGGAAAATTTCGGCCCCGGCGTGCTCGATCGCATGGGATTTCCCTGGGAAAAGATCCAGAGCATCAATCCGAAAATGATCGTGGCGTCGATCAAGGGCTTTGGTCCCGGTCCCTACGAAGATTGCAAGGTCTATGAGAACGTCGCGCAATGCACCGGCGGCGCCGCATCAACCACCGGTTTTCACGACGGCCTGCCGCTGGTCACCGGCGCGCAGATCGGCGACAGCGGCACCGGCCTGCACCTGGCACTCGGCATCGTCGCCGCGCTCTATCAGCGCACCGCTACAGGCAGGGGACAGAGGGTCACCGCCGCGATGCAGGACGGCGTGCTGAACCTCGCGCGCGTCAAGCTGCGCGATCAGCAGCGCCTCGCCCATGGTCCGCTCACGGAGTACAGCCAGTTCGGCGAAGGAATTCCGTTCGGCGACGCGGTTCCGCGCGCCGGCAACGATTCCGGCGGCGGTCAGCCGGGTCGCATCTTGAAGTGCAAGGGCTGGGAGACCGATCCGAACGCCTATATCTACTTCATCACCCAGGCGCCGGTCTGGGAGAAGATCTGCGATGTCATCGGCGAGCCCGGCTGGAAGACTCATCCAGACTACGCCAAGCCGCCAGCACGCTTGAAGCGCCTGAACGAAATCTTCGGCCGCATCGAACAATGGACCATGACCAAGAACAAGTTCGAGGCGATGGATATCCTCAACAAGGACGACATCCCCTGCGGTCCGATCCTGTCGATGAAGGAACTGGCGGAAGACCAGTCGTTGCGCGCCACCGGCACCGTGGTCGAGGTGGATCATCCCACCCGCGGCAAGTATCTGTCGGTCGGCAATCCCATCAAGATGTCGGACAGCCCGACCGAGGTATTGCGCTCGCCGCTGCTTGGCGAACATACCGACGAAGTCCTGCGGCAGGTTCTCGGCTTCACCGATCACCAGGTGGCCGAGATCCACGATTCCGGCGCGCTCGATCCGCCGCGAAAGGTCGCCGCCGAATAGCGCAAAACCGATTTGGAATGCATAATTTCGTATACAAAGATCAGTTTTGCGGGATAATGTCGCGATATCAAGCGAAACGGAAAATAAAAGACGGGGAGAAGACAAATGGCAATCGCAGCTCAGGACGAGGCGCGGCCAGTCGTAATTAACTCGACGCGGTGGACGATACTTACCTGTGCCATCCTGTGCATGGTGATGATCGCCAATCTGCAATACGGATGGACGCTTTTCGTCAATCCCATTGCGACAAAGCATGGCTGGTCCATCGCTGCGATCCAGGTAGCCTTCAGCATCTTCATTGCGCTTGAGACCTGGCTAACACCAGTCGAGGGCTGGATTGTCGACCAGCTAGGCGTGAATGGAGCGAAGATCGTAGTCGCGTTCGGTGGGATTATGGTAGCGATTGGCTGGGTCCTAAACGCGTATGCCGAAACACTGACGATGTTGTACGTCGGCGCCGTTGTCGGCGGTATCGGGGGCGGCGCGGTTTATGCCACCTGTGTCGGTCTCGCAGTTAAATGGTTTCCGGACCGGCGTGGTCTTGCAGTTGGCCTCACCGCTGCGGGTTACGGCGCCGGGGCGGCCCTGACCGTCATTCCCATCCGCTATGTCATCAGCACCAGCGGCTATGAAGCAGCCTTTCTATGGTTCGGGTTATTTCAGGGCGGAATTGTTTTCATCCTGGCCTGGTTTTTGCGCGCACCGCAGCCCAGCGAGGTGGCGGGGGCGCCCGCTGCGAAGGTCGTGCAGTCATCGCGCAACTATGCGCCAAAAGAGGTTTTGGCCTCGCCTATATTTTGGATTCTCTACGTCATGTTTGTGATGGTCTCCGCCAGTGGCTTAATGGCGACGGCACAGATCGCGCCGATTGCCAAGGATTTCAACGTCGCAAATACCATCGTCTTCTTCGGTGCCTCGACCCTCACGGCTGCGCTGATCATCGATAGCGTTGCGAACGGCGCGGCGCGCCCGCTATTCGGCTGGGTTTCGGACCAGATCGGTCGCGAGTATACGATGGCAATTGCGTTCGCCTTGGGAGCCTGTGCTTATTGGCTGCTGGGAACGCTCGGAACCGCTCCCTGGGCTTTCGTGCTGTTCGCGGCGCTGATCTTCCTCACTTGGGGTGAGATTTTCAGCCTATTTCCTTCAACCTGTACCGACACCTTCGGACCTAAGTTCGCGACGGTGAATCTTAGCCTGCTTTATACGGCGAAGGGCACTTCCGCTTTTTTGGTTCCGGTTGCCAACATGATCAAGACATCGACTGGCAGTTGGCATCTTGTGTTCCTGCTCACGGCAATCATGAACATAGCCGTCGTGGCAATAGCGCTGTTCGTCCTTAAACCGATGCGCGCGCGGATGATGGCCGAAGGTTGAGAAGGATAGATTCTCGATAGAGACAAGAGGCGCCATCGGTGCGCCTCTATTTGTCTGAAGGATCGGAACCCAAATCCCATCGATGTCCCGTCGCCCTTGCAATGTCAGCCGGCCGCGTCACTGCTGGCGCCGATTGCCAATTTCATGCAGAAATCGCCGAGTTCGTGGGCCACGTGTTCCTGATTTGCGGCAGGCGGCCGAATGGCTGCTAACAGGCCGGTCGGCGCAGGCTCGCAAGGGCCATCCGCCACAGGCTCGCGAAGACAGCAAGAAGCGTGCGCCCGGGTACGCTTTTTTTGCCTGGCAGGACTGGGAACCGTATCGTCCTATCTCCACTTGAACGACCGGTGCCTCGGTCGCTTTCTGCGGTTCAAAAGCACTGGATTTTTTCGATATTAAATTGACAATTGGCATAATGTATACCAATTTGCTCAGTACCAAAGGCGTCCTGCGGATCATTTGAAGGAGGTTGCGATGCAAGTCGGAGACATCCTGCGCAAGAAGACTGCCCGCGTTGCGACGGTCCGAATGAACGAGACCGTCGCTATTGCCGCCCAATTGATGCGCGCCAGCAATATCAGCGCGCTTGTGGTCAAGGACGTCGTGCGGACCGAAGGCAATACTGCCGCCGGCATGTTCACGGAACGCGACGTCGTGCGTGCCATTGCCGAGCACGGCGCCGACGGCGTCAATCTGAAGGTCTCGCAGCTGATTTCAGTGCAGCAACTGGTCTCCTGCAGTTCGACCGATACGCTCGAACATGCTCGTCATCTCATGAACAAGAATCGCATCCGCCATCTGCCCGTGATCGACAACTACAACCTGATCGGCGTGATCAGCATCGGCGACATCTCGGCCGCGTTCGACGACGAGGCGACCGCCGCGGCAAGGTCCCTTTCCGCCTGACAGGCCTCCCCGTCGACCTGCGATCGCTCCGGCCTTGAGGTGGGCTCGAATCCGGCAGGCCATCTCTGCGCCAATTTCCAGCATCCGGTTTCGAAGCATCTCATGAAAATCCGAGCAGCCGGGCCGGTCGAGGCAAATCCGCTGTTTTTGCATGATCGTGTTGCTCTAACCCCTGTTGTGTCCGGTGGACATTTGCCGGACGCGACGGCATTCTGCCTCAAAATTCAGAAGCTTCAGAGCGTGCGCAGGGTTGCCCGCGTGCGGGGGGAGCTGAGGACCGGCAATGATCAAAACGCGTTTTACCGAGCTCGTCGGCGTCGAACACCCGATCGCGCAGGGCGGCATGCAATGGGTCGGACGCGCGGAGCTTGTCGCAGCCGTTGCGAACGCCGGCGCGCTCGGCTTCATCACCGCGCTGACGCAGCCGACGCCCGAGGACCTGACAAAAGAAATCGGGCGCTGCCGCGGCCTGACCGACAAGCCCTTCGGCGTCAACCTGACCATACTTCCCTCGATCAAACCGCCGCCCTACGCCGAATATCGCCAGGCCATCATTGAGAGCGGCGTCAAGATCGTCGAGACCGCCGGCAACAAGCCGCAGGAGCACGTCACCGAATTCAAGAAGCACGGCATCGTGGTCGTGCACAAATGCACCAGCGTCCGCCACGCGCTGTCGGCGGAGCGCATGGGGGTGGATGCGATCTCGATCGATGGTTTTGAGTGCGCAGGCCATCCCGGCGAGGACGATACACCGGGCTTGATCCTGATCCCGGTCGCCGCCGACAAGGTGAAGATTCCGATGATCGCCTCGGGCGGTTTTGGTGACGGTCGCGGCCTGGTCGCCGCGTTGGCGCTGGGGGCCGAAGGCATCAACATGGGCACACGCTTCATGTGCACCAGGGAAAGCCCGATCCATCAGCTGATCAAGGAGAAGATTGTCGCCAATGATGAGCGCGAGACCGAGCTGATTTTCCGCACCATGCGCAATACCTCGCGCGTCGCCAGGAACGCGGTCTCTACCAAGGTCGTCGCCATGGAGAAGGAAGGTGCTACCTTCGAGCAGGTCCGCGAACTCGTGGCGGGTGCGCGCGGCAAGATGGTTTATGCGTCAGGCGACGCCGACGAAGGCATCTGGTCGGCGGGCCAGGTGCAGGGATTGATCCACGATATCCCCTCCTGCGCCGAGTTGGTGTCGCGCATCATGCGTGAGGCGGAATCCATCATTCGAAACCGGCTCGAGGGCATGATGTCCGGCGTCCGCCGCGAAGCCGCGGAATAATCCGCTCCCTCTCACCCGCCAGCAGAGAATGCCACATGAAAGCCTATGTCTACGGCGCCAACGGCGCTGCCATCGCCGAGGTGGCAAAACCCGCGCCAAAGGGCACGCAGGTTCTGGTTCGCGTTCGCGCCTGCGGCCTCAACCGCGCCGATCTCGGCATGACCAAGGGCCATGCCCACGGCAGCGCCGGCGGCGTCGGCACCGTGCTGGGGATGGAATGGGCCGGCGAGATCGCCGAAGTCGGCCCCGACGCCAAAGGCGTGAAGGCCGGCGACAAGGTGATGGGCTCGGGCGCCCAGGCGTTCGCGGAATATACGCTGGCCGACCACGGCCGGCTGTTTCGCACGCCCTCGAACATGAATTTCGAGGAAGCGGCCACCCTGCCCGTCGCGCTCGCGACCATGCACAATGCGGTGGTGACCAACGGCGCCCTGCAGCCGGGCCAGACCGTGCTGATCCAGGGCGCAAGCTCCGGTGTCGGCCTGATGGCGATGCAGATCGCAAAACTCAAGGGCGCGAAAACCGTGATCGGATCGTCCACCGACCCGATGCGCCGCGGGCGGCTGAAGGAATTCGGCGCCGACCTCGCGGTGGATTCCAGCGATCCCGGCTGGGTCAAGCAGGTGCTGGAAGCAACAGGCGGCGAAGGCGTCGACCTGATCGTCGATCAGGTTTCCGGCAAGGTCGCCAGCCAGAATCTGGCGGCTACCAGGATCAAGGGCCGCATCGTCAATGTCGGCAGGCTCGGCGGCACCCATGCCGATTTCAACTTCGATCTACATGCCGCGCGTCGCATCAACTATATCGGCGTCACCTTCCGAACCCGCTCGATCGAGGAAATCCGCGAGATCTTTGATGAGGTCCGCAAGGACATCTGGCCGGCGGTGGAATCGCGCAAACTGCAATTGCCGATCGACAGGGTGTTTGCCTTTAACGATATCGGCAAGGCGTTCGAGCACATGGAAGCCAACCGGCATCTCGGCAAGATCGTGGTGACACTGTAACCCGGGCCGAGCCGGAGGAAGAATCCATGGGTCCTCCCGCACAAGCCCAGACGCCACGCGAAGTGCTGGCCCCCAAGGGCAAGCTGCGCGTCGGCGCTTTTCCTGGCAGCCCCCTGTCCATGGCAAGAGACCGCGGGACCGGGGAAATGCATGGCCTGTGCATCGATCTGGGCAAGGCGCTGGCGAAACGGCTCGACGTTCCCTTCGAGCAGGTCAGCTATCAGCGAATTGCCGAGGTGCTCGCCGCAATGAAAGCGGGCGACGTTGATTTCACGGTCAGCAACGCAACGCCGGCGCGAGCGGTCGACGTGGCGTTCAGCCAGACGCTGATTTCGCTGGAACTTGGATATCTGGTCCCGGCCGCCTCCCCGATCGCGAGCCTTCCGGACGTCGGCAAGCCCGGCCTTCGGGTCGGCGTCACCCAGGGAAGCACGTCGCAGGGCACCATTCCAAAACTCCTGCCGAATGCGACCGTGGTGCCGGCACAGAGCGCAGCGCACGCCATTGAAATGTTCGAACGTCGTGAACTCGACCTGTTCGCGACCAACAAGCCGACCTTGTTCGAGATGTCCGACCAGATGCCCGGTGCGCGCGTGCTGGATGGCCGATGGGGCGTGGAAAACATCGCGCTGGCGATCCCAGGGGCCGCGAGGCTGCCATGGGATATCTACGCAGCTTTGTCGAGGAGGCGCAAACCCGCGGGCTGCTTGCCCAGGTTGTGGAGCGCGCGGGCCTCAGAGGTATGATGAAAAGGCGAGTAGCCTGGCGCTCGCCGCCCACGTCGCGAAGATGAACGCCGCTCTGGGCCTGAGCAAAGTTCGTCACCGCTTCAGAAACAGCCTGATCTCTTCGAGCATACGCTCCGTTTCGGGATCCTGCGCCAGCGGCATATGGTTTTGCCCCGGCAATGCCACGAAGCGCGCGCCGGGAATGCCGGCGGCAAGTTCGCGGCCGGCTTCAAATGGCTGCACCTGGTCGTCGCGCTTGTGCATGACAAGCGTCGGCACACCGATCCTCGGCAGCAACTCGCTTACGTCAAGGTTCCTGGTGATCTCGAAATAGCGGTAGGCGCATTCTGCGGTCGTCGTCTTGCGCTGCCGTTCGGCAAATCGTTGCAACTGCTCCGGCGTGCCTGCGGGCATGAACAGCGACGAGAACAACTGGCGAAACACCGGACTATCGCTGCCCCACCCGGTCCGGATCAGCGTCGCCAGCGCCTTGGCTTGTTGCAGTTCCATCTCATTCTTGGCACGGCGATAGGCCCCGCGGGCGAAGCCGCCATAGAGGACCAGATGGCTTACGCGCTCGGGATGCCGTACCGCGAAGGCCACGCATATCGCACATCCCTGCGAAATGCCGAGAAGCGGAAAGCGGTCGAACCCTGCGGCATCGACCACGGTCTCGAGATCCTTTACCCAGGCATCGAGTGAAACTTCCTCGACATCCCAATCGGAAAGCCCGTTGCCGCGCGCATCGTAGCGCAGCAGCCTAAAGTCTCGCGCAAGCGTGGAATAGAGATGGTGCTGGTCCGGGCTTTCCCAGTCGAATTCGAGGTGATTCATCCAGTTCGCTGTCTTTACCAGCGGCGGCCCGCTACCAACGGCCGCATAAGCGAGCCGAACCCCGTCATTCGCCCGGCAATAATTGACCTTCAATTTCATGTTGTCCGGCTCAGCCGTGCCGATGCCGTCAAGGTCGATGACGTAGGCGTCAACCTGCTTCGCGATGTTCTTGAGCTTTTGCGGTCCGAGCGGCCGGCAAAACAGCGGTATCTTGCCCTCGACCTGATCGTAAACCTGGCGGGAAATGCAGATGCCACCGGGCTCCGCTATTCCTTCCAGCCGGGCGGCGATGTTGACGCCGTCGCCTAACAGATCGTCGCCCTCCACCATCACGTCGCCAACGTGGATGCCGATGCGCAGCCGCATCTTGCCGGCGTCGTCGAGACCCTGGGCCGCTGCCTCGGTTTCATTCTGAATCCTCATCGCACAGGTCGCGGCCTGGACCGCGCTGGCAAACTCCACGAGGAACCCGTCACCCATGGTCTTGAACAGCCGGCCCGAATGGCTGGCGATGTTCGGCTCGATAATATCGCGCCGCAATACGCCCAGCCTGGCGAGCGCGCCGGCTTCGTCGGCGCTAACGAGGCGGGAATAACCGACCACGTCGGCGGCAAGAATGGCGGCTAGACGTCGCGTGGTGCTCATTCCGTCAACCCCGATCGCTTGCCCCAGCCCTCGATTGTCCAAGCATATTCGACTTGGCTAGCATACGGACAATCTTTAGTCGGAACAATTCGCAACAATCACGCTGCTATTGTCCGCCGGGCCGCGCTTTTATGTTCCGGGACGGGCTGCTAAACCCCGTCCATGAGTCCCACCGATCACAGCCTCAAATCCCGTGTAGCGGCGATTTCGGTATTTGCCAGCGCCGGCATGGCCACGACCAAGTTAGTGGTCGGTATCGCCATCGGCAGCCTCGCCTTGATCTCCGAGGCGCTGCACTCGTCGGTCGATGTGGTCGCGACCGTCGTCACCTGGATGGTGGTGCGGGTTTCCGACCGCCCCGCCGACGAGGAACATCATTACGGCCACGGCAAGTTCGAAAGCGTCTCGGCGCTCGGCGTGATCGCGATGCTTTATGTGCTGGCGGGCGGCATTCTGGTCGAATCCTGGAGCCGTTTGCGCGAAGGGGCCGCGCCGCCGACGATCTCGGCCATTCCGTTTATCGTGCTGCTGGTCGATATCGCGGTGAATTTCTGGCGCGCCCGGGCGCTGCACCGCGCCGCGCGCGACACCAAGAGCCAGGCGTTGGCGGCCGACGCGCTGCATTTCGCCTCCGACGTGCTCGGCTCGATCGCCGTCATCATCGGACTTGCACTCGCGGGACTGGGCCATGCCTGGGGTGACGCCGCCGCCGCCGTCGCCGTCGCGATCATGATCGCGCTGTTGGGCCTGCGGCTGGCGCGCTCCACCGTCGAAACCCTGCTCGATCGCGCGCCCGAAGGCGCCTCCGAGAAAGCCGACGTCGCGATCAGGTCGGTCCCCGGCGTGGTCGATGTCGAACGCTTAAGGGTGCGGATGGTCGGATCGACCCACTTCATTGACGCCATCGTGCAGGTGCCGCGCACTTATCCGATCGACCGCGTCGACGGGATCAAACGAAAAGCGCAGGCCGCGGTGGCAAAAGTACTCGATAACGCCGACCTGACCTTCACCGCCGTGCCGGTCGCGCGCGACAACGAGAGCGTACGCGAGCGCATCATGGTGATCGCCCGCAATTCCGGTCTGGCCGTCCACCATGTCACCGTGCACGATCTCGGCGGCAGGCTGACCGTCAGCATCGATCTCGAGGTCGACGGCGAAATGGCGCTTAACGCCGCCCACGACATCGCCCAGGAGCTGGAGCGAAACATTCGCGACGAATTCGGCGAGGACGCCGAGGTCGACACCCACATCGAGCCGATGGAGCCCGAATTGCCACTGGGCACCGATGCCGCGCCGGACCGCGTCGTAGCCATCAAGACCGCGTTGTCGCGCTTCGCCGCCGATACCGCGATCCACGACATCCATAGTGTGCGTGTGCGCAATACCGATGCCGGCGAGATCGTGAACTTCCATTGCCGCGCCACCCCCTTGATGAGCGTGCTCAAGGTCCACGAGACTGTCGACGAGATCGAGCGCGCCTTGCGCCGCGCATTTCCGACCGTGAAACGCGTCATCAGCCACGCCGAGCCGCCGGACGCGTAACCTAACTAGAGCGGGCACGTTCCTGTTTCGGACTCACCTTGCAGGCGGCGCGATTCTCCGTTGGACAAGATTTATTTACATTAACGAATCGTTGACTCTCGACAGCCGGCAAAAACTGGATTCAAATCACTGTGATTCGGAAAAGGGACTGGGGTCCTTCCGAGACCGGTACAAAAAGTTTTCCGAGGGGGCCAAAGGCATGGCGCGTGCACACGCGGCGAGCGCGTGCGTCCAATCCGATTCGATCAAGGGATTGGCGCAATCGATCGCGAAACCGGCCTATCACAGGCTGCTGATAGCGGAGCCAGCGCTTCGCCGCGCTGTGCCCACCCTGATTATTGCCTTCCTGATCACCATTTGCCTCGGCGCGTTCGTGCAAGTGGTCGACCAGAACCGGCAAAAGCAGGCCTCGATGAAGCGGGACCTGGCGGCGGTCGCCGATTTTCTCGCCGAACGCATCGACCGCATCGCTTCGGTCCGGCAGGACCGGCCCGCCACGTTCGAGCGCCTGCAACTGCTGCTGCCCGGTCTCATTCCGTCATGGGGCGTCGCCACCGGACGCCACGTCATCGTCATCGGCGCGGATCAGCGCATTCTCGCCCGCGTGCCGATCGATGCCGGGCTTGGTGACAGCAGCAACATTCTCGACATTATCAGCGCGGCGCTGCCGCTGACAGCGCCGGCGCAGCAAGCCGGCGTGACTGACATCACCCTGCCGAACGGCGGCAGCGCGCTGGCGGTTCAGCACATCGTCAAATCGCTGCCCGGCCAGGTCATTATCATCCAGGAGAAGGTCGACTCGCTTTGGCGGTCGGACGCGGCACTGTCGGTCACGCTGTCGACCACCACCGGCTTTGTCGTGCTGATCCTGGGCTTTGCGTTCCACTGGCAATCGACCCGCGCGCGCGAGGGCGATCTCATCAATGACGCCGTACGCGGGCGTATCGATACCGCGCTCAATCGCGGACGCTGCGGATTGTGGGATTGGGACTTGTCGCGCGGCAGAATCTTCTGGTCACAGTCGATGTTCACGATGCTGGGCCTCGATACCCGGAGCGACCTCCTGAGGTTCGGCGAGGTCAACGCGCTGGTGAAATCCGACGACATCGACCTGTTCGCGATTGCCGATCAGCTCATCTCCTCGAAAATCGATCACATCGACCAGACCTTCCGCATGCAGCACACCGATGGCCACTGGATCTGGCTGCGGGTCCGCTGCGAGCTGAGCCAGGGCGCCGCCGATTCCGGCCTGCACCTCATCGGAATCGCGGTCGACATTACCGAACAGAAGAGCCTCGCCGAGAAGACGGTGGAAGCCGACCTGCGCCTGCGCGATGCGATCGAGACGATCCCGGAAGCCTTCGTGCTGTGGGACGCGGGCGACCGCCTGGTGCTGTGCAACTCGCACTTCCAGCGCCTGCACAAGCTGCCGGATTCAGCGGTCACGCCAGGCACCTCCTATGAAACCGTGATCGAGGTCGGCAGCATGCCGGAGGTCCGCACCCGGCTGCACGAAACCGGCACCCAGGCGCCGGGCGCGCGCACCTTCGAGGCGCAACTCGAGGACGGCAGCTGGCTGCATATCAGCGAGCGACGCACCAAGGACGGTGGCTACGTCTCGGTCGGCACCGACATCACGCGCATCAAGGAGCACGAACACAAGCTGGTCGACAACGACCTCCGACTGCGTGCCACCGTGATCGACCTGAAACGTTCGCAGGCCGAGCTCGAACGGCAAGCCATCGAGCTAGCCGATCTCGCCGAAAAATATTCCGAGGAAAAAACCCGCGCCGAGGAAGCCAACCAGACCAAATCGAAATTCCTGGCCAATATGAGCCACGAGCTGCGCACGCCGCTCAACGCCATCATCGGATTTTCCGAGATCATGGAAAGCGGCATGTTCGGAACGCTTGGCTCGGAAAAATACCGGGAATACTGTCACGACATCCTCACCAGCGGTCACTACCTGCTGGAAGTCATCAACGACATCCTCGACATGTCGAAGATCGAGGCCGGCCGGATGAAACTCGACATGGAACAGCTTGATCTGTCGACCACGCTGGCGGAGTCGCTGCGCGTAGTGTCCGGGCGCGCCGACGACAAGAATCTGCTGCTGGATTCGGATATCGACGGCGCCATTTCGGTGGTGGCGGATCGCCGCGCCATCAAGCAGATCATCGTCAACCTGTTGTCCAACGCCGTCAAATTCACGCCCGACGGCGGCAAGGTGGTGGTCCGCGGCCGATTGCTCAGCAATTCCATCATGCTGATGATTGCCGACACCGGCATCGGCATCGCGCCGCACTCGCTGGCCAAGCTCGGCAGGCCGTTCGAGCAGGTCGAGAGCCAGCTCACCAAGACCTACCACGGCTCAGGGCTCGGCCTTGCGATCGCGCGGTCGCTGACCAACCTGCATGGCGGGACGATGCGGCTGCGCTCGAAACTCGGCGCCGGTACCGTGGTCTGCGTGTCGCTGCCGCGCGACGCCCTGAAGGCGCGAGCGAAGATCGCCGCCGCCGCCTAGCCCGGCGCAGAATATCCCCGCTCAGGATTCCAGCGTCGGCGCGACCTCGCGTGCGATCTGGACAAGCGCTGCGATCAGCGGCGTCATCGGATCGCGCTGCGGGATCACCATCCCGATGCTGTAGTTGACGTCGGGATCGACGATCGGAATGCTGCGCACGGCATCCGCCAGGCCCAGGGTCTCGGCGAGCTTGGCCGGCATTACGCTGGCCCAGCGCCCGGTCTTCACATGGGTGTAGAGAACGAGCAGCGAGTTCGAGGTCAGCGTCGGCGTCGCCTCGGCGCCAACCGAACGCAGCGCGCGATCGATGATACGCCGGTTCTGCATGTCCGGCGTCAGCAGGCACAGCGGCACCTGCCCGACCTCCTTCCAGGTGACGGAGTCGCGGTCGCCGAACATGGCATCGGGCGCGGTCAGCAGGCGATAGCTCTCGTTGTAGAGCGGGATCGTGCGAACCTGGCCGATCGGTTCGTTCTCGATGTAGGTCAGCCCGGCATCGACTTCCAGGTTTTCCAGAAGGCCCAGCAGCTCGACCGAGGTGCACGAGACGACGCGAAAGCGCACATCCGGATGGCGGGCGCGAAACGGCGTGGTCAGCGACGCCACCATGCCGAGTACCGTGGGGATCGCCGCGAGCCGGATCTCGCCGGAGAGGTTGTCTTTCAGCCCGTTGATTTCCTCCCGCATGGCGCGGGCGTCGCCGACGATGCGCCGCGCCCAGTCGAGCGTCCGCTCGCCCTCCGGCGTAAAGCCCTGAAACCGCGAGCCGCGCTGCACCAGCATGACGCCGAGGATTTCCTCAAGCTGCTTGAGGCTGGTCGACATCGTCGGCTGGGTCACGCCGCAGGCCTCGGCGGCGCGCCCGAAGTGACGTTCCTTTGCCAGCGCAAGCAGGAGTTCAAGCTTGTCGATCAAAAGGAAACCCCACGTCTACCGGGCAACGGATATCACGATCCCGGCAAGACAGACATCCAAAAAATGTGGCACCCGGTAGCCGCTGCAGCTTCATCTGCGGCTGCGCTGACATCGGCACCGGGCCTGATCCCAGGCGTGGGCCGGCCTAGCTGGCTCCCTCGACCAGCGTCCGAAACACCCGGCGCACCTCGGACTGCGCCTCCTTGACGCGCGCCTCGAGTGATGAAAAGTCCGGCGCGTCGCCGGCCCGTGCCAGCAGGCGCAACAGGTCTTCTCCCGCGCTTTCCGGCTTGAAACTTTCGCTGACACACAGCCGCAGAATCTGCGTGAGGTCGTGGTAGAGGTGCGTCGCCGAGCGCAGCGTTTCGGCGGCCGATTGCGGCAGCACGCCGAGCCGCGTGGCGTTGTCGAGCACGCGCAGCGTGGAGACGTCAAGAATGTCCGGCCTGGCGGCGGCGTGAACCAGCTGGAGGTACTGAGCGATAAAATCGATATCGACCAGCCCGCCCGCGGCATATTTAAGGTCCCAGACATCGTCTTCGCCCTTCTCCAGCGCAATGGCGCGCCGCATCTCCGCCACGTCGGAGGCGACGACGCCGGCGTCGCGCGGCCGCGTCAGCACCTCGCGGATGATTTTTTCGATTCCGGCGCGGAAGTCGGGCGGAGCTGAAATCACCCGCGCGCGGGTCAGCGCCATGTGTTCCCAGGTCCAGGCCTCCCGATCCTGGTACTCGGCGAATGATTTGACGTGCGAAGCCACCGGCCCTGCCCGGCCCGAGGGACGCAGCCGCATGTCGACCTCGTAGAGCACGCCGTAGTTCGTCCGCGTCGTAAAGGCGCTGATCAGCCGCTGGGTGAAGCGCGCGAAATAATGCGCCCCATGCAGCGACCGCGCGCCGTCGGAGTCCGGATGTTCGGCATCAAAATCATAGAGCAGGATCAGATCGAGGTCGGACGCGGCAGTCATCTCGCGGCTGCCAAGCCGGCCCATCGCGACGATCGCCGTCTGCTGCTGCATGATCCGGCCGTGCTGGGCCGCAAAGCGCTCGGTCACCAGGCCATGCACGGTGTGGACGACGCCCTCGGCGACGTCGGCGAAGGCGACGCTCGCCTGTTGGGCGGAAACCGTGCCGGACAGGATTCGGGTGCCGATCAGGAACAGGCTTTCCTGGCCGAACAACCGCAACCGGTCGAGGAATTCTTCGTACGAATTCGCATCCGCCAGCGTCACGGCGAGACGCGCGGACAATTCACGCTGGTCGGGCATCGCGCCGAAAAAACGCGGATCGATCAAGCCATCCATGATCTGCGGCTGCCGCGCCAGCATGTCGCCGAGTCGAGGTGCCGCGCCGAGAACGAGCGCCACCAGCGCGACGAGGTCGCGGTTCTGGCTGAGCAGGGAAATCAGCCTCCCGCCGCGCTGCAAGGCCTGCAGAAAGCGGTCGAAGGCCACCACCGCGCTGTCGGGCTCTTCGGCATGCGCCAGCCCGTCGATCAGCGCGGGCACGAACTCGACAAAGGCGTTCCGCGTGGCTTCCGACCTGAACACGCGGTAGTCACCGGCCATCCATTGCCGCACGGTCTCTGCCACCATGAGCGGCTTCTTGAAGCCGAGTGCGGCCAGATGCTCGAGCAGTCGCGGATCGTCCGGACCCGCGCTGTAATCCGCCGCCGGCAGCCTTTCGGTGCCGGTCGGATCGCCCTCGAACAGTTTTTCGTAATGCTCCTGCACGACATTGAGATGGCCAAGCAGATCCTTTGCGAAGGCGGCGCGGCTGTCGTAGCCCAGGAAAGCGGCGAAGCGCTCCACCGCCTCGGTATCGTCGGGCAGCGCATGGGTCTGCTCGTCCGCCACCATCTGCAACCGATGCTCGACCCGCCGCAGGAACCCATAGGCCGCGGTCAGCTGGTCGCGCGCCTCGAGCGTGATCCAGTTACTCGACGCCAGCACCCGCAACGCATCCAGCGTCGGCCGCACCCGCAATTCCGGATGCCGTCCGCCGGCGATCAACTGCTGGGTCTGCGCGAAGAACTCGATTTCGCGGATGCCGCCGCGCCCGACCTTGACATTGTGGCCCTCGACCGCGATCTCGCTTTGCCCGCGATAGGTCTGCATCTGCCGCTTCATGTCATGCACGTCGGCGAGGGCTGCAAAATCCAGATGCTTGCGCCAGACGAATGGCGCGATTTCCGCGACGAGCGCCTCGCCGGCCCTGGCGTCGCCGGCGCAGGGACGCGCCTTGATCATGGCCGCGCGTTCCCAGGTGCGCCCTTCCCGCTCGTAATAATGCAGGGCCGCTTCGGTCGAAATCGCCACCTGCGTCGAGGACGGGTCCGGTCGCAGCCGCAGATCGACACGAAACACGTAACCATCGCCGGTGCGCTGTTGCAGCAGCCGCGCCATGGCCTGCGTGACCCGCACGAAAAACGGCGCCGGCTCGATATCGGGCGCCAGCGTCGGAGCGGCCGGATCAAAAAATACGATGAGGTCGATGTCGCTGGAGTAATTCAGCTCGCCCGCGCCCATCTTGCCCATGGCCAGTACGACGAGACCACTGTTGTCCTCGGGAGCATCGAGGTTCGATGGCGACAGCCGCCCTCGTGCGGCTTCCTGACGGAGTACGAAGCGCAGCGCCGCCTGCACCGCGGCAACCGCGAGTTCGGTCAGTGCGGTCGTCACCCGCATCACCGCCCAGACGCCGCCGATGTCGCACAGCGCGATCAGCAGCGCCGCTTCCGATTTCATGCGCCTGAGCAATTGCATCATGTCGGGTTCGCCTGCCGCAGCCGCCGCCCCCCGGCAGGTGTCTTCGATCAGTTCGGCCAGATGCCGCTCCGGTTCGCATTCGAGCAACCGGAGCGCACGCGCGCCGTCGGCGCGCACGAGATCGAACAGAAAGGGCGAGGCTTCCGCGATGCCCAGCAGAATGGTTCTGGCGCGGGGAAATCGGGCGAACATGCCGTCGACCGCGGCCGCCTGCTCCGGCGCGAGATCGGCCAGCCAGTCCGCCAGCCGCAGCTCGGCATTGTCGGGAGCGGACACATGCGGTCCGTCCACAAACCGCGCGGCCAGACAATCGTGTTCCGCGTCGCCCATCGCGGATGAGTTCATGGCGCCTTCTGTGGCACATCCGGTGTTTGAGCCGCAAGCCTGTCACCGCCGACCGCGGACGCCGGGAGCGCCAGCGTCGCGGTCAAGCCGGGATGCGCGTCACTGAGCCTGAGTTCACCGCCATGCAGCGTCGCCACCGCCGATGCCAGACTGAGACCAAGGCCTGAGCCGGGCTGGGTACGGCTCGCCTCGAGCCGCACAAACCGCTCCACCGCATGCTTGCGGTCGGATTCCGGAATGCCGGGGCCGTGGTCGGTGACGCTGAGCAGCACCTGGTCGCCGTCGCGCCTCGCCTCGATCAGGATCTCCTTGCTGGCAGCGCCGGCGGCCGCGCCGGCGCTGAGCGGCTGCGCGGACGCGACGGGCTTGCCGTATTTGATTGCGTTCTCGACCAGATTCGCCAGCGCCTGGCTGATCAATTCGCGGTTGCCGCGAAGCGGCGCCGACGCCGTCCGGACATGCAGGGTCGTGCCGTTCTCTTCCGCCAGCGGCTCGTAGAGCTCGTGGATGCCGTTGGCGACGTCGGAGGCGTCGAAATCGTCCATGTTGCCGCGCGCCTGCCCGGACTCGGCGCGCGCGATCATCAACAGCGCGTTGAAGGTCCGGATCAGGCCGTCGGATTCCTCGATGGTGCGTTCCAGCGCGGCGCGGTATTCGGCCTCGCTGCCGGATTGCGCAAGCGCCTCCTCGGCACGATTGCGCAACCGCGTCAGCGGCGTCTTCAAATCGTGGGCGATGTTGTCGGAAACTTCCTTCAACCCCATCATCAGCGCCTCGATCCGCTCCAGCATGGCATTGAGATTTTCCGCCAGGCGATCAAGTTCGTCGCCGCTTCGCCCGACCGGAAGCCGCCCGCTGAGATCGCCGGCCATGATGCGTCGGGTGGTGCCGGTCATGGCGTCGATCCGCCGCAGCACCCGCCGCGCCACGAAGATGCCGCCGCCGAGGCCAAGCACGATCACGATCAGCAGCGACCATTGCGCCGCCTTGGCGACGATGCCGAACAGCCGCCGCCGCTCCTCCAGATCGCGCCCGATCAGGAGGCGGAAGCCGCCGGGCAGTTCGGTGACGCGCACCAGCGCGCGATGATCGGCGGTGTCCTGCTCGTCAAGCCGCCGGTAGGCGGTCTCCGACCAGCCCTTGCTTGCCATCACCCCCGGCATCAGCGAGCCGACATTGCCAGCGAGCGCCTGCCCGGCCGGCGCGGTCACGAGGTAGAGGTTGGCACCGGGCCGCAGCGCCCGGTTCTCGATATTGAAAATCAGGCCGCGCAGGCCGCGGCGTCCGAAGATATCCGACAGCTCGCCCGTTTCGGCATTCACGGTGGTGGTGATCTGTTCGGTGATCAGCCGGCGGGTGTTCCAGGCGAAATAACCCAGCAGCGACGCGGCAAACAGCGCAAACAAAAACAGATAGGCCAGCGTCAACCGGAACGCCGTGGTTCGGATCAGCTTACCGAATGCCGTCACGGATCATGTATCCCGCGCCGCGGATCGTATGAAGCAGCGGCCGCTCGAAGCCCTTGTCGATCTTGGAGCGCAGCCGCGAAATATGCACGTCGATGACATTGGTCTGCGGATCGAAATGATAGTCCCAGACGTTTTCCAGCAGCATGGTCCGCGTCACCACCTGGCCGGCATGTTTCATCAGATATTCCAGCAGCCGGAACTCGCGCGGCTGCAGGGTCAACTCGTCCTTGCCGCGCGCCACCCGGTGCGACAGCCGGTCAAGTTCGAGGTCGCCGACGCGATAGCTGGTTTCCTCGGCGGGGCCGCCATGGCGGCGCGACAGCACTTCGACCCGCGCCAGCAATTCGGCGAATGAGTAGGGTTTGGGCAGGTAATCGTCGCCGCCGGCGCGCAGGCCCTTGATGCGATCGTCCACCTGTCCGAGCGCGGAGAGAATAAGCACCGGCGTCCGGTTGCCCTTCTCACGCAGGGTGCCGATCAGCGACAGCCCATCGCGCTTCGGCAGCATCCGGTCGACCACCAGCACGTCATAGTCGCCTCCGTCGGCCAGCGCCAAGCCTTCCTCGCCGTCACTGGCAAGATCGGCGACATAGCCGACCTCGCGAAACGCCTTCGCCAGATAATCGGCGGATTCGCGGTCGTCTTCGATGATCAACAGGCGCATCTGGGAGTCGGTTGTCGTCAATTGGGTCGGCCTTCCATCACCATGGCGCGGCCGGCATGCTCATGCAAGGCAACCTGCCGCCTCCCCCTTGAAGCAAAGAAGCGGGCGGTGAAGCTGGGGGACCTCACCGCCCTTTGTACCTTCCAACGGAGGGGGGCGTGTTCCATCGGAAGGAACTTAAGGGAGCGGGTTTTTGCACCCGCCCCCCGGAAAGAGCCGTCGGCGGGGGCGACTAATGCCGGCGACACCCTCCATCCAGTAAAATGGTCAACACTCAGCCCTTCGCCAAGGGCACCGCGACAAAGCGCGACGACCCGCCGCTCTTGACGCGCATCAGCACGCTGTTCTTGTTATCGCTACGCGCGGCGTTGATCGCTTCGCGAATATCCTTGGCGTTGGTGACGCTCTTTCCCGCGACTTCGAGAATCACATCGCCTTCCTTGAAACCACGCTCGGCCGCCGCACTCTTCGGATCGACTTCGGTGACCACAACGCCATCCTTGCCGGCGCCGGCGACACTGTTGGCAGGGGCAACTGTCAGGCCGAGCTTCGGTACTTCGATACCTCGGGTGTCACCGCCCCTATCGCTGTTATCGGTGTCGGCCTTGGCCTCGATCGAATTCGGCAACTGGCCGAGCGTCAGGTTGATGACCTTGTCCTGACCCTTGTGCATGACATTGAGCTTAACGGCACTACCGGGGGAAAGAGCGCCGATGGTGCGGGCGAGTTCGCGGGCATCCTTGACCGTCTCGCCATTGACCGCGGTGATCACGTCGCCGGATTCGATGCCGGCCTTGGCCGCCGGGCCGTTGGCCTGCGGTTCCGCAACCAATGCCCCTTCCGCCTTCTTCAGCCCGAGGCTGTCGGCGATGTCAGGCGTGACAGGTTGAATCTGGACACCGATCCAGCCGCGGCTGACCGAGCCCTTGTCCTTGAGCTGGGCAATCACGTTCTTCACGGTCGATGCCGGGATGGAGAATGCGATGCCGACGCTGCCGCCGGACGGCGAATAGATCGCGGTGTTGACGCCCATCACTTCGCCTTCGGTGTTGAAGGCCGGGCCGCCGGAGTTACCCTTGTTCACGGGCGCGTCGATCTGGATAAAATCGTCATACGGGCCGTTGCCGATGTCGCGGCCGCTGGCCGAAACGATGCCCGCCGTCACGGTACCGCCGAGGCCGAACGGATTACCGACCGCCAGCACCCAGTCGCCGATCCGCGGCTTGCCGTCCGAAAACTTGGCGAACGGGAAGTTCGAACCGCCCTCTACCTTGATCAAGGCGACGTCGGTGCGCGCGTCGGTGCCGATCACCTTCGCGGAATAGGTCTTGCCGTCGTCGGTCGTGACTTCGACCTTGTCGGCGCCATCCACCACGTGATTGTTGGTGACCGCATAACCGTCGGCGGAAATGAAGAAGCCGGAACCCTGGCCAGTCACCGCCCCACGTCCGCGGGGTCCACCGCGCAGGCCCGGCGGCAGACCGTCAGGTCCGCCGAAGCGGCGGAAGAAGCGCTCCATCGGCGAGCCCGGCTGGAACGGCGAATCATCATTGTTGTTGGAACTGTCGTCCTTGGCGATCTTCTCGTTGATGTTGACCTTCACCGAAATCACCGATGGCTTCACGCGCTCGACGATATCGGCAAAGCCGACGGGCTTCTCGACCTTGCGGACCTCGTTATTGACCTGCGCATGCGCCGGGCTGCTGAAGATATCCACCGGGCGCGGCGACGGGCCGAAGCCGTAGATCGCAACGCCGAGGCCAGCAACGACCGAGGCCATCAGCGCAACCTTACGCGCGGAAAACAGCGAACGGCGGGGCGCCTGATGGGGCGGACGGGATGAAAGATAGGTCGGACGTTCGGTCATGCAGAAATCTCCAAAAGCCTAAAATCGATGGTGCCGAAGCAAGCACCGCACAGGACTGAAGATGGGGATTTCCGCCTTACGGCGCGCTGGCGAGCGA
Organism: Bradyrhizobium sp.; assembly: GCA_036266415.1. Taxonomy (GTDB): domain Bacteria; phylum Pseudomonadota; class Alphaproteobacteria; order Rhizobiales; family Xanthobacteraceae; genus Bradyrhizobium. Next base: position 9,522 of record DATANB010000012.1, on the reverse strand, counting down.
ATTAAACTTTTGTAATGAAGCGACCAACAAACGCGGCAGTTTATCGCAGGGCGAAGTGGAACTCCCGTGGGCCGCGCTCAACCGCAAATTGCGCCCGGAACTCCGTGCTGTCCGGCTAGCCGGCCCGCGAAGGCTTGCGCTCGTCGGTTGCCGCATTTTCGGCCGCGCGGCTCATCAGCGACGCATAATCATGACCGAACAACACATCGCAGAAGCGGATCGCCGCCACGACCTGCATCTGCCGGTAGGACCGCGCCCTGCCGTCGCCGCCCCGCAGCGATTGCACCAGCGCCTCGGTGGATTGCTCGACGTAGTGCTGCAGGTCCGAGTAGGTCCGCAGCGTGACCTCGTTAATCGCCAGTTCGCTGGCATAGGTGCGGCACAGCGCGACAAAATCGATCAATGCAGCGGCCTCGTCGACCTCGCTGGGATCGACCTTGGCGCCGGCGGGAATGTCCTTGTCGGCGCGCTGACGCAGAATACGCCGGACACGGCCGGGCACACTGTCGATCTCCGATTGCAGAGCGTTGGAAATGTCGGTCCGGATCGACGCCAGTTGTCTGCCCCACGCGGAATCGTTGCGGAGATCGAGTTCGGTCCGCAGGCCGCGGACGCCGTCATGAAGGGTCTTGAGCTGTTCGGCGACGTTGTCGAAATGTCCGCGCTTGATATCCATCCGCAGACCGGCGGCCACGCGGGACAGATCATGCAGCGCGATGGTGACCGCGACGCCGTAGGGCGTTGCCGCTACGCGGATCTCGTCGTCGGAGGCGGCCATCTTGATGGCGAGCCGGATGATCTGCCACGGCGCAGTCAGCCGTTGCACGATCAACGACAACGCGAATGGCAGCAGTTGCGGCGTTTGCAGGGAGGGAACGTTGAGCGAGAGGCCGACAGCGTCAATCTGCGATTCCGCGAACACCCGCAAATAGCTGGGCAGCCTGCCGTTGAGGCTATCCAGGGCTTCACGGGCCTGCAGAACCGAGCCGATCGGCAGCATATCCTCGATCACATCGGGTGGGCCGACCCGGGCCAGCGCGCGCTGCTTGTCGCCGCCAGGCACGGGCGCGGCGATCCTGAAGATCGCATCGGCCGCGGCGAGCTGAAATTTGCGGACCGCCGTCTCTAGTTCGGACATGGTTCCGGTTTCCCGCATCCCCGCCAGCGCCGCTTCGAATTCGCGGGTCTGCTGCGACGCACCATCGTCGCGGTTCAGCCATTGCCATACCGGCAGCAGCGATGAGCGGCGGACCTGACCCGGACGTACCGCAACATTGCCTTCGACGAGAAATGGCTCAAGCGGGCGGAACAACAGCCGCGCCGGATCGTCGATGCGCGGCCGCGCCGCCTCGGCGGTTCCGCGCGCCACCTTGCGCAATTGCTCGAGCACGAAGGTGGCAACCGCGATGTCTTCGCCGCGCTCGATGGCGCGCTCGAACTCCCGCATAAGCAGCGCCTGCGACTGCGGCGGAAGCTGCGCGAGATAATCCCTCAGCCGCTCGGTCGATGTCTGGCTCATGCGTCCGGTATGCATGCTTTGTGTGGTGCGGACGGCAAACCGTCCACCGGTCATCATAAAAGCCGCGGCGTTAAGAAGTCGTTTAGGAATAGCGAAATCGGCCGGTTACGGCCGCACGGTTAGGAACCGGCGCAAACGGCGCTCATACTCCCGGCAGCACCAGTTCCGCCCGCAAGCCCCCGATCGGGGCGTTGCCGAGCAAAAGGCTGCCGCCATACAACGCCGCGAGATCGACCACGATCGACAGTCCCAGCCCGGAGCCCGGCTTGGATTCGTCCAGGCGCTGACCGCGGCGCGACACCTGCGCGCGCTCCGCCGCCGACAGGCCACGCCCGTCGTCGTCGACAATGATCCGCAGCATCGAACCGGCGCCAGGCTCGATCTGGGGTTCCACCAACACCTCGATGAACACCTGCGTCGCCGCCCATTTGCATGCGTTGTCGACGAGGTTGCCGGCCATCTCCTCGAGGTCCTGCCGCTCGCCGCGAAACTTCGCCTGCGGATCGGCGTCGATCGCAATGGCGATGCCGCGATCGCGATGGATTTTCTCCATGGTCCGGCGCAGCGCCTCGATCGCAGGCGCAACTTCCGTGACCGTGCCGATGATGGTGGGACGCGCAGCGATGCGCGCGCGTTCCAAGTGGTGCGCGACCTGATCGCGCATCAGGTCGGCCTGTTCCAGAACCTTGGTCGCGAACGGATCGGCGCCGTGTGTCGAGGCCTCGTTGACGATGACAGACAGCGGCGTCTTTATGGCGTGCGCGAGATTGCCGACATGAGTGCGCGCGCGCTCGACGATTTCGCGGTTGGCGTCGATCAACGCATTGGTCTCGCGCGCCAGCGGCGCGATTTCGACGGGAAATTCGCCCTCCAGTCGCTCGGCGCGGCCGGACCGGATATCGGCGATCGATTCTGAAATGCGTTTCAGCGGCGCCAGACCGAAGCGGACCTGGAAAATCGTGGTCAGCACCAGCACGATCGACAGCGCGGCGAAGGTGCCGCCGAGGTAGTAGTCGAAGCTGCGCGTTTCGTCGAAAATCTCGCTGGCGTCGCCGGCCACGCTGACCAGGAACTTGCCGTCGGCGCCGAGATCGACCGGCCGTTCCACCATCCGCAGATTCTGGCCTTCGGGACCGTCGACATAGCCGAGCCGGATGCCAGCCGCGGTCAGATCGGCGCCGTGGTCTTCGAGCTTCGGCAGCTTCTTGTCCCACAGCGAGCGTGAGCCGCGCATCTCGGGTTTTTCGGAGTCGGTGCGGGTGATCTGCCAATACCAGCCGGACAGTGGCAGCTCGAACAGCGGCTCGCCGAGCGACTGGAACTGGTGTTCGGGTGGCTCGTCGGGCGTTGCGACTTCCGCGATCAGGGTGCGCAGATAGAGGTTGAGCCGGCGGTCGAAAGCGCGTTCGGTGGCGCCGCGATACACCGACGACAGCACGATGCCGGTGATCAGCAGGATCACCACCACCCAGGCGGTCGCTGACAGGAACAATCGGGTGGCGAGCGAGCTGGCGCGCATCAGAGCACGATCCCGAAAAGCATGCCCGCATGGCTCGACCCGATCGGTGGATGTCGGTTTTCGGGCAAGATCATGCTCGAACAAAGGAGTAAGACAGCTCGCCGATCAACCCCCTTGATCAGCTACCTGTCGCTGGCGGCGTCAGCAGATAGCCGAGCCCCCGCACGGTCTGGATGATATCGACATCCAGCTTCTTGCGGATGCGGCCGACGAACACTTCAATGGTATTGGAGTCGCGGTCGAAATCCTGATCGTAGAGATGCTCGACCAGTTCGGTGCGCGACACCACGCGCCCGGTATGGTGCATGAGATAGGCCAGCAGCCGATACTCGTGAGAGGTCATCTTGATCGGATTGCCGGATACGCTGACCCGGCCGGTGCGGGTATCCAGCGAGACCGGCCCGCAGGTCAGTTCGGACTGGGCGTGGCCGGCCGAGCGGCGTAACAGCGCGCGGATCCGGGCCAGGATTTCCTCGAGATGAAAAGGTTTCGCGACGTAATCGTCGGCGCCGGCGTCGAAACCCTGCACCTTGTCGCTCCAGCGGTCGCGCGCGGTGAGGATCAGGACCGGCATCGCTCGCCCGTTGCGGCGCCATGCCTCCAGCACCGAGATACCGTCCATCTTCGGCAGGCCGATGTCTAGCACGACCGCATCGTAGGGCTCACTGTCGCCGAGAAAATGCCCCTCCTCGCCGTCGAATGCGCGATCGACCACGTAGCCCGCATCGGTCAGCGCCGTGGTGAGCTGGCGGTTGAGATCGGGGTCGTCTTCAACGACGAGCAGGCGCACGCTGGTCTCCGAATATGGGCTGCACGAATTCCGCCATCAAGATGAACCCTGCCGGCGTGAATGGGCCATGAACAGAGCGCACGCTGCAATGTTACTTTTTCTTCATGACCGCTGGATTAACGATGTTCAACCGTCGTCCCTGGAACCACCTCGCAAGGAGTCGCGTTCGGCTGAGCGCCTAGCCAAACCTAACGCGAGAGACCAAGATCGTCCCGTCGCATTGCTTTCGGAATATCCTTCGCAAAAATGCGCAGAATACTGCCACGAACGATGGTACCGGTGTCGAACTTGGCGGATGCAAGACCCTCGATGATTTCGCGCAGCTGCGAGAACTGAATTTCCCGATCCACGTAACTGCCTCTCGGTCCGCCAACGAGTTCGTCGATCGCCGCTGCGCTGATCTGACACTCGACAGACTCGGCGCCGTCCAGCATCGAAAACCTGAACGCCATCCGTTCGTTATCGTAACCCAAAATACGGCCCCGCGTCAGCGGCATTGAAATCCCCCACTACTCCCAAGGCGTTAAAATTGCCCGGTTTCATGGGCTTTGTCGAGAGGCCCGCAGCGCTCCGGGGCCATAGAGCCCGCGCTCGAGGACCATCGGAAATCCGGGTTTAGATGTCGCCTATCGGCGCAAGGCTGACGTGCGGGCCGGCGCCAGGTATCCGCTATTGGGGACGGACCGCGCTCAGCCGGAGGCTGACGTCTGCCAACGACGGCGCAGGTTGGAAGGAATAGGCATACGGGATCAACGTTCAGTTGCGTCAGCTCAGCCGTCCCTAGCTTGCCCCATGCGCTTCAATTTTTGGACTCAAATTCGCCTCCCGACTCAATTCATTTTTGCGGTGTTACGGCGTGGGGGCGCGTTCAGCTATTTGTAAGGGTATTAGTCATGAAAATAGAACATCTGCCGCGTAACAAGCAGGGCCGCCGCACAGAACCCTCACTTTGGGCTGTCGAAAAAACCGACAGCCCTGGTTCGCTGCTTCCGGGGCTCGCTGCACCGACCCTTCGCGACGACGAAGAACATGGCGACGACATGCATTCGCTGCTTGAGGAGAACGCCCTGCTCCGAAGGATTTTGGCGAAATTGGATCTCGTCCTCAAAAAGGTTGCTGACCCAAGATAACGTCGCACCGGTTTAGGACTGCCTCGATTTGCGGGCCCGCGCGGGCCGCGAAATGACCCGGTTCTGGCAGGCGCATGGCGCCGTGACCGCGCGGGCGCATGCATCATTTTCCAACCAACACCATACGGCAGTGGGAGGATTGCCACGATTCGAAACCACGACCAAGTAAGCGAATTTTGCCAGTTCCTCGCCCATGAATGGGCAGGGAGCCGTCATCATTCGTATGCCGTTCCTTCCAGGGGAAAATCGTCGGCATGGTCGCGAAAGGTTGACGGTAAATGGTCGGCAGTTGGTCTGGCGGATGCGGTATCGAAATATGCCTGCAGCGGCAAAAGCTTTTCCGAGAACAAGGCCGAGTTAGATCGATTGGCTGGCGATCTTCAGTCCGCTATTCAACGGGCATCCAACAAGGATGTTTGCGCCATCTTGCGGGCGATCATGCATTGGGGCGGCGTGGATAACAAGCATCGACAGAAGCGGACGTTTGAGTGGATCGAAAGAAACGCGCATGAGATTTCCGCCAAGCTGTCGAACGCAGTCAACCTGATTAAAGACGAGCGGGCCTCGCTGGATTCGTTTGACGGCATGAACCTGATAATGAACTCGACGATGACGAAGATCGTGAGCCTGGCCGATCCTGAACAGAAGCTTGTGATCTACGACGGTCGAGTGGGTGGCGCGCTCGGCTTCTTCGTTGCCAGATTTGCGGAAGAACGGGAGTTTTATCAGCACGACGTTGCTGACCAATTGCTTTTCGCGGTGGACCGGGAAGCCAAACGGATCCCCGAGACGGACCGCGTTCATTTTCCGCGATTGTTCGGCAAAGCCAGAGATCGCTGCCATGCTTCGATGGTGCGGTGGGCATCCCAACTCATCTGGCAAGTCGCAAAGGAATGCCGAGCGAGTCCGAGAGAAATCGAAGCTGCCCTGTTCATGTGGGGATATAACGTTGCAGCAGAAACCGGTTTGCAGAGAGCGATGCTGCCAGTTCCCGATGAAACTGCCAGCCCCATCCCGGTCTAATGTTCTTGGCCCCGCACTACGCCGCCGCGGCAGAGCGCCCAACGTGCCTCCGGCGGCGCCCGCGTCCTTAGTTTTCAATTTCCCGACTCAGCGGAAGGTGGCATCTAGTGCATGGGGTAGGTCAAAGCGAGTGCCCGCGATGACCCGTAATGTGATTATTCTGGAATTCGTCGTCCCGACAGTGTTGGCCGTTGGGCTTGGGATCATGCTCTCGATCTGCGCCGTCTATTTGACTGACAAATACCTAGGTCCCGACCAGCCGGAAGCCTTTCACTCTGTCGCCAGCAGCCGCTGATCTGCCGGCCGCGCACGGCGCTACCGCTTGCCTCTACCGATGAGGCTGGAGCGCGGCCGGACCATTCCATTGGCGGATATGCACAGCCCTGAATGGTCACCGGCCTCGCCAGCCTCATTTTTTCATCTTGCTGTCATCGGCCCCCGAATTCGGCGAGGGTTTGGGCGCTGGCGGCCCTTTCGCGGCAGGGCCAAGCACATCGAACGGCACATTGACCTGACCGGCCTTTTCAAACTGCAGCGTCATCGCCACCTTGGTGCCCTTCTTCAATGCACTCTTCAGCTTCAGTAACCCGAGCCGATAGCCGCCGGGCGCCAGCACCACCTTCTCTCCCGGGGAAATCCCCAACCCCCCGTCAACGGGGTTCACCGTCAATGCGCCTCCGACAGTGGAAATTTGTTCAATTTGAATCTTTTCGGCGAGGTCCGTCGATCCTCCGACCAGGCGGTCAGCGGTCGTGCCCTTGTTTTCGATCGTCAGATAGCTGCTGGCTGTCTCCGCGCCGCGCGGCGCTGCACGGCTCCAGGGCTGCAAAATAACGAGATCGCCTAGCTTTACCTCTTGCGACTGCGCCGGCGGGCCGTTGAGCGCGCCAACCGCGAGCATGGAGACAAAGAGAGATGTGCTGAGTTTCAATTTCTCCTCCGTTTTCTTTCAGTTTGGATCGCCCTGAGGGGGATTGCCGGATGCACGGTACCAGGTTTGCGGCTTGAGCTATTTTTGCTGAATATGGCTGAGATATTCGACCAAGAGCAGCACGCTGGCGCGTATGTAGGCTTCCTGAGCATAGGGAATATCGACAAAGCGTCGAGCGGCATCGACCGAATATCGCATGCCCCAGATAGGCATGTCACGTGGACCATGACTAGCGATCTCCACACGCCCGTCAATCGCGCCACTGATCCGCTCGGCCGGAAATACGCCCCCCATTCTTCCTGGCTAGCGCCGTCAGGTCCGGCGGCGCGACCTTCAGGGCTTGACCCAAACGCCGTTAACTTTCGCATCCATCCCATGACAGATGCTGCACTGCACCTCATACTCCTTCTGACCAACATCGGTCTTCGCCGCCTGGGAAAATGCGGTCGCATTCAGCGATAGCGTGGCCGTCAGTATCACAATAGCCAGCATGGCGTTTTTCATTGCCCTCTCCGCCTCGCACTTTAGATGGCCGGTCTGACGGATGATGTCCGCTCCGTCGGACCTATCCGCATGGACCGAAAATGTAGCGCATCAGAGCCCCCCCGGGGACTGTTTTCCAATTGCTTCCCAGCTGTCCATATCTGACCCGAATCACGTACTGCGCCTTTAGCGCTAGGTTAGGGAAGTTCGCTTATGATGGCTGGTTAATACGCGTTTACTTTTGGTTATTTGAGAGGCCACGACCTCAGTTTTCCGGGATATGAAATGCTCGTTCATTTCGTCACCGATGAGCCTACGAAGATACCGGCCGTCCGCGCCATGCTGGAACCGCGATTTCACGTTGTCCCGCAGTTGCTGGGAGGCGGTGATACGCAAAACAGCTCGAGCGGCGTGCTGATGGTCGATGCGGACCTGCGCGAGATGGTTCGTGTCGAACAGATCAAGCTCGTCTTGCAGGAGCTGAGTTGCATTCCTGAAAGGCTGTTTGTCGTTCAGAACCACCTTCACCACATGGTTGCGCAGGCGATCGCGCTCGGAGCAACCGCCCTGGTTTCGCGTCCAAAGGAAATCGTGTTCAAACTGGAGCAGATCGAAGTCGCGCAGAAGGCGGCACAAGCCGAGCTCACCGCTGCCTCGCCCGAGATCAGCGATAGCGCGGCGGCGTTCGCGTCGATGTTCTCGGCCATACGGCGCGGTAAACCGATAAACCTTTCGGATGCCAAGAACGCCACATCGCAGATCATCAGCGGCATTGCGCAAAACGGGCTGAGCGCGTGGCTTGACGATGTACGACGCTATCATGAGGGAACCTTCCAGCATTGCATGCTGGTAACGGGAGTGGCGGTCGGCTTCGCCATGGATATCGGTTTCGCCAGTCCGGACGTCAAGCGCCTCGGAATAGCAGCAACCCTGCATGATATCGGCAAAGCCCACATTCCACGATCGGTTCTCGACAAGCCCGGATCCCTCGACCCAGGTGAAGAAGAGATCATGAGACGCCATCCGGTGATCGGATACGAGCTATTGAAGGACACGCCAGGCGTCAGTCCGGAGATTCTCGACGGCGTGCGGCACCACCACGAATATCTGGACGGTTCTGGTTATCCGGACGGACTGACGGCGCCGGAGATTTCCGATCTCGTGAGATTACTGACGATCGCCGACATCTACGCCGCTCTCATCGAGAAGAGGCCGTATCGACCGACAATATCTCGCCAGGACGCCTACAAGATCCTATGCGGGATGGGTGGAAAGCTGGAGCGGCCGCTGGTGAAGGCGTTCCGGAACGTAGCGCTTGTGGCCTGAATAGCAGGCGGTCCGTCGGATTGATGGCTGCTATCCCCGATTTTTGCCCGCTCCAATGGTTTAATTCTCCCTCGGGCATCCCTACATAGGGCCTATGGCTCATTGGCAAGCATCCACCGCGCGGGAACCACCGAAGACCAAGGCACAGCTGCGCGAGATGCTGGCAGAGGCTGTTCGCAATACGCAGCCGGAACAGCAGTCGCCGCCCAAAAAAGATCGCGGCTAGCGCAGCCTCAATTCATCATGCGTTTACAAAAGCGCTCTAAGACGCGGGCCAACGATTGGGGCCCGCGTGACGATGACTGAGCTGAAACAAAAATACGATGCATCGACGGTGGCCGTCATGCGGCAGGCGTTGAACGAGGTCGTCACGGATCGCCGCTTCCTGGTCCGAAACTCCGTAACGCCGCTTGAAGTGGCGGAGCATATCCTTCAACAGGCGGCGTCCGGCGAACGCGACCTCCACCGTCTGAAAAACTCTGCATTCGAGAAGCTTAGTACCGCGGCCTGAGGCGAGGCGGTCAAGTAATAGTCGCGCGTTCGCAAATGATGGGCGCCGGCGGTGCCGATCTTGATCTTAGCCCTAGAGCGTTTTCCATTTGCTGTGAATCGAGGGGATTCCCCTTGGGCCGCGAATAAGATTCTATGGTCTTCTCAGGCTGAGGAGGCTGGCAATGGGGTATTCGAACGATTTACGAGTTCGAGTGATCCGGGTTGTTGAGGGTGGCGCGGCGGCGCGGGCGGCGGCAAGACAGTTTGTGATTGGGGATGCGACGGCGATCCGCTGGGCGAAGCGCTGGC
>DATANB010000011.1:0-1951 GCA_036266415.1 Bradyrhizobium sp. | reverse complement strand
GCGTCGTGCTGACCGGCATGGCCGGAATGCAGGCCAAGCCCGTGGCGCTGATCGCCTTCGGGCCGATGATCATCGCGATGACGATCGTCTCCGCCATCTTCGGGACTCACCTGGCGATGCGCAACACTACGCTGGAAGCGGTGATCGAGCGAACTCCGTCGGTAGCGATCGCCGGCATTTGGACGATGCTGCTGTTCGCGGTGATCGTCGAGCAGGGGCAAGGCAGTGCCTTCATCTATTTCGCATTCTGACGCGCACAAGGCGGAGATTCGCGGCGTCCGCGAGGGCGCGCTTCCGGCTGGCCTCCGGCAGACCGCCGCCAACCGGCCGGGGCAGGCGCAGCCGGTGCCGACGCGCGACATTCCTTCCCGGCCGTGGATGAAGATTGGGCTTTCCGTCCTCATGGCGGTGACATTGCTTACGGGCGCCTGGGAGTGGAACGCTCGCGCCAATATCGGACTTCGGGCGGGGGACATCGATGACAGTCCGCAGGCCTGGGCCGAGCAGCGGCGTGCCGGCAGCTTTGCCCCCGTGGCGATCGTTGGCGACAGCCGCATCCTGTTCGACACCGATCTCGATCGATTCGAGCAGCTGACCGGCGTCCGCCCCGTCCAGACCGCCATCGTGGGCACCAACCCGCGCGCGCTGCTCGAGAACTATGCCAACGATCCGAACTTCCGTGGGCTGTTGATTGTCGGAATGGCCGATGTCGGCTTCTTCCGGCCACAGGGTGTCGGCGTGGGTGCGCCATATCTTAAGAACTTCGCCAAGAACGACAAACCGTCGCAGCTCAGCGGGCTTTGGCTCGACCGATTCCTCCAGCGTTATCTGGCGTTCATGGATGCCGAATACCGCCTCAGCCGAATGGTGCCGCGGATCGACCACGGTTGGCGCAAGGACGTCGACAGCCCGTACGAGGATGTGTGGAAGATCTCGGAGACCTTCGACAACCGGCAGTATTTCATGTGGAACCAGATCGAAACCGACCCTTATTTACGCGAGCACGCGCGGCACGCCTGGAACGGGTTTAAGGGACCGGTGGTCCCGCGGCAGCTCGCCGACAAGGTCATCGCGCGCGCGGCCGAAGCCGTTCGGCGGATTCGCTCGCGAGGCGGGGATGTCATTTTCATTCGTCCTCCTTCGGCGCCGCAGATACGGGTGAACGAGCAGCATCGGCTTCCGCGTACGCTAGGTTGGGACCGGCTGCTTGTCGGCGCGAACGCCAAAGGGATCCATGCCGACGATCTGCCGCAGGCGCAGAACCTGGTTATCCCAGAGTGGTCGCACCTCAGCCATAAATGCGCGACCGTCTTCACCGACGCTTACGTCCGTCAGCTGGTACAGCTCACTTCGCGGCTGAAGCTGCGCGCCAATGCGCCGCCGCCGCTCAGCCGCGCCGACTGCGTGCCCCAGAATATCGCGTCACTGTAGCTCGCCGCCGAGCTTCGCCGACAGCGCTTCGGCGTCGGCCGACGATCGGCAGGCGATGAAGATCGTATCGTCGCCGCAGATCGTGCCGACGATCTCGCCGATGTCCGAATTATCGAGCGCGACGCCGACCAGGTGCGCGGAGCCGGGCGGAGTCCTGATGACGACAAGATTGGCCGCGGGCTCGACCGAGCGGACCCAGTCGCGGAACAGAGATGCGATGCGCGGCGAGAATGCTTCTCGGGCAGCTTCGGGCAATGCGTAACTGAGCTGGCCGTCGCGGCGGACTTTCACCGCGCCGATCTGCTCAAGGTCGCGCGAGATCGTCGCCTGGGTCACTCCAAAGCCGAGGGAACCTAATCGCTCGGCAAGCTCTTCCTGGTTCGACAGCGCGTTCGAGCGGATCAGGTCCGCAATCGCCCGTTGGCGCCGCTCCTTGAGATCGGTCATTCGCATGAGTATGCACATACTTGCATAAATATGCAAATCGGTGGATAGGCGCGCCTTCATGATTCGGACGGCC
>DATANB010000010.1:0-15648 GCA_036266415.1 Bradyrhizobium sp. | reverse complement strand
CCTCGACGCCGAGCTCCTTGCGGCGGGCCTCGAGCTCGGCTTCCAGCCGCTCGAGATATTCACTGGCGCGGCGCTGCAGCTCGTTGGCGGTGTCCTCGTCGAAACCTTCGATGCCGGCGAGTTCCTTGGCGTCGACCAGCGCCAGCTCCTCGACCGAGGTGAAGCCCTCGGAGGCGAGCAACTGGCCCACGACCTCGTCGACATCGAGCGATTCCATGAACACGCGGGTCGAGTTCTCGAAGTCGGCCTGGCGGCGCTCCGATTCCTCCTGCTCGGTGAGGATGTCGATGTCCCAGCCGGTCAGTTGCGAGGCGAGCCGCACGTTCTGGCCTCTGCGGCCGATCGCCAGCGAAAGCTGGTTGTTGGTGTCGGGCACCACGACCTCGATCCGCTCGCGCTCTTCGTCGATCACGACCTTGGCGACTTCGGCAGGCGCCAGCGCGTTGACGACAAAGGTAGCGATGTCGGGCGACCACGGAATGATGTCGATCTTCTCGCCCTGCAATTCGTTGACCACCGCCTGCACGCGCGAACCGCGCATGCCGACGCAGGCGCCGACCGGATCGACCGAGGAATCACGTGAAATCACACCGATTTTCGCGCGCGAGCCGGGATCGCGGGCGACCGCCTTGATCTCGACGATGCCGTCATAGATCTCCGGCACTTCCTGCGCGAACAGCTTTGCCATGAACTGCGGATGGGTGCGCGAGAGGAAAATCTGCGGCCCGCGGGTCTCGCGGCGCACGTCGAAAATATAGGCGCGGACGCGGTCGCCGTTGCGGAACACCTCGCGCGGCAGCATCTCGTCGCGGCGGATAATGGCCTCGCCGCGGCCCAGATCGACGATGACGCTGCCGTATTCGACGCGCTTGACGATGCCGTTGACGATATCGCCGATGCGGTCCTTGAATTCCTGGTACTGCCGATCGCGCTCGGCCTCGCGCACCTTCTGCACGATCACCTGCTTGGCGGATTGCGCGGCGATGCGGCCATATTCCAGCGGCGGCAGGGTGTCGGCAATGGTGTCGCCGATCTGCGCTCCCGGATTGGCGCGGCGGGCGTCTTCCAGTGAAATCTGGTTCGAGGAATTCTCGACCTGCTCGACCACCAGCATGTGGCGCGACAGCCGCAGCTCGCCCTTCTTGGCGTCGATTTCGGCATGAACGTCGGTCTCGCTGCCGTAGCGTGCCCGCGCCGCCTTGGCGATGGCGTCTTCCATCGCCGCGATCACGATGCCGCGGTCGATCGATTTTTCGCGGGCAACCGCGTCTGCGATCTGCAGCAGTTCGAGTTTGTTGGCGCTGACAGCTGCCATGGCTCTAGTCTCCTTCGGTGGGATCGATTTCGCCTTTTCGCAGTCGTTCCGCGGCGAGACGGTGTTCCTTGGTATTTTTCGGGGCGTTCTTGCCAACGCCCGCTGGCTTCAGTTTCGGCTTCGGTTTGTTGCTTTTCGCGGGGTCGCTTTTCCTGGCATGCGGCGGCGGAAGCGGCTCGAGCCCGAGATTCTGGCGCAGTTCGCGCGCCGCGGCCTTGCCGCGCCGCATCGATTCCGCGATCAGCTCGTCGGTCAGGACCAGCCTGGCGTCGGCGATATCTTCCATGATCAGCATGACATCGGCATCTTCGCCCGCGCGTGTGTCATCGCGGTGTAAATGCACGGCGTTGCCTTCGACGCCTCCGAGCATGCCGCGGAACCGCTTGCGGCCCTGATGGGCGACCGCCATCTCGATCTTCACGAGGTGGCCGCTAAAGCGAACGAAATCGGAGCGGCGAACCAGCGGCCGGTCGATCCCGGGCGAGGAAATCTCCAGCCGATAGGCCCGGTCGATCGGATCGGCGACATCGAGCACCGGCGACAGCGCCCGCGAGATCGCCTCGCAATCGTCGATCTGCATCGTTCCATCGGGCCGTTCCGCCATGATCTGGACGGTGCAGCCGAGTTCCCCCGAAACCTTGATCCGTACCAGCCGGTAGCCCATTCCCTGCAATACCGGACCTGCGACCGCCGATACCCGCGCCGCCATACCCGGCTCGACAACCAGGCGCGGCTCGGCAAGTAGATCGGTATCTACGGAACCAGTCGTTGGATCGGTCATATCCAGGGTCAAAGACGGTCTAACTTGCGTTGGGTTGAGCATGGTCCGGCCGATCGATCTGCCCGAACCGGCCCGGCGTCGCACGCACCGGTTCGTCCAGCTAATAAAAAAGAGCGGGTCCCGAGGGGCCCACTCTCAATACGCGATCGTATGAGAACCATAAGTTGCGGTTGATATAGCGGTTTTCCCCCGGCCCGGCAAGGCCCGCGAGGCCGCAAAGCATGATTTTGCGGCCTTTAGGTCAGGGTTTCAAACCTAACCCTTCCTTCACCAAGCCAACCTAGATTGCCCGAATTCAGTCGGTGCGCCGGGTTTGAGTGGGTTTCATGACAGCCGTTACCTCGCTGATCCCCGGGCTCGACGAGATCATCAGAAATGGCGAGCCCAAACGCCGCGCCGAGGCCGCGCGCCGGATCACCGAGCTGTACCTGCGCGGGGCCGCCAGTCTCCGCCCCGATCACGTCGAGCTGTTTGACGGGATCTTGATCGATCTCGTTCCGCACACCGAAATTCCCGCGCGAGCCGATCTGGCCGAACGGCTGTCGGTGCTGGCCAATGCGCCACGTGCGCTGGTCGGGCAACTGGCGCGCGAGGACGAAATATCGATCGCGGGCCCGCTGCTGCGCCGATCCGGCGTGATCGATCCACAGGTGCTGCTCGAAATCGCGCGCATCAAGGGCCAGCGCCATCTGCTTTCGATATCGGAGCGGCCGACGCTTTCTTGCGATCTCACCGACGTCATCGTGCGCCGCGGCGACCGCGAGGTGGTCCGGCGCGCCGCCGGCAATGCGGGGGCCGAGTTTTCGCACGCCGGATATTCGGCGCTGATCAAGCGCGCCGGCCAGGACGGCGTCCTGACGCTGACGGTGGGCCAGCGCGACGATCTCTCGGAGCCCCAGTTGAAGGACCTGCTGGCGGGATCGATTGACGCCGTCCGCCGTCGCCTGTTTGACGCGGTCAAGCCCGCCAGGCAGGCCGCCATCAAGCAGGCGATGGACGAGATCTCCGGCGTAGCCGAGGCCGTCGAGAGCCGTCGCGACTTCGCGCCGGCGCAGCGCGCGATCCTCGCGCTGCATAAGGCCGATCAACTGAATGAAACCGCGCTGCTCGGCTTTGCCAAGACCTTCAAATACGAGGAATCGATTGCCGCGCTGTCTGCGATGTCGGGGGTGAAGATTGCAACGCTCGAACGCCTGATCGCGGGAGATCGCCACGATCCGATCCTGATCGTCGGCAAGATGATCGGTCTTGAGTGGGCGACCGTGCGCGCCCTGATCCTGCTCCGCCTCGGTCCGAGCCGGGTGGCGGCTCCGGCGGATATCGAGAGCGCGCGCATGAATTTCGCGCGCCTGATGCCCTCGACCGCGGAACGGGTGGTGGGCTTCTGGCGGACCCGCCAATCGCTGTGATCGCAACCCGCTGACCCCCTGGGTGAAGCGACAGCAAGCAACGGGCGCCCTGTACGACGATGGCGGGTTAGCCTACG
Organism: Bradyrhizobium sp.; assembly: GCA_036266415.1. GTDB lineage: Bacteria > Pseudomonadota > Alphaproteobacteria > Rhizobiales > Xanthobacteraceae > Bradyrhizobium. Next base: position 12,066 of record DATANB010000010.1, on the reverse strand, counting down.
CGTACAAATCTCAAATAAGCCGCCTGTCGTCCCTCGCGCTCGGCCTTGGCGCCGTAGCGCGTCATGGTGTAATCGGCCCACGGCAGCTTCCAGTCGGAAGCGCGCTCCGCGGTCCAGACGAAATCGGACGAGCGCGCAAGATGCGCCAATGTCCACGCGCAATAGTCGTCGATATCGCTGACGAAGCGAAACTCTCCGCCCGGTTTCAGGACGCGCGCCATGGCGGCAACGGTCGCATCCTGTACGAAGCGCCGCTTCCAGTGCCGCCGCTTCGGCCACGGATCGGGATGGATAAGATCGATCCGCCCAAGCGAGCGCGGCGGCGCCCATGCCAGCAGTTCGGCGGCGTCGCCGGCGAACAGCCTGACATTGCCGATGTTGTGGGCTTCGATCTTGGTCAGGATCTTGGCCATGCCGTTGACATAGGGCTCGCAGCCGATGAAGCCGGTATCGGGAAGGGCACGCGCTTCCGCGGTCAGATGCTCGCCGCCACCGAAGCCGATTTCGAGCCTGACATCCCCGGCCGGCGGGTCGAACAGGCCGGCGAGATCGGACGGGCCGGGTTGACCGATGTCCAGCGCGAGCCGCGGCAGCAGGTGCTCGATCAGATCGGCCTGGTGCGAGCGGAGCTTGTGGCCCTTGCGCCGCCCAAAGAACGAACCGCGCGGGTAAGTGGCGACGCCATCGCCGGACCGCGCATCGCAATTGCCAGGATCGCTCTTTGCGACGCTCATCGCAGCGTCTGATACAGCCGATGCAACAGCCGCGCCCGCGGCTCGATCGACGAGATATACATCTGCTCGTAATGGGTATGCGCACCCTTTCCGTCGACGCCGAGGCCGTCGAGGGTTGCGGTATGCGGCGCGGTGAAATTGCCGTCGGAGCCGCCGCCGGTGGAGGTGTCGACCAGCTCGAAGCCGATTTCGGCGGCGAGTGTTCTGGCATGTTCGTAAAGCGCCGCGCCGGCATTGCCCTTCTCGTAAGGCGGACGATTCAATCCGCCGGTCACCTTGACGCTGACGCCTTCGCTGCGCGATTTCAGATTGAGGATTTTGCCGACCAGCTCGTCGGCGTCCGCGAGCGAGGGAACGCGCATGTCGACCTCGGCATAGGCCTCCTCCGCAACGACGTTCGGCTTGCTGCCGCCCCTGACCACGCCGACATTGACGGTCACCCCGCGCGTCAGATCGTTCATGGCTTCCAGCGTTTGAATGATATTGGCGAGTTCGCGAATCGCGCTGCGGCCGTCCTCGGGACGCGTGCCGGCGTGCGCCGGGACGCCTTTGACAAAAATCTCGAAGCGCGCGACGCCTTTGCGTCCGGTTACGATTTTCCCGCCGTCGCGGGCAGGCTCGGTCACCAGCACATATTTTGCCTTGCGTCCCTCCGCCTCGATCAGCGCACGCGAGGTCGGGCTGCCGATCTCCTCGTCCGAGACGTAGAGCTGGGTCACGCCCAGCGGCGACCGCTCCGGCAGCGCGCATAGGTGCCGGAACGCATGGTAGGCGAGATAGGCGCCGCCCTTCATGTCGTAGATGCCGGGGCCGAAGGCGCTGTCGCCCGCGATCCTGAACGGCAGACGCTCGATGAAACCCAGGGGATGCACGGTATCGAGATGGCTGAGCACAAGGATGCCGGGCCGTTCCTGGCCCCATGACGAACGCGCCACCAGATGGTCGCCGCAGCCGGAATGTCCGGCAACGCGCTCGATGTTGGCAGGCAGATCGCGATAGCCCTCCGCGACCAGGTCCGCCAGTCTGTTGACCTGCTCGGGGGCTTCGGTCGGCGTCTCGATCTCGACCCAGCGGCGGATGCCGTCGAGAACGGTCTTGGAATCGAAAGGGTTGGCTGTGGTCAGCATGGGATTCAATTATCGTCATTCCGGGGCGCGCGCTAGCGCGAAGGCGGAAATCTTCTCGCCGGATTATCTTCCCGATTCCGGTTCGCTCGTTTCACCAGCGCCAGGGAATGACGAACCGTTCAGCGCTTGTCGGGTCCCTCGCGCGCGGCGATCTGCTCGACCATTTCGACAATGCTGCGCCGGAGCTTGGCGTCGGTGATGCGCGTAAATGCCCGGGTCAGCGCCAGGCCCTCGGAGGTCGCCAGGAAATCCGAAACGTAAGCCGGCGAGGTGCCCTCGGTGAAGCCTTCCGCGCCGGCAGTGCCGCTGGGTCCTCCCTCGAACAGAAACGATACCGGCACCTGGAGAATTTCGGAGATCTGCTGAATGCGGCTTGCTCCGACCCGGTTGGTGCCCTTCTCGTATTTCTGAACCTGCTGGAAGGTAAGCCCCAGCGCTTCGCCGAGTTTCTCCTGGCTCATTCCCAGCATGATGCGGCGCATGCGCACGCGACTGCCGACATATTTGTCAACAGGGTTGGGCGCTTTGGTCGACATTCCAACACTCCTGCGGATACGCCGTAACGGATGAGGCACGACGAAATTTATGCCTCATGCGCCGAAACCGTCAAATCCTGCTCGGAAGCCTCGGGCAGCAAAAATTACAGACAATTTGAGCAATGAACTGACGTGAGCCATTTTTCGGCTTGCGCGCCAGAATGCGAATTGCGCGGTCGATCTGTCAACTGGTGGTTCCGGAGTCGCGGGCATTTCTGCCGGTAACCAAAACCAAACATCAATGCGCGGGCGTCAGGAAATCTGCTTCGAAGCGCGCCGCCGGATAACGAAAAGCAGGGCAGCGGCGACCATGATCGCAACGGGAATGTCGCCGGTGCGTGCGTAAATGGTCGGTGCAATCGCGGCCGGCAAGCTGGAGTCCAGCACGCCTTCGACGCCGAGGCCGAGCCGTGCGACAACTCTTCCCAACGGATCGATCACCGCGGAAATGCCCGTGTTTGCGGCACGAACCAGCGGGAGGCCTTGCTCGATCGCACGCAGGCGGGCCTGCTGCAGATGCTGGTATGGGCCGGTCGAGATTCCAAACCAGCCGTCATTGGTCAGGTTGACGATCCAGCCCGGACGGTCGTCGCGCGTCGCAACGTCACCTGGAAAGATCGCTTCATAGCAGATCAAAGGTAGCACGCGCGGCGCATTGGGCACCTCCATCGGGCGCCGCCGCGTGCCCGGAATGAATCCACCCTGAACCTTGGTGAGCTGCACGATGCCGAGCCTCTCCATCCAGTCCTGGAACGGCAGATATTCGCCGAACGGCACCAAATGCAGCTTGTCGTAAACCGACAGCACGCTGCCGTCGTGGTCGATGACGTAGATTGAATTGTAGGCGCGCGTGATTCTTGTGCCGGGCGGCACGTCCGGCGCACGCACCGAACCGGTGATCAGCACCGTGCCCTTCGGCAACAGCTCGGCGATCTCTGCCATCGCATCGGCTTCGCGCGTCAGGAAAAACGGGAACGCCGATTCCGGCCAGATCAGGATGCTGGCGTCGCGTACCCCGGTGGATTGCGGCCCTGAGGCGCGATCGGAGAGCGTCAGATATTTTTGCATCACCTCCGGCTTGGCGGCATAATTGAATTTGACGTCCTGTTGCAGGTTGGGCTGCATGATCCGCAGCTTCACCTTCGCAACCGTGGTGGTCGGCTGCTGGTTCAGGCGAACCACGCCGAAAATGCCCATGGCGACGAGCAGCGCCAGCGCCATCAGAGGCGCGACCCACGGTCTTCGACCGGGTGAACCGGCATCGATCAGCACGGCCGGACTTGCGAAGATCGCAACGCTGGCAAACGTCATGCCCCACAGCCCGATCAGCGACGCGGTCTGCGCCAGCGCCAGCGGCTCCGAGAGCGCGTAGCCAAACGCATTCCACGGAAAACCCGTCAGCACCTGGCCGCGCAGCCATTCGCTCAGCGTCAGGCTCACGGCGAGTGCGATCACCCGCGAAGCGTCCGCGGTCCAGATCAGGCGCGCCAGCGCAAAACCTGACGCGGTGAACAGCGCGAGATAGGCCGGCAGGCCCAGCACGGCGAATGGCATCAGCCATGCGAAAGTGGATGCATCGACCAGGAACGCGTAGCCGATCCAGTACAGTCCCGGCACGAAATAGCCGAGACCAAACCACCAGCCGGCCATCGCCGCCGCCGGCACGCCGCGCAGCCGTCCGGCGCCGGCGCCGTCGATCAGCCAGACCATGACCGGAAAGGTCAGGAACAGCACGGGCCAGGCATTGAACGGCGCTATTGCCAACGCCGACAGCGCCCCCGCGACAAGGGCGATGGCGGCGCGCTTCCAGCCCCAGGACAGGATGATCGCAACAGCGAGCGTGCGGAATTTATCTGATGGGTTCACTGCGAACCAACTCCATCGCCGGGCGAGGGGCTCGCATTGTCATTGCCCTGTGTGGGGCCTGCCTCCGGCGGTGCTTCACGGCGGCGGCTTTCGCGCGCCGCGCGCGCCACGGGGCGTTCCTTGCGCGTGGCGATGCGCAGGCGCTTGACGCGTCGCGGGTCGGCATCGAGCACCTCGATTTCGAAATTGCCGGGGCCCGAAATCACTTCGCCGCGCACCGGCAGGCGGCCGACATGGGTCACGAGATAGCCGCCGAGCGTCTCGACCTCTTCTCCGGCTTCGCCGGTGACGAAATCCTCGCCGATCACCGAGCGGACGTCGTCGAGGCGGGCGCGCGCGTCGGCGATGAAGGAATTATCCGCTTGCCGCACGATCGCCGGCGGCTCGTCGCTGTCATGCTCGTCGTCGATCTCGCCGACGATCTGCTCGACGATGTCCTCGATCGAAACCAGTCCGTCGGTGCCGCCATATTCGTCCACCACCAGCGCGAGATGGATGCGCGAGGCCTGCATTTGCGCGAGCAGATCGATCGCCCGCATCGACGGCGGCACAAACAGCAGTTTCCGAATGATGTTGGCCTCGGACAGCGGCAGCGCGAGATCGACCGCGCGGAGATCGAGACCGTCGGGAAGCGGCTTCTTGCGCCTGGCCTTGCCTTTGCCGGTGTCGGACAGGCGCGCTCTCGCGGTCATGAATGCCAGCAAATCGCGGATGTGGACGATACCTTCGGGATCGTCCAGGGTGTCGTTGTAGACCACCAGACGCGAATGCGCCGCGCTTTCGAACAGGCTCATCAATTCGCCGAGCGGAATATCGCGTTTGACCGCGATGATGTCGGCGCGATGGATCATGACGTCGGCGATGCGTCGTTCATGCAGGCCGAGGATGTTGCGCAGCATGGTGCGCTCGATCGCGGAAAATCCCACCTCGTCCGGCGTAGAGGCATCGAGCACGACCTGCAGATCGTCGCGGACCGACCCCGGTTTCCATCCGAACAGGGTGCGGATCGCCCGCGTCAGCCAGTTGTCGGCGACGGGGCGGGCGACTTCGCCGTCCTGCACCACGGCCGGCAGGTTGCGCGTGATGCGCGGATTGTCGTGGGTCGGTTCGGAGTCCACCATCTCAGTCCATCCGCTCCCGATCCGCATACGGATCGGGAATGCCAAGCTGCGCCAGAATTTCCTGCTCGAGGGCTTCCATGGCCTCGGCGTCGTCGTCTTTTTCGTGATCGTAGCCGATCAAGTGCAGGAAACCATGGACCGCCAGGTGGCTGAGATGATGATCGAACGGCTTTTGCTCGTCATCGGCCTCTTTTCGCGTCGTTTCATAGGCGATCGCGATGTCGCCGAGCATTCGCGGCGCCTCGTCCGGTCCAACGGCGCCGGTCGGTGGCAAGGCCGGAAACGACAGCACGTTGGTCGGCCTGTCGATGCCGCGCCAGTTGCTGTTGAGCGTGCGGATTCCGGCGTCGTCGGTCAGCATGACCGCGAGTTCGGCTTCGCCGATATCGGTATCGACGAGCTCGGCGGCGGCCGCGATGGCGCGATGAATCGCGGCTTCGGCGTCAGGTTCGCTTCGCCAGCCGTCGGCGACCACGATAACCTCAGTGATGGGAAGGACAAATTGCGCCATCGGTCCGGAATTTCTTTTGCGCTCCGAAATCGATTCCGGTGCGCGCCTGGCGGCAGATCTTGACATCAAGGCTTGCGGGTCGCCGGCCGCGGCGGCAATCCCTCATAGGCGGCGACGATCCGTGCCACCAGTTCATGGCGGATGACGTCTTCGGCCGTGAATCTCACTTGCGCGATGCCCTCGACGCCATCGAGCAGCTTGGCGGCCTCGGCAAGACCCGAGGTCTGGCCGTTTGGCAGATCGACCTGGGAGGGATCGCCGGTGATGATCATGCGACTGTTCTCGCCAAGCCGCGTCAGGAACATCTTCATCTGCATCGAGGTGGTGTTTTGCGCTTCGTCCAGAATGATGACGGCGTTGGTAAGGGTGCGGCCGCGCATGAAAGCGAGCGGCGCGATCTCGATTTCGCCGGCCTGCAGCGCGCGCTCGACGATCCGGGAATCCATCAGGTCGTACAGCGCGTCGTAGATCGGCCGCAAATAGGGGTCGACTTTCTCGCGGAGGTCGCCGGGCAGGAACCCGAGCCGTTCGCCGGCCTCGACCGCGGGCCGCGACAGGATGATGCGATCGACTTCCTTGCGCTCGAACAATTGCGCGGCATGCGCCACCGCGAGCCAGGTCTTGCCGGTACCGGCCGGACCAACGCCGAACACCAGTTCATGGCGCTTTAGCGCGCGGATATAGGAGTCCTGGGCGGCGGTGCGCGCTCGCACCGGGCGCTTGCGCAAATTGATGGTTTCGAACGACGATTTGGCGGTCTTGGCGTCGAATTCGAACAGCGAGCCCTGCGCGATCACGGCGCGGATTGCGCCTTCGACATCGCCCTGCGCCAGGTCGTGGCCCTGGACGGCTTGCGCATACAGCGTCTCCATCACGCGCCGCGCGGCGTCGCAACCGTCGCGCGATCCGGCGATAGTGATGTGATTGCCGCGGGAATCGACCACCACGCCGAGCCGGCGCTCGATCAGCGCCAGGTTCTGTCCGTAGGGTCCGACCAGCGCCGAGGCGCCTCGATTGTCATCGAAATCGATGACGACCTGGGTTTCGGGCGGAATTTGCATGTCGCGGTCAAGTTTGCGGCTGGGAGCAAGCGAAGGCGAATCCGATGCACTTTTTGGCAAGGGTTCAGGCTCCCGTGGTCATTTGCGAAGGGGTCATTTGAAAGGGTGGCGCGGGCCGCGCCTGAGGATGGGCAGCGAGCCGGCCGAGCAGGCTGTAGCGCTCGAGGCTTTCGATTCTGACCGGCAACACCTGCCCGATGATGTCGGGCGAGGCCATCACATGCGCCGGCTGCAGGTAGGCGGTGCGGCCGACGATCTGGCCGGGTTTGCGCGCCAGGCGCTCGAACAGCACGTCGACCGTGCGGCCGATCATCGCTTTATTGAAGGCCGATTGCTGACTGTCGATCAATTCCTGGAGCCGCTCCAATCGCCCGTCCATTTCAGCCGCTGACACCGTCTCGCGCATGTCCGCCGCCGGCGTCCCCGGCCGCGGCGAATACTTGAACGAATAGGCGCCAGCGTATCCGATTTGCATGGCAAGCGCGAGGGTGGCGGAGAAATCTTCCTCGGTCTCGCCGGGGAAGCCGACGATAAAATCCGATGAAAAAGCAACGTCTTGGCGCGCGGCGCGAAAACGGTCGATGACGGCACGGTAATCCTCGACGGTATGCCTGCGGTTCATGGCACCGAGAATCCGGTTGGAACCGGATTGTACGGGAAGATGCACGAAGGGCATCAGCGCCGGCAAATCGCGGTGCGCCGCGATCAGCGCGTCGTCGACGTCGCGGGGATGGCTGGTCGAGTAGCGCAGGCGGGCGATGCCGGGAATTTCCGCAAGGCGATGCAGCAAGGCGCCGAGCGGCCAGATCCGCCCGTCCGGCCCTTCGCCGTGATAGGCGTTGACGTTCTGTCCGATCAAAGTGATTTCGCGCACGCCGTGGTCGGCGAGCCGGAGCACCTCGTCGACAATCCTTGCGACCGGGCGCGAGACCTCGGTGCCGCGCGTATAGGGCACCACGCAGAAGGTGCAGAACTTGTCGCAGCCCTCCTGCACGGTAACGAAAGACGAGATGCCGCGCGCGCGGATCGCCTCCGCACTTGGCGGCGGCAGAAACCCGAACTTGTCCTCGACCGGAAATTCGGTCTCCAGCGCGCGGCCGCGGCTTTTCGCCTCCGCCAGCAGTCGCGGCAGATGGTGATAGCTCTGCGGACCGACCACGACATCGACCACCGGCGCGCGGCGGATGATCTCCTGACCTTCGGCCTGGGCGACGCAGCCGGCCACCGCGATATTCATGTGGCGGCCATTGCGCGCGGCTTCGTCCTTGACGACGCGCAGCCGCCCGAGTTCCGAGTAGACCTTCTCGGAAGCCTTTTCGCGGATGTGACAGGTATTGAGGATCACCAGATCCGCATCTTCAGCGCTTGCGGTTTCGACAAAGCCTTCGCCCGCCAGCGTGTCCACCATGCGTTGTGCATCGTAGACGTTCATCTGGCAGCCATATGACTTGATATGCAGCTTGCGCGGCGGGCTCATGGAACCTGAATGCTGTCCGGAGGTGGCGCCATTGCGGCGCGCAGTTCAAATATAGGCTAAAACGGGGGAAATCCAGCACCTCGAACCGTCATTCCGGTCGCGAAGCGAACCCGGAATCCCGAGATTCCGGGTTTGGCCTCGGACCATCCCGGAATGACAGCGATTGTGATGTCTGGCGGTCAGCTCGGCGTGCCCGCTTCAATCTGCCTGATCAGGCCGGGCAATTGGCGCATGTCGTCAAAACTGGCGATGGCGCCGGCGGCGCGCAGGATGTCGCCGTAACCGGGGCGGCAATGGCTGCCGCCGACAAAACCCACAACGGTCATCCCGGCGGCGCGCGCGCCTGATATGCCGGGCACGCTGTCCTCGATGACTATGCACCGTTCGGGCGATGCCCGCATTTCTCCGGCGGCGAACAGGAACAGGTCGGGCGCGGGCTTGCCGCGCTTGACTTGCGTGGCGGAAAAAATGTTCGGCGCGAGCAGATCGAACAGGCCTGCGCAAGTGAGACCATGACGAATCTTCTCGGGAGTGCCGCTCGATGCCACGCATTTCGGCAGCGCGATCGCGGCGATGGTCTCGGCGATATAGGGAATGTTGCGCAGCTCGTCCGCGTAACGTTGCAGCGCGGCCTGTTTCATCTGCGCTTCAAAATCCACGGGAAGACACCGGCCCGTCTCGGCTTCGATGGCCTGGCGGGCTTCCTGGTCCGATACGCCGAGAAAGCGATCGAGAACCTGTTCGGCCGTGATGGGGTAGCCGTGGCGCGTCAGCATCTCCGCATGCGCGCGGCAGGAAATGACCTCGCTGTCGACCAGCACGCCGTCACAGTCGAAAATGACGAGATCGAGGCTCGGATCTTTTGTCTGACGTGCTTTCGCCACGCGAACTCAGGACTTGTCGTCCAGCGGGATGCAATACAATTCCAGCCGGTGATCGACCAGCTTGTAGCCGAGCTTGCGGGCGATTTCGGCCTGCAGCTTCTCGATTTCCTCGTTGGTGAATTCGATCACCTTGCCGTCGCGCAGATTGATCAGGTGGTCATGATGGGTTTCGCGCATCTGCTCGTACCGGGCGCGGCCTTCGCGAAAATCGTGGCGTTCGATGATGCCGGCGTCCTCGAACAATTTTACGGTCCGATACACCGTCGAGATCGAGATCTTGTCGTCGACCGCGACGCAGCGGCGATACAACTCCTCGACGTCGGGATGATCCGCCGCCTCTGCCAGCACGCGCGCGATGACGCGGCGCTGTTCGGTCATGCGCATGCCGGTGGCGGCGCAGCGGGCTTCGATGCCGGGGGTCTTGAGCGCGGGCGTGGATTTCAGTGCGGTCATGGGTTCTTGCCTTGGGTAACTGCGCTTAACCGCCGAAGCATATCCGCGGGGCCTGACGGCGGGGCCATGGGCGGTTTGGTCGGGAAATCATGCGCCGCCCGATGATTCGGCACTTTGATCCGGCGCAAACCGGATCCCACTTTTTGTTGATCGCATTCCGCGCCTGTTGTGCCACCGCGCGGCCGTCACGACAAGTCGCGGCGCATCAGAAGGGCGTTCAATTGTTCGCCCCCGGGCTGCCGGTAATAGCGTTCCCGGCGCCCGGCGACGGCAAAGCCGGCGCGCTGGTAAAGCCGCCGGGCCGGCTGATTATTTTCCTCGACCTCGAGGAATACGGTGCGCACGCCGCGGCCGGCGAGATGGCCGAGATGCGTCAGCAGCAGATTTCCGGACAGGCCGTGGCCGCGATGGCTGGCGGCAATCGCGATCGACAGGATTTCGGCCTCGTCGCCCGCGAGCCGCGACACCGCAAAGCCGATTGTTTTCCGCCCCATTCTCAGGCGGTGCACCAGCGTGTTGCGCTCGGACAGCATCGCCTCGAATTCGGCCTCGCCCCAGCCGCGGTGAAACGACGCGCCGTGCAATTGCGCCAGACGCGCCGCATCGCGCAGCGTCGCAGGTTCGACCACCGCCGCGCCGCCGCTCCACCAATCGGAGAGCCAGGCCATCATGGCGGGGAAGGCTGCGAGACTTTGTGCAGCGGGTTCTTCGGAAGTTTGGCATCGGGCGCGCGCAGATAAAACGGGCGGGCCGGCGCGGCATCCGGGCTGATGGCGGCCCCGAGCCATCCCACCCAGGCAATGTCGGGCGCCGCCCGCGCGTCGATTTTGATGGGCGGCGGCGAATCCGCGGGCCAGCGCTCGCCGAGAATTGCCGCGGCATTGCCGACCAGGCAAGGCGCGCCGAACCGCGAGGCGCCGAGCGCCTCCTCAATCGGCGCGACGCGCGGCCCGATCAATGAACTGCCATCGCCGCTGACCACCTGAAAATATACCTGGTCATGCCGGGCATCGATGGCGGAGATGACGGGGTGTGCGGCGTTGTCGCTGACGACCGGCGCGGCATAGGCCGTCAGCGTGGTCACTCCGACCGCCGGCTTGCTCGCGGCCAATGCGATGCCGCGCGCGGCGGAAAGTCCGACCCGCAAGCCGGTGAAGCTGCCCGGACCGGTGGTGACAGCGATACGGTCGAGGTCTGCGAAGGCGATGCCGGCCTGCCTGATAACGCCGGCAATTAGCGGCATCAGGGCTTCGGCGTGGCCGCGCTTCATGGCGAGCGATTGCCGCGCCATCAGTCTGCCGGTGTCGGTGTCGAGCACGCAGGCGGCGCAGGCATCCAGCGCGGTATCGATGGCGAGGATCAGCATGAACCGGTGTATAGCAGAGCCGCGATCGTCACGTCTCATTTCGTGATGACGGGGTTTTACCCTCCCCCTGGAGGGCCCTGGAGGGGAGGGTAAAGCAGTTCGCGATTACATCGGCCGGACTTCGACCACGTCGGGCACGAAATGTTTCAACAGGTTCTGGATACCATGCTGCAGCGTCGCTGTTGATGATGGGCAGCCCGCGCAGGAGCCCTTCATGTTGAGATAGACGATGCCGTCCTTGAAGCCGCGGAAAGTGATATCGCCGCCGTCGCCGGCGACCGCCGGGCGCACCCTGGTCTCGATCAGATCCTTGATGGTGGCGACCGTCTCGGCGTCTTCATCGCTGAAGAACTCGCCATCCTCGTCGGCCGCCTCGTCGCTTGCGGCGCTGCCGTCGGCCAAGAGCGGCGCACCCGACATATAGTGCTCCATGATGGCGCCGAGGATCGCCGGCTTCAGATGCTGCCAGTCGCCGCCCGCCTTGGTCACGGTGACGAAGTCGGACCCGTAAAACACGCTGGTGACGCCGGGCACGCCGAACAGTTTTTCGGCGAGCGGCGAGCGCGCGGCGGCGTCACGGCTGGTGAATTCCAGGGTGCCGCCGTCGAGGACTGTGCGCCCGGGAATGAATTTCAGGGTAGCGGGATTGGGTGTGGCTTCGGTCTGGATGAACATGGTTTTCTCCGGCGTCGCCGGTTCAAGGCCGGCGCGTAAGGCTCCTCTAGCAGATGGCGTCGGCAAACGCACGATCAAGGGGGTGGAATACCCCCTGTCGTCCCCGCGCACGCGGGGACCCATATGTGGACGGCCCCCGTGCCGCAAGAGTTTTTTCGGGGTCTGATCGGATCGCTTGCATCCATATGTCCGGCCTGTTGGTGCGGTCGGTTTGGACCGCTGGCCAAGATGGTTTCCGCGACGCGAGCTCCAAAC
>DATANB010000009.1:0-17285 GCA_036266415.1 Bradyrhizobium sp. | reverse complement strand
TTGGCGCCGAGCTGCTTCAGTTCATTGACCGCCGCAGCCGATTTCGCTTCGTTGCGTCCGACCACCGCGATCGCGGCGCCGGCTTCCGCGAGGCCGCGCGCCATGCCAAGGCCGATGCCGCCGTTGCCGCCGGTGACGATGGCGACCTTGCCCCTGAGTTCGAATGGTTGGGTTGCCATTGTTAGTGTCCTTTTTCTTCTCGTCATGCCCGGGCTTGATCTGGCTTGATCCGGGCCTCCGTCAATCCTCACAAGATTCTCTCGAAGAAGATGGCTGGCCGAGTCAAGCCCGGCCATGACGTGCGTGGAAATCAGCGTTTGCTCTGCCAGATCAGGACCAGGCCGAACGCGGCCAGCACGGCGCCGTAGCCGGCCCATTGCAGCTGTCGGATCATGAAGCTCGACGGCGGCCAGTTGATCGCGCCGGTGCCCTGACCGATCCAGAGCAGGCCAATGGCGAGCGCCAGAAGGCCTGTGATCAGCAGCAATTTGCGCATGGGATTTTCCTCGTTCGCGCCGGCCGCGCGTCCAACGCGCAAGGTCGCCAGAGTGGCGCGCTTGCTTGCCGAGGACAAGGCCCGCGACCAGGGCCAACATTGGCCAAGGCACAAAAAGCCCCGGACAATTGCCGGGGCTTTTGAGCCGATAAAACCTTGATCAGAAGATCAGTACTTCGCGACCACGGGGCCACCCCAGTTGAAGCGGTAAACCAGCTCGCTGCGTACCGTCTGGACCCATTTCTTGGAATCTTCCGAGACGCCAAGGGGCAAGCCGGTTGTGGTGCTGAGGAACGGGTTCGTTTGAACGTTGAACTCGGAAACGCGATATTCCGTCTTCCAGAACAGGCCGGGCAGGAAGTTTAGTGCATACTCATCACCCGCACCGAGGAACCAGCCCTTATACGTCCGCTTGTCGGTGAAAACGTTCGCGGGGATACCGAAGGGAGGTGATGTCAGATTGGTGTAGTCTTGGCGGTCGAAATTGGCCTCGGTATAGCCACCCGAGAAAAACACCATCAGGCTCGGGAGCGCGACCCAGCCGATGCGGCCACCAACCGCCCACTGCGAACTCAGCTTTTCGTCAGCAACAATTTCACCGAACGCATCATGTCGGCCATGGATGTTGGCAAAGTCGTAATCGCCGAAAGCGCCGATCACGAGCTGATGTGTGCCCAGGCCAAACTGATAATCGCAACCGCCCTGCACCGTACCGAGCCAGCCGCGGCCTCCATTAGTAACGGTGTCCGTCTCCTGTGTTCTAACCAGGATGCGGCCATTAGGGGTTGGGTCTGCAAACCCCGTATTTTCCTGGTTCCACATCCCGTAACCCCAGCCGCCGCCGACGTAGCATCCGGTCCAGGATGGAGCATAAGCCACCGGGGCTGGCCTCAGCGGCGCCTTGGCTGCCATATCGGCTGCAAGAGCCGGGGCGGAGAAGGCCGCGACCGCGGAAAGCGCGAGTACTAATTTTTTCATGGTCAATTCCCCAGTATTGAAGCGTTCGGACCTGATCGCGTGAGGGAAGTGCGTATGCACGATTCCCGAAATCCAGTGCCGCAACTATAGCCGCTCCCCCTCAAAATGCTGTTGCCGGAGGGGCACACCCGCCGGAAAACGGAATCCGGGGAAATATGGGCGAAAACGTCGATAACGGGCTCAAATGGGCCGTGGACGTCAGAAATGGCCCCCTCCGCGCCCCCTTTGTCCCAAAGGGCCCCGGCCCTACCTAGACGTCCAGCAAATCCTCGCTGGCGAATTCGGCCTTGTCGGAAATGAAGGCGAATCGCGCCTCGGCTTTGGTACCCATCAGGCGCTCGACGGAATCGGCGGTACCCTCGCGATCATCCGCCAGCAGCACCACGCGCAGCAGGGTGCGCCTGGCCGGGTCCATTGTGGTTTCCTTTAGCTGCGCCGGCATCATTTCGCCAAGGCCCTTGAAGCGGCCGACATCGACCTTGGCGTTGGCGTGGAACTCGCTCTTCAGCAACTGATCCTTATGGGCGTCGTCGCGGGCGTACACCGTCTTCGCGCCATGGGTGAGGCGGTAGAGCGGCGGCACCGCGAGATAGAGATGGCCCTCATCGATCAGCCGCGGCATCTGCCGGTAGAAGAACGTGATCAGGAGCGAGGCGATATGCGCGCCGTCGACGTCGGCATCGGTCATGATGATGATGCGCGCGTAGCGCAAATCCTCCTCGCGATATTGCGCGAGAGTGCCGCAGCCGATCGCCTGCACCAGGTCGGCGAGCTGCGCGTTGGCCGTCAACTTGTCCCTGGTCGCGGACGCGACGTTGAGAATTTTGCCTCGCAGCGGGAGAATCGCCTGGGTCTGGCGGTCGCGCGCCTGCTTGGCACTGCCGCCGGCCGAGTCGCCCTCGACGATGAACAGCTCGCTGCCTTCGGCGGCGGTGTTGGCGCAGTCGGTGAGCTTGCCCGGCAGGCGCAGTTTCTTTACCGCGGTTTTGCGAGAGATTTCCTTTTCGGCGCGGCGGCGCAGCCGCTCATCGGCGCGCTCGATGACGAAATCCAGGAGCCTGTTGGCCTGCAGCGGATTGCCGGACAGCCAGTGGTCGAACGGGTCCTTGATGGCCTGCTCGACAATGCGCTGCGCCTCGGCCGTGGCGAGGCGGTCCTTGGTCTGGCCCTGGAATTCCGGCTCGCGCACAAACACGCTGAGCATCACGGCGGCGCCCACCATGACGTCTTCCGAGACGATAATGGCGGCGCGCTTGCCCTGGCCGACACGCTCGGCGTGATCCTTCAGGCCTCGCAGCAACGCGCTGCGCATGCCGGACTCGTGGGTGCCGCCATCCTGGGTCGGCACGGTGTTGCAATAGGAGGAGAGAAAACCGTCGGCGTCCGCGGTCCATGCCACAGCCCATTCGCAGGTGCCGTGAGCGCCGACGCGTCCGGATTTGCCGGAGAAAATATCGGGGTGTACCAGGGTGTCGTTGTGTATCGCCGCGCCGAGAAAATCCTTTAGCCCGCCCGGGAAGTGAAAACTGTCCTCGGCCGGCACATCGTCAAACCCCTTGAGCAGCGCGGGGTCGCAGCGCCAGCGGATCTCGACGCCGCCGAACAGATACGCCTTGGAGCGCGCCATCTTGAACAGGCGCTGCGGCCTGAAGCTGGCCTTGGCGCCGAAAATGTCGGGGTCGGGCCGGAAGCGGATTTTGGTGCCGCGCCGGTTGTTGATCTTGCCAAGATCTTCCAGCCTGCCCTTGGGATGGCCGCGCTCGAACGCCATGCGATAGAGCTTTTGGCCGCGGGCGACCTCGACCTCGAGCCGCGCCGACAGCGCGTTCACCACGGACACGCCGACACCGTGCAGCCCGCCCGAGGTCTCGTAGACCTTCGAATCGAATTTGCCGCCGGAATGCAGCGTACACATGATGACTTCGAGCGCGGATTTTTTCGGGAATTTTGGATGCGGATCGACCGGAATGCCACGGCCATTGTCGGTGACGGTCAAAAATCCGTCGGCGCCCAATTCTACTTCGATGAAGGTGGCATGGCCGGCAAGCGCCTCATCCATGGAATTGTCGATGACTTCGGCGAACAAATGGTGCAGCGCCTTTTCGTCAGTGCCGCCGATATACATGCCCGGTCGGCGCCGGACCGGCTCCAGGCCTTCCAGCACTTCGATATCCCGGGCGGTGTAACCGGCCTCGGCGCTGCTGGCGCGCGATGCGACCTTGAGCGCGGTCCGGCCTTTCGGCTCCGTGGCTCCAAACAGGTCGTTGGCTGTTTTGGCTTTAGCGATTGATTTCAATGGTTTTGGCATAGGCCTTCATGTGTTGCGCGCGGCAGGTTCAGCGACTTCAGCGCAGCGAATCGGTTCCCCTGACTATGCCACGGATGGGCTTAAAAAGTGACGATGGCCGGTCATCTCCAGCCTTGTCGGCAGAGTTCCCTGCGCGTTGCAATTTAACAACGAAGGGAGGTCGGGGCGAACCTTCACTTGCTTTCGCGTGGAGGTTGCGCGATTGGTTATCTGCGGGTGGGGAAAATTCCAATGATCAGACTGGTTTTGGCCGCGGCGATCGTGTTGCCATGTGTCGGTTGCGCTTCGGTGAGCCGTGGAACGACGGAAAATATTTCGATTACATCGACGCCTGCGGGCGCGACCGCCGAATTATCCGGGCTCGATAATCCCACCGCCTGTCTGACGCCCTGCGTGGTCGTGGCGAAGCGCAGTGCCGATATCACGGTGACGATCAGCAAAGGGGGCTATGAGCCTCAGGTAATTCCGCTCACCAAGGAAATTCCCGGCACCGGCGCGGCTGGGTTCGCCGGCAATGTTTTGGTCGGCGGGCTGGTCGGGATGGGCGTGGACGCTTACACCGGTGCCGCGCAGGATCACAAGCCGAATCCGGTGACCGTGACCCTACAACCGCGTGCGCCGGTACAACCTCCGCGCGCCGCAAAGCAACGGCCTCCCAAACTGTCAGTGCCGCAGAGCTGAGAGCCTGCCCGCCGGTTCAGTCGCTTGAGTCCCGAAACATAATCACCGCAAGTGCGAAATCGCCACGTCCAGGCGCGTCTTCAACTTCCTTGGCTGTCCGGGGGGTTGAAAGCTGGCCAGCGGCGAGACGAAGCTCACGCGCCGTCCCCGCCTTTGTGACTTGATGTCGTTGACGGGGCTGGCTTACCTGTTCCTGGGCATCGACCACAGAGCGCGATCGGCAAGATTGAAACCCGGTTTTGCGTCCGATCGCGCTCTAAACTATTGAAGATCGCGGACGATCTTCACCAGGTCGCTCACACCTTGGTGATCGTGCGCGAAAAGTTCAAAGGCCCGAACGGGGCAATCGCCGGGGAAGGGCGTCTTTAATGGAAGATTTTGCGCGCGCCCTGGCAGACTTCGTGCGCGACCATCAGGTCTGGGCCGCACCGATCGTTCTGGTGCTGGCGTTTGGTGAATCGCTTGCCTTTATTTCGCTTCTGATCCCGGCCTGGGGGGCGCTGGTGGCGATCGGCGCGTTGATCGGCGTTACCGGCATCAACTTCTGGCCGGTCTGGATTGCCGGCGGGCTGGGCGCAGCACTTGGCGACTGGGTCTCCTACTGGTTCGGCTTCAGGTACAAGGAACATGTCGCGCAGATGTGGCCGCTGTCGCGTTACCCGGAGATCCTGCCGCGCGGCGAGGCCTTTGTGAAAGACTGGGGCGTGCCGAGCATATTCATCGGCAGATTCTTCGGGCCGCTGCGGGCCTCGGTGCCGCTCGCCGCCGGGATATTCGAGATGCCGTACTGGCGCTTTCAGGTGGCCAATTTCGTATCGGCGCTGGTCTGGTCGGCGGCGCTGCTGCTGTTCGGCGACGTGATCGCGCAAATTGCCGAATGGCTCTGGCGCGCGGTTTGAATCCGACCGGAATATGCCGGGGATGGGGGTGTTAACCCCAGCGGGCACCTTCCGTTGCAGCCGCATCCTTGCGGTCGCACCGGAGCAAAAACGCTGCTAATAGTGGCTGCGCTAAAAGCCAACAAGCGGGAAAACCGCGCCGAAGTTCATCGTCTCACTGGGAGGACATCAGCCATGGAACTGACACGACGTCACGCACTCGCCGGAGCCGCCGCGATCGCGGCCACGCCGCTACTTCCGTCCATCTCGGTCAGGGCCGCCGCGCCGGTGGCGGAAAAGCAGGCGCCGAGTTATTATCGCTACAAGGTCGGCGATATCCAGGTCACGGTGGTTTCCGATGGCCGAAATACCTTTCCGCTGGAAGATTCGTTCATCACCAATGCGAAGAAGGAGGAGGTCAACGCCGCGCTTGAGAAGGCATTTCTGCCGCGCGACGTGTTCACCATCTACTTCGCGCCGCTGGTGATCAATACCGGCGGCAAGCTGGTTGTGATCGATACCGGCAATGGCCCGGTCGCCAAGGTCAACAGTAAGGGCGCCAACGGAATGTTCCTGGAGAACATGGCCGCTGCCGGCTTCGATCCCAAGGCGGTCGACATGGTGGTGATCTCGCATTTCCACGGCGACCATGTGAACGGGCTGCTGGCGGCTGATGGCACGCCGGCGTTTCCGAACGCCGAAGTGCTGGTCCCCGCGACCGAGTGGAAATTCTGGATGGACGACGGCGAGATGAGCAGGGCGCCCGCCGGACGCATGCAGGGCTTGTTCAAGAACAACCGCAATGTCTTCGACGCGGGCCTCAAGAAGAAGGTGACGCCCTATGAGTGGGGCAAGGAGGTCGCGCCGGGCCTGCTCGCGGTCGATACCATCGGTCACACTCCCGGCCATACCTCCTACGTGCTGTCGTCGGGATCGGGCAAGGTCTATATCCAGTCCGACGTGACCAACAATCCGAATCCGTTTGCGACCAATCCGGGCTGGCACGCGTTCTTCGACCAGGACGCGGATGTGGCTGAAAAGACCCGCCGCCGGGTCTACGACATGGTGGTTGCCGAGAAGCTGCAGATGCAGGGCTTCCACTATCCGTTCCCCGGCCTCGGCAACGTCGTGAAGGACGGTAGCGGTTACCGGGTGATTCCGGCGCCGTGGAATCCGACGATCTGACCTGCGCTGTCATTTCCGGGGCGCGCGACCGCGAACCCGGAATTTCGCGCCGACAACCCCTGGATTTCGGGTCCGGTCCTTTTGGACCAGACCGGGAATGACCAGGGACGCCTTGACGAAAAGCGGGCGCGGCCTTATAGCCGCGCCCATGATCAACGCCGCGACCATTTTCATCGTCCGCCGCCGCCGCGCAACAGCGGTACGGGCGGACGTCTGCGTCTAAGATATCTGATGCCCCTGCCGCCGGATCCTCTCCGCGGCCTCTCCCTTACATCGAACGCGGTCTGATCCGGCGGCTCCTACGTCAAGCAGGAGTTTGAGATGTATACGCCTCCGATGTTCAAGCCCGACCGTGGGGCCAGCCTCGCGTTTGCGCAAGCGCGCGGATTCGGCATGGTCTGCGCATGGGATGGCGGCAAGCCGATTGCATCGTCGCTGCCGTTTTATCTCGTCTATGCCGATGACGGCACGCCGCACGCCGCGTTTCACGTCGCGCGCGGCAATCCGCTGGCAAAACTGGCCGACGGCAAATCGTCATGGCTGATGGTAGTGACCGGCGCGGATACCTATGTTTCGCCCGACTGGTACGTCTCGCCCGATCAGGTGCCGACCTGGCTTTACCAGGCCGTGCATCTCAGCGGGCCGGTGCGGATGCTGTCCGATTCCGAACTCGGCCCACATCTGGACGCGCTCAGCGCCAGGTTCGAAAGCTGGCTTGAGCCGAAGCCGCCCTGGACGGTTGCGAAAATGACGGCCGGACGTTTCGATATGCTGAAGAAGGCGATCACGGGTCTTGTGATGTCGGTGGAAGAGGTCGAAGGCAGCTTCAAGCTCAACCAGCACAAATCCGACGCCGATCATCTCGCGATCGCCGGCGCATTGATGCGGCAGCACGGCGAAGCCGCACAGGCGGTCGCAAAACAGATGATCGCGCTGCGGCCGCAGTTGGACTACAAATCTTCCACGCCTGTCAGCGTAGTCGCGGATTGAAGGAACACGCCATGACCCTCTCCGATACCAAGCAGCCGAAAGGCCATTCCCTGACCACTGGCGCCTACAAAAAGCCCGCCGTGTTCGTCGACGGCGCGGCCGGAACCACCGGCCTCGGCATTCGCGAGCGTCTCGGCCTGCAGAACGACGTCGTGCTCAGGAGCATCGCCGAGGACAAGCGCAAGGATGCGAAGGCCAAGCGCGCTCTGATGGAGGAGGTCGATCTCGTCATCCTCTGTTTGCCGGATGACGCCGCGCGCGAGACCGTGGCGCTGGTCGACGGCATGGGAACGTCAGCCCCCAAGGTGCTGGACGCCTCGACGGCGTTTCGCGTCGCCGCCGACTGGACCTACGGTTTTCCGGAACTCGCCGCCGATCAGGCCGACAAGATCCGGGCCGCGCGGAAAGTATCAAACCCCGGCTGCTATCCGACCGGCGCGGTGGCGCTGCTGCGGCCGCTGGTGGATGCCGGCCTGGTGCCGGCGGATTATCCCGTCACCATCAATGCGGTGAGCGGCTATTCGGGCGGCGGCAAGTCGATGATCGACCGTTTCGAAGGCGACAACGCGCCGGCCTTTGAACTCTATGGCCTCGGCTTCGAGCACAAGCATTTGCCGGAGACGCAGCTCTACTCGCGTCTCACGCGGCGGCCGATCTTTATTCCTTCGGTCGGCGACTACCGGCAGGGCATGCTGGTGTCGGTGCCTCTGCATCTCGACACGCTTCCGGGCAGGCCCGGCGCGGCGGACCTGCATGCCGCGTTGACGAAGCGTTACGCCGGCAGCGCGTATGTTTCGGTCATGCCGCTCGACAGCGCCGCCACCAAGGCCGGACGCCTCGAACCCGAGGCGCTGAACGAGACCAATAATCTCGAGCTCTATGTCTTTGCGAGCCCCAAATATCCCCACGCGGTGCTGGTCGCGCGGCTCGACAATTTGGGCAAGGGCGCCTCGGGTGCCGCCGTGCAGAACATGCGGCTGATGCTGGGCTTTGCCGATGCCTGACGCTTCGCTTGACCGGTAAGGGCGCGCCGATGAGCGGTGGAGGTGCGGCGGACGAGCAGACGCTGCGTTTCTACAGCGGCAACGCGCAGGCCTATGCCGGGCGCGAGAAAACCAGGCATACGCGGCTGGCTCGCTTTCTTGAGCTGCTGCCGGCCGGGGGAAAAATCCTCGAACTCGGCTGCGGTGCCGGCGACGATTCTGCGGCAATGTTGGCCGGCGGCTTCGATGTCCGGCCCACCGATGGATCGCCGGAAATGGCCGACGAGGCATCGCGTCGTCTCGGTCGACCGGTCGAGACGTTGCTCTTCCATGACCTCGACGAGGTCGAAGCCTATGACGGCGTCTGGGCCAACGCGTGCCTGCTTCACGTGCCGAGGCCCGAGCTTTCCCAGGTGCTGGCGCGGATATGGCGCGCGCTGAAGCCTGCCGGACATCTCTATGCCAGCTTCAAGGCGGGAGAGGCCGACGGGCGGGATGCGCTCAATCGCTACTACAACTACCCATCGCCGGAATGGCTGCGCGCCACTTATTCCAGCGCCGGCGGCTGGAGCTCATTATCGATGGAGACGGGCGAAGTCAGGGGCTTCGACAACGAATGGGCCGAGATGCTGTTCGTCGTGGCCCGGAAAAGCCCCTGACCCGTCTCGGTTCTCAGACGATCTTGAAGATCGCCAGCGCCAGCACGGCCTGCGCGGCGAATCCGACTGTGAAGGCGAGGGTGCGGAACACCGGCACGCCCATGGTGTAGACGATTATATGCGCGACGCGGGCCCAGAAATACACCGCGCAGGCGAGCGCCGTCCATTTGGTGGAATAGTCGAGCTGCGCCAGGATCAGCACCAGCGTCGCGAAGAGGACGAGGTTCTCGACCGCGTTGTCGTGTGCAAACATCAGGCGGCTGGCCCATTCGGCATGCGGCTTGTCGTTACGCGTCGGATTGGCCATCGCACCGGCCAGGCCCCGAACCTGAATGCGATTGAGGATGTAGGGGACCCACAGCAGCCCCGTCAGAATGACCGTCAGCGTCAGCCAGAACAATTCGCGCGTCATAGGTTTCCCCCTCGATTCGTGTTCTCGTCCCGCCGGGACGGCCGGTTATAGCCGAGCGCGCGGCGTTGCGCTACGCGCGGACCCGCACGTAGCTGCCGGGGGCGTCTTCGATCGGCGGCAGCGCGTCCGTGCCGACCGCGCGCGCGGGCACGTGTTCGGCGTCGATAGTTTCAAGCCATTGGCGCCAGTCAGGCCACCACGAGCCCTTGTGCTCCTGCGCGCCCTTGAGCCAGTCCGCCAGCGTCACGTCCTTGATATTGTCGTTGGTCCAGAACTGGTACTTGCCCGACGACGGCGGGTTGACCACGCCGGCGATATGTCCGGAGCCGGACAGCACGTATTTCACCGGCCCGCCGAAAAACTGCGAGCCGTAAAGCACCGAGTCCGCCGGCGCGATGTGATCCTCGCGGGTCGCCAGATTGTAGATCGGCACCTTCACCTTCGACAGATCGAGCAGCGTATTGTCCAGCACCATATTGCCGGCGGAAAGCCGGTTTTCCAGATAGCAGTTGCGCAGGTAATAGGAATGGTTCGCCGCCGGCATCCGCGTCGCATCCGAATTCCAGTGCAGCAGATCGAATGAAGAGGGAGGTTGTCCCTTCAGGTAATTGCTGACGACATACGACCAGATCAGGTCGTTCGAGCGCAGCATGTTGAAGGCCATCGCCATCTTGCTGCCTTCGAGGATGCCCGATTGCAGCATGTCGCGCTCCAGCGCCGAGATCTGGTCTTCGTCGACGAACACCAGGAGGTCGCCGGCATGGGTAAAATCGACCTGCGCCGCCAGGAAGGTCGCCGAGGTCGCGCGCACCCGGCGTTTTTCGGCAAGCCAGGCCAGCGTGGTGGCGAGCAGCGTGCCGCCGACGCAGTAGCCCATGGTGTGGACCTTCATTTCCCCGGTGACGCGCTCGATGACATCCATCGCTGCCAGCGGGCCTTCCTTCATGTAGTTTTCCCAGGTCTTGGCTCCGAGGCTCTTGTCCGGGTTGACCCAGGAAATCACGAACACCGTGACGCCCTGGTCGACGCACCACTTGATGAAGGATTTTTCCGGCTTGAGGTCGAGGATGTAGAACTTGTTGATCCAGGGCGGCACGATCAGGAGCGGCGTGCGCAGCACGGTCTCCGTCGCGGGCTCGTACTGGATCAGCTGCATCAGCTCGTTCTGGAAGATCACCTTGCCGGCCGTCGTCGCCATGTTGACGCCGACGACGAGGTTGGAAGGGTCGGACTGGCGGATGCGCAGCGTGCCGCGTCCGGCCTCGATATCTTCGGCCAGCATCTTCATGCCGCGCACCAGATTGTCGCCGTTGGAGGCCAGCGTCTCGCGCAACACTTCGGGATTGGTGAGGACGAAATTCGACGGCGCCAGCGCGTTGCTGATCTGCTGCACGTAGAATTCGGCTTTCTTGCGGGTATGCGGGTCGAGCCCGTCGGCGTTGCGCACCATCTCGTGCGCCCATTCCGTGGTCAGCAGATAGAGTTGCATCACGAAATCGAAGAACTGGTTCGACTTCCACTCAGGGTCGGCAAATCGCTTGTCGCGCGGAGATGGCACGATCGCCGGCGGAGCCGGTTCGCCGGCAAGCCGGCGCATCGATGAGCCCCACAGATCGAGATAGGCCTTGGCGATCTTCGTCTGCAGCTCCGCCGATCGCTCGCTGTCCGACAGCCAATATTCGGCTACCGCAGTGAACGTCTTGACCACCTCGGCGAGTTCGCCGGGCGGCTTGTCCTTGGGGTCGCCGCCCTCGCGCGGCTTCAGAAAGGCTGCGAGCGCCTGGCCGCTGGTCTCCATGGCCCGTGCGAGGTTGATCGCGAAGGCTTCGGGATCGAACTTTTTCACAACCTGGGTTTCAGTCGAAACGTCGCTCATATCGGGACACTACAGATTCATTTCAGGTTCGTCACCGCAACTGATCAACGCTGGCAACTTCGCGGTTAATCCCGGTATTTGGCGTGTTGCACTGCGACAGGGTATCTTAGTTCCGTCACATTGAAGCCTCAGCGGTGAGATTTGTTGCTGAGGACTTAATCGTTTCGGACGACAAAGGTTTGAACGCCGGCTGGAAAGCTGGTGAAATAGGCGTCGGGCGGCTGGGAAGCCAGTAGTGGGGAATTCCGAACGGATGTCAGCGCATCCAAAAAAGCGGACATTGGCCTTGGGGGTGCTGCTCGCTTCGGCGCTCGCGCTCGGCGGCTGCTCGACATCGATCGCGGATTTGCCGCTGGTCGGCACGCCGGCCGACGCGCCGGCGCGACCAAAGGAAGCGGGCGCCTACCTTCCGGTTCATGATTTG
Source organism: Bradyrhizobium sp. (assembly GCA_036266415.1). Classification (GTDB taxonomy): domain Bacteria; phylum Pseudomonadota; class Alphaproteobacteria; order Rhizobiales; family Xanthobacteraceae; genus Bradyrhizobium. The sequence continues at coordinate 5,415 of DATANB010000009.1, read as the reverse complement.
CCGCCCGATCGCGACGAGGCGGCGATGCCGCCGGCGGAGCGGGCCAAGATCGCGGCCGAGCTCGCGGCAGCGCGGGATCGCCAGGCATCGGTGGCGGCTGCCAAGGATAGCGCCGCGAAATAAGCTGACCGCGCCCAAACGGCTAGCGCCGCCGGACGGCCGTGGTAAAAGAACGCCAATTCAACCGCAGATCCAGGGCGAAGACACCGTTTTCCCAAGAACTCGCGCTAAACCATTGATTTGGAACGATTTCTGGACGAGGCCAAATTCGGCTTCAGCAAGCGGTGCCGGCGATTCTGCTCTGCCGGTTGCCGGAGCGAGGTCCCATGGAAGAATTTTACCGCATCCGCCGCTTGCCGCCTTATGTGTTTGAGCAGGTCAACCGGGCCAAGGCGGCGGCACGCAATGCCGGCGCCGACATCATCGATCTCGGCATGGGCAATCCGGATCTGCCGACGCCGCCCCATGTCATCGAAAAACTGAAGGAAACGCTGGGCAAGCCCCGGACCGACCGCTACTCCGCCTCGCGCGGAATTACCGGCCTGCGCAAGGCGCAAGCCGCCTACTACGACAGGCGTTTCGGCGTGAAGCTCAATCCGGAGACCCAGATCGTTGCGACGCTGGGCTCGAAGGAGGGCTTTGCCAATGTGGCGCAAGCGATCACCGCGCCCGGCGACGTGGTGTTGTGCCCGAACCCGAGCTACCCGATTCACGCCTTCGGATTCCTGATGGCCGGCGGCGTGATACGTTCGGTGCCGTCGGAACCGACCCCGCAATTCTTCGAGGCGGTCGAGCGCGCGATCATCCATTCGATCCCGAAGCCGCTGGCGATCGTCGTCTGCTATCCCTCCAATCCGACCGCCTACGTCGCAAGCCTCGATTTCTACCGGGATCTGGTGGCGTTCGCCAAGAAGCACGAGATCTTCATCCTGTCGGATCTGGCCTACGCGGAAGTTTATTTCGACGATAACAACCCGCCACCCTCGGTGCTGCAGATTCCCGGCGCCATAGACGTGACGGTGGAATTCACCTCGATGTCGAAGACGTTTTCGATGGCCGGCTGGCGCATGGGATTTGCGGTCGGCAACGACCGGATCATCGCCGCCCTTGCGCGGGTTAAATCCTACCTCGATTACGGTGCGTTCACGCCGATCCAGGTCGCGGCGACCGCTGCGCTGAACGGTCCGGACGATTGCATCCGCGAGATGCGGGACACCTACCGCAGGCGCCGTGACGCGCTGGTGGAATCGTTCGGCCGGGCGGGGTGGGAAATTCCGCCGCCGGAAGCCTCGATGTTCGCGTGGGCGCCGCTGCCCGCGGTATTCCGCGGCGTCGGCAGCATGCAGTTCGCGACCCTGATGGTCGAGAAATCCGGCGTCGTGGTGTCGCCGGGGGTTGCTTTCGGCGAGCATGGCGAGGGCTATGTCCGCATCGCCATGGTGGAAAACGAGCAGCGCATCCGCCAGGCCGCCCGCGGCGTGCGCCGCTTCCTTGAAAGCGGCATCGAAACGTTGCACAACGTGGTTCCTCTCGCCAACAGGCGGTAATTTTTCTCCGGCAGGTTTTCTCGTCATGGTCGCACCCCTCAAAGTGGGTATAGCGGGGCTCGGCACTGTTGGCGCCGAAGTGGTCCGTCTGATCGAGCAGCAGGGCCGCGTTTTGTCGGCGCGCTGCGGCCGCGCCGTGCGCCTCGTCGCCGTCACCGCGCGTTCGAAGGTGAAGAAGCGCGGTCTCGATCTGCGCGGCATTGCCTGGGCCAGGAATTCGCTGGCGCTGGCCGGCGATCCCGGAATCGATTGCTTTGTCGAATTGATGGGCGGGTCCGGCGAGCCCGCGCTGTCGGCGATCGAGGCGGCGCTGAAGTCCGGCAAATCGGTGGTGACCGCCAACAAGGCGCTGATCGCCAAACACGGATTGCGACTGGCGAAACTGGCCGAGAAGCATGGCGGCGCGCTGAATTTCGAGGCGGCGATCGGCGCGGCGATTCCCGTCGTCAAGACCTTGCGCGAGGGACTTGCCGGCACCGACGTCAACCGCATCTACGGCATTCTGAACGGCACCTGCAATTACATCCTGACCCGGATGGAGCAGGAAGGATTGTCATTCGCCGAATGCCTGAAGGATGCGCAGCGCCTCGGTTACGCCGAGGCCAATCCGTCATTCGACGTAGACGGCCACGACACCGCGCAGAAGCTTGCCATCCTTGCCAGCCTCGCATTCGGCACCAAGGTCGCGCAGCGCGCTGTCTATGTCGAAGGCATTTCTTCGATCAAGCCGGAAGATTTGCGCGCGGCCGAAGAACTCGGTTTTCGCGTCAAACTACTCGGCGTCGCGGTCAAGACCGCCAAAGGCATCGAGCAGCGCGTACATCCGACCATGGTGCCGAAATCATCCTCGATCGCGCAGGTGATGGGCGTCACCAATGCGGTGACCATTGATGGCGCCGGCATCCCGCCGATCACGCTGGTCGGCCCGGGGGCGGGAGGAGCGGCGACCGCCTCGGCAGTGGTTGCCGACATCGCCGATATCGCCCGCGGAATCCGCGCCATGCCGTTCGGACGGCCGGTGGCGAAGTTGCGCGCCATCGAGAAGGCGCCGATGGAGCGTCACGAGGGAGGCTACTACATCCGCCTGATGGCGCGCGATCTGGCCGGCACGGCCGCGGCCATTGCCACAAGGCTTGCCGAGCAGAAGATTTCCATCGAATCGATCGTGCAGCGCCATCCGGACGGCGTTGACGCGAGCGGCGCGACGAGGAAAGCTTCGCCGGTACCGGTCATCCTGATTACCTATGCAACCAGCGAGGATGCCGTATACCGCGCGCTGCAGGCGGTGCAGCGCGACAAGGTGATCTCGGGCCGGCCGCAGGTGATCCGGATTGAAAAAAACTAGTGCGTGATCCGTACGGACAATGCGCGACGATTGGTTGCGGGCTGAAAGACCCGCCGTAAAAATCTTGAGGGAGTTCACCGATGACGACCCACATTTCCGTTCCGCCGCAGCTTTTGCTGGAGCGCATTCTAACGCTCGAGATCGTGCGGGTGACGGAGCGTGCCGCGGTGTCCGCGGCGAGGCTGCGCGGCCATGGCAATGAGAAGGCGGCCGACCAGGCGGCCGTCGACGCGATGCGCCGCGAGCTCAACAAGCTGCCGATCGAGGGCACCGTGGTGATCGGCGAGGGTGAGCGCGACGAGGCGCCGATGCTGTTTATCGGCGAGAAAGTCGGGATGAACGCCGGCCCGCAGGTCGATATCGCCGTCGATCCGCTCGAGGGCACCACGCTGTGCGCCAAGAACATGCCCGGCGCCATCGCGACCATGGCGATGGCGGACGGCGGCACACTGCTGCACGCGCCCGACGTCTACATGCAGAAGATCGCCGTCGGCCCCGGCTACAAAAAGGGCGTCGTCGAGCTCGACGCTTCTCCCGCCGACAATGTTCGACGCCTCGCCAAGGCCAAGGGCGTCGAGCCTTCCGCGATCACGGTGCTGGTGCTCGACCGCCCGCGTCACTCCGATATTATCGCCGGCGTCCGCTCGACGGGTGCGGCGGTGCGCCTCATCACCGACGGCGACGTGGCGGGCGTCATCCACTGCGCGGACCCGGATAATACCGGGGTCGATATGTATATCGGCACCGGCGGCGCGCCCGAAGGCGTACTGGCAGCGGCGGCGCTGCGCTGCATCGGCGGTCAGATGCAATGCCGGCTGATCCTCGATACCGAGGAGCGGCGCGAACGCGCCCGCAAGATGGGCGTCACCGACCCGCGCATGATCTATGGTATCGAGGAAATAGTAAGAGGCGACTGCCTGTTCGCCGCGACCGGGGTCACCACCGGCTCGCTGCTGGCGGGGGTCAAGTTCCGCAAGGACGTCATCGAGACCGATACCGTGGTGATGCGTTCGGTTACCGGCACGGTGCGCTATATCAGGGCCGAACACCGCCAGCTCGACAAATTCTTCCTCGATTGAGGGTAGTCATCATTCCGGGTTCGATGCCGCGACTTCGCCCCGGAATGATAGATGGGAAACCGGGGGCGACAATGTCCGATATATCGGCGGTGACGGCCTTGGTGTTCGATGTGTTCGGCACCGTGGTCGACTGGCGCACCAGCCTGATCGCGGATTTCACCAAATGGGCGGCGACGCGCGGCATCAAGGCCGACTGGACCGCGCTGGTCGATGGCTGGCGCGCGGTCTATGCCGCGTCGATGGACGAGGTGCGCAAGCACCCCGAACGCGGCTACATGATACTGGACAGGCTGCACCGGCAGTCGCTGGAAAAGCTGGTCGCGCAGTTTTCGATTCAAGGATTGACCGAGGTCGACCTGCATTACCTCACCATGGGCTGGCACCGGCTCAACCCCTGGCCGGACAGCGTTTCCGGCCTGACGCGGCTAAAGACAAAATACATTATCGGCCCGCTCTCCAACGGCAACGTCGCGCTGCTGACCAACATGGCCAAGCACGCGGGGCTGCCCTGGGACCTGATATTGTCGGCGGAGCTGTTCGAACACTACAAGCCCGACCCCGAAACCTACCTCGGCGCCGCGCGCCTGCTCTGCCTGCCGCCGGAGCAGGTGATGATGGTGGCCGCGCACAACCACGACCTCAAGGCCGCCCAGAAACTGGGATTGAAGACCGCCTTCGTCGCGCGCCCGACCGAATACGGACCTTTGCAGAAGTACGATTTCGAGGCGAAGGGCGACTGGGACATCGTGGCGAAGGATTTTGGCGGCATCGCCGTCAGGATGGGGTGCTAGGAAGGCGTTTGACATAACTCAAAGTGGGGCGAAGGGCAGATACGCACGATGCAAGGCACAAGATGAATGCGGCGCTTGCAGCTACGCCGGAGCGTTTGCCGGGATTGCCAACAACTTGACAGCGATGCCGCCGGCGGGGTGATCGAGTGAAGCGATGACGTCCGGGTTTGAACAGGGCAGCAGACGCCGCTGCACGTAATGGCCATCAAAGTCAGCCCGACGGGCAAATCACTCGCGACCTCTGGCCTCGCCGTGTCCAGCTCCATTTGCAAAAATATTTCTGTTTTTCCGAAACCCAAATCAGGTGTAAAACATCAGCCGTCCCGCCCCACCGAGGGGCGTATCATGATCGTCGCGACACGCGGGGTGGGATGCGGTGGACGCTGAAGGTGCGACAGACGAGAGCGCCCAAGGCGGACGGTGAAGTCGTGTGGTCCTGACGCCTCGACGCTGGCGTCAAGTTCTTGAGAAGGAAACTTCCCAGGGATGACGGTGACAAGAAAGCCCGATCGCCGGGGAGATCACGAAGGAAACCGTTAAAACCATTCGCGTGCGGGAATGCCGGGTGTTTCGGCGTACTCGTGGTGACTAACGCGCGTGTCTTCTACACACCACGCGCGGCTGCGGGTGCGCTCGCACCCGGCATTCCCCAC
>DATANB010000008.1:0-1535 GCA_036266415.1 Bradyrhizobium sp. | reverse complement strand
GGCGCCGATGCCGATGCGGGGCTACGCTGGATCGACGATCTCGGCACCAAAAATCGCTACGTGCTGGACGTTTGGGCGGGTGGATAGGGCTGCCTCCGCGCATACCGCCGTCATCGTGAGGAGTGCGTCTTCGCGCGTCTCGAAGGATGGGCCACGAGGGTTGCTTGTCATCCTTCAAGGCTCGCCGAAGGGACTCGCACCTCCAGCGACGAACGCAATAGCGTTCGCGCAGGGATGATGGCGAGTGGCTAGGCCGCCTTCTTTGCCGCCCCGTGCGCGTGCTTGTCGATCGCGTCGATGATCTGCGGCCACATCGGGATCGGCAGCGCGTGGCCCATGCCTTCGATCATCAGCAGTTTGGCGCCGGGAATCGAGGCCGCGGTATCCTTGCCGGCCTCAGGGCGCACAAGGGGATCGACGGTGCCATGAATGACGAGCGTCGGCGCCTTGACCGATGCCAGCCGCTGCTTGCGGCTGCCTGAGGCGAGGATCGCGCGAAGCTGCCGCCCGACGCCGGCCGGGTTGAGCCCGCGCTCAAAGGTGCGTTCGGCGCGGGCGCGGTCCAGTGCTTCGTCCTGCGGAAAACTGCCGACGCGCAGGATCTTCCAGGTCTGCGCGAAGCGCTCGAAATATTCTTCCCTGGTCGCCGGCGGCGGCGCCATCAGGACCGCGGCGGCTTCGCGGGTCGGCGGCGGATCTTTTGGGTTGCCGGTTGTCGACATGATCGAGGTCAGCGAGCGCACCCGCTGCGGAAACGAGATCGCGATTTCCTGGGCGATCATGCCGCCCATCGATGCGCCGACCAGATGCGCGGATTTGATGCCGAGCACGTCCATCAAGCCGATCACGTCCTGCGCCATGTCGCGCAGCAGGTAGGGCGCCTTGACCGGGATCTTCAGGAACCGCAGCTTGAGCAGTTCGAGCGGGGCCAGCCGCTTGCCGCCTGACATTTTGCTGGACTTGCCGATGTCGCGATTGTCGAACCGGATGACGCGAAACCCGCGCGCCGCCAGCTGGCGGCAGAAATCGTCGTCCCAATGGATCATCTGGGCGCCCAGCCCCATGATCAGCAGCATCGGCTCCGCGGTGGCGTCGCCGAAGATCTCGTAGCAAAGGTCGATGCCGTTGGCGCGGGCGATCCGCGGCGGCTGATGGGCTGATACATTCACCTTGGCTGTTCCCATAGGATGGTATTGCGATGGGGACTCTATGACACGGTTTTTCGAGCCGCAGAAGCCTTTCTACCGGCATCGAAACCGTCAAATCGACGCCGCGACGTTGACCGGCTTGGCGCAACAGTGTGGTATGACCAACGCTGGCGAGGCACTCGTCGTCAATCCGGGAGACGCCAATGGCAGACAAGAGCAACGATCCGGTCGCGATGTGGCAAAACATGATCGGCGAGATGGAGAAGGGATTCAATTCCTTCGCCAATCAGGCGATGGCTTCGCCCGAATTCAGCAAGGTCGTCAATCAGGTCGGCGGGGCCACAGCGGGCGCGCAGAAGCAGCTCGGCGATCTCATGGAGAAATATC
>DATANB010000007.1:0-25038 GCA_036266415.1 Bradyrhizobium sp. | reverse complement strand
TCACCGGGGAGATCACGAAGGAAACCGTTAAAACCATTGCGCGGGGAATGCCGGGCGTTTTACCGGTGTACTCGTGGTGACTAACGCGCGTGTTTACTACACACCACGCGCGGCTGCGGGCGCATCGGGCGCCCGGCATTCCCTGCGCCCTCTGATTGGAGGGTCAAGGAAATTTCTGGCAAAGCTCGGGCGAATCAAGCCGCGAGATCGCGAGGTCGTGCTCGGTGAGCTCCCCTCCCTCCACCGCTTCGCGGGAGGAGGGGAGAAGCTGTTCGCGATGGCAGCTCCCCTGCGTTCACAGGGACGACGAAAGTGCTGTTTGAAAATTGAAGACGGTCTTTTTTCGGGAAGGCTCAGCCCGCCGCCATCGCCGAGCGGATTTCGGCGCGCAGCTCGTCGATCAGCTTGAGGCCCTTCTTGGTCTCGACGTGCCAGAAGGTCCAGCCGTTGCAGGCGCCGGCGCCTTGGGCCACCGCGCCGATGCGGTGGATCGAGCCGACCTTGTCGCCGAGCATGATGGCGCCGTCGGCGCGCACCAAAGCGCCGTGGCGCTTTTTGGAATCGACCAGTCTGGCGCCCGGCAAAATCATGCCGCGCTCGATCAGTTCGGAGAACGCCACGCGCGGCGCGTCGCGCGCGGTCATGAACGGCGCCAGGGTGGCCTCCGGCAGCGGCTCGATCGCGGCAATGCGCGCTTGCGCCGCATCGGCATAGGCCTGGTCGCGCTCAAAACCGATGTAGCGGCGGCCGAGTCGTTTTGCCACCGCACCCGTGGTGCCGGTGCCGTTGAACGGATCGATCACGAGATCGCCGGGTTTTGATGACGACAGCAATACGCGGGCCAGCAGGCCTTCGGGCTTCTGGGTCGGGTGGACCTTCTTGCCGTCGGCACCCTTGAGGCGTTCCTCTCCGGTGCAAAGCGGGATCAGCCAGTCGGAACGCGCCTGCACGTCCTCGTTGGCGGCTTTTAGCGCCTCGTAATTGAAGGTATAGCCCTTGGCGTTCTCGTCGCGCGCCGCCCAGATCATGGTCTCATGGGCATTGGTAAAACGGCGGCCGCGGAAATTCGGCATCGGATTGGTCTTGCGCCAGACGATATCGTTGAGAACCCAGAAGCCGAGGTCCTGCATGATGGCGCCGACACGGAAAATATTGTGGTAGGAGCCGATCACCCACAGCGTCGCCGACGGTTTCATGACGCGGCGGCAGGCCAGGAGCCAGGCGCGGGTGAAATCGTCGTAGGCGGCGAAGGATGAAAACTTGTCCCAGTCGTTGTTGACGGCGTCGACGTGGGATTCGTCGGGACGCTTGAGGTCGCCCTTGAGCTGCAAATTGTAGGGCGGGTCCGCGAACACCAGGTCGACCGAGCCGGCCGGCAATTTCGACATTTCGGCGACGCAGTCGCCGACCACGATACGGGTGTCGGAAGCGGAGTCAAATTTAGTGCGGGGCGCCTTTGCAGACGCCCCGCGACGCGACACAACCATGACTCAAATACTCTGACTCAGGCGACGCTGTCGGCGACGCGGGACTAAACAACCGACTGGCATTACATTGACGAGGCAAAGTAAAAATCGACTTAACCGGGCAATTCTTTCACGCTAGGCAATTTTTGCCGGGCGGGTTATTGATTAATGGAATGGAAATTTTACGTCACTGCCGCGTTGGTGTCTTTCGAGTGCATCGCCGGCAGGCTGGAATGAGGAAAAGATCGCCATGCGTTACGATGACTTCCGTCGCAGCGACGACATCGAGGACCGTCGCGACGACAGCGGCGGCGGAATGGGCGGCGGCCTCGGCCTTCCGATGGGCGGTGGCGGGCTCGGAATCGGCACCGTCATCGTGCTCGGCCTCATCTCCTACGCGTTCGGCATCGATCCGCGCATCCTGATCGGCGGCGCGGAGGTTGTCACCGGCGGCCGGACGCCGAGCTACCAGACCGATCGCAGGTCCGGACCGGCCAAGACCGGCGCGCCGACCGATGAGATGGGCAGCATGATTTCCGGCATCCTCGGCGAGATCGACGATCGCTGGAGCGAGATCTTCCAGGCCTCGGGACAATCCTATTCGGGCCCGCGCATCGTGCTGTTTCGCAACGCCACCAATGGCGGGCGCTGCGGCATGGCGCAGTCGGCGATGGGGCCGTTCTACTGCCCGCCGGAGAAGCAGATTTTTCTCGATACCGGATTCTTCCGTGAGGTGGAGACGCGGTTTCGCGGCTGCTCGGGCAGTGCCTGCAAATTCACCGCGGCCTATATCATTGCCCACGAAGCGGGGCATCACATCCAGAACCTGCTCGGCATCCTGCCGCGCGTGACGCGGCTGCAGCAGCAGGCCGGCAGCAAGGCGGAATCCAACGCGCTGCAGGTGAAGGTCGAGCTGCAGGCGGATTGCCTTTCGGGAGTCTGGGTCAACCGCGAGGCGAAGAAGCGTCCGAATTTCCTGGAAGCCGGCGATATCGATGCCGCGCTGACCACGGCCTCGGCGATCGGCGACGATACGCTGCAGCGGCAGGCGACGGGCCGGGTGGTGCCTGACTCCTTCACCCACGGCTCCGCCGCGCAACGAAAGCAATGGTTCATGACCGGCTACCAGCAGGGCACCGTGCAGGCCTGCAACACCTTTGGGGCGGGAGCGCTGTAGCGGATTGGCGTCATTCCGGGGCGCGCGTGACGCGCGCGAACCCGGAATCTTGTGCGGACAAATGAGATTCCGGATCAGACCGCTTCGCGGCCTGTCCGGAATGACAGAAACAAGGGATCGTCATGTCTTCCATCGATGAATCCAAAAAATTCGTCCCGCTCAACATCGCGGTGTTGACGATGTCGGACACGCGCACGCTTGCGGACGACAAATCGGGGACCACGCTGGCAGACCGGCTCACCGCTGCCGGTCACCGGCTTGCGGCGCGCGAGATCGCCGTCGACGAGGTCGAGGCGATCCGCGCCATCGTCAAACGGTGGATCGCCGATCCTGGTATCGACGTCATCATCACCACCGGCGGCACCGGTTTTACCGGCCGCGACGTCACGCCGGAGGCGATCGAGCCGCTGTTCGAAAAGCGGATGGACGGTTTCTCCATCGCCTTCCACATGCTGAGCCACGCCAAGATCGGCACCTCGACGATCCAGAGCCGCGCCACCGCGGGCGTCGCCGGCGCCACCTTCATTTTCTGCCTGCCGGGATCGCCCGGCGCTTGCCGCGACGCATGGGACGGCATTCTCGCAGCGCAGCTCGATTACCGCACCCGGCCGTGCAATTTCGTCGAGATCATGCCGCGGCTGGATGAGCATCTGCGGCGGCCGAAGGCGAAGGGGGCGTCGGCGTAGTCGATGTTGTCATTCCGGGACACGCGCCTTCGCGTGGACCCGGAATCTGGAGGTGATTAGCGTGAGATTCCGGGTTCGCGCTAACGCGCGCCCCGGAATGATTCAAACTAAAGCTCCCGCTCCCAGGTCTCGCCGACGAGACTCTGGCCGAAACTGCGGTGCGGCTCGCTGGCGACCAGCTGGAATCCGGCGTCCTGATAGATCTTGCGCGCGGCGACCAGAATGCTCTGGGTCCACAGCATGATCTTGCGATAGCCGCAGGCCCGCGCGAAGGCGATGCATTCTCCGACCAGCCTGTGGCCCAGTCCCTGTCCGCGCCCGGCCGGATCGACCAGCAGCAAGCGCAGTTTTGCGACGTCGTCGGTATGCCTGACCAGAAACACCGAACCGACCGGGGCGCCATCGCTTTCGGCGATCCAGCAGCGTTCGCGCGAGGCGTCGAAGGAGGCAAGAAATTTGGCGGCGATGTCGGCGACCAGGGCCTCGAACGCGGCGTCAAAACCGTATTCGCTGGCGTAGAGCGCGCCATGGCTCTGCACCACCCAGCCCATGTCGCCCGGGCGCGGCCCACGCAGCATTGCAGGCGAAGCTTGCGCGCCGGATGGGCCGAGCAGTTGCTTGATCGCGGCCATCGCGGCGATCAGACGCTCGCCGCCGGCGGGAGACAGCGCGGCAAGCATGGCCGCGACGTCGTCATGGGAATTGCGGTCGAGCCTTGCGAAGGCCTGGCGACCTTTTGCCGTCAGGTTGAGTCGATGTTGCCGCCGGTCCGAGGGCAAGGGCTTGCGCGTGATCAGCCCGTCCTCGCCGAATTTCTGGATGATCCGGCTGAGGTAGCCCGGATCGAGGCCGAGTTCGACCCCGATTTCCTTCGCGGCCGGGTCTTCCCGGTTCGCGAGTTCGTAGAGCACCCGCGCCTCGCTCAGCGAGAATGGACTCTTGAGAAGCTGCTGGTCGAGGACGCCGAGCTTGCGGGTGTAGAAGCGGTTGAAGGCGCGCACCGCCGATATCTGGGCGGCGGAATCTGGCTGGAGCATGCATCACCTCGATGTTTGCCATTGTCAAACAATTATTTGACTTTGGCAAGTATCAGGCCACCATGATCCGGCTGCGCAGCAGGGTGCGCGAGGAGCGGCCGAGCTGCCGCAGCAGCCGGGCCTCGGAACGGCGGGCATCTGCGTGGCCGCCGAGCCGCTCGTAATGGTCGCGCGCGATCAGCAATCCCTGGTCGGCCTGCGGCCCCGCGATCATCCGCGCGATGAATTTGAATCCGTCGCGCAGGCGGCTGTCGGCATAGGGCGAGCGGGCGTAGCGGAAGATGCCGGCGCGGGGACGGTCGCTGTCCGAAACGCGCTGGATGAATTGCGTGGTCTCCTCGATCCAGCCGGAGTCGAGCACCGCGCCCGGATGCAGGAACATCAGCCAGGGCGAGCGGGCTTGCCGGGCGCCGGCCGCCAGCGCCGCCGCGCGCGAGCCCTGAAACGGCAGGAAGCGGCAACCGGCGACGTCGGCGACGCGCTCGATCACCTCGGTGCCGGCGCGGTCGACCAGAACAACCTCGCGCACCAGGCCGGCGGCAGCGCCCGGCACCAGCGCGGCAAGCGTGGCGACGGCGGTCCGCTCGACGCCTTCGGTGGGGATAATGACGCTCAGCATTGGCGGCTCTTCAAGGCCCTCGGGATGAAGGCGCCGCACTGTTATCACCTTGTCACAATCAAATCAGCCGCTCAGCCTGCCGATTGGAGCTCTTTGCGGCAGTAGGCGAGCCGCCAGGCCGGCAGCGGCGACGGCCGTTGGGCTTGTGGACGTCAATTTAATGTTCTTGATTTGTTCTCATCGTGTGTTATGTTCTCGCCATGAGCCGAGCATCCTCCCATGCCCTCAAGCACCCGCCGGTCACGGCGCCCTCCGAACCGGCGGGTGCGCTTTCTCCTTTCCCGGAACTGGCGGTCGCCATCGAGCGCGGCCGGCGGCGTGGCCGCGGCGCGCAATCCAACGACAGCGGCCGCTTCGAGGCCGAAGCGCGGGTCGCGTTCGATGACGGCTGGCAGAGCCTCGATGAATTGCCGCCGTTCAAGACCACGGTCGCGCTCGACACCGCGCGAAAGGTTATCACCCGCAATGATTCTCCCGACATCGGCTTCGACCGTTCGATCAACCCCTACCGGGGCTGCGAGCATGGCTGCGTCTACTGCTTCGCGCGGCCAACCCATGCCTATCTCGGGCTGTCGCCGGGGCTAGACTTCGAATCGAAACTATTTGCAAAACCCGACGCGCCACAGCTTCTGGAAAAGGAGCTGGCGGCGCAGGATTACGAGCCGCGCATGATCGCGATCGGCACCAACACCGATCCTTATCAGCCGATCGAGCGCGAGCTGAAAATCATGCGCGACATTCTCGAGGTGCTGGATCGCGCCGCCCATCCGGTCGGCATCGTGACGAAATCGGCGCTGGTGACCCGCGACATCGATATCCTGGCGCGGATGGCGAAGCGCAATCTCGCCAAGGTGGCGATCTCGGTGACGACGCTCGACGCAAAGCTTGCGCGCGCCATGGAGCCGCGGGCCTCGACGCCGACCCGGCGGCTCGAGGCGCTGCGCCAGCTTTCCGAGGCCGGAATTCCAACCACGGTGATGGTCGCACCTGTCATCCCCGCGCTGAACGATTCGGAGATCGAGCGCATTCTTGACGCCGCCGCCCATGCCGGCGTCAAGGAAGCGAGCTATGTGCTGCTGCGGCTGCCGCTGGAAGTGCGCGACCTCTTCCGCGAATGGCTGATGGCCAATTATCCCGACCGCTACCGCCACATCTTTACACTGATCCGCGATATGCGCGGCGGCCGCGACTACGATTCGCAGTGGGGAACGCGGATGAAGGGCACGGGACCGATGGCCTGGATGATCGGACGAAGGTTCGAGATCGCCAGCGAGAAACTCGGGCTCAACAAGCGGCGGTCGAAATTGACATCAGAGCATTTCGCGCGGCCCAAACGCAGCGGTCAGCAACTGAGTTTGTTTTAGTCAACCCTTTCCCTCTCGCGGCAGGAAATAGCGGGAATTGTGCCGAGTTCCCGGTTGCGCGGCCGGGCTTGCTTGCGCACGATCCCGGCCATGATTCGGGATAAATCGAAGGACGGTGCGGCCAGGCCGGCGAAGGGCGTCATCGCGGTTGCGCCGCCGAGCTTTCGCCGCGAGCGCGCGCTGATCAAGCGCGGCGTCTGGCCGGTGGCCGGCTGCGATGAAGCCGGGCGCGGTCCGCTGGCGGGTCCGGTGGTAGCCGCCGCGGTGGTGCTTGATCCCAGGCGGATCCCGAAAGGCATCGACGACTCCAAGCGGCTGACGCCGGAGCGGCGCGAGGAACTGTTTGAGGAAATCTGCGCCACCGCCTCGTTTGCCGTGGCGTTCGGTTCGCCGGCGCGGATCGATCGCGACAATATCCTGCGCGCCTCGTTGTGGGCGCTTGAGCGTGCGGTGCGTGCGCTGCCGGAAATGCCCAAACACGTCTTCGTCGATGGCCGCGACCGGCTCGATACGCCATGCGACTGCGAAGCCGTGATCGGCGGCGACGGGCTTGTTGTCTCGATCGCGGCGGCATCGATCATCGCCAAGGTGACGCGCGATCGCCTGATGTGTGCGCTGGCGCAGGATTGCCCCGGCTACGGTTTCGAATCCCACAAGGGCTACAGCGTGCCGGAGCATCTGGAGGCGCTCGACCGGCTGGGTCCGTCGGTGCATCACCGCAGCTTGTTCGCGCCCGTTGTGGCGGCGCGGGAAAAACATCAGCCGTGGACAATCAAGCGAGAACCCGACCTATTTGCGGAAACGCTGACAAGTGCGGAGATTTCCGCCGCCCTTTGATGCCGGTTGCCTCGACCGGCCGCGGGCTTTAATACCCCTGAAAGTGACCGGCACGAAAGATTGGTCCCGACGGCGGGAAGCGCGCCTCGCGCGGCTCGAACCATGAGGGACAATCTTGCCGGTCGGTCAGCTCGTATCAAAGGCGATCCAGCCGTTTCATGCGTTTCACCTCGCTGATTATCGAACTGATCCGCGCCCGGCCGCGGCTGGTGGTCTGGCTTGCGGTGCTGTGTCAGGCGGCGCTGTGGCTGATCGTGCCGTTACTGCTGTATCGAAGCCCGCCCGGCGACCTTGCGACCGTGCTCGCCTATGGCCGGGAATACCAGGTGGGAACCGATCTCGGCCCGCCGCTGGCGTTCTGGCTCGCCGATATCGCGTTTCGCGGCGCGGGCAATCATATGTTCGGCGTCTATCTGCTGGCGCAGTTTTGCTCGATCGCGACGTTCTGGACGCTGTTCCTGCTGGCGCGCGCCATTGTCGGCGGACAACAGGCGGTGCTCGCGGTCCTCTTGACCATGACGGTTGTCGTGTTCAGTTCATCCGGGCTCGATTTCGGCCCTCAGGTCCTGGCGCGGCCGCTCTGGGCGCTGTTGCTGCTGCATTCCTGGCGGCTGATCGGCCAGAACCGGCGCAACGCGTGGTTCGCATGGTCCATTGAAGTCGGCCTCCTTCTGCTAACAACCTCTGCCGCGTCAGGTCTGTTGCTGCTGGTTGCCGGATTTGCGCTCGCCAGCGAGCGTGGACGGCGCACGCTGATGTCGTTCGATCCGCTGTTCGCGTTGCTGGTGATTGTGGTGCTGGTGCTGCCCTGGCTGATATGGCTGATCCGCGCCGACAGCCTGGGGTTGCCGCACTGGCCGGCGATCGCGCAGTTGAGCGGAAGGGCGCTGCATTGGGCTGCACTTGTGGGCGGCTTGCTATTGGCAACATCCGGCATCCTGCTGCTGGTGGCGCTCAATTCCGGCTGGTTCAGTCGCAATTCGGAAGAGGCGCCGACCATCTATCGGCCGCCGGTCGATCCGCTGGCGCGCGATTTTGTTTATTTCTTCACCATCGGCCCCGCGCTGATGGGCAGCCTGGTGTCCGGCCTCTTCGATCTCGATCGTGTCGCGGGCGGGGCGGGCGTGGCGTTGTTGATGTCGGGCCTCGCCGCGATCGTTGCGAGCGGCGACGTGGTTCTGTTGCGTCGGCAGCGCCTGCTGCGGTTGGTCTGGACGGCCGCCATCATCGCGCCCGCGCTTGTGGCGCTTGTGGCCACGATTTTTCTGCCCTGGACCGGCGGCGGCGAGGTGGCGACTTCGCTGCCCGCGCGCGCGATTGCGAATTTCTTCGGCGACAGCTTTGAGCGGCGTACCAATCACCCGCTGCGCGCGGTTGCCGGCGATCCGCAGCTCGCGGCCCTGATTTCACTGGACCCGGGGCGTCCGCATCTTCTTCTCGACGCGACGCCGGAGCGGACGCCCTGGCTGAATTTGGCGAAATTCGGCGAAACCGGCGGTGTCGTGGTCTGGCGCGCCACCGACACCATTGGCACGCCGCCCGCCGATATCGCGCAGCGATTTCCCGGCCTGGTGCCGGAGGTGCCGCGGGCGTTCGAGTGGTTCGTCACCGGGCGGCAACCGCTGTTGCGGGTCGGCTGGGCCATCGTGCGGCCGAAGACGCCGTAGCGTGCAAGGAACCCCCGCGATTGTGCCATTGGTTTATCGGGTTGTGGTAACGCCGGGATAGGAGGAAACCGTGACTTTCAGAGGAAGTTGTCTGTGCGGGACGGTGCGTTATGAAGTCGACTGCCTCGACACGCCGATCGGCTATTGTCATTGCGCGACCTGCCGGAAAGCGCATGCGGCCTCGTGTGCGCCTACCGCACGCGTCACGCGCGATCATCTGCATCTGACCGCAGGCGCAGACAAACTTTCCGCCTTCGAATCGTCTCCCGGCCGGATGCGGCGGTTTTGCTCCCGTTGCGGCACGCATATCCTCGCCGAACGCGCGGATCAACCGCACGTCGTGCTTCGCGTCGCGACACTCGACGACGATCCGGGGGCGAGACCAGTCGTGCACATCTGGACCTCGCACGATGTCCCATGGCTGTCCGAGGGAGAGAACTTGCCGCACTTTCCCGAATGGCCGCCAGGGCGTTAGCGAGGTGCAAGGCAAAGTCGCGGCCCTGGCGCGGAAGCGCCGCCTCGACATGGGCCCGCTCGTAAGCCGAGCTAAACCGGTGCGGATTGATCGCTGTCCGCCATGCCCCGATCGCGACCAAATTCCGCAGCGCAAGGAAATGACGCAATGTGCCAAGAGCGGCGTGAGCAATGGTAGCACCACTTTCTATTCGATCACCTCGTCGGCAAGAGAGATGAGCTTGTCCGGGACCTTCAGCCCCAGGACATTGGCGGTCTTCAGGTTGATAACCAACTCGAACCTGGTTGGCTGCAACACGGGCAGCTCTGCCGGGTTCGCCCCTTTGAGAACCTTTCCCGCATAGATGCCCATCTGACGGTACATATCGGCAAGGCTCGATCCGTAGCTCATCAGCCCACCCGCAGAGACCAGCTCGCGGGTCTGATACATGACGGGCAGCGCATCCCGCGCGGCAAGTGCCACAATGCGCTTGTTGATAAGAACAGCATCAGGTTGCACGAGCAGCGCGCTAGCTCCCATGCCGCGGAGCGTATCGAACGCGTTATCGATCTCCGCTTCGCTCCTCGCAGCGACGATCTCAACCTTCTGGTCAAGCTTTTCCGCAGCATCGATCGCATCCCGCACATTTCGTTCGGTGATCGGATTGCCTGGGTTGACGAGAAAGCCGACCAAAGTCGCTGCGGGCAACAGCTCGCGCATAAGTCCGATCTGCTTTGCTGCCAGCCCTCCAAACAGCGATGTCACGCCGGTAGCGTTGCCGCCAGGACGGTTCAAGCTCGCGACAAGGCCGCTCGCGACCGGATCATCGCCGGTAAAAAAGACAACGGGAATGTTACCGGCAGCGCTCAATGCAGCATGCACTACTGGCGTGTTCGGAGCGAGGACGGCAACCCGGCGACGGACAAGGTCATCGACCATATCGGGGATGCGATCGTACTGGCCCTCCGCCCAACGGTATTCGATCTTCACATTCTGTCCGTCGACATATCCAGCTTCGTCCAGACCTTGAATGAAAGCCGCCACAAACGGGGCATATCCGGCATACGATCCACTATTTAGAAAACCAACTACTGGCATAGGCTCCTGAGCATGGGCGACGAGCGGCCACGCCGCTGCGCCGCCGAGAAGTCCAATGAATTCGCGCCGCTTCATTCGAGAATTCCGCCCCAAAGTCTCCGTCACAGCGTAAGCACTTTTCGGCGCAGGACCAAGCTGCTTGGCGTCGGTTCAGGGTCAAAAAAGCTGACTTGACGGTCCCGAGTGCGACTTCCGCTCCAACCCCGAGACGGGACATCCCCCGCCCAAGCCGGCCATGTCGGTTTCGTGCCCCAGGAGCGGATATTCGCGCGATAGACCGGATGACGGCAGCAGTCTAACTGGCAGCAAGTCCGGCCATGTCCGCTATGCCACAATCAGCCCCACGGGCTCAGGATGCAGAAACCTTTCCCTGCTCCAGCGCCTTGGCGATGGCGCGCAGATCCTGCCATGCCATGCGCTTGTAGGACGGCGAGCGCAACAGATAGGCCGGATGGAAGGTGGCGAGCGCGCGGATCACCCGCGTGCCGGTGTTATACTCGAACCAGCGCCCGCGGGTTTTCATGATGCCCTCGCGCGTCTCAAGCAGGGTCTGGGTCGAGGGATTGCCGAGCGTGACCAGCACGTCCGGGTTCACCAGTTCGATCTGGCGCTGGATGAACGGCAGGCAGATCTGGGTCTCCTGCGGCGTCGGCGTGCGATTGCCCGGCGGCCGCCACGGAATGACATTGGCGATGTAGGCGCTGGTGCGGTCGAGCCCGATCGCCGCGATCATCCGGTCCAGCAGCTTGCCGGAGCGGCCGACGAACGGCAGGCCCTCGAGGTCTTCCTCGCGCCCGGGGGCCTCGCCGACGAACATGATGCGCGCCCGCGGGTTGCCGTCGGAAAATACCAGCCGTGTGGCGGTCGATTTCAGCGCGCAGCCCTCGAATGTTTCCAATAGCGCCCGCAGCGCCTCCAGCGTCGGCGCGGTTCGCGCCGCCTCGCGCGCCGACTGGATTGCGGCTTCCGGCGCCGGCGGCGCCTCAGCGCGCGCGGCGGGGATCGGGACAGCAGCCCTGACGGGTTTCGGCTGCGCCGTTTCGCTTGGCGCCGGAATGAGGCCGGGATCGGACAGCCGGTTGACCGGCGCTTCCGTCAGCGCGCAGTCGACCCCGGCCTCCAGATAAAAGGCCAGCAATTGCTGAATGGTGGGAGCGCTCTCAGGCGTCATGGCTGAAAGTCAGGGGCATTCGGCTAATCTAGGACGGATCGAGCCGCGGCGAAACGCCCCGGCGAGACATTTCCATGGTTGTTCTGAAGTGAAAAATCGGAAACAAACGAGCCGGAGAGGAAAGCTGCTAACCTTGCCGGGATCAGATCATGAGCACCGAACAACTGCCGCCGCGCGAATCCATGGAATTCGACGTCGTGATCGTCGGCGCCGGGCCGTCGGGCCTCGCCGCCGCGATCAGGTTGAAGCAGCTCAATGCCGATCTCGGTATTGTCGTGGTCGAAAAAGGCTCCGAAGTCGGCGCGCACATTTTATCCGGCGCGGTCATCGATCCGGTGTCGCTTGACAGGCTGGTCCGGGATTGGCGCGAGGACACCGACTGTCCGCTGAAGACGGAGGTCAAGGCCGACAAGTTCTACTGGATGACCAAGGGCATCGCGATTCCGCTGCCGGGCATCGCGATGCCGCCGCTGATGAACAATCATCATTGCTATATCGGCTCGCTCGGCAATGTATGCCGCTGGCTGGCGCGGAAAGCCGAGGCGCTCGGGGTCGAGATTTACCCGGGCTTTGCGGCAACGGAAGTGCTGTATGACGAAAAGGGCGCGGTGCGCGGCATCGCGACCGGCGACATGGGCGTCGCCAAGGATGGCTCGCACAAGTCCTCCTTTACGCGCGGCATGGAACTTGTCGGCAAGTATACGCTGTTCGCCGAGGGCGCGCGCGGCAGCCTGACCAAGCAGCTGATCGCGAAATTTTCCCTCGACGCCGGCAGCGAGCCGCCGAAATTCGGCATCGGCCTCAAGGAGGTCTGGCAGATCGATCCCTCGAAGCATCGAAAAGGCCTGATCCAGCATACCCTGGGCTGGCCGCTGAACGATTCAACCGGCGGCGGCTCGTTCCTCTATCACTATGACGACAACCTGGTGGCGGTCGGCTTTGTCGTGCATCTTAATTACCACGACCCGTATCTGTCGCCGTTCGATGAATTCCAGCGCTTCAAGACGCATCCCGCGATCCGCGATCTCTTTGAAGGCGGCAAACGGCTTGCCTATGGCGCGCGCGCCATCAGCGAGGGCGGTTATCAATCTGTGCCGCGCCTGACTTTCGCCGGCGGCGCGCTGATCGGCTGCGCCGCGGGTTTCGTCAACGTGCCGCGCATCAAGGGCGTGCACAACGCCGTGGGCAGCGGCATGCTGGCGGCCGAGCACGTCGCTGCCGCGCTTGGCGCGGGCCGCGCCAACGACGAGCTGGTCGAGTACGAGAATACGTGGCGGGATTCGGCGGTCGGCAAGGATCTGTACCGGGTGCGCAATGTCAAACCGCTGCTGTCGAAATTCGGCACCATCATGGGCATGATGCTCGGCGGCATCGATATGTGGTGCAACACGCTCGGCTTCTCGCTGTTCGGAACCCAGTCGCACGCCAAGCCCGACCGCAACACGCTCGACCCGGCGAACGCCCATGCGCCGATCGCGCCGCCGAAGCCGGACGGCAAGCTCACTTTCGACCGGCTGTCGTCGGTATTCCTTTCCAACACCAATCACGAGGAGGACCAGCCGGTTCACCTCAAGGTCGCCGACATGAACCTGCAGAAGACTTCCGAGCACGATGTCTATGCCGGGCCGTCCAATCGCTATTGCCCGGCCGGCGTCTACGAATGGGTCGAGGAGGCGAGCGGGCCGCGCTTCGTCATCAACGCCCAGAACTGCGTCCACTGCAAAACCTGCGACGCGAAGGACCCGAATGGCAACATCACCTGGGTTCCGCCGGAAGGCGGCGGCGGACCCAATTACGAGGCGATGTGACCACGATTGCGTGAGCCGGCGCGACCGCTGGCCACGATACCGCCACACTGAAAGCGTTTTGAGGCGAGATCGGCTGGATCGGCGACCAGGCGGGCGTTCCTGCCAATCAATTCGCCGTCCCGTATCCTTGCGGTTGAGCGCCAAACGCGGCATTGTCCTTTGGGCTTGATGCTGCCGGTTGGGTTCGCATTCGAGACGATCCGTAAAACCCTGGAGCTTAAGGCGAACCGTGATGTTTTTCATTCGTTTCAATCGCTGGACGATTGCCGCATTCGCCTTCACCGCGCTGGCGGTGCCGGGCTCGCTTTCAGCGCAGACGCCCGACCACCCTGCGGACAACTCCGCGCAGTTTCCCACCAGCCACGATCTGAAGTCGCTGACCACGTCCGGCAGCTATCTGGCCGCCAGGCACGCCAGCGTGGAGCGGGACGCGGCTTCTGCGGCGGCGTTCTACCGCTCGGCGCTTCGCAGCGATCCGAAGAACAACGAATTGCTGGATCGCGCGTTCATTTCATCGCTCGCGGATGGCGATATCGACGACGCCGTCAAGCTCGCCGACCGGATCCTGACGATAGACAAATCCAATCGCGTCGCCCGGCTGGTCGTCGGCGTCCGCGATTTGAAACAGAAGAAATATGCGGCCGCCCAGTTGAACGTCAATCAGTCGATCCGCGGACCGATCACCGACCTGGTCGCGACGCTGCTGTCGGGCTGGGCCAGTTATGGCGCCGGCGACACCCGGGCGGCGGTCGCCAATATCGACAAGCTGACGGGCCCGGAATGGTATCCGATCTTCAAGGACCTGCATTCCGGCATGATCCTCGAACTCGCCGGCAAGGAAAAGGACGCCGGTACGCGTCTCGAGCGCGCCTACAAGCTCGACGATTCGATGCTGCGCGTGGCCGACGACTATGCGCGCTGGCTGTCGCGCAACAAGGACGGCGCGGCGGCGACGGCGGTATATGAGGCGTTCGACAAGAAGCTGCCGCGGCATCCGCTGGTGCAGGAAGATCTGCGCGAAGCCCGGGCCGGCAAGAAAATGCCGCCGCTGGTCGATTCGGCGCAGACCGGCGCCGCCGAGGCGCTCTACGGCATCGGCGCCACGCTGACGCGCCGCGGCGGCGAGGATCTCGCGCTGGTCTATCTGCAGCTCGCGCTCTACCTCGCGCCCAATCATCCGCTGGCGCTGCTGTCGCTGGCCGATCTCTACGAATCGGTGAAGAAGCCGGCAATGGCGATCAAGGTTTACGAGCGCATGCCGGCGAGCTCGCCGCTGAAGCGCAACGCGCAGATTCAGCTCGCCACCAATCTCGACGCCGCCGACCGCAGCGACGAGGCGATCAAGATCCTCAGGGGTGTCACGGCGCAGGATCCCCGGGATATCGAGGCCATCATGGCGCTCGGCAATATCGAGCGCGGCCGCAAGAAGTTCGCCGACTGCGCCCAGACCTACTCGCAGGGCATCGCCGCATTGCCTGAAGCCGGTGAAAAGACCAGCTGGGTCTACTATTACTATCGCGGCATCTGCGAGGAGCGCTCCAAGCAGTGGAGCAAGGCCGAAGCCGACATGCGCAAGGCGCTCGAGCTGCAACCCGAGCAACCCCATGTGCTGAACTACCTCGGCTATTCCTGGATCGACCAGGGCATCAATCTCGATGAAGGCATGAAGATGATCAAGCGCGCGGTCGATCAGCGCCCGGACGACGGCTATATCGTGGACTCGCTGGGCTGGGCCTATTACCGCATCGGCAATTTCGAGGACGCGGTGAAGAATCTCGAGCGTGCGATCGATCTCAAGCCTGAGGACCCCACCATCAACGACCATCTCGGCGACGCCTATTGGCGCGTCGGCCGCACGCTGGAAGCAAAATTCCAGTGGGCGCACGCCCGCGATCTGAAGCCCGAGCCGGAGGAATTGCCGAAAATCGAGGCCAAGATTCAGAACGGGCTTCCCGATGACACCTCTTCGGCCGCCTCCGCGGACAAGAAAAAAGAAGACGACAAGGGCGGCTGACCGGGCCGGGGGCTGATCGCCGATGCTGACCGATGAGGGGCGCGCCAAGGTCAACCTGACGCTTCGGGTGGTGGGACGTCGTGTCGATGGCTATCACGACCTCGAAAGCGTGGTCGCGTTCGCCGATTGCGCCGACCGTCTCAGCCTGACGCCCGGATCCAACCTGAATCTCGAGACCACCGGGCCGCTGGCGCAGGACTGTGGCGAGACCGCCGACAATTTGGTGTTCACCGCTGCGCGGTTGCTTCGCGAACGCGTGCCGGGCCTCAAGCTTGGCGATTTCACCCTCGACAAGGCGCTGCCGGTCGCGGCCGGAATTGGCGGCGGCTCGGCGGACGCCGCCGCGGCGCTGCGTCTGCTGGCGCGGGCGAACGGTCTTGCCTTCGACGACGCCCGCCTGATCGAGGTCGCGCAATTAACCGGCGCCGACGTGCCGGTTTGCCTGGCTTCGCATGCCTGCGTCATGACCGGCATCGGCGAAAAGCTGCTGCCGCTTGCTATCCCGAAAATGCCATGCGTCATGGTCAATCCCCGCGTTCCCGTCCCCACCAGGGAGGTGTTTGAGGCGCTCGGTCTGCGAAATGGCGAATTGCTGGTGGGCGCCACCGACGTGATCGGCGCGACCGCGTGGCCGGACGAAGGCGGATCACTCGAAGAATGGGTTGAAGCACTTGCGGCCGGCGCCAACGACCTCGAGACACCGGCGATCGGCGTCCAGCCCGTTATCGGTGAGATCCTCGCGGCGCTGAACGCCACTGATGGGGCCTGGCTGGCGCGGATGTCCGGGTCGGGCGCGACTTGTTTTGCGATCTATGAGAATACCGCCGAGGCGCAGCGCGCGGCGCGGAAGATCGGGCTCGATCACCCCCAATGGTGGGTGCATGCGGGAGTGTTGAGCTAGGAAGCCGACGAACTGCTTCTCCCTCGCCCCGCGCTTGCGGGGAGAGCTGAAGCAACCTTCAGTGCGACCTCGCCAGGCAGAACGCCACGACCTGCTCGAGCGCGGTCTTCATCTGCGAAGCCGGAAACAGCGCCAGCGCATCGACCGACATCGCCCCGTAATGCTGGGCGCGGTTGATGGTGTCCTCGAGCGCGCGGTGCTTGGTCATCAGGCCGATGGCATGATCGAGATCGCCATCGCCGATCTCGCCGTTCTCCAGCGCTTTGACCCAGAAGGCGCGTTCGCTGTCGTTGCCGCGGCGGAACGCCAGTACCACCGGCAACGTGATCTTGCCCTCGCGGAAATCGTCGCCGATGTTCTTGCCGAGCTTGGCGGCCTTGCCGCCGTAATCCAGCACGTCGTCCACCAGCTGGAAAGCGATCCCCAGATTCATGCCGACCGAGCGGCACGCGGTCTGTTCGGCCTTCGGACGATTGGCAAGGACGGGGCCGACCTCGCAGGCGGCCGCGAACAGTTCGGCGGTCTTGCCGCGGATCACCGCGAGATATTCGTCTTCGGTGGTAGCAGTGTTTTTCGCCGCCGCCAGCTGCATCACCTCGCCCTCGGCGATCGTCGCCGCGGCCGAGGAGAGTATGTCGAGCGCGCGCAGCGAGCCGACCTCGACCATCATGCGAAAGGCCTGGCCGAGCAGGAAGTCGCCGACCAGAACGCTGGCCTCGTTGCCCCACAGCATCCGTGCGGACAATTTGCCGCGCCTGAGTTCGCTCTCGTCGACCACGTCGTCGTGCAGCAAGGTGGCGGTATGCATGAACTCGACGGAGGCGGCGAGCTTGATATGGCCGTCGCCGGAATAGCCGGTCAGACCGGCCATCGCCAGCGTCAGCATCGGGCGCAGCCGTTTTCCTCCCGAGGAAATCAGGTGGTTGGCGACCTCGGGGATCATGGTGACCTCCGAGCCGGTCCGCGACAGGATCGTGGCGTTGACGCGCTCCATATCGGCGGCGACGAGAGCGACCAGTTCATCGATCGAAGCGCCGGCCGGGCTCTCGAAGGGTACGATAACCGCCACGCTGGTCTCCAGTTTTGCCCAATTCGCTTTATCCCGGGTATAACAATAGAAAGCGCCGGGCTACGCGGCAAGGGCGCGATGCGGTTGATATGCCCTGTGCGGCGGCCGCGTCGGGCCGACAAAGGAGAGGCAAAGTTGCGGGAATTGGTTCGGACCAACGATATCGTGCTGGTTTCGGCGGTGGGTGCGCTGCTTGACGGCGCCAATATCCATCATCTGGTGCTGGACCAGAACATGAGCATTATCGAGGGCTCGCTCGGTGTCCTGCCGCGCCGGATACTGGTGCATGAGGATGACAATCGCGAGGCGCGCCAGGTGCTCAGGGATGCCGGTCTTGCCCACGAATTGCGGGCCGATGACTGATCCCGGCCAATTCACCGAGGATGCATTTCTCGGCGGCCAGTTGCGCCTGCGGCAACCCAAAGCGGGTCACCGCGCCGGCCACGACGCCATGCTGTTGGCCGCGGCGACGGCGGCGCGGCCAGGCGATCGGGTGGTCGATCTGGGCGCCGGGGTCGGCGCGGCCGGCCTAGCGGTCGCCAGGCGCGTCGGTGGGGTAGAGCTGGTTCTGGTCGAGATCGATGCTGATCTTGCGGGCCTCGCGCGTGACAACGCCGCCGCGAATGGCATCGCGGCCCGGGTCGTCACGATGGACGTTACATCCGGCGCCGAGGTTTTTTCGGCCGCGGGCCTGCCCGCCGACAGTGTCGATGTCGTGCTGATGAATCCGCCGTTCAATGATTTGGTGCGCCACCGCGCCTCGCCGGACAGGGGACGTGAGATCGCTCATGTGGCCAACGCTGCGACGCTTGCGAGCTGGGTTCACGCCGGCCGGCGAATTCTGAAATCCGGCGGCGTCCTCACGCTGATCTGGCGTGCCGATGGCCTCGCCGAGGTGCTGGCGGCGCTCGACCGCGGCTTCGGCAGCCTGAAAATTCTGCCTGTGCACGGTGACGCGGCGACGCCGGCGATCCGCGTGCTCGTTCGCGCCACCAAGGGCGGCAAAGCGCCGGCCCAAATCCACGCCGCCCTGATGCTCAATGATGAGTCAGCAATGCCCAATAAATGGGTGCAGGAACTTCTGGCCGGGAAAGGGGTATTGCCGTTAGCGCTGCCGTGAAGCCGGGCCGATTGCTTGCGCTTTGGGCAGACCGGCTATCGCGGGAGCGTTTCCGATCGCCGTTCCGAGGCCGAAGTGAAATGAATCGCGGCCAGGAGGGTACCGATCAGCATCATCAGCAGATAGATTTTCATGTTTTTCTCCGCCGCGCCATTGCAGCCTGACCAGCGCAATGCAAAAGGCGTTCCATCCGGTTCAATGGCAGTCACGGGATAACAACTGGTTAATTTCGAGGTAACGGCATGACAGAAAATACGGGGGATCGCGGCGCATGGCGGGGCCTGCTCGACAGGCTGATGGCGCTGCTTCCGGCGCGGCTGCGGCCTGGAACCGCTGTGGTCCCCGTAGTCCGTTTGTCGGGTCTGATCGGCGCGGTGACGCCGCTGCGGCCGGGCATGTCGCTGGCCGGCGTCGCCAGGACGCTGGAGCGCGCGTTTGCGATGAAGCATGCCAGGGCCGTGGCGCTGGTGATCAATTCACCTGGCGGCTCGCCGGTGCAGTCGCGCCAGATCTATTTGCGGATTCGGCAACTCGCGGCGGAAAAGCAGCTGCCGGTGCTGGTGTTTGTCGAGGACGTCGCGGCCTCCGGCGGCTACATGATCGCGTGCGCGGGCGACGAGATCTTCTGCGATCCGTCCTCCATCCTGGGCTCGATCGGCGTGGTCGGCGGCACCTTCGGATTTCAGGAGCTGATCAAGAGGGTCGGCATCGAGCGGCGGCTGTATACGGCGGGCGCGCACAAGGCGATGCTCGATCCGTTCCTGCCGGAGAATCCTGACGATGTCGAACGCGTCAAGGCGCTTCAGCGCGAGATCCATGCCATTTTCATCGCGCTGGTGAAAGCGAGTCGGGGCGACCGGCTGAAGGGCGCCGACGACGTCCTGTTCAGCGGCGAATACTGGGCCGGAGAAACCTCGGTGTCGCTTGGCCTCGCGGATGCGATCGGCGACCTGCGCTCGACGCTGCGAGCCCGTTATGGGGACAAGGTATTGACGCCGGTGATCGCGCCTCCGACCGGGCTGCTCTCGGGCCTGCTGGGACGCAAATCGGCCGGCGCAGGTACGCTTTCGTCGCTGGGCGATGTCGCGGGTCTGCCGGATGAGCTGATATCCGCGCTGGAAGCCAGGGCAATTTGGGCCAAATTCGGGCTTTGAGGGCCGACTGTCCGCGCCATTTGGTCCCGGACAAGGCGATTGCAGGCTGGACCGGCTTGCGCGACAATACCGGGATGGGGCGTGACGAATGAACGACAAGGATCGACCGATGCCGCCGCTGATCGCATTCGCGGGCGCCCTGGGTGGGCTGGCCGTGGTCCGCTGGGCCTATCGCACGGCCATGCGGGTCAACAGGGAATTGGAAGAAGCCCGCCTCGCGCGGGTCGCCGAGGCCGCCAGGTCGAACGATATTCCGACGCTGCGACGGGATCCCGACACCGGCGCCTACCGCCCGGGCTGATTTACCGACTTCGTCATTCCGGGGCGTGAAGCGAAGCGAAACGAACCCGGAATCCAAGGATTCCCCAATGCGCAATTGCGCATGTGAGGCCTGGTCCTTCGGACCATCCCGGAATGACGGTGAGTGTGTGTTCCCCCATCGCCTTGATTCCCCGCTGTCCCGCCGATACGGTCCCGCGCGCTTGCTTCAGCCCCCAGCGAAGACCTGACGACGATGGACGCCACACCCCCGCACATGCGACCGGAACGCTCGTTCCAGGGATTGATCCTGACGCTGCAGCGTTACTGGGCGGATTACGGCTGCGTGATCCTGCAGCCCTACGACATGGAAGTCGGCGCCGGTACCTTTCACCCCGCGACCACGCTGCGCGCGCTTGGCCCAAAACGCTGGAATGCGGCCTATGTGCAGCCATCGCGGCGGCCGAAGGATGGCCGCTATGGCGAGAATCCCAACCGGCTGCAGCATTACTACCAGTTTCAGGTGATCCTGAAGCCGTCGCCGCCGGACCTGCAGGATCTCTATCTCAAGTCGCTGGAAGCGATCGGCATCGATTCGCGTCTGCATGACATTCGCTTTGTCGAGGACGACTGGGAAAGTCCAACGCTAGGGGCCTGGGGGCTGGGCTGGGAATGCTGGTGCGACGGCATGGAGGTGTCGCAGTTCACCTACTTCCAGCAGGTCGCGGGCGTCGAATGCGCGCCGGTCTCCGGCGAGCTCACCTATGGGCTGGAGCGGCTTGCCTGCTACCTGCAGGGCGTCGACCGCATCATGGATCTCAACTTCAACGGCCGCGACGGCGCCGAGAAAGTCAGCTACCGCGAGGTGTTCTTCCAGGCCGAGCAGGAATATTCGCGGCACAATTTCGAATTTGCCGACACCGCGATGCTGTTCGAGCAGTTTGGGATGGCCGAGAAGGCGTGCCGGAAATATCTCGATGCCGGCTGGAAGGACGGCAAGCGCGAGGCGCATCTGATGGCGCTGCCGGCCTACGACCAGTGCATCAAGGCGAGCCACGTCTTCAATCTGCTCGACGCCCGCGGCGTGATCTCGGTGACCGAGCGGCAAAGCTACATCATGCGCGTGCGCGAACTGGCCAAAGCCTGCGGCGAAGCCTGGGTGCATACCGAAGCGGGCGGGGCGGCTACTTTACCCTCCCCTTGAGGGGGAGGGTCGAATCTCACCTTATGGACTGAGAAAGTCGATTTTGGATTTGAATCTTGTAGAGAGCACAGAGCTTCGCCCCTCCCCCCGCGCGCGAAGCGCGTGGCGGGGAGGGGTCGGGGGTGGGGGGTGGATGACACAGAACACGCAGCGTGCCGTTGACAAGCGCGTTCCGCGCGCTCGCGCGTTGCGTCGTGACCCGACTGAAGCCGAAAAGAAGCTCTGGCAATGTTTGCGTCAACCTCCATTCAAGGAGCATCACTTTCGACGGCAGGCGACGATCGGTCCTTATTTCGCGGACTTCGCCGCTCATCAGGCTAAAATTGCCGTCGAAGTCGATGGTGGTCATCATTCCGACAGTGCATCTGATGAAGTGCGTACACAATATCTCGAGGCGAATGACTATCGCGTCCTGCACTTCTGGAATAACGACGTTTTGGCCAACATGTCCGGCGTCCTCTCGGCGATTGATGCAGTTCTCAATGCCGATAGACCCCCCACCCCCGACCCCTCCCCGCCGCAAGCGGGGGGAGGGGAGTAAGAAAAATGCCCGATCTTCTGCTTGAACTTTTCTCCGAGGAAATTCCCGCGCGGATGCAGGCGAAGGCGGCCGACGATCTGCGCCGCATGGTCACCGACAGGCTGGTCGCCGAGGGGCTGGTCTATGAGGGCGCCAAGGCGTTCGCGACGCCGCGGCGGCTGGCGCTGACGGTGCATGGCATTCCGGCGCGCCAGTCGGATTTGAAGGAAGAGCGGAGGGGACCGCGGGTCGGCGGCCCGGACGCGGCGATCGCGGGCTTTCTCAAGGCCACCGGTCTTGCCTCGCTCGATCAGGCAAAAATCCAGCGCGATCCCAAAAAGGGCGATTTCTATATCGGGCTGATCGAAAAACCCGGCCGCGCCACGCTGGACGTGCTGGCCGACATGCTGCCGGTCATCATCCGGACTTTCCCATGGCCGAAATCGATGCGCTGGGGCGAGCGCTCGGCGAAGCCGGGCGCGCTGCAATGGGTGCGGCCGCTGCACGCCATCGTCGCCACCTTCGGCCTCGAAACCGAAGCGCCTGACGTGGTGAAATTCGCGGTCGACGGCATCGCTGCCGGCGAGACCACGTTTGGCCACCGCTTCATGGCGCCCGCCGCGATCCCTGTGCGCCGCTTCGAGGATTACGAGGCAAAACTGCTGGACGCCAAGGTCGTGCTCGATCCCGAGCGTCGCAAGGACACCATTTTAACCGACGCCAGGCAGCTCGCCTTCGCGCAGGGCTTCGAGCTGGTCGAGGATCAGGGGCTGCTCGATGAAGTCGCGGGCCTGGTCGAATGGCCTGTGGTGCTGATGGGATCGTTCGACAAGGAGTTCCTGTCGATTCCGGGCGAGGTGATCCGCGCCACCATCCGCAATAACCAGAAGTGTTTTGTGGTGAGGCAGCCCGCTCCACCTCTCCCCGCCGGGGAGAGGTCGGCGGCGCGCGCCAGCGCGACGGCGGGTGAGGGGAGAGGTGGAGAAGCCCTCACCAACAAATTCATCCTCACCGCCAACATCGATGCCTCCGACGGAGGCAAGGCCATCGTCGCCGGAAACGAGCGCGTGATCCGCGCGCGGCTGAGCGATGCGAAGTTTTTCTATGAGAGCGACCTGAAGATCAGGCTTGAGGATCGGCTGCCGAAGTTCGAAGGCATCGTGTTTCATGAAAAGCTGGGCACACAGGGCGAGCGCATCAAGCGAATCGAACGGCTGGCGGCGGAAATCGCGCCGCGTCTGTGGAAACAGCGTGAGACCTTCTTTGACGGCAAGCGCTTCAAGCCGAGCGATTTTACCGATGAGCAAGACTACATCCGAAAGGTCTGTCGCGCGGCGCATCTTGCAAAAGCTGATCTCTTGACCGAAGTGGTCGGCGAATTCCCGGAGCTGCAGGGCTTGATGGGGAAGTATTACGCGCTGGCGCAGGGCGAGGATGCTTTCGTCGCAGCCACGAGCGAAGAGCATTACAAGCCGCAGGGACCGAATGATCGCGTGCCTGTTGATCCGGTGAGCGTTGTCGTGGCGCTGGCGGACAAGATCGACACGCTTGCTTGTTTTTGGGCGATAGTAGAAAAGCCAACCGGAAGTAAAGATCCGTTTGCGCTTAGGAGGGCCACTTTAGGCGTTATTAGAATTGTAAGAGAATTGCAGATCAGATTGCCTTTAGATGCAATCATCCAATCTCATCTGGGCCGACTCTTTGTTTTCAAGGCAACAATAGAGCCTGCAGGAAATGCGGTACGCGTTGCCGCGATTGTGTGTAATCGTGAATACGCTTCCCGGGTGAAGGCGGTTGCTCGCCCGATTTCGGACGAAATCCTGGAGGAGTTACGGAGCGAGTTCGCCGCGGCGCACATAACTGGCGTCGCGGCGGGTCTGCTCGATTACTTCACCGAACGTCTCGAGGGCCTTCTTGATGAAGAGAAGGCGAGACATGATTTGGTGCAGGCTGTCATTGCTCAAGAAGGTCGAGATGATTTGCTAATGGTTGTCCGTCGCGTCGAGGCGCTCGGCAAAT
Source organism: Bradyrhizobium sp. (assembly GCA_036266415.1). Classification (GTDB taxonomy): domain Bacteria; phylum Pseudomonadota; class Alphaproteobacteria; order Rhizobiales; family Xanthobacteraceae; genus Bradyrhizobium. Next base: position 1,395 of record DATANB010000007.1, on the reverse strand, counting down.
TCCTCGATACCGACGATGGCAAAAATCTTCTGGCCGGCACCAAGCGCGCTAGCAATATCCTTTCCATTGAGGAGAAGAAGGACGGGGCGGTTTATAGCGGCCCGCCCGATCCTGAGCTAATGATCAATCCTATCGAGAAGCGGCTTTGGAACACGATCCAGAGTGCTGTTGTGGAGGCTGGCGGTTTTGTGAAAGCGGAAGATTTCCAAATGGCAATGGAGTGTCTTTCAACCCTGCGAAGTGCAGTTGATTCGTTCTTCAGCAAGGAGGCAGGCATTATGGTCAACGATGACGATCCCAAGGTGCGCGAAAACCGGCTGAAACTGCTCAACGAAATCCGCGCCGCCACCCGCGCGGTGGCGGATTTTTCCAGGATACAGGATTAGCAATAGCCGTCATTCCGGGGCGCGCGTTAGCGCGAACTATGATGCGCAATTGCGCATCTGAGAATCTCGAGTTTCCCCGATGCGCAATTGCGCATCTGAGGTCTGGTCCTTCGGACCATCCCGGAATGACGATGATCGTTTCAACGCGGTTGTCTGACTTTGCCCGACAGGGCGAATCAGGGAATCCGCTGTCCAGTCCCTTCAAGAAAAATATTTCTGTTTTTCCGAAATGCAAATCAGGCTATGTGAATGACTGTTCCACCCCACTCGAGGGGCGTGTCGCGATCGTCACGAACGCGGGATGGAATGCGGTGGACGCGGAGGCGCCGATAACGAACGGCGGTGAAGCGGACGGAGAAGTCGTGTGGTCCTGACGCCCCGACGCTGGCGTCAAGTCGGCGAAAAGCAATTTTCACCGACGAGGGTGGCAAAAAAGCCCGGTCACCCGGGAGAGCGCGAAGGAAGCCGTTAAAACCATTGCGCGGGGAATGCCGGGTGAAACCGGCGTGACCTGACTAACGTGTGTGCGTTTTGCTTTCTACAATTGCACACGCGGCTATCGGGCGCATCGGGCGCCCGGCATTCCCTGCGCCCTCTGATTGGAGGGCGGGAAATCAAATCAAAACTCGGCGTATGTCACGCGCGAGATCGCGGAGTAGTGTCTTGCCGTCATTGCAAGGAGCACTCTTGTCCGCCGAAGCCCGCCTTCGGGCGAAGGCGGATGCGACGAAGCAATCCAACTTTCACTTGCTGCATTCGAGGCGCCATGGATTGCTTCGCTTCGCTCGCAATGACGGTGTCAACGTGTTTCGCCGCTGCGCTCCCCTCCCACCACGCGCAACGCGCGTGGTGGGGAGGGGTCGGGGGTGGGGGGCCTGTCAGCAGGAACCGTTGCTTCAATGTATGCCGCGCCGCCCCCCACCCCCAACCCCTCCCCGCCGCTTCGCGGGGGGAGGGGAGAACTGCTGCGCTGGCGATGACAGGCTGTTTGAAAAATTCGAATCTCGGT
>DATANB010000006.1:0-83108 GCA_036266415.1 Bradyrhizobium sp. | reverse complement strand
TCGGTGCCGGCGCGCGAATACGACCTCAAGGGCGTCGCCAGCCTGACCGCGCCGGCCTCCGGCGCGCCCGGCTTCGAGCTGCCGTTCGTGGTGCAGGGCCCGTGGGACGATCCCCTGATCTTTCCCGATCCGGAAAGCCTGATCCGGCGCTCGCCGGCCTCCGCCCCCCTGCTCGACGCGGTCAAGGACCGCAAGACGCGCGACGCCGTGCGCTCGGTGCTGGAGCGCTTTACCGGCATCGGCGCGAAACCGGCGGTGCCGGACGCGGCGGCGGCCGAGCCCGCGGGACCGCCGGCCGCGGTGGCGAAGCCGAACTGAGCTTGTAAGGGTAAGGCCGTGATCAATCTTCGGATCAAGTATGCCGGGACGGAAAACGACGTGTTCTCGCGTCGTGCCCGACGCCTGACCCGTTTCAAGCGGGGCGAGGTTCGCAAGGTGAAGCGGCACTTTACCAAGCGGCTCCGCAGGGCCAGCCACCTCGCTGTGTTAAAAGAAGTAGACGTCTCCTAATTCGCCGTTCAGCGATGATAAAGTCGCCGGTTATGCCGGGGCTGCATCACCGCCAAGCCGGACACGACGACCCACATCGCGCGCGCGTGTGCTAAAAGGGACCGAAGGGAAGGCGGATCAGCCAGGGGAGATGCGCCATGCAGTTGCCGAGCCTCTGTATTCTGGCCGTATTGGCGATCGGCCTCGCGTCGTGCTCGGAGGAGCAGACCGAATACACGCACACGCAGCGCCGGTGCATCGCGCAGAAGTACAGCAACTACGATCCGAAGCAGCTCAGCCAGTGCGTCGATGTCTGCAACGCCTGCCTGAATGGCACGATCGTGACGTGCAACACCTCCTGCAAGCTCAAGGGCGCGAGTTGAGCGGGTGGGGCTTATCACTGTCGGGAGCCTTGACGCGTTCCTGGGGGCTCGCCCGAGGTTGAGGCTGGTCGGCTTCGCGTTCGGAGGGCGGACTCCGCGGCATAAGCCGGCACTCAACTGAGACGACGCCGAGCCACGGCAAACCGACCCTCGGACCAAGTTGGCTGTCGATGGCCGATGCATCAGTTCGCAGTCACCAATTTCGCATAGAGATCAAGCATGCCTGGCAGAGTTTTGCGAAGTTTTTCTGTACAACGGATCGCTTCGGCCCGCAGCCCCATCCCTGCAAGTTTTACGATCAAGCCCTTGAGCTTATCGTCGAGATCGTAGTTCGGTGCATTCGCATCCAACATACACTCCAGAACCTCGGCGGTGCCAGACGGGTTACTATCCACGAGACGTGCAAGTTCTTCCACCATTTGTCCCGTCGCGTAATCGTTGTGAGCATATGGAACTACCGCGAGCAACAATTCCTTAGCGTCGGTATCCAACGTTTTCAGATAGGAGCTTAACCGGCTCAGGCGTGACAATAGTAGTGCCGGCGCGACCTTCTGCGATCGACCCCAGGCAACGCTGCGCTTCCAGAACGCCAATACCTTGAGCACCTGCTCTTCGGTCAGTTTATCCGCACGAACGCTCCAAAAGAATTCGGCCATGGTTATGAGGCCGTCTGCTCCCTCAGAGAAAATCAAACTGGTAGTGGCGGTATCGAGCGTCTCGTCACCCCACAAATAAGCTAGCGAAACCCATTCAACGATGCGGTCCCGACTCTGGCTATCCTCGAGCTTGGTCGCAAGCCCGTCAATGAAAACGTTGTTTGTCGCTAGCAACTGATAGATCGCTCTGGTCGGCGTGGCATAGGCGAGTCCTCCCAAGGCAACCTTGAAATTGCCCGGATATTCGTGGGCCGGAAACAACCCCCTGACATTATCAACGAGCCACCGATGGCTCATGAACTCGATATTGGAAATGTAGGAGGCAGAGAGCGTCGAGAATTCATAATTTGCATTGCGGCATTTTGCCAATTCTGCGTCGAACGCATCTTTCAGAGACAACCACGCAGCTGTCATGGATTGTGACTCTCGTCTGGCAATTCGGCAGGTGCGCAGTGCGTGATTATACATCGCACCAATAGCATGGCCTTTTTCCGTGTTGAGTGCGTGTGTCATCGGGTCTGTGAAGCTTGCCTCGCTCTCCGGCGTGCGCTCAAGAAGCGCCCTTATGATCGTCCAGCCTTGAGGCAGCAGTTCGGCTGGATACGCGGTCTTATCATCTCTGGTGCCAGCTTCGAGAAAGCTAGCAATAAGGGTTCTCATCCAGCTGCGCTTCGGGATAAGATCCACAGTTTCGTCGGCTGTATCGGTCCAGAATGCCGGGTCAGAAGTGCACTCGCTAAAATACGCCATGAGCTTTGGCCATGCGACAGTCCAGTCAAACTCTATCTTCTTCTCACCGGATGAATCGAAGGCGTGCTTAAAGCCTTGCAAAAATGCATGCTGGAAGTGAATTTTGGCGTCACGGAAGGACTCGAGCAGAGGAAGGAAGATATTAGGCTTAGATGCAACCGCGCCTTCCAAGGCGGCCACAAGCCCTCCCACGGTAGGCCCCTTCCAGAAACCTGTTTCTGTAAATCCATTTAGGCGATCGACAAGCGTTCCATCTTCGGCGAAAGCGACTAACGACCCGGCGCCGAAGGGCGTAGGCCCAGGACCCCAACGGGACTCGTGGTAACTCAGAAAATCGGGATGCTCACCCAACGGCCCAAGTTCCGGGTCAGCCGACAACTCCGCAAACCACGACGAAGCCTCCGGCCGATCCTTTATTGCCGAGAGCCATTCCCGCTGCGTAAATTTCAAGCGCCGTTCCGGTTTCTCTCCTGTCTTAGGAAGAGGCAAGTCCCGTATGGCAGTGATTACTGCTGCTTTGCCAATGGGAGAGAGCTCCCCAAACCGTTCCAATAACAAACGATAAAGTTCATGCCGCAGGTCGGACGTAAACAGCGTTGACGCAATGATTGCCTCAAATTCTGTCCTTAACACCTCAAAATGTTCCGTTACGGTATGAAGAGCGATCCGGCGTATGATCTCTGAATTTTCATTGAAGGCGTCCTGTACGAAATTCCTCGCAGCGGTTGGATCGGTCTCTATCCAGCCATCAAGTGAATTGCGCATTCCTTCGACGAACCGGTTCTCAACGGCCCGGAAATCCATGTTCTGCTCATTGTCTTCGATGGCCGCCCGCCACAGGGTGCTCCCATAGCGGCGGCGTGTATCCGAGAAAATCGCCTGTAGTCCTTCCTCGAAGATCTTGACAGCCGGCAAACCAGCTTTTCCGCCAAGTTCCTTCGCATAGTTATCGACGATCTGGCGAAGCCAATAGTCATCAATGAGAGGCACGAGCTCTCTAGACCCACGACCTTCTTTTGGCAGCCACCGGAAGGCCATACATTGCTTCATAAGCGAGCAAGCTTTGTCGAGATCGTCGGGCGTGCCGCTTGCGAGAAGCCGCTTCAACAGTCCTTTCCCGAGCGAGCTTCCGACTAGGCCGTGATCGAATTTCGACGACAACCAGACACTTACCAGCTGAACATCGTCGCTCGTGATCGAACGAAGGGGAAGCATCCCGAAGATTTCGGCAAACTTGTAGTAAGTATGAAAATTGTCAGGCGTCTCACCTCCTGGCTCCCGGTAGTTGCTAACGGCGCGTATGACCTTCAGAATCTTGCCGATGGTTTCACTGTCGTCGCGTTCGGCGGCCCGTTTCGCAACAGCCTCTAGGTAGTCGAGCGCGTGCCAAAATGGGATGCTTACGAAATCGGGATTAGTTGATGGAACGGGGCCTGGATTGCTAGCGGGATCGAAGAATCCCGCTTGGTCCAGCGCGTCGAAATACCGCTCCGGCTCGCTCCGCTTCGTCAAGAGATCGAAGCCGTGCCGGGCGAACTCTTCGCCACTACGCATCGTCTGGAGAAACGATTCAAGTTTCGAGGGAAGATTAGTCAAGCAAGCTCTCCATCTCCATTTGCACTTGTAGACTGAGCGGAGCCGCAGCAGGAATGGTTTTCGCAAACGCTTCGAGGACCTCGGTCAATTGTCCCCAATCCCGTTGGTCGCGCAGGAAGGGAAGCAACTGAATGTCGCACTGAGCATAGTACTGACTAAGACTGCGGACGAGCTCATGTTCATGCGAAAAATAACCCTGCAGCATGAAATGACGCGCCTGCGGTCGCCCCGACGAGGAAAGGAGCCGCGCTTTTTGGACGACATATTCCAAGATTTCGAGATCTTCGAGGCCGTATCCGACGAACAGAACGGTCTTGGTCCGAAAGAGATAACTCAGGAAGGTGAGGGTCCGATTCTCGTTCTGCGGATCAATGGCGCGGTCGTTGGCGTAACGCGCGATGTAATCGGGCGTCGTCATGATCATCCCCGCAGGGTCAGCTATCGATCCATGCAAATGGAAGACGTATTTGGTCTGGTTCAGATTGGCGGCCGTGAATTCGCTCACCTCAAAAATCGATCGGCGCGCCGATGGCGCCGCAGCCGTCGTGTCTTGTGCCGTCTCAGTCCCTGCTACCGAAAACTTCAAATCAGGGATTTCGGTATCCAACCACGAGTCAAAATTCGTCGTGACAAAGGTTTGGCCCAATTTCCCAAGGCTCCGGTACACCCGCTGGCCGACCTCATTATTTGCATAGCCTTTTCCTGGGTGGATCAGGCGTCCGTAATCGATCGTTAGCCCGTGCTCCGCTTCGATCGCGCGCGCAATCGAGAGTTTCAAGCGCGGTGACAGGTGACGGATTTGGGCAAGTTGGCCGTGCGTGAATTTTTGTGCCTCGATGCAAGCCTGAAGCGCCCCGTCCGCCAGTTCGCTCCACGTCGGACATCCGGCGAGGACCGAAGCGCCAGCGCCGACAAACGGAATCAATATTCCGCGTTGCGCTGCTTCACGCAACGCTTGGGGGATCGTTGGAATCAATGGAATACTATCGCTCACGGCGAGCCGATCAAGGAAGGCTTTATCAGGACCGGGTCCTAGTTTGTGTATCGAGCGAATCCCCGGTTCCGCCATTATATCACAACTGGAGGTGGGCTACGCTGGAGCCTGCCATCAGGCACCCTTTGCGCGGACACATTGAGCTAATTGTCCCAAGTCTACCTCTTTTCTTTATCTCAAAATTGAGATATAAGCTCTCGTGCCTTTGGCGAGTCGAAATCCTCGACGAAACCGTCGCCGCAGAGATCGCCGCTCTCCCGGCGGACATGCAGGCGCGATTTCTGCGGCTTGCCGAGCGCATTGCGTCGGTCGGGCTAGAAAGCCTGAGCGAACCGCATGTGAAGCACCTTGAAGGGAAGTTATGGGAGTTGCGGCTGACCGGCCGCGATGGAATGGCCCGCGCGCTTTACGTCACGGCGATCGGCCGCAGGGTCGTCGTGGTCCGCGCATTTGTGAAGAAGACGCAAAAAACGCCGCGCGCCGAGATCGAGCTCGCGCTGCGGCGCGCAAAGGAAATCAGATGACAATCCAGTTCGAAAAGCTGAAAGCCCGCCTGCTCGCCAACCCCAGGGTCAAGGCCGAGTATGACGCGCTCGCACCGGAGTTCGAGATTGCCGCCGAGTTGCTCAGGGCTCGCCTGCGCGCGGGCCTCTCCCAGGCCGAACTCGCAGCAAGAATGGGCACCAGCCAATCCACCATCGCCCGGCTGGAAAACGGTCACACGTTGCCGAGCACCAAAACACTATTGCGCTACGCCGAAGCAACCGGCAGCCGGTTTCACGTGCGGCTATCGGCGGCTTGACGCCGTCATTCGCGCGGAGCCGTCAATGCGGCCTGCGGGCTACGCCGCCAGCACGGCCCTCCTGACAGCTTGCGGCAGGGCAATCGAACGGAAGAATGCCTTCGGGTAGAGATAATCCTCGCCGGATTCATCGACGATCCGCAGCATATTGTGTTTCTCGGCCGCTGCATCGCGCAGCGCGACGTAGATTTTGCGCTTCTCAAGCGAGACCGCATAACCGTCGTTTTTCACGCAAACGACCAGTTGCCTTGTTTGTGTCTTTGCCATGGTCTCAAAGCAGGTGCTTGATTTTGAATTCGTTACGCCCGACGCGAGCGGCCTCGCGTCAGTGTGTAACTCAGCGGCGTGGATCGTGTTTGAAAAATCGAATCTGCGCAACGCGCAAACGCGCGTTCCCTCCCCCCTTGTGGGGGAGGGCCAGGGAGGGGGTGGCTGCATCGGGACTGCCCGTGTGGACCCCTCTCCCCAACCCTCCCCCAATCGAAGTCGGATTTATCCGACTTCGGCAATTTTAGTGCCCAACTCGGGTAAACCCGAGTTGGGTGGGAGAGGGAGTTCACCGTCGTTGCCGAGCTACTGATGCTCTTACACGCGCCCGTCCGGGCAAATCAGTTGCGAAGTCTAGCCTCACCTTGTCCAGTCCCTTCTACAAAAATATTTCTGTTTTTCCGAAACCCAAATCAGGTGTAAAACTCCCGCCGTCCCGCCCCACCGAGGGGCGTATCATGATCGTCGCGAAACGCGGGGCGGGATGCGGTGGACGCGGATGCGCTTGCAGACGAGCGGCGCTGATGCGGACGGCGAAGTCGTGTGGTCCTGACGCCTCGACGCCGGCGTCAAGTCTCGCGGAAGGTATCCGCGAGGCGACGGTGACAAGAAAGCCCGATCGCCGGGGAGATCACGAAGGAAACCGTTAAAACCATTCGCGTGCGGGAATGCCGGGTGTTTCGGCGTACTCGTGGTGACTAACGCGCGTGCCTTCTACATCACACGCGCGGCTGCGGGTGCGCTGGCACCCGGCATTCCCCACGCCCTTACTTGGGGCGTAAGGTTCATGCACAACCCGGGCGCTATCTGCGCCGCGGGAATGCGGATGTGTGGCTGCCATTTGTAAATAAGAATCGCGGCCGCGCAGAGTTTCTTTTCCCTCCCCCCTTGCGGGGGAGGGTTAGGGAGGGGGGTGGCCGCATCGGGACTGCCCGTGTGGACCCCTCTCCCCAACCCTCCCCCACAAGGGGGGAGGGAGCTCACCGCCTTCGCCGCGACATCCATGCTTCAATTCAAGCGTGCTGTTTCGTGAAGTTGTTACCAGGGCCGCGTTCCTCTCCCCGCGCGAGACCGCCGATACCCGCTCTGGATCGCCCCTGCGCAATGCGTTAGGCTTTCATCCAACCGGTCAGGAAAATCGGCAAAAAAACACAGGGAGAACGACGTGAAACCCAGTTGGATACGAACGCTCGCGCTGACGGTTACCGCCGCCATCGGCCTGCTTTATGTCGCCGCGCCGGCGATCGCGCAGGACAAGAAGATCACGGTGTGGTGGGTGAAGGGCTTCTACAAGTCCGAGGACGACGCGCTCAACGAGGCGATCAAAAAATTCGAGGCCAAGACCGGCATCAAGGTCGAGCTGTCGCAATACGCCGTGCAGGACATGATCCCGAAGACGGTGGCGGCGCTGGATTCCGGCACGCCGCCGGACGTCGCCTATGCCGATTCCTACGACGTGCAGGCGGCCGGCAAATGGGCGTTCGAGGGCAAGCTCGAGGACTTGACCGACATCCTGACCCCGATGAAATCCGCGTTCGCGCCGAACACGCTGGAAACCGCCTCGCTCTACAACGACCAGACCAAGAAGAAGGCCTATTACGGCTTCCCGCTGAAGCAGCAGACCATGCACGTCAATATCTGGAAGGACATGCTGGAAAAGGCCGGCTTCAAGGAAAGCGACATCCCGAACAAATGGGCGGATTACTGGTCGTTCTGGTGCGACAAGGTGCAGCCCGCCATCCGCAAGGCCACGGGCACCCGCATCTACGCCGTCGGCCAGCCGATGGGCGTGGAATCCACCGACAGCTTCCAGTCGTTCTACACCTTCATGGACGCCTATAATGTCCGGCTGGTCGACGACAACGGCAAGCTGCTGGTCGACGATCCCAAGGTCAGGGAAGGCCTGATCGGCGCGCTGAAGGATTACACCGACACCTATACCCGCGGCTGCACGCCGCCCTCCTCCACCACCTGGAAGGACCCGGACAACAACGTCGCCTTCCACAACAAGACCATCGTGATGACCCACAACTTCACGATCTCGATCGCGGCGAAGTGGTTCGAGGATTCGACCAACATGGCGCTGACGCCGGAGCAGCGCGCCGCCGGCAAGCAGGCCTATGAGCACGACATCATCACCGCGGGCTTTCCCAACAAGCCGGACGGCTCGCCGATGAAATACCGCTCCGACGTCAAGATCGGCGTGATCTTCACCGCCTCGAAGAACAAGGCGGAGGGCAAGGAATTCGTCAAATTCCTGCTGCAGGAAGAAAACCTCCAGCCCTATGTCGAGGGCGGCCTCGGCCGCTGGTTCCCGGTGACCTCGGCGGGGCAGAAGAGCCCGTTCTGGCAGTCCGACCGCCATCGCAAGACGGTGTACACGCAGTTCACCGGCGGCACGATTCCGTTCGACTTCACCAAGAACTACAAGTTCACCATTCTGAACAACGAGAACGTCTGGGCGAAAGCGATGAACCGCGTGGTGAGCGAGAAAGTGCCGGTCGACAAGGCCGTCGACGAACTGATCGCCCGCATCAAGCAGGTCGCGGGGTAGGCCAGACGATGGCGTTCGTCGCAACAGTATTCCCATCGTCGTCGTCCCCGCGAAGGCGGGGACCCATAACCACGGGCCTCACTTGTTGCGCGAAAGCCGGCGAACAGCGTCTCTCAACACAAACGACACGGCGTATGGGTCCCGGCGTTCGCCGGGACGACAAACCAGCGTTTTCCATATCAACGTCGTCCCCGCGAACGCGGGGACCCATAACCACAGGCCTCAGTCGTTGCGCGAAAGCCGTCGAACAGCGTCTCTCAACACCAACGACACGGCGTATGGGTCCCGGCGTTCGCCGGGACGACAAACCTATCTAGGGCAACATGGCGATCACGCTCTCAGCATCCGACGTCCCCGGCGCGCCGCTGTCGGCGCGGCTGACGACGACGCAGATCTGGGGCTTCGTGCTGCTGGCGCCTTACGTGCTGGTATTCCTGCTGTTCGTGCTCTACCCCGTCGGCTACGGTCTGTGGCTGGCGCGGCATCCGGCGAGCTATGTCACGCTGTATAACGATCCGGTGTTCGCGCGCGCCGCCGTCAACACGCTGTTCTTCCTTTTGGTCGGCATCAACCTGAAAATGCTGATCGCGCTGTTCCTGTCGGGCTTCTTCATCCAGGAGCGCTCCTGGATCAAATGGCTGAGCGTGATCTTCATCCTGCCATGGGCGGTGCCCTCGATCCCGACCATTCTGTCGGTGCGCTTCATGCTCAATCCCGAATGGGGCGTCATCAACCAGCTGATCTTCAAATTCACCGGCGACGACGGCCCGAACTGGCTCAACGACCCCGTGATCGCGCTGTCGATGGCGGTCGGCGTGCACATCTGGAAATCGCTGCCGTTCTGGACGCTGATCCTGATGACCGGACGGCTGGCGATCGCGGCCGACCTGTTCGAGGCGGCTGACGTCGACGGCGCGAGCTGGTGGCAGAAATTCCGCTACATCACCTGGCCCTCGGTGCGGACATTGTACCTCACCTGCACGCTGCTCTCGATGATCTGGACGCTGGGCGACTTCAACAGCGTCTATCTGTTGACCGGCGGCGGGCCGGCCGATCTCAGCCACGTGCTCGCTACGCTGGGCATCCGCTACCTCAGGCTCGACCAGCTCGATCTGTCGATGGCGGCAATCGTCTGCGCTCTGCCGCTGGTGCTGCCGCTGGTCTATTTCATGATGAAACGGTTGTCGCGATGAAGCTCCCCACCTTGCGCGAAGCGACCCTCGAGGCGCGGCTGCTGCTGATCGGCATTCCCGTCTTCATCTGGACCATGCTGCCGATCTATCACATGTTCCTGTTCGCGATCTCGCCGAAGGAAGACGCCTTCGCCGGCAAGCTCTGGCCCGATCATCCGACGCTGAACAATTTCTCGATCGTGTTCAACGAGCGGCACTATTTCCTCAGCCACTTCTGGCTGCAGTTGTGGAATTCGACCGTCATCGCAGTGGCGGTCGGCGCACTGACGCTGTTCATCGCGACCGCGGCGGCGTTTTCGATCTCGCGGCTGAAGGTGCCCGGCGGGCGCTGGGTCATGAATCTCGCGCTGTTCACCTATTTCATTCCGGCGGCGTTCCTCGCCGTGCCGATGTACCGGACCATGGGCAATTACGGGCTCTTGAACAACCACTGGGCGCTGATCCTGGCGATGGTGACGATCGCCTCGCCCTACGCGATCTGGGTGCTCAAGCAGGCCTCCGACAAGCTGCCGGTCGAGCTCGACGAGGCCGCCATCATGGACGGCGCCACCACGCTGCAGCTGTTCCGGCTGGTCTATATCCCCTTGATGATGCCCTCGCTGGTGGCGATCGGCACCTACGCGCTGCTGCTCGCCTGGAACGAATATCTCTATGCGTTCCTGCTGCTGTCGCGGGATACCGACATCACGCTGCCGGTCGCGCTCGGCAATTTCCTCGCCGCCGACGATTCGCCCTGGGAACTGCTGATGACCACCGGTTTCATCTACGCGCTGCCGCCGGCGGCGATCTACTACGCCTTCAAGCGCTACATGGTCGGCGGCCTGACCGCGGGCGCGGTGAAGTCGTGAGCGATCGGACGTCGTCGTTCCCGGGCAATCTAATCACCGTCATTCCGGGATGGTCCGAAGGACCAGACCCGGAATCTCGAGATCCCGGGTTCGTGCTTCGCACGCCCCGGGATGACGGAGGACTACAGCGGCGCGGGGCTCTCGCGGCGCGCGCTCGACAGTTTCGCGACCAGCGAGGCCACCACGATCACGGCCGCGATCAGGGCGATCACCAGCGTGCAGATGGCGTTGATCTCGGGTTTCACGCCGAGCCGCACCTCCGAATAAATCCGGATCGGCAGCGTCGACGAACCGGGGCCGGTGGTGAAACTCGCGATCACGAGGTCGTCGAGCGACAGCGTGAACGCCAGCATCCACCCCGCCGCGATCGCAGGCGCGATCAGCGGCAGCGTCACCGCGATGAAGGCGCGGGCCGGAGCGCAGCCGAGATCCATCGCCGCTTCCTCCAGGCTGCGATCGAGCACCCCGAGCCGCGACTGCACCACCACGGCGACGAAGCACAAAGTGAGCGTGGTGTGGGCAATGGTCACCGTCCAGAAGCCGCGCTCGGCGTTGAGCGCCACGAACAACAACAGCAGCGACAGCCCGGTGATGACCTCGGGCATCACCAGCGGCGCATAGAGCATGCCGGAGAACAGCGTGCGCCCCTTGAAGGCTTGGCCGCGCGACAACGCCACGGCGGCGAGCGTGCCGAGCAGGGTCGCCAGCGTGGCCGAGGTCGCCGCCACCCTGAAGCTCATCAGCGCCGCCTCCAGCATGGCGCGGTCGTTGAAGAACTCGCCGTACCAGCGCAGCGACCAGCCGCCCCACACCGTGACCAGCCGCGAGGCGTTGAACGAATAGATCACCAGAATCACGATCGGCAGGTAGAGAAACGCCAGCCCGAGCGCGAGCGAGACGGCGTTGAACGGCGAGAATCTGTCGAGCCGGCGCGATGCCATCAGGCGCGCTCCAGCTCGCGGCGCTGCAGCCGGTCGTACAGCCATAACGGCGCCAGCAGCAGCGCCAGCAACACCACCGCGGCGGCGGAGGCCACCGGCCAGTCCTTGTTGGTGAAGAATTCCAGCCACAGGGTCTGGCCGATCATAATCGAGCCGGAGCCCGCGAGCAGGTCGGGAATCACGAACTCGCCGACGATCGGGATGAAGCACAGCAACACGCCCGCGGCGACGCCCGGCAGCGACAGCGGAAACGTCACCCGCCAGAACGCGCTGTTCGGCGAGCATCCGAGATCGGCGGCGGCTTCCAGCAGCGCCTTGTCCATTTTGGCCAGCGTCGCGTAGAGCGGCAGGATCATGAACGGCAGATAGGAATAGACAATGCCGAGATACATCGCGCTGTCGGTAGAGAGCCACACCACGGGTGCTGCAACCAGATGCAGCGCCAGCAGGATCTTGTTGAGCAGGCCGTCGTGCTGCAGGATGTTGATCCAGGCATAGATCCGGATCAGGAAAGAGGTCCAGAACGGAACGATCACCAGCATCATCGCGATCCCCTGCCAGCGCTGCGGCAGGCGCGCCATGCCGTAGGCGACGGGATAGCCGATCAACAGCAGGATCGACGTCGAGGCGGCGGCGACGACGAGGCTGCGCAGATAGGACAGGATGTAGAGGTCGTCGGAAACCAGCAGCCTGAAATTGTCCAGCGACAGCTCGGTCGCCGCCGCCCTGATCGCGGCAGCGCCTTGCGCCAGGTCGAATACCGGCAGATAGGGCGGCTGGGCGATCGCGGTCTGCGACAGGCTGATCTTGAGCACGAAGCCGAACGGCACCAGGAAGAACAGCAGCATCCACAGATAGGGCGCGATCGCGGCTAGCCGGGCCGGACGCGAGAAGACGGGAGGGGCGCTCATTGCTCCAGCACCATGCAGTCGTCGGGCGCAAACCAGGCCACCACGCGCTGGCTCGCGTGGTAGGAGTCGATATCGATCCGCGTCGTGTTCGCCATCGACGAGCGCACCACCGCGCCGTTATCGAGCCTCACCTTGTAGCTGGTGACGCCGCCGAGATAGCTGACGTCGGTCACCACCCCTTCCAGCCGGTTGATCGCATGCGGGCCGAGCACGTCCGACACCGGGCCGCGGCGCGACAGCTTGACCTTCTCCGGGCGGATCGCGACGCAGACCAGGGTTTTGCCGACCGGCTGGCGCGGCTCCGCAACCGCGATGGTTCCGGCGTCCCTTGTCGAAATCATCATCCGGCCCGCCTCGCGCGATTCGACCTGGCCCTCGAAAATATTGACGTCGCCGACAAACTCGGCGACCCAGCGCGAAGCCGGCGCCTCATAGAGCTCCCGCGGCGTCGCAACCTGCTCGAGACGGCCCCCATCCATCACGCCGATCCGGTCGGCCACCGTCATCGCCTCTTCCTGATCGTGGGTGACGATGACGAAGGTCGTGCCGAGACGGCGCTGCAACTCCATCAGTTCGAGCTGGGTGATCTCGCGCAGCTTCTTGTCGAGCGCCGCCAGGGGCTCGTCGAGCAGCAGCACCTGCGGACGACGGGCCAGCGAGCGCGCCAGCGCCACGCGCTGCTTCTGACCGCCGGAGAGCTGATCCGGCTTTCGCTTCTCGAGCCCCTCGAGTTTCACCAGCGCCAGCATCTCGGCGAGGCGGGCGTCGATCGCGGCAGGCGGCAGGGTGGTGCGCCTCAGGCCGAAGGCGATATTGTCGCGCACGGTAAGATGCGGAAACAGCGCGTAGTTCTGGAACATCATGTTGACCGGGCGCTGGTGCGGCGGCACCTGCGCGATGTCCTTGCCGTCAAGCAGAATGCGGCCTTCGTCCGGGGTCTCGAATCCGGCAAGCATCCGCAACAGCGTGGTCTTGCCGCAGCCGCTGGGGCCGAGCAGCGCAAAAAACTCGCCGGCCCTGATGTCGAGCGACAGCCGGTCCACCGCCCTGAAGACGCCGAACTTCTTCACCACCGCCTCGATGCGCAGCAGCGGAATCCCGGCCGCGTCCGGTTCGCCTTTCGACGGTGCTACAGCCATCTTCCCCGCCAGCCCTGTTCGCCGCACGCTAGCGACGGATCGGCCTCGACTCAACCGCGCCACCGCGCGCAGCCACAATATTGTCCTCGCCCTCTCACACCGCTTTCGCCATGAACGCCGCCAGCGCCTCGCGATCGACCGCCGTCATCCTCAAGCCGAGTTTCGAGCGTCGCCAGAGAATATCGTCCGGAAACCGCGCCCATTCCTTTGCCATGAGATAGCCCACCTCCGCGCCCGTCAGTTCCGGCCCAAAGGCCGGGCCGAGGTCGGCCCTGGCTTTGGCGTCGCCGAGCACAGCCGCAAGGCGCGAGCCATAGGCGCCGACCAGACGCCGCGCCTCGGCCTCGCCGAGGAAGCGCCAGCGCTCGCACGCGCGCTCGACCTCGATGTCGAACCGGGCCCACGCAAAATCGCCGCCCGGCAGCGGTGCGTCCGCGGTCCAGGGCGGCGACATCGGATAGAACGGCGTGAGCTTCGAGACCGCGCGCTCCGCGCGCAGGCGCGAGGTGGTGACGTCGCCGCCGAAAATCGTCAGCAGCGGCGCCTTGCCGCGCCGCGCATCGAAAAACATGGTGCCGTCGCGCCCGTTGCGCCTGTCGGGCGCCACGGCCATGTTGGCGCCGGAAATCGTCCTGACCACGTCCGACGGCTCGACCCGCTCGCGGAAATACCGGTTGGCCGCGTCGCAGAGATAGGCGATGTCGGCCGACGCCATCGATACCGCGGCGGGATCGCCCCTGAAGGCGTGTCCCACGGTGCCAACAAGCGTGAAATCGCGCTCATAGGGGCTGGCGAAAATCAGCCGGCGGTCGGTGTTCTGGAAGACATAGACATTGTCGGTCTCGAACAGGCGCCTGACGATGATCTGGCTGACCCGGACGGCGCCGGCGCTCCGCAACGGCATCCGCAAGATGGTTTCGGCGACCGAGGCGGTCCAGGCCCCGGACGCGTTGGCCAGCGCCCTCGTCGTGATCACCCGGCGATGGCCGCGCTCGATCAGCGCCAGCCGCCAGATGTCGAGCCGATCGGCGCGAACGCAGCGCGCGCCGGTGCGGATGTCGGCGCCCCGTTCCGCGGCGTCGACGGCGTTGGCGATCACCAGCCGCGAATCGTCCACCAGGCAATCGGAATATTCGAACGCGGTGCCGAACGGGCGCTTTAGCGCGGTGCCGATCGGATGGTGCGTGACATCGACCGTCGCCGAGGGCGGCAGTTGCGTGCGCGCGGCAAGCCGGTCGTAGAGCAGCAATCCCGACCGCAGCAACCACGACGGGCGCTCGTCGGAATGGGCGGGGATCGCGAACCGGACCGGACGCACCAGATGCGGCGCGATCCGCAGCCAGGTGTCACGCTCGGCCAGCGCCGAGCGGACGCGAAGAAACGCCCGGCGCTCCAGCAGGCCGAGATCGCCATGAATCAGCCGCGGCGAGGCCGAGGATGCGGCCGAACCAAGGTCGCCCTGCTCCAGCAGGATCACCCGCAGGCCGCGTCCGGCGGCGTCGCGCGCCACGCTGACGCCATTCAGGCCGCCGCCGATGATCGCAAGATCGTAGTCCGCCATGCGCAAGGTCTATAGCGTTTTCCAGCGAAGTGGCTACCGATTCGCCCAGAGAAAACGCGTCAAACAAAAGGGTAGAGCTTCGGTTCCGATTCCACTCGGAATCGAAGTTCTCTACCCGGTCATGCGCGCAGGCTCCATCACATCGCCGCCATTGCGGCCAACCAGCGCCATATACTGGCCGATCGGCAGAGGTTTGCCGATGAAATATCCCTGCACCGCGTCGCAGCCTTCGTCGGCGAGGAAGCCGAGCTGCTCCTGGGTCTCCACGCCCTCGGCAACGGTCTCCATTTCCAGGCCGTGGCAGAGGCCGATCACCGCCCGGACGATCGCGGCCGATTGCGGATTGCGTCCGAGATTGATGACAAAGGCGCGGTCGATCTTGATCTTGTCGAACGGGAACGCCTGCAGATAGGAGAGCGAGGAATAACCGCTGCCGAAGTCGTCCATGGAAATGCGCACGCCGAGTGCCTTCAGCCGCCGCAGCAGCGCCAGACCGCGATCGAAATCCTCGATCAGCACGCCCTCGGTGATTTCAAGCTCGAGCCGGCCCGGCGCAAGGCCGGTTTCCAGCAGAATAGAGTGCACGAGATTGACGACATCCCCGTGCATGAACTGCGCCGGCGAAAGGTTGACGGCAATCTGCAGCGGTATCGGCCAGGAGGCGGCCTCGCGGCAGGCTTCACGCAGGATCCATTCGCCCATTTCGACGATCAGGCCGCTCTCTTCCGCGAGCGGAATGAAATCGCCGGGCGGCACGAAGCCACGCACCGGATGCAGCCAGCGCGCCAGCGCCTCGAAGCCGATAATCTCGCTGGAGGCGACGGTATGGCGCGACATCGCCTGCGGCTGATAGTACAGCGACAGCTCGCCGTTCTTGATCGCTACCGAGAGCTCCTGATGCAGCACGCGGCGATCGCGAATCTGCCGGTCCATCTCGGGCTCGTAGATGCTGATCGAACCACGGGATTTCGCCTTGGCGCGGAACAATGCCGCGCCGGCATTGGCGAGCAGCGAAGCGGCGTCGGCGCCGTTGTAGGGGAATACCGAGATGCCGGTGGTCACGCCGGTGCGAACGGCTTTGCCGTCGATCTGGAATTCGTTCGTCAGCACTTCGGCGAGTTGCTCGGCCAGCAGCATCCCGGCGACCGGCTGCTTGCCGTCTATGATCAACCCGAACTCATCGCCCGAGAGCCGGGCCACGACGCCGCCGCGCGCCGAGGCTTGAAGGCGGCGCGCCACTTCGATCAACAGCTTGTCGCCGGTCGCGTGACCGAACACATCGTTGACTTCCTTTAGACCGTCGAGGTCGAGCGACAGCACCGCGAATTCCTCATCGGTGCCTTCGCAGGCCTCGATCATCTGCGCCAGCGCCTGCAGGAACGCCGCGCGGTTCGGCAGATCCGTCAAGCCGTCGTGATACGCCATATGCGCCATCCGCGACTCGGTCTGGCGGCGGTCGGTGACGTCCTCGTGGGTCTTGATCAGATATTGCGGCTCGCCGGCTTCATCCAGCACGGTCATGCGGCGCGTCAGGAACAGCCGCAACCCGTCCTTGGTGCTGATCGGGTGTTCTTCCGTGAGCAGGCCGCGCTTTTTGATCGCCGCCTCGTCGCGCGCGATGATCAACCTGGCTTCTCTCGGATTGAAGATGTCGGCGGCGGTCAATCCGGCGGCATCCTCGCGCCGGCGGTTGAGGATGGTCTCGGCGCTGCGGTTGGCGAGCAGGTATCGTCCGTCGCTGACGCGCTCGACGATCAGCGACACCGGAATGTTGTCGACGACCAGTTCGAGAAACTTCTTGGTGTTTTCCAGTTCCTCGGACAGCGACCGGCGTTCGGTGACGTCGTCGAACAAGGCAATCAGGAATTCCGGCTCGTTCTTTTCGTTGCGCGCGATCACGCGAGTGCTGGCCAGAACCCGCTTCTCCGAGCCGCGCTCGACCGAGAATTCGTTGCGGAACTGGCTCTCGGGCGAGTTGAGCGCCGCCCGGTCGGCCGCTTCGATGCTTGCCGTCGTCTCGGGACGAAAAATCTCATCGGCCCGTTTGCCGACGATGGTGCCGCGCGAAAAGCGCGAAAAGCGTTCGAACGCACGGTTGGCAAAGATGTAGCGGCCGTCCTCGATGCTTTTGGCAGCCACACATACCGGCACATTGTCGAGCACCGATTCCAGGAACTGCTTGGTCGATGCAAGCTGCTTGGAAAGCTTGCGCTGCTCACTGCAATCCTCGTGCGTCGCCACCGAACCGCCGTTCGGCAGCGCAAAATACTTGACCAGAATCGATCGCCCGCCAGGCAATTCGGTGATGAGACCCTGCGGGCTGTCGGCATATTTGTAGAAATCCTCGACGCTGACGTCGAGCATGCCGCGCTCGAGCTGCAACCGCAGCAGTTCCGGCCCGGTCATGTCATGGGAAATATCCGAGCGTGTCAGGCCGTAGATTTCGAGATAGCGATCATTGCAGAACACGATTCGCTTCTGCGCATCGGTCATCACTACGCCATGGTTGAGGTTGTTGAGGGCGGTGCTGACAAACGCATTTCGGCGCAACTGCGAACGCTTGACCCTGCGCAAGGCCGAGTGGATCCAAAGGGCGATAGCTGCAAGAAACGAGCAGACAACGATGCCGCCGATCAGCACCTCCCAGACCGTATTGGGGTCGGCTGAGCCGACATAGCTCGCCGGCGCAAAATTATCCGACAAGCTCCAGGCGGCCTGAATCGGCGCGAAGATGGCGATCAGGCACACGACGGCGCGCGCAGGAATCAGTTTCTTGGCGCCTGCCTGCCAATTCTTGCCAGCCATCATTCACCCGCGGATTACAGCACTGGAGTGTCCGACTTGCCGGGTTTGGATCAGGTAAACGCGTACCCCTGCAACTCGGGAATGCGGCTAAGAATTGCGCCAATTGCCCCGACATGATTAATGCTTTCCTAACGGGAAGCAGTCCGGAATCGTTTCAACGACTCAACGGGTTCTATGGAAGGACCGTTTCCGAATCCCGGCAATAAATTGAGCGCCCGATTGACGCCGGACGAAGGCCAATTCATGGTGAAGGAAGTTTCCAAACGGACGCGCGCCGATCCGTCACGAACATCAAACCCACCGCACTGGTCGAACAGCCCGCAAGCCGGATCTGAAGCCGCGAATGGACAAGGTTGAGTGTGTCGTTGTCGGAGCCGGGATGATCGGTCTGGCGGTCGCGCGGCGGCTGGCGCAGGCGGGCCGCGAGGTGATCCTGCTGGAGGCGACCGAGGCGATCGGCACTGTCACCTCGTCGCGCAACAGCGAGGTGATTCACGCCGGAATCTATTATCCCGCCGGCAGTCTGATGGCGCGGATGTGCGTCGGCGGCAAGCGGGCCCTCTATCGATACTGCCGGGATCACGGCATCCCGCATCGCAATTGCGGCAAACTGATCGTCGCGACGACGGCCAAGGAGACCGAGAAGCTGCAATCGATCAGGGCACATGCCGAGGCCAATGGCGTGCTCGATCTGCAAACGCTGTCCGGCGCAGCCGCGCGGGCGCTGGAGCCGGCGCTGAACTGCGAGGCTGCGCTGCTCTCGCCTTCGACCGGCATTATCGACAGCCATGCCTTCATGCTGGCGCTGCGCGGCGACGCCGAAGACGCGGGCGCGGCCTGCGCCTTTCGCACGCCGCTATTGCGCGCCAGGGCGGCGGAGGGCCGCCTCGAGCTCGACGCCGGCGGCGAAGCGCCGACGTCGCTTGAATGCCGGCTTCTGGTCAATGCCGCCGGGCTAAACGCGCCCGAGGTTGCACGCAGTATCGACGGCATGCCGATCGAGCTGATACCGCCAGCCTATCTGGCCAAGGGAAACTATTTTAGCTGCAGCGCGCGGGCGCCGTTTTCGCGCCTGATCTATCCAGTGCCCGAGCCCGGCGGCCTCGGCGTGCATCTCACCCTGGACATGGCGGGACAGGCACGGTTCGGTCCCGATGTAGAATGGGTCGATGCGATCGATTACGCCGTCGATCCGGCGCGGGCGGAGCGGTTTTATCCGGCGATCCGGCGCTACTGGCCAACGCTGCCGGACGGCACGCTGATGCCAAGCTATTCCGGCATTCGACCGAAGATCGTGCCACCGGCCGTGGCCGCGCAGGACTTCCTCATCCAGGGACCCCGGGACCATGGCGTTGACGGGTTGATCAATCTGTTCGGGATCGAATCGCCGGGACTGACGTCGTCGCTCGCTATCGCGGATCATGTCGGCGAATTGGCGGGCGGATAGCCACCACTCTGGAAAGGCCTGCCAATTCGAGCTCCGGCGACTTTGGCACGCCAAGATTGCCGCGAGGAGATAGAACTCGTGAGGCGTAGCGTCCGATTAGGCGCACCTAACGGGTGCGCCCCGGGATTACGCCGATGCGTCGGAGGTGCTGGAGCAGCGGAGGCTAGTGCACCGTCTCGCTGGCGGTATTCCTCAACCGCTCGATCGCGTCCTTAACCATCAATTTCCGGCGCTTCAGCTCGACAATATGCAGGTCGTCCGTTGAAAGGTGCACTAGGGCTTCATGCAATTCGTTTTCGAGAACCTTGTGTTTGCGTTCCAGTTCAACGAGATGCGCCTGAATTGCCATACGAAACCTCCTCGGTTGGAAAAGACCTCAGATTCGATCCGGACAAGGGATTGTACACGAGCCGGTGAATCTGTCGATGGGTATCCAAAAGTGCGTCCTCATATTTCGGCTGTCATCTGTAACGAATCGTGAGCGCGGAACCCGCGCCAGCTTGCGCGTTCGCCCCTCAGGGACGATATTCCTCCCAAGCGGCTTCCGCACCCTTTCGCAATCTCATCGCGTTTTTCGGCGAACGTACACCATGACCGACGAGGATGAGCGCGAACTCGAAAACGAGCTCGCACGGCTGCAGCAGGAACACCGCGATCTTGACGCGGCGATCGATGCCTTGCATCAATCTCCCGCGCCGGATTTGTTGCGCCTGCAACGGCTGAAGAAGCGCAAGCTGCAACTGCGCGACCGCATCGCCTTCATCGAAGACCAGATCACGCCGGATATCATCGCATAGCTTCGTCATTCCGGGCGCGAGGCAGACGCGGGGCCCCGGACTTGCAATTGCATATCATCAACCACCGTCGATCAACGCGCGCAGCACCGACGTCACCTGCAACTGGCTGTAAGGTTTTGGCAAAAATCGCCCGCCTTCAGGCAGATCGGCTTCCCGCACGCCGACATGGCCGGAGGTCGCGACGATCTTGATCGGCGGCCAGCGGCCGCGAACGGCGCGGGCAAGCTTCAGCCCGTCCATCAAGCCCGGCATCTGGATATCGGTGAAAACCGCGGTGATGTCCCGGCGCGTTTCCAGAATTTCGATCGCCTGATCGGCATTCGCGGCCTCGACGACTTCGAACCCGACACCAGCGATCATGTCGACCGCATCCATTCGGAGCAGGAACTCGTCCTCGACGACCAGCACCACGGGTCTCTTGAAATCGACAAGACCCATGTGACTCCCCTGCGACAATAGGCGTTAAGCCCGGGATCTTGTTTTCGTTCCGTAGCTTAGACTTTCGGGCGGCGCATCCGGGTCTCGAACGCTGCTGCCGTCCCGCCCTTCCCCGCCGTGGAAATTGTCCGGGACGGGCGTATTTGTGCGCTTGACTCCATGAGAACAAAATAAGAACATTGAGGCCTCCCGCCATCAGGAGATATCGCGATGTCCCAAGCTTCCTCAATATCCGACGTCGGCCGCTATGAGCAGGCTTGCGACCAGGCGATCGCGATGTGCGACGGCAACCTGCGCAGCACCATCAAGGCGCTGATCATGGCCAACGAATATCTGGAAAACGAACTTCAGGAGCTGCAGGCGGCGACTTCGAGCGGGGGCGCGCCGGCGGAATTCTCGAACAGCGACGCCGCCTGATCGATCGCAACCGGAGCCAGGACCATGGCCGATGTCACCTATTACGTCGCAATGCCATTTCTGCAGGACGACACCGGCTCGCCGGTTGCCGGTGCCGCGGAAGAATGCCAGAGTTCGTCAGGCGCGCTGCGGCGCGCGGAAGCTTTGTCGAAAGCCGCCGGCAGCATCGGCGCGGTCGCCTTCAGCCGTACCGGCGATCCCATGATCGGCGAATTCGGTGACGCTCAATTATTGAAGAAATTTGGCAACGTGCCGGATGATCTGAGCGGTTTGTAAGCGCTGGCACGCAGCATCAGCGCAATTCCCGGAAGAAGGCGCGCACCTCATTGGCGAGCAACTCCGGCTGTTCCAGCGCCGCGAAATGTCCACCTCTGGGCATGACGCTCCAGCGGCGAATGTCCGAGAACACGCGCGCCGCCGCCGTGCGCGGCGGTCTGAGGATTTCGCGCGGGAATTCCGCATAGCCGGTGGGCACCGAAATCGTTCCGCCGGCGGGGAGGATCGCCGCGCCGTGAAGGCGGGCGTAATAGGGCCAGAACGACGAGCCGATCGCACCCGTGAACCAGTAGAGCGCGATATCGGCAAGCATGCGGTCCCGGCTGATCGCGCGCTCGACGTCGCCGGCGCAATCGGACCAGGCGCGGAATTTCTCCACGATCCACGCGGCCAGCCCGGCGGGCGAATCGGTCAAAGCGAACGCAAGCGTCTGCGGGCGGGTTCCCTGGATCGACTGATAGCCGGTCTCTTCGCGCATCCATTTTGCAAGCTCGCTCAGATAATGCTCCTCCTCCTCATTTGGATTTTGAAAGGCGGAGGGATTGCGGCCTGCGGCCATCATCAGATTGATGTGGATGCCGATCATCCGGTCGGCGTAGGCATAGCCGAGCCGGCTGGTGACCGCGGCTCCCCAGTCGCCGCCTTGCGCGCCGAAACGGGCATAGCCGAGGACATCGTGCATGAGGGCGGCGACACAATCCGCCATTTCGGGGACGCCGAACCGCTTTTGGCCGGGCTGGAACGATAGACCGTATCCCGGCAAGGACGGCGCCACCACGGTAAAGGCGTCGCGCGCGTCGCCGCCGAACCACGCCGGATCGGTCAGACGCGGGATGATATCGAGAAACTCGAACACGGAGCCGGGCCAGCCGTGCAGCAGCAGCAATGGCATCGGGTTGGGGCCAACACCGGGCACGTGCAGGTAGTGAAGATCGACACCGTCGAGCGAAACGCGGAATTGCGGAAAGACATTGAGCGCGGCTTCCTCGGCCCTCCAGTCAAATTTGTCGCGCCAGTATTCCGTCAGTTGCTTGAGATAGGCGACATCGGTGCCGTAGGCCCACGCGCTGCCGGGCGCCTGATCGGGCAAGCGAGTGCGCCCAAGACGGTCGCGGAGATCCGCAATGTCGGCATCCGGGATGCGAAGCGTGAATGGGGTGGGTTTGATGGTCATGTTCCTGCTCGGCTGGTTGGACGGACCAATTGGGCTTCTCGGAAACCCTCGCCGGCCGTCCGGCGGCGGCCTCAGTGTGTCGGGAGATGTCGCTTACATTTCATGCCGCCTTTGCGCCTTGCGCACATACATCGCACTGTCGGCTTCCTCCAGCGCCCGCCCTGCTTCCGCGTGCGGGCCGAGAATGGCAACGCCGGCGGAGGCGCCCACAATGACGTTGCGGCCACGAAACGTGAAGCTGAGCCGGTCGACGGCTTGTTCCAGCGATGCCGCTTTCGCCCTGGCGTCGGTCTCGTTCATGTTCCACAACAAGAGCGCGAACTCGTCGCCGCCCAGCCGTCCGACCACGTCGGAGGAGCGCACCTGGCGCGAGAGCGCAGCGACAATGGCCTTCAGCACCTGATCGCCCGCGGCGTGCCCGAAAGCGTCATTGATCGGCTTCAGCCGATCGACGTCGAGCACGATCAACGCGCCGCTCGCATGATAGCGTTTGATGTAGCCGATCGAGCGATGGAGTTCGCGCTCAAAGCCGCGCCGGTTCGGAATATCCAGCAGGAAATCGGTATCCGCGTGAGCCTGCAGTTCCTCGATTCGCTTGAGCGCCCGCGCCAGCTGGGTCCTGAGCCGGCGAATGGTCGGTTTGGCATGATCGGGCGCGACCGGCAGCCGGGATACCGGCGCCGATTGTTTCGCCGCGCGGGCGCGCTGCGGCGCAGCCTTGCGCGCCGCAAGGCCTTTTCGGCGCTTTGCGGCGCTGGGGCCCCTTGCCCCGGTTTTCTTCTTCATGGGCATCTTCTAAGAGGGCTTGCCGGAATTCACCAAGACAGGATAGTCCTTTCCGGACCCCTTGCCATGCCTTGCCGAACCTTGGGCCGCCCCTATAATCCGGCCTATGTTTTTGGATTCCCGAAAGAAATAACCGTATGCCTGCCCCCGTCGCCATCATCATGGGAAGCCAGTCGGACTGGGAGACCATGCGGCACGCCGCCGAAACCTTGAGTGCCCTCGGTGTCGCCAGCGAGAAACACATCATCTCGGCGCATCGCACCCCGGAACGGCTGTTCACCTTTGCCAAGGGCGCCAAGGGGGCCGGCTTCAAGATCCTGATTGCCGGCGCCGGCGGCGCGGCACATCTGCCGGGCATGACGGCGTCACTGACGGAACTTCCGGTATTCGGCGTCCCTATCGAATCCAAGGCATTGTCCGGCGTCGATTCGCTTTATTCCATCGTCCAGATGCCGGCGGGCGTCCCGGTCGGGACGCTGGCCATCGGCAAGCCCGGCGCCATCAACGCCGCGCTGCTTGCGGCGAGTGTACTCGCGCTGAGCGATGCGGCGCTGTCAAGCAGGCTTGCCGCCTGGCGCAAGGCGCAGACCGAGGCGGTAAGCGAGCGCCCGGAGGGTTCTGCGTGACGGCCTCACATCGGGTGAAGCTGAAACCCGGCGACACCATCGGAATTCTCGGCGGCGGACAATTGGGCCGGATGCTGGCGATGGCGGCGGCACGGCTCGGCCTGCGATGCCATGTGTTTTCGCCGGACCCGGATTCGCCGGCGTTCGATGTGGTGCTGAACGCGACCTGCGCCGAATATGCCGACGTCGAGGCGCTGGAGTTGTTCGCCAATGACGTCGACCTCATCACCTACGAATTCGAGAACGTGCCGGCAGCGGCCGCGATGATCCTCGGCGCGCGGCGTCCAGTGCTGCCCGAGCGGAAAATCCTGGAAACCACCCAGGATCGCCTCGCCGAGAAGGATTTTGTAACGCGGCTGGGGATCGGCACCGCGGACTACGCCGATGTATCGTCGGCGGCTAGCCTGCGGGCCGCGATCGCGCGCATCGGCCTGCCCGCCGTGCTCAAGACCCGTCGCTTCGGCTACGACGGCAAGGGTCAGACAATCGTTCGCGACGGCGATAATCCGGATCATGTCTGGGAAGATCTCGGCACCAGATCCGCCATCCTCGAAGCCTTCATTCCCTTCGAACGCGAAATCTCGGTGATCGCCGCGCGCTCGGCCAGCGGCCAGGTCGAATGCTTCGATGTCACCGAAAACGAGCATCGCGAGCACATCCTGAAGATCTCGCGCGCGCCAGCCGATATTCCCGGCGCGCTGGCCGCGCAGGCCCGGGCCGTCGCGGAGACGATCGCAGGCGCGCTGAATTATGTCGGCGTGCTCGCGGTCGAGATGTTCGTGGTGCAGCGGGATGGCGAGCCGAAGGTGCTGGTCAACGAGATCGCACCGCGGGTGCACAATTCCGGACACTGGACCCTCGACGGCGCGTCGATCTCACAGTTCGAGCAGCACATCCGCGCCATTGCCGGCTGGCCGCTGGGCAAGCCGGTCCGTCATGGCCCGGTCACCATGACCAACCTGATCGGGGACGAGATCAACAGCTACGAGCAATGGCTGACCATTCCCGGCGCCACCGTCCACCTCTACGGCAAGGGCGCGCCGCGGCCGGGCCGCAAGATGGGGCACGTGACCGAGGTGGGGACGGTCCCGCCAAAAACCGCGTGATCAACACCAAACAGCCTGATTTCACCAAGCCAGGCCTGAGCAATTGCCATCACGCAGGTGGACATTCGGGGTTCGATCTGATACATCCGCGCCCTCAGGGTTAAGGGCCAGGCCTTTCGCCAGCTCTTTGCTTTACCAGATTCCAATCCGATTAATTGAAAGAGGATGCCGCGTGCAGGTTCTCGTTCGCGATAACAACGTCGATCAAGCCCTCAAGGCGCTGAAGAAGAAGATGCAGCGCGAGGGTATTTTCCGCGAGATGAAGCTTCGCGGTCATTATGAGAAGCCCTCCGAGAAGAAGGCCCGTGAAAAGGCCGAGGCCGTGCGCCGCGCGCGCAAGCTCGCCCGCAAGAAGCTGCAGCGCGAAGGACTGCTGCCGATGAAGCCGAAGCCGGTGTTTGGCGCCGGTCCCGGCGCGGAGCGAACTGGCGGTCGCGGCGGTCCCGGCGGCGGGCCGCGCGGGTCGCGCTGATCAAGGATTTTACAGATTTTAATCCGATAACGCGGGCCCTGTGCCCGCGTTATTTTTTTGGACGATGCATTTTGCGACACGACGGGCTAACAATCCTGCGCAAGCATGTGAGTGTTCCCCATCTATGGCCATTCCGGTTCTCGCTGTTTCATCCGGAGTTTCGCGGCTCAACCGGCGCGCGCTTGCGCTGCCGGCATTGCTCGCGATCACGCTTGGCGGCTGCTCTTTCGATCTGGGATCCTTTTCGTCGGCACCGGACAAGACCGAGGCCCCAAAGGCCGCTCCGGCCGCAGCCAGCGTGGCCGAGGCGCAAACCCATAATACGCACGGCCAGGCGCTGGCGCGATCCGGAAGGACCGAGGAGGCGCTCGCCGAATTCGATAGCGCGATCGCCCTCGATCCTCACAACGCGGACGCGCTGTACAATCGCGGCCTGCTCCACCAGGGAGAAAAGCAGCATCAACTCGCGATCGACGATTTCACCGCAGCGAGTGGCCTGACGCCACAGCGCGCCGAGCCGCTATTGGGCCGCGCGATCAGTTACCTCGCGGTGGACAAGGTCAAGGAAGCCGCCGTCGATCTCGACGAGGCCGCGCAGGCCGATCCTCAGAACGGGCAGATCTGGACCAGCCGGGGACTCGCCTATGAACGTCTCGGCGACAAGACCAAGGCGGCCGGCTCATATGGCCGTGCCATCAACCTTCGCCCCAGGGATGAAGCGGCGCGGAGCGGCTTTGCGCGCGTCGGCGGTAAGCCCGGCCAGAACTACGAACCGTTCTAGGTGTTTTCGAGCGCAAGTCCGGTACTGGTTTAATCGGACCCGGGTTCCGGTTATTTCGGCAGTACGGCGTGAAACACCGATTTTGCCGCCAGCAGCACGTCTTCGGCCACCGTCGTGTGTTCTCGCCTTGCGGGCTCCACGGCCTCGGCACGCAGATCGAGCGGTCGGGAGGGCGGCGGCACGGCCTCCGGAATGTCCGCCGGCGGAGTCGGGCGGCCCGGATCGTCGATTCCGGCGGCGGCCGGGTTAGCGGACCCCGTTCGTGACGACCCCGGCGCGCCGCCCAACGTCTCGGTTGCGGGCGTCGAGACCATGATCGGCGGCGGAAGCGGCCGAACCGGCGGGGCGGACATGAGAGGGGCTGCCGCCGGTGGCGTGGATACGACACGTGGGGCATCCGGGACACGGGAGCTTTCCTGTGGCCGCGGCGAACCCTCGCCGGCGCCGCGCAGCCGCTCGATCGCCGCGCGTGCCAGTTCGTTGGCGTCGCGATGCTCCTCGACCGGCGTTGCCGTCTCAACCGGCGGCGCGGTGTTTGGGGCGGCAATCACAGGTGCGACCGCCGCCGGCGTGGGCGGCGAGACCGGCGCCGGCGCGAACCTGGCAATCGCCCTCTCGCGCAGACCAGGCTGGTGACGGCGTGTGTCTGCGGGGATGCTCGCGGTCTCCAGCGGCTTGTCAGCAGATTTCTCTTGAGACTTTTCCTGGGGCTTTTCAGCCGCCGCCGGCTTTTCGGCGGCCGTCTTCTCCAGGATGGCCCTTTCAGAGACACCCTTCGCCTTGACCCCCCGCTCCGGGATATTGCCGACGTCGGCGGAGATCTCGGACGGCTTCGCACTGGGCTTCACAGCGGCCTTCTTCGGGTCGGCCGGAGACACCGCGGCGGCGACAGGGGCCCCCGTGCCGGGCTTGGTGGCGATGTAATGGTTGACGATGTAGGCCCCGAGGATGGTCGCAACGACCGAGGGCAGTATGTCCATTGCGAATTTCGAGACGTATTTCAGCATGCCGGCCACTCCCGCGCCGGTTTTGATGCGGAAACTTTGAGGCGCATTGAGGGATCAACTGCGACAGATCGGTGGCAATCGGGCAAATGCCCCGATTATGGTTTCAATTCGACTTCCAGGAACACGATTTCGGCGCCGCTCTCGTTGAGCACATCGTGCTCGACACCCGCTTTTCGGAAGTAGGATTTGCCGGCCGCAAGCTGGGCTTTGGAGCGTTCCCCGCCGGGCGCCACGATGGTCATTTCGCCCGCGGTCACGGGAACGATGACGTAATCCATCTGGTGGATGTGATGCCCGGTGGCGCTGCCCGGCGCCAGCCGCCACTCGGTGACGCGGACCTCCGCGGTATCGACCTGAACCTCCGATCTGGCGCTGATCATTTTCCAATTCCCGATTACGGCACGAACACAAGGAATACGAATATCGCAAACACCACCATGTGAACCAGCCCGAACAGGATGTTGGTGCGGCCGGTGCCGAAGGTGAGCAGGCTCACGAGGAAGGTCAGAACCAGCAGCACCATCTCCTGGGAGTTGACCCCAAGCACCAATTCCTTGTGCAGCGCGTAGGCTGCCACCGCTACCGCCGGAATCGTCAGCCCGATGGTCGCAAGCGAGGAGCCGAGCGCGAGGTTGATGCTCTTCTGCAGGTCGTTCTTGCGTGCGGCCGCGACGGCGGCGACGCTCTCCGGCAAAAGGATCAAGAGCGCCACCAGAACACCGGCGAAGGCCGGCGGCGCGCCGATCAGCGCGGTGCCGGCGTCGACCACCAGCGAGAATTTTTTTGCGAGAAGCACCACCGCCAGGAGCGAGACCGAGAGCAGCACGATGCTCAAGCCCAACATCCGGTTCGATGTAATCATCCCGTCATCCGCAAAGCCCGCGGATTCGCTGATGAAATAATCCCGATGCCGGATGGTCTGGGTATAGAGAAAAACGGCATAGAGAATGGCGGTAGCGACGCTGACGAAGCCTAGCTGACCGGCCGAGTAGACCGGCCCGGGCAGGGTCACCGTATAATTGGGCATGATCAGCGTAATCGTCGCCAGTACGATCAGGACGCTGAGATAGACACTGGACCCGCTGACCTGGACATCCTGCTCGCGGTGGCGCAGGCCGCCGGCCAGGATGCAGATCCCGACCAGACCGTTGCAGACGATCATCACCACAGCGAACACGGTGTCGCGCGCCAATGTGGGCACGGGTTTGTCGCCAAGCATGATGGTCGCGATCAACACGACCTCGATCACGGTAACCGACAGCGTCAACAGCAGCGTGCCGTAGGGCTCGCCGATCCGTTCGGCGATCACCTCCGCATGATGCACGGCCGCAAATACGGTGCCGAACAGGATAATCAGCAAGACCGCGGCAAATACCAGACCGAGGGCGGAGGCCGTAAACGTGTAGCCGAGCGCCGCGGCGCCGGCGAAAAACAATACGCCCAGGGCCGGAAACATCCATGCCGATCGCGGCATCGGGCCGTGGGCGCTCATTCGGTCACATCCTCAAAGCCGGTAAAATACAATATGCGCCATGCAGCGCCGGCCGTCAGCACTTTATGAACCGCCGCGCCGCTTCGACCGCACCATAATCGTCCAGATCGTTGTGGCCTCCTTCGGGAAACCGCACGAATTGTTTCGGCTGATGGGCAAGCGCGAACAGGCGCTCACCCAAACTTATTGGAATGGTGGGGTCGCGTGCGCCATGCATGATCAGGAGCGGCGCCGTGACGCGGCCAATGCGCTCATCGGAGCGAAATCGGTCTCTTATCAGCCAGCGGATAGGTGCAAACCGGAACACCGCGGCGGCGACATCCGCGATCGAAGTATAGGGCGCTTCCAAAATGATCTTTCCCACCGGCTGCCCGGCGGCCAGCGCGACCGCCACGCCGCTGCCGAGCGAAAAGCCCCAGGCGACAATGCGGTTCGCATTGTATCGCGCGGTCGTAAAGGCATAGGCGGCCGCCGCATCCGCGAGCAGCCCGTGCTCGCTCGGCTTTCCGCTCGAGCCGGCATAGCCGCGATAGGACAGCGCGACGACCCCGACCCCGTCAGCGATGATGTCGCGAAAGCGGCCGAAGAACCCGGCCAGGAAATCGCCATTACCGTGGAAATAGAGCACGACCGCATGACCCGGTTTTGCCGGAACGTGCCAGACGATGACCTTCTCGCCGTCCGCCGTGGCGAGAACATGCTCTTCAGCTTCCGGAAAACCGGCCGCCCCGGGGGGCGTACGCACCGTTTGCGGCACCGGAAAGATGAACGCGCGCTGCGCAAGGAACAACACCGCGAGACCGCCGAGATAGCCGCACGCTGCGAGAACGACGAGCCATTTCAGGACGGTCATGGTTCCCGCGATCAGACTCACAGCGCCTTGACGATGTTCTCGGTCATCTTCTTGGCGTCGCCGAGCAGCATCATGGTGTTGTCGCGGTAGAACAGGGGATTGTCGATGCCGGCATAGCCCGACGCCAGCGAGCGCTTGATGAACATCACGGTGCCGGCCTTCCAGACCTGCAGCACCGGCATGCCGTAGATCGGCGATTTCGGATCGTCCTCGGCGGCCGGGTTGGTGACGTCGTTGGCGCCGATCACGAAGGCGACATCGGCCTGAGCGAATTCCGAATTGATGTCCTCGAGTTCGAACACCTCGTCATAGGGCACGTTGGCTTCGGCCAACAGCACGTTCATGTGGCCGGGCATGCGGCCCGCCACCGGGTGGATCGCGTATTTGACCTCGACGCCTTCCTTCTTGAGCTGGTCGGCCATTTCCCGCAAGGCATGCTGCGCCTGCGCCACCGCCATACCGTAGCCGGGCACGATGATGACCTTCTGCGCGTTCTTCATGATGAAGGCGGCGTCGTCGGCGGAGCCGAGTTTCACGGGACGCACTTCGCCACCCGCACCCGCTCCTACGGCCGCCGTCTCGCCGCCGAAGCCGCCGAGGATGACCGAGATGAAGGAGCGGTTCATCGCGTGGCACATGATGTAGGACAGGATCGCACCGCTCGATCCGACCAGCGCGCCGGTGATGATCAGCGCCGAGTTGCCGAGCGTAAAGCCGATGCCGGCGGCGGCCCAGCCGGAATAGGAGTTCAGCATCGAGATCACGACCGGCATGTCCGCGCCGCCGATCGGGATGATCATGAGTACGCCGAGTGCCAGCGCGATGATGGTGATGAGCCAGAAGTCGAGCGCGCTGACCGAGATCACCATATGGACGATGAAGAACACGAGCGCGAGCGCGAGAACGATATTGATGACGTGCCGCGCCGGCAGGATAATCGGCGCGCCGCTCATGCGAGCGGAAAGCTTCAGGAACGCGATCACGGAGCCGGTAAAGGTCAGCGCGCCGATCGCAACGCCGAGCGACATTTCGACCAGGCTTTGGGAATGAATATGTCCGGGCGTGCCGATGTCGAAAGCATCCGGCGCGTAGAACGCGCCGGCCGCGACGAGCACCGCGGCCATGCCGACCAGCGAGTGGAAAGCGGCGACCAGTTCGGGCATCGATGTCATCGGCACCCGGCGCGCGATCACCGCGCCGATGGAGCCGCCGATGGCGACGCCGAGCACGACCAGCAGCCAGGCCATGCCGTCCACCGGCGTGTGGTTTGCGAGCGTAGTACCGATCGCGATCGCCATGCCGCCCATGCCGAGAAAATTGCCACGGCGGCTCGATGCCGGGCTCGACAGCCCGCGCAGCGACAGGATGAACAGGACACCCGCGACGAGGTATAAAACTGCAGCAAGATTGGCGTTCATCTAGAGGTCCCCATTGTCTTCGTCACCACGAGGTGCACGCCGTTCACTTGATTTTCTTTTTGTACATCCCCAGCATGCGCTGGGTGACAAGGAAGCCGCCGAAGATGTTCACGCAGGCGAAGACCAGCGCGACGAAGCCGAAACCGCGCGCCCACCCGCTGCCGCTGGAGACCAGTCCGACGCCAACCGCAAGCAGCGCACCGACCACGATGACCGAGGAAATCGCATTGGTCACCGACATCAGCGGTGTATGCAGCGCAGGCGTCACCGACCACACCACGAAATAGCCGACGAACACCGCCAGCACGAAGATCGACAGCCGGAACACGAAGGGATCGACGGCCTGCGCGATATGATCCATGGCGGCTCTCCTTAGGTCTTAGGCTGGAAGTTCGGATGAATGACGGCGCCGTCCCGGGTCAACGCGGTGGCCATGACCAGTTCGTCGTCCCACTTCACCGCGAGCGACTTGGTCGATTTGTCGACCAGCGTCTCGATGAAGGAAAACAGGTTGCGGGCGTAGAGGCTCGACGCCGAGGCCGCGACGCGGCCGGCAACATTGGTATAGCCGACGATCTTGATGCCGCCGACATCGGCGACTTCGCCGGCCCTGGCGCCCTCGACATTGCCGCCGCGCTCGACCGCAAGATCGACCAGCACCGAGCCCGGCTTCATCGACTTCACCATCTCCGATGTGACCAGGCGCGGCGCCGGCCGCCCCGGGATCAGCGCGGTGGTGATGATGATGTCCTGCTTCTTGATGTGCTCGGCGGTCAGGGCCGCCTGCTTGGCCTGGTACTCTTTCGACATTTCCTTGGCGTAGCCGCCGGCGGTCTCCGCCTGCTTGAATTCCTCGTCTTCGACCGCGAGGAATTTCGCTCCCAGGCTTTCGACCTGCTCTTTCACCGCCGGCCGCACGTCGGTCGCGGTGACGACGGCGCCAAGCCGGCGCGCGGTGGCGATCGCCTGCAGGCCGGCGACGCCGACGCCCATCACGAACACCTTGGCCGCGGGAATCGTCCCGGCCGCGGTCATCATCATCGGAAAGGCGCGGCCGAAGGCCTCCGCCGCCTCGATCACCGCGCGGTAGCCGGCGAGATTGGCCTGGCTCGACAAGACGTCCATCACCTGGGCGCGGGTGATGCGCGGCATCAACTCCATCGCGAAAGCCGATATGCCGGCATCCGCCATCGCCTTCAGCGCGGCGTCGTTGCCATAGGGGTCCATGATCGCGATCACCAGCGCGCCGCGCTTGTAGCTGGCAAGCTCGCTCGCCTCGGGCCGCTTCACCTTGATGACGATGTCGGCGTCCTTGAGCGCATCGGCGCTGACGCTGGCGCCGGCCGCGGTGAATTCGGAATCCGGCAGGCCCGACTTGATGCCGGCGCCCGGCTCGACGGCGATATCGACGCCCAGCGCCTTGAATTTCTTCACGGTGTCGGGCGACGCGGCGACCCGCGGCTCGGAGGGATCGATTTCCTTGGCAACGGCAATCTTCATAAGGCCTCCGGCGGCGCGCGGCGCGCGCGTGAGCAAACTAGCGCCTGTTTGGCTAAGATGGATACCGGTTTTGCGACCGGAATATTTTCAAATCGCGCCGCCAGGCGGCGGCGCGATCGTCGCAACGATCAGGTCAGGAAAATCGCCATCATGGCGACGACGAAAAGAACGGCGGCGGTGCCGTATTTCACCAGCATGATGAAGCCTTCATAGGTCTGCTCATGGGCCGGATAATCGTTGCCGTCAGCGGTGGTGTAGGCCACTTCGTTATGCTCTGCCATCAGTGTCTCCGGTCACGGTTCGCGTTTCGCCGTGGAATTACCGCAATCTACCCGGGAGAGCAACGGCAATGGGCTCTCTGTGCACCAACCGCAGTTGCGAGCTACTTGCGGGCCTTGTGCGGCCAATTGTCCCTGATCCAGCGGGTCAGGCTTTCCTCGCTGACCTCGCCGGCCGCGAGGGCGAGGATGATGGCCGCAGCCTCCGCTTCAGGCACGATGAAATCGACGCCGTTCACGCCGAGGAAGGTATACAGCGCAAGCAGCGAAGTGCGCTTGTTGCCGTCGACAAGTGGATGGTTGCGCGCAATGCCGAAGGCATAGGCCGCGGCCAATTCGGCCAATTCGGCCTGCTCGTAGGACCAACGGTTTTTTGGCCGGTCGAGCGCAGACTCCAGCATACCTTCATCACGCAAACCGCCCGCGCCTCCATGGATCGCGAGCTGCTCATCGTGAATCGCAACAACCATTTGGCGGGTGAGCCAAAACGGCTCTGTCATTTGGCAAGCTCGGCCAGCGCATTGTGGTAGCGCTTCATGCCGCGCCGGGCGACCTCCATCGCCTTCTCAAAATCCGGATCGTAAGGAGTTAGCCGGAACCCGCCGTCAGGCGTTAGCGTCGCGTAAAGCTTGTCTCCAACGCTAACATGCATCCGGGCAAGCACATCCTTCGAGAGAATGATTCCGGAAGAGTTGCCGATCTTCTTGATCTCAACGGTCCCGATCACCTGGCCGCGGGCATCGGGGGTTATTTTCGAGCGTTTGTTCATCACAACCTCCGTTATACAGATCGTATAACACGAAACCTGGCCTCGTTCAACAGATGTTTTACGGCCGGCGCCGGTCAGGCCATCCCTTCCAGCTCGTCGATCATGTCCGAGATCACCGAAAGCCCGCCGTCCCAGAACTTGGGATCCCGGGCATCCAGCCCGAACGGCCTCAGCAGCTCGGAGTAATGCCTGGTGCCGCCGGCCGCCAGCATGGCGAGATAGCGCTCGGCGAAGCCTGACTGCGCATTTTCGTAGACCGCGTAGAGCGAGTTCACCAGGCAGTCGCCGAATGCATAGGCGTAGACGTAGAACGGCGAATGGATGAAGTGCGGAATGTACATCCAGAAACTCTCGTAGCCCGGACGGATGTCGATCGCGGGTCCCAGGCTCTCGCTTTGCACGCCGAGCCAGATTTCACCGATGCGCTCGGCGGTGAGTTCGCCGTTCTTCCGCTCGGTATGGACGGCGCGTTCGAAGCTATAGAACGCGATCTGCCGCACCACCGTGTTGATCATGTCCTCGACCTTGCCGGCGAGCAGCGCCTGGCGCTGTCTGGCGCTGCCGGTCTGCGCCAGTAGCCGCTTGAAGGTCAGCATCTCGCCGAATACGCTGGCGGTCTCCGCGAGCGTCAACGGCGTCGGCGCCATCAGCGCGCCGTTCTTCGCCGCCAGCACCTGATGCACGCCGTGGCCGAGTTCATGGGCGAGCGTCATCACGTCCCGCGGCTTGCCCTGATAGTTCATCAGCACGTAAGGATGCGCCGACGGCGTGGTCGGGTGCGAGAACGCACCGGGCGCCTTGCCCGGCCGCACCGGCGCATCGATCCAGCGATCGGTGAAAAATCGCTCGGCGATGCGAGCCATTTCCGGCGAGAATCCGCGGTAGGCCGTCAGCACCATGTTCCTGGCTTCTGGCCAGGCGATGCTGCCGGTAGCGGCGAACGGCAGCGGCGCATTGCGATCCCAGTGCGGGAGCTTCTTCCTTTTGAACCAGCCGGCCTTGAGCTGATAATAACGATGCGACAGCCGCGGATAGGCGGCGCGGATCGAAGCCACCAGCGCATCGACGACCTCGCGCTCGACGCGGTTGTTCAGGTGCCGCGAATCCGCGACATCCCTGAATCCGCGCCAGCGATCGGAGATCTCCTTGTCCTTGGCGAGTGTATTGGTGATGAGCGCAAAGGTCCGCTCGTTGGCTTTAAAGGTTTTCGCCAACGCCTGCGCCGCAGCTTTACGCTTTTCGCCGACGCGGTCCTGCAGCAAATTCAGAGCCGGCTCGATCGCGAGCTCCCGCGCGCCGACCCTGAAACGCAGGCCCGAGATGGTCTGGTCGAACAGCCGGTTCCAGGCGGTGTAGCCGCTCTGGGATTTCTCGTGAAACAATTGCTCGACGCGATCCTCCAGCTGATACGGCCTGTCCTTGCGCAGGTCCTCGATCCAGGGGCGATAATGCGCGAGCTCCGGCGCCCGCATCGCGCGTTCGATCACGGCATCGTCGATCCTGTTAAGCTCGAGCGCCATGAACAATAGATGCACCGACGCATTGGTCAGCCGCTCGGAGACGTCGCCGTAGAATTTGGAAATCGCGGGATCGACGCTGTCGCCGGCATGAATCAAGCCGGCATAGGAGCCGAGGCGGCCCGCGAGATCGTCGATCGCCTCGTAACGCCTGACCGCCTCGGCGAGCCATTTGCCGCCGTCTTCCCTGGCGGTTTGTTCGGCGAGCTTGCCCTTGTAGTCGGCCTCAAACGCGACGCATTCGGCATCCATTCTCGTGAGATCGCGCGTCACCTCCGGCGCGTCGATACCGGAATAGAGATCGGCCAGGTTCCATTCCGGCAGTGAGCCGAGGCCGGATTTCGCCGGTGATTTCTTGCGGTTGGGCTTGCGTCGGGCAGTCGGCTTGCGCGGGGCGGATGTAGAGCGCGAGGTCATCTTGTTCGAAACCTGTGTTCAACCGGAATGGCTGGGTGCGAAGGGCGGGACGTCAATATTTAAGATTTAAGCAGGCGTTAATCGGCATCGGCCAGAGTGCCCCGATTCGAGACAGATAGTTGTAGCGCGCGGGGAAAGCCATGGCTGCCAGCATTTTGATCGCCGACGACGATGCGGTGCAGCGCCGCCTGGTGGAAAACATGGTGCAGAAATGCGGCTATGAGACCATCGTGGTCGACTCCGGCGACGCCGCCATCGCCACGCTGACCGCCGCGGACGCGCCTGTTATCGATGCCGTCGTGCTCGATCTGGTGATGCCCGGCCTCGACGGCATGGGAGTACTGGCCAAAATCCGCGAAGCCGGTCTCAACATTCCCGTCATCGTGCAGACCGCCCATGGCGGCATCGACAATGTGGTGTCGGCGATGCGCGCCGGTGCCCAGGATTTCGTGGTCAAGCCGGTCGGCATCGAGCGGCTGCAGGTAAGCTTGCGCAATGCCCTCAACGCCAGCGCGCTCAAGGGCGAGCTGCAGCGCATCCGCCACAGCCGCGAAGGCCGATTGACTTTCGCCGATGTCATCACCCGCAGCGAGACCATGGCGGGCGTGCTTCGCACCGCGCAAAAGGCAGCGGCCTCCACTATTCCGGTGCTGGTCGAAGGCGAATCCGGCGTCGGCAAGGAATTGTTTGCGCGCGCCATCCATGGCAGCGGCGAACGCAAATCAAAGCCGTTCGTCGCCGTCAATTGCGGCGCGATTCCCGACAATCTGGTGGAGTCGATTCTGTTCGGCCACGAGAAGGGCGCCTTTACCGGCGCTACCGAACGCCACATGGGCAAATTCGTCGAGGCCTCCGGCGGCACCCTGTTCCTCGATGAAGTCTCGGAATTGCCGCTGGCCGCGCAGGTGAAGCTGCTGCGTGCGCTGCAGGAAGGCGCGGTCG
Organism: Bradyrhizobium sp.; assembly: GCA_036266415.1. Classification (GTDB taxonomy): domain Bacteria; phylum Pseudomonadota; class Alphaproteobacteria; order Rhizobiales; family Xanthobacteraceae; genus Bradyrhizobium. Next base: position 46,706 of record DATANB010000006.1, on the reverse strand, counting down.
AGGCCGTCGGCGGGCGCAAGCCGGTGAAAGTCGACGTCCGCATCATCTCCGCGACCAACCGCAAGTTGCTCGACCGCGTCAAAAGCGGGCAATTCCGCGAAGACCTGTTTTATCGCCTTCACGTGCTGCCGCTGACGATTCCGCCGTTGCGGATGCGCCGCGAAGACATCCCTCATCTGTTGCGACATTTTCTGGCGAGGTTCTGCGCAGAAGAAAACCGTCCCATCACCGGCATCAGCGGCGAGGCGATGGCGCACCTGTCGCAACTCGAGTGGCCAGGCAATATCCGACAGCTCGAGAACGCGGTCTATCGCGCTGTGGTCATGAGCGAACACGACCAGCTTGGACTGCCGGATTTTCCGCAAGCCGCCGCGCAATCGCCGCAGGCGCACGAGCCGCACGCAGAGCCCCTGATCGTCAGTTCCGGGCTTCATTCCACCGAGCCCGCGATGGTATCCGGTAATGAAATACCTATCGCGCCGGTGCCTTCGGCCGGGCAACTGGCCATGCTGACGAACGCCGGAGAAATGCGGCCGCTCGAGGAGCTGGAGGGCGAGATCATCCGGTTTGCAATCTCGCATTATCGCGGCCAGATGTCGGAGGTCGCACGCCGATTGAAAATCGGCCGTTCGACGCTTTACCGCAAGCTCGATGAGGCGGCCGGCGAAGCAGACCAGGCGACATAGCGACGATTGGGAAGATTATGGCGCTCCGGTGTCGGGGAAGAAGGGGTTAAAGACATCGCTATTCGAGAACATTTCGAACCGTTGCTTGCCGGTGACAGACAAAAGAAAAAGCGCGTGGCAAAAGCGCGCAATCCGTTGCAAAGGCGGTCCTTTGAAGTCAGTTTGTCGTGACCACCCCGCGTGCCGCTGGCTCCATGAGGGGGACGTGTGTATCGTCTGCGTATGAACCGTTACGTGCAGGCGTACTGATGAGATTTGAGGCGCATTCAGACTGGACCCATGCATGGGCTGAGTGCGTTTCAAGAGCGATGCGGCCGGCGCTTCGGCGAAAGCTGTACGGACGATACCAAGAACTGTTCCATGCCGGGCAGTTTCGCCCGAGGGATTTGACTATGCGAGACTGTTTGAAGAACCGTGCCGGATCTGTTCGCGCGTTGATGGCCGTCGCCGCGACCTTCCTCACGGTGTCCGCGACTTCGGCATTTGCGCAGGCTGATCCGGCCCGCAACAGCGCCGCCGAACTCGCGATCGACGCGGCGATCCCGCGTCCCGAACCCGCAAACCTTCCGCCCCCGACCATCAACGATTTCAAACTGGACACCACCGCGTCGGTGCCCGAAGCGGCGAAGGCCACGGAACACGCTCCGGAGACCAAACCATCCGACGTCGTCACCGCGCCGGGCGCCGATAAAAGCACGGCGGATACCGGCAATAAGGATGCCGCGACAACCGCTTCGCCTCCCTCCGCCGCAACCGCAACGCCGGCCGCCGAGCCAGCCAGGGAACCGACCAAGGCCGCCAGCAACGTAGCGCCGGCGAATCAGCCGGTCGCCGACAAACTGCGCGATATGCTGGGCTCAAAATCGCTGCGCTATTTCGACCGCAAGGCCGAGCGGACCGCGGTGGAGAAATTCTACACCGCTCGCGACTATGCCCCGCTTTGGACGCAGGCCGGCACGCTTACCGAGAACGGCAAAGGCGTCATCGCGCGCCTCAAGGACGCCGGTTCCGAAGGCCTGAACCCATCCGACTATCCGGTTCCGGATTTTGCCTCCGCCGGCGGTCCCGACGCGCTTGCGGAAGCCGATCTGAAACTGACCGCCAGCATGCTGGATTACGCGCGCCAGGCGCAGAGCGGCCGGATGCACTGGTCGCAGGTCTCGGCGGACATCCAGTATCCGGATCATCCGACCGATCCCACCGAAGTGCTGAGCAACGTCACGACCGCCAAGGATGCATCCGCGGCGCTCGACAGCTACAACCCGCCGCAAAAACTCTACCGCGAATTGAAGGCGAAGCTTGCCGAACTGCGCGGCCAGGGCAATGGGCCAGTGGTTCAGATTGCCGACGGACCGGCGCTGAAATTCACCCCCGCGCGCGGCAAGAAGCAACCCGCGGTCGAGATGGAAGATGCGCGCGTGCCGCAACTGCGCGCCAGGCTCGGCATCTCCGAGAACGCCGACGACACGCGTTACGACGCCAGGGTCGCCGACGCCGTGCGCAAATTCCAGGAAGGCGCCGAACTCAAGCCCACCGGCGTGCTCGACGACAGGACCGTCAGGGCCATCAACAGCCCGAAGCGCGACCGCCAGATCGACACCGTGATCGTCAACATGGAGCGCTGGCGCTGGCTGCCGCGCCAGCTTGGCGCGCCGTCGATCGGCAACGCCTATGTCATTCTCAACATCCCCGATTACACGCTCAAGGTGATGCAGAACGGCGCGCAGGTCTGGAGCACCAAGGTGGTCACCGGACAACCCGGGATTCATGCCACGCCGCTTCTGACGGAAACCATGAAGTTCATCACGGTCAATCCGACCTGGAACGTGCCGCCGTCGATCATCTACAACGAATATCTGCCGGCGCTGCAGCAGGATCCGACCGTGCTGCAGCGAATGGGGCTGAAGCTCGAACGCGCCAGCGACGGCAGCATCCACATCTCCCAGCCGCCTGGCGAAGCCAACGCGCTCGGCCGCATCCGCTTCAATTTCCCGAACAAGTTCCTGGTGTATCAGCACGACACCCCGGACAAGAATTTGTTCAACAAGGACGAGCGCGCCTTCAGCCACGGCTGCATGCGGGTGCAGAATCCTGACCAATACGCCGCGACACTGCTCAACATCACGGCGCCGAACGAGCACTACACACCCGAAAAGATCCGCAGCATGTACGGCCACAGCGAGATCGATCTCAAATTCCCCACCCCGATCCCGGTCAACATCACCTACCAGACGGCGTTTGTGGACGACGCGGGCAAGCTGCAGCTCCGCAGGGATATCTACGGCCGCGACGCCACCATGCTGGCGCTGCTCAGGAACGGGAACGGCCGCAGCAGGGAGCTGGAGAACGTGGTCGCGCATTCGCAGCCGAGCTATTCCCATCCGACCGGCAGCCTGCCGGCCGGCGTCAGCTTCGCCAGCGACAACAGCTACTCCGGCCCGTCATTCCTCGAACGGTTGTTCGGCGCGCCGACGCCCTCGGCTCCGATCCCCGGCCGCCGGCTGCAGCAGCGCCGGATCATCACCCGCTGACGGGTCGACGCAGCGGCGCGCTTTCGGATTCCCCGAGCAATATCAGTTGCCTTGCCTCTTCGGGCGAGGCCGTGCGCATTAGCCGTTCTCCACCGGGATTGGCGCCAAGGCACTTTTTCGCCACACTCGGCGGGTTAGGTTAAGGCCGACTTGGGGGGTGGGCCATAAATTACCCCACCCGCGTTAGGACTGCGTTAACTCTCTTTCGCCACACGGGGTAGCGGAAGAGTTCCTCGATCGGTCTCTGGGTGGGCTCATACGTGCCGACTGGTTTCGCGCGCCAATTCAATTCGCTGTCGTTGCCGAAGGCCGGGTATCATCTCGGCCTGACAACCCTGTTGCTCCTGAGCGGAGCCGGATCGGTCCATGATGCGACCGCGCTGAACGAAACCCGCACCCTTTCGTTCCATCACACCCATTCAGATGAAGACCTCACCGTCACCTTCAAGCGCGACGGACGTTACGATGAAGAGGCGCTGAAACAGCTCAATCACTATCTTCGCGACTGGCGCAGCCAGGAACAGACCACGATGGATCGTCATTTGTTCGACATCCTCTGGGAAGTCTACCGCGACGTCGACGGCAAGAAGCCGATCCAGATCATTTCCTCGTACCGCTCCCCCGCCACCAACGCCATGCTCCGCCGCCGCTCGTCGGGCGTGGCGCGCTTCAGCCAGCACATGCTGGGCCACGCCATGGATTTTTACATTCCGGACGTGCCGCTTGAGCAAATCCGCTTCGCCGGGCTCCGCTTGCAGCGCGGCGGCGTCGGATTCTATCCGACATCGGGATCGCCGTTCGTCCATCTCGATACCGGCAGCATCCGTCACTGGCCGCGCATGACCCACGATCAGCTGGCCCGGGTATTTCCCGATGGCCGCACCGTACATGTTCCCTCCGACGGCACTCCGCTGAAGGGCTATGAGCTTGCCCGCGCCGAGATCGAAAAGCGCGGCAGCGACGATGCGCCGGCGGTTGGCAAATTGAGCCTGTTCGCCGCCCTGTTCAGGGGCAAATCGAACGACGACGAGGACGAGGGCGCAAGCGCTGCGGCCGCCTCCGAAAAGACAACCCCAGCAAGTCTGATGGCATCAGCCGCTCCCGCCAAGTCCGCCGACGCCGTGCCGATGCCGCGCGCAAAGCCCGCCGCGAGCTTCCAGCTCGCTTCGGCCGACGCACAGAACCTGCAGCCCGCGAAGGCCAGGCAGGCCGCGGCGAGCCAGACGGCCGAAGCAAAGCCGCAGACGCCGGCTGACATCATCGACGCCCGTGGCTTCTGGGGCGACGCCCCCGCAACGCCGAAACAGGCAACGCCGGCGCAGGTCGCCGCCATCAGCGCCCGCCATGCGCTGGCCTCCGCCGACCCGCAACCGACCGCAAGCGTTTCCGCCGCGTTCCAGGCACTGGCCTACGCGCCGGCATCCTCTTCCCCGGTCGATCGCTCGAACATCGTCGCGGCCAGTGCGCCGGTGCCCCACAGCATTCGGCCGGCATCGGCGCCGCGCGATACGGCGCTTGCCACCACCATCGACACGGTCGTTGCCAAGGGGCCGCAGGATCAGGACGGCATGGTTGCCACATCGACGCGGCTCGCCGCCTCTGGGGGCAACGATGTCTGGATGCGGGTCATGATGCTGGCGCCGAGCGCAAGCACCTCGATGTCGGCCACCGTGCTGGGCGACACCGACATGACCCAGATGCGCGTCTATTTCGTCAAGCCGCAGGCCGCGATCGCGATGACTTTCTCGGACGATCCGCTGATGGGAATGGTTTCCGACCGTTTCACCGGTTCGGCAACCGCTGTCCTTGCGACCCAAACCTTCGTGATGCGGACCGCATCGCTGCGCTAAAGCTTCGCCTGACAACGGCTCCCACAATGTCGGCGGCGCCTCACAGCATCCCCAGCGCCTGCATGTAGGTTTCCAGGATGGTTTCCTGCTCGGCGCGCTCGTTCTCGTCCTGCTTGCGCAGGCGAACGATGGTGCGTAGCGCCTTGACGTCGAAACCGTTGCCCTTGGCCTCGGCATAGACGCGGCGCTGGCGCTTTGTCGGGTCAGACTGGCAGGCCTGCCATGAGGAGACCAGCCTCATGGCGCTTGCGGTCGACTTCGCGCTTGTAGTGCTGGGTGGCCAGGTAGGCGGCCACCGAGAATTTGGGCTCGCGCTTCAGAACCTCCGCCGCGTGCGCGGCGGCCGCGATCACATTGCCCATATGCGCGAACGTGGCCGCGAGGAAGGTATGATGGGTGTGGTCGGGCCGCGTGATCCGCGAAAAGGCCTCGGCGGCTTCCGCATATCTCTCGGCGCAATAGCAGGCGCGCCCGAGGTGGCTCCAGAAGCGCTCCGGGTGGTAGGGGTTAAGGCGCATCGCCTTCTTGATCCAATCGATGCCCTCCTCCGGGTGACCCAGCCACGTTAGAAGCTCGCCCTGCTGCACCACGACAAGGTCGTAGTTGGGGTTGAGCGCGAGCGCCCGTTCCTGGTGATAGGCGGCCTTGTCGTGTTCATTGCGGTTCAAGCTCAGCGCCGCGAGGATTCGGTGCACGTCGCTATCGTTGTCATCGAGCGCCTGGGCGATCTCCAGCTCCGCGGCCACCTGCTGGTACGCCGCGTCGCGATCCGCGCACCACCCATATGTCCACATCTGGCCCAACACGCATCCCTTCCAGGCGTGGGCGTGCGCATAGTTGGGGTCGAGCGCGATGGCACGGTCAAGCAGCCGCTGCGCCTCGGCGTTGTCCTCCCGGATCGAGCGGTGGTGCAGCACCTTGGCGGTCAGCACACACTCATAAGCCGCCATGTTGTCGGTCGGCTTGCGCTTCGCGCGATCATGCGTGGCGGCCTCGACACGGCCGGGAAGCGTCGCGACTATCGCGCGCGTCATCTCGTCCTGGATGGCAAAGATATCCTCAAGGTTGCGGTCGTAGCGTTCGGCCCAAATGTGCCGGTCGGTTTCTGCGTCGATCAGCTGCACGGTGACGCGGATGCGATCGCCCGCCTTTCGCACGCTGCCCTCGAGGACGTATTCGACACCGAATTCACGCGCGACCTCCTGCACTTTCACCGCCTTGCCCTTGTGCACGAAGGTCGAGTTGCGCGAGATGACGAGCAAGTCGCGGAAGCGTGACAGCTCCGTGATGATGTCCTCGGTGAGGCCGTCCGCGAAGAACTCCTGCTCCAGATCGCCACTCATGTTGACGAGCGGGAGCACCGCGATGGACGGCTTCTTGGCGAGCGTTGTCGCCGCCGCGGAGTCCTCCACGCCCTGTGGCGCGGTCGTTACGTCTGGATCAAGCCGGACCCGAAAGACACGGATTGGACGGGCAATATTCTTGACGCTCTGGTCGCCCAGATCCTCGAATGCGATGTCGTCCAGTCGGTCGCCGACCTGATCGCGCACCGCCCCCGAGACGCAGATGCCACCGGGATCGGCGAGCATTTCGAGGCGCGCCGCTACGTTGACTCCGTCGCCGAAGATGTCGTTTTCCTCAACGATCACGTCGCCCAGATTGATGCCGATGCGGAACTGGATCCACCGCGCCGGCGAGATATCCGCGTTGCGTCGTGCCATCCGCCGCTGAACCTCGGCCGCGCACAGCACCGCGTCGGCGACGCTGTGGAACTCGACCAGCATGCCGTCGCCGGTGGTTTTGATGATACGGCCGCGGTTCTTCGCAATCGCCGGATCGATGAGCTCGATCCGATGGGTCCTGAGACGCGCGAGTGTCCCCGTCTCGTCGGCCTCCATCAGCCGGCTGTAGCCGACCATGTCGGCGGCGAGGACCGCTGCGAGCCTGCGTTCTGGTCCGGGCACGTCCATCTCTTCGGTTCCTTTACCGAGGAGTCTAACAGAGGAGAGGCTGTTGCCCAAGCTTGCGCGCGCCGGAAGTACCTGCCGGCTGGCGCCTCACAACATTCCCAGCGCCTGCATGTAGGTTTCCAGGATGGTTTCCTGTTCGGCGCGCTCGTTCTCGTCCTGCTTGCGCAGGCGAACGATGGTGCGTAGCGCCTTGACGTCGAAACCGTTGCCCTTGGCCTCGGCATAGACGTCGCGGATATCGTCGGAGATCGTCTTCTTTTCTTCTTCCAGCCGCTCGACGCGCTCGATGATGGCCTTGAGCTGGTCCTTGGCAAATTTCGTCGCGGGGGCTTCTTTGACGGCGGCGGCGGTAGTGGCCATCGGGTACTCCTGAATGGAACTGAAGGTTGATGCGGAAAGAGGAAGCGCCGCACGCTTTCCCACGCACCGCATCCCGAAATGACCCTCAAGAGTGCGACGCCCTGCGTCAAGGCAACATCGCGCTCATCCACAGCGCGCCCACAGGAGAAAGCCGACCGTCATTCCGGGGACGGCGCGTTAGCGCCGAGCCCGGAATCTTCGAGATTCCGGGTCTGGTGCTGGCGCACCATCCCGGAATGACCGAGTATGAATTGCTTCGCCGCTTGCCTTCGGCGCAATGACCGAAGGCGATCAGTGCCCGCTATGGGCTTTCTTCATCGCCGCGATCTGCTCGGGGCTGGCCGTAGCCTGATAGGTCGACTTCCAGGTCTCATAGGGCATGCCGTAGACGGCCTCGCGGCTCTCATCCTTGCTCATATCGGCGCCCTTGGCGTCGGCCGCTTCCTTGAGCCAGTTGGACAGGCAATTGCGGCAGAAGCCCGCGAGGTTCATCAGGTCGATGTTCTGGACATCGGTGCGGGCGCGCAGATGTTCGACCAGGCGCCGGAACACGGCGGCTTCGAGTTCCGTTTTGGTTTTCTCGTCAATCGTCATGATCGCACTCTCGCCGTTTTGCCCGAGCTTACTGATATCAGATGGGAGTTATCACAGATTTTACCATATCGCAGCGCACACAGGGCGCGGACAAGCCGGATTTCGGCGGCAGACGGCCTGAAAATGCCGCCCCGGCCGTTGACAGCCCCCGCCGGCTCACGCGAAATCGTCAATGATTTGATATAGCTTCGCTGAATGATCCCGAACAATTCCCATCGCCCCGACCGATCCTCTGCGCGCGTCACTGCCGGTTTGATACCCGCGGTGGCGCTGGCTTTGCTGTGCCTTTGGAACAATCCGGCGGCGGCCGACTTCCGTCTCTGCAACAACACCGCAAGCAGGGTCGGCATTGCGCTCGGCTACAAGGATGCCGAGGGCTGGACCACCGAGGGCTGGTGGAACGTCTCGTCGCGAGCCTGCGAGACCCTGCTGCGCGGGACCCTTGTCGCACGTTTCTATTACATCTACGCGCTCGATTACGATCGCGGCGGCGAGTGGTCCGGACAAGCCTTCATGTGCTCGCGCGACAAGGAATTCACCATCAAGGGCACCGAGAATTGCCTGGCGCGCGGGTTCGATCGCACCGGCTTCTTCGAGGTCGACACCGGCGAGCAGCGCGCCTGGACGGTGCAGCTGACCGAATCCAACGAACAGCAGCCGGCGCAAAGGGTGCCGGGTATCCCGGGAATTGTCGGCCCCGGTGGGCCCGGAAGCCTTCCGGGCATATCCAATTCGCCGGGCGGGACGACTCCGGGTGCGTCTGGTCTACCGCCAGCCGCGGCGCCCGGAACCAAGCCATGAGACGCCTGCGCCGTATCAAGATCCTCGCCACGCTTGGCCCCGCCTCCTCCGACAGCGCGATGATCCGCCGCCTGTTCGAGGCCGGCGCCGACGTCTTCCGCATCAATATGAGCCATACCTCGCATGACAAGATGCGCGAGCTGGTCAAGACCATCCGCAATGTCGAATCGAGCTACGGCCGCCCGATCGGTATCCTGGTCGACCTTCAGGGACCGAAGTTGCGTGTCGGCTCGTTCGCCGAAGGCTCGATCCAGCTCAACAACGGCGAAAGTTTCGTGCTCGATTCGGACAAGACGCCGGGCGACAGGACCCGCGTCCAGCTTCCGCATCCGGAAATTCTCGCGGCGCTGCGGCCAGGGCACGCGCTTCTGCTCGACGACGGCAAGGTGCGGCTGATTGTCGAGGAAACTTCCCCCGAGCGCGCCGTCACGCGCGTCGTGATCGGCGGCAAGATGTCGGACCGCAAGGGCGTCAGCCTGCCCGACACCGACCTGCCGGTTTCCGCCATGACGCCGAAGGACCGCGCCGACCTCGAGGCGGCGCTGGTGACCGGCGTCGACTGGATCGCGCTGTCATTCGTGCAGCGGGCCGAGGACGTCAACGAGGCCAAGAAACTGATCCGCGGTCGCGCCGCGGTCATGGCCAAGATCGAAAAACCCCAGGCGATCGACCGGCTCCCGGAAATCATCGAGGCATCCGACGCGTTGATGGTGGCGCGCGGCGATCTCGGCGTCGAACTGCCGCTGGAGCGGGTTCCGAGCCTGCAGAAGCAGATGACGCGGCTGGCACGGCGCGCCGGCAAGCCGGTCGTGATCGCCACGCAGATGCTGGAATCGATGATCCAGAGCCCGGTGCCGACCCGCGCCGAAGTTTCCGACGTCGCGACCGCGGTCTACGAAGGCGCCGATGCGATCATGCTGTCGGCCGAATCGGCCGCCGGCAAGTTTCCGGTCGAAGCGGTTTCCACCATGAACCGCATCGGCGAGGAAGTGGAGCGCGACCCGACCTATCGCGGCGTGCTCAATGCGCAGCGCGCCGAACCGGAACCGACCGCGGGCGATGCCATCGCCGACGCCGCCCGACAGATCGCCGAGACACTCGATCTGTCGGCGATCATTTGCTGGACCAGTTCGGGATCGACCGCGCTGCGGGTCGCGCGCGAACGGCCGAAGCCACCGGTGGTGGCGATCACGCCAAACCTCTCGACCGGGCGCAAGCTGTCGGCGGTCTGGGGCGTGCATTGCGTGGTCGCCGAAGATGCCCATGACCAGGATGATATGGTCAGCCGCGCCGGCCGCATCGCGTTCCGCGACGGTTTTGCCAGGGCCGGCCAGCGCGTGATCATCGTCGCCGGCGTGCCGCTCGGCATCCCCGGCACCACCAACATGGTGCGCATCGCCTCCGTCGGCTCCGACTCAGACGCCGATATGTGAGCGGCGCCTTGCCCCTTCGTCATTCCGGGGCGCATCGCAGATGCGAACCCCAGAGGTTTTGGCGCGAGATTCCGGGTTCACGCTGACGCGCGCCCGGAATGACGAAAACATTCAGTTCAGAGCAGCGTCGCCGCCAGCGTGATCTTCGTGTTCAGCAGCTTCGATACCGGGCAGCCGGCCTTTGCCATGCCCGCCAGTTCCTCGAACTTCGCCTGGCCCGCGCCGGGGATTTTCGCATTCAGCGTCAGGTGCACGGAGGTGATGGCAAAACCATCGCCCTGCTTCTCGAGCGTGACGTCGGCTTTGGTCTCCATCTGCTCGGCAACGAGCTTGGCTTCGCCCAGTATCAGCGACAGCGCCATGGTGAAGCAGGCGGCGTGGGCGGCCCCGATCAACTCTTCCGGGTTCGAACCCGGCTTGCCCTCGAAGCGGCTGGCGAAGCCGTAAGGGTAATCCTTCAGCGCGCCGCTTTTGGTCGAGATCGCGCCCTTGCCGTCCTTGATGCCGCCCTGCCATTTGGCCGATCCTGATGTCGTTGGCATATCTGACTCCCTGTATTGTCCATTGCATCGCCGTCCGGGCGCAACGCCCTGGGTTGGCGGATCGTTGCGTCAAACCGGCGCCACCTCGGGTTTTTTTACGCGCCGACCAGGGTTTTCGCCGGCAATACCGCCTGCACCACGAGGCCGCGGGCACGGGCGTCCATCACGCCGACGGCGCGCAGCGCGAGCAAGGTCACGGTTTGCACGGCGTCGCGCAGTCTGCCCGGGTCGTCCGTATGGTCCGGCGCCAATGGCCCGACCAGCGATTCATGCAGCGCGCCTAGCAGCGCAGTGGCGGCCAGCGCCGTGTCCTGCGCCGGCAGATGTCCGGCGCGGATCGCGGCGTCGATTCTGGCGGCGATCTCGCCGGCGATCTCGCGGCGGCTCGCCAGCCGTGACGCTGACACGTCGACATCGACCGGCTCGGCCAGGATGCCCCAGGCAAGCTTGCGCTGCGACAGCACGTGCACGGCAACGGTAGTGACGACCGCCGCCAGCGCCGACGACGGCCCGGGTGCTGCGTCCGCGGCGCGGCGGATCGCGGCCAGTTCATCGCGCGAGACCTCGGCGATCAGTTCGGAAATCAGATCCGCCTTGGAAGGGAAATAGCGGTAGACGGTGCCGGCGGCGACATTGGCGCGGATCGCCACCGGCGCGATCTGCACCGCGGCCATGCCGCCATCGGCAGCGGCATCCCGCGCCGCCGCCAGAATGGCGCTGCGCCGCGCGGCGAGGCGTTTTACGACTTGGTGGGTCCGCCGGTAGACCATGGCGCGCTTCTCATCCCCTCATCTCCCGCACGCCCTTGCGGCCATATTGGCCCCGGCAGGACGTCCATGCATCAGTCTTTTCTGACGATTTGGCGCAAATCGCTTTGAAGAACTGGACAACTATTCAGGGCCGATGACAAGCCGCAAAGATGACGATTGAGGAAGGGCACCTGTCGCTTAAGCGCGTGCGGCGGCCAGCTGCGGCGGCGCCGGTTCGCGCCGCCACCACGGACCGGCGCGGCGCAGGATCAGTGTGGCTAAGATCAGCGTGACGCCGAGCCCGACCGGTTGCCCGAAGAAGTCAAAACTCACGATCAAGGCGAGCGCGCATCCCAGCGCCGGAAGCTCGTAAGCGCAGAAGCCGCCTTTGAGCCCGATGCGCACCAGAAAGGCCACGGGCACCGCCAGCACCATCATGTCGTACATGAACAGATAGGGCGTGGTCAGCAGGGTGCCGGCCGCAAGCGCTGCGGCTTTCACGCCATAGCTGACACGGCTGCGCCATATCAGCGCCAGCACTACCGCGACCGATGCCGTCAGCACCCATTGGCATCCCCATGCCAGCGCTTCGGTGCCGCCGAGATAGCGGACCAGCGAGAACAGGCTTTGCAATTTCCACCATGGGGCTTTGCCCTCGGTGAGGAAGGCTTGCGAGAACATCGGCATCCAGTGAAAGAAGGCCTGCCAACTCTCGGTGCCGAAGGCAAGCCAGGAAGCGAACGCCATCACGACGGCGACGACCGCGGCGGTGAAGAACACCGTCCATTGCGAGGCCGCGATCAGCACGATGGGAAACAACAGCCCGTATTGCGGCTTATAGCTCAATAGCCCCAGGCAAATGCCGGCGAGGATCGGCCGCACCGGCATCAGATAGAGCGTGCCGCCGATCAGCGATGCGGTGAGAAAGCCGTTCTGTCCGACCAGCGTATTGTTGAACACCACCGGGAACGCGATCGCGAGCATCCAGCCAAAGCTGCGGCCGACGATCGCGCGCATCATGGCGAGATAAGGCACAAAGCTCACCGCGAGCCAGCCGATGAAGGCCACCGCATAGGGAAACGGCGCCAGCAGGGCTGCGACGAGCAGGAACGGCGGTGGGTAGTGCCAGGCAAAATGGCCGGGAAAATCCTGGCGCAGCAGCGCGAGCTCGACCTGCTTCTGGATATCCCAATCCCAGGCCTGTGCCGGATGACCCTCGAGCACGAGGCGCCCGGCGGCCCAGACGTTGACGAAATCGACCGGGATCCCCAGGCCGTCCGGATCGTAGATCCACCAGTGCGCGAAATACGCCGCGGGAAAATAGGATACATTGATGACGCACAACACGAAGCAGACGTTCAACAGCGCGCCGGGTATCGCGCTCTGTTGAGGGATGATCGTGGGGGCGGGTATCGACGCGGTCATGAAAGTCCCTTGCGCGCGCGGAATCGCGCCCTGGCGGCGCACGCATCCTCAACCAATGGACCAACAGCCCTTAAGAAATCTTAAGCTTTGGAGGTGTGGCCGCCCGATTTTCGTGGCGGGGCGGCCAGATTTCTACGACAGTCCCCGCCGAGGGAGCGGACTGAATGAAGAGGCGCGAGTTCGTCAAGCTGCTCGGTGCAGCCGGGGCAGGATGGCCGCTGGCCGCGCACGCTCAACAGGGCGGGCAAATGCGGCGGATCGGCGTACTGCTCGGCGGGGCCGACGAGGTGTTCGAATGAAGCGGGGCGAGGTCGGAAAGCCAGGCTAAGTCCTCCTCATTCCGGGGCGCATCGAAGATGCGAAGCCGGATGGGCCGCACACAACAAAAAAAGCGGCGTTGCCGCCGCGTTTTGTTTCGAAATGGCGGACCGTTTAGGCCTGCGGCTGCGGCTCCAGGCCGGCGTCCGGGTCGGGACGCGGGCGCGGCTTGCCGGCGGGCGGCACCGCCGAGGCGCGCGGCGTCGACGGTTCCAGCACCGACTCGCGGTTCGGTTTCTTGCCCTTGAGCAGGTCCTGAATTTCGTCGCCGGTCAGCGTTTCGAACTCAAGCAGGCCCTTTGCCAGGGCTTCAAGATCGGCGCGCTTCTCGGTCAGGATCCTGGTCGCCTCGTTGTAGCCTTCTTCAACCAGCCGCCTGATCTCGCTGTCGATCTTCTGAACGGTGGCTTCAGAGGCATTCTGGGTGCGCGATACCGACATCCCCAGGAACACTTCGTCCTGGTTCTCGCCATAGGACACGGTGCCGAGTTCTTCGGACAGGCCCCAGCGCGTCACCATCATTCGCGCTAGCCGGGTAGCCTGCTCGATGTCGGAGGCCGCACCGGAGGTGACCTTGTCGCGGCCAAACACCAGCTCTTCGGCAACGCGGCCGCCCATCATGATGGCGAGCCGCGAGGTCATCTGTTCGAGCGACATCGATAGCTTGTCACGCTCGGGCAGCTGCATCACCATGCCGAGCGCACGGCCGCGCGGAATGATCGTCGCCTTGTGGATCGGATCGGTCGCGATCACGTTGAGACCGACGATGGCGTGGCCGCCTTCGTGATAGGCGGTCAGCATCTTCTCTTCCTCGGTCATCACCAGCGACTTGCGCTCGGCGCCCATCATGACCTTGTCCTTGGCTTCCTCGAATTCGGCCTGCGTTACCATGCGCTTGTTGCGGCGTGCGGCGGTGAGCGCTGCTTCGTTGACGAGGTTCATCAGGTCGGCGCCGGAGAAACCGGGCGTGCCGCGCGCGATGGTCTTCAGGTTGATATCCGGCGCTAAGGGCACCTTGCGGACGTGAACCTTGAGGATCTGTTCGCGGCCGACGACATCCGGATTCGGCACCACCACCTGGCGGTCGAAACGGCCCGGACGCAACAGCGCCGGATCGAGCACGTCCGGCCGGTTGGTCGCCGCGATCAGGATCACGCCTTCATTGGCCTCGAAGCCGTCCATCTCGACCAGCAACTGGTTCAGGGTCTGCTCGCGCTCGTCATTGCCGCCGCCGAGGCCGGCGCCGCGATGGCGGCCGACCGCGTCGATTTCGTCGATGAAGATGATGCAGGGCGCGTTCTTCTTGGCCTGTTCGAACATGTCCCTGACACGGGAGGCGCCGACGCCGACGAACATCTCAACGAAGTCCGAACCCGAGATGGTGAAGAAGGGAACATTGGCTTCGCCCGCCACCGCGCGTGCGATCAGCGTCTTGCCGGTGCCGGGAGGACCGACCAGCAGCACGCCGCGCGGAATCCGTCCGCCGAGCCGTTGATATTTTCCGGGGTCGCGCAGGAATTCGACGATCTCCTGCAGATCCTGCTTGGCCTCATCGACGCCGGCGACGTCCTCGAACGTCACGCGGCCATGGGCCTCGGTCAGCATCTTGGCGCGCGACTTGCCAAAGCCCATCGCCTTGCCGGCGCCGCCCTGCATCTGCCGCGACAGGAAAATCCACACCCCGATCAGCGCGATGAACGGCAGCCATGAGACGAGCAGCGATACGAACCACGGCACGTTGTCACCGGGCGGCTTCGCGGTGATCTGGACCTTGCCGTTGTACAGGCGAGAAACCAGCGTCGGATCGTTTGGCGCATAGGTCTGGAAGCTGGAACCGTTGGTAAACGTGCCGTGAATCTCCGGGCCCTGGATGACGACGTCGCGGACGTGGTTGGCATCGACCTCGGTCAACAGCTGCGAGAACGAGATGTCCTGCGAGGACGCGCGCTGGCCAGGGTTCTGGAAGAGCGTGAACAGGGCCAACAACAGCAAGACAATAATAACCCAGAGGGCAAAGTTGCGCAGATTGGCGTTCATCGATCTTCCTTCGTGGTCGCGCGGATCGCGGCCTTATCCCTTGGGTAGCGGTCCTTGGCAGGCACGAGGACATCCCCCTCGGTTAACTGCACTACAATCTAGGTGCCGCCCCGGTCGCTGCCAAGGGAACCACGTAGGACTATTTAGCCCATTCTAGCGCGATTCCGGTTCAAATAATGGCGCTGACACCGGTGTCTTTCGGGGGTGGTTAAGACACCCGCATTAAATCGGTCTGACGATGCCGGTAATTCGGTCTTGCGTCAGTCCGTCCGGCGGCGGCGCGGCGCGGGTTCGATGCGGACGCGTCCGTCGATCAGACTGACCAGCGCGCCGGCGAGGGTCTGTTTCAGCCTTGGTCGGCTTCCCCTGGCGTGTTCGGCGGCGGCCCGGTCCAGCGCCGCCAGCAAGGCTTCGACCTTGCCAAGCTCCGCCGCTCCTTCATGACCGAACCGGTCGATCGCGCGAAGCAAGAGCCGCAGTCGGATTTCCTCCGGCATCGCGGCAAACGCCTTGGCATCGAAACCCGGTTGTTCGCGACCCCTGAGCGCGAGATAGCGCTCGGCGCCGTCGGCCAGCACTTCCACCGCGGCATTGGCCCGGGCAAGCCGCGACGCCAGCCGCGCCAGGCAGCGCGCATCGCCGCCCTCGGCGGCGAGCGTCGGCATCACCGCGCGCAGTCGCGGGCGCGTGAAACCCAGGTCGCGGTTGGTGGGATCGTCGGCAAACTCGATCTTCGCCTGCTTGAGCGTCGCGATCAGCTGCGATTTCGAAACGTTCAGGAACGGGCGCGCCAACCGCACGCCGTCGCGCTCGGACTCCCGCGCCATCGCCGCGAGACCAGCGATACCGCTGCCGCGCAGCAAGCGCATCAGCAGCGTCTCTGCCTGATCGTCACGGGTATGCGCGGTGAGGATATGCGTCGCGCCGCTGTTCCGCGCGGCTTGCGCCAGCAGACGGTATCGCGCCGCCCGCGCCGCGGCCGGCAATCCGGTTTTCGGTTTTGTTCCACTCCAACGCAGCGTGCGGTGGGACAGATCGAGACTCTTCGCCAGGCGCTTGACGTTGCGCGCCTCGCGCGCCGCTTCGGAACGCAAGCCATGATCGACGGTGACGGCGATCAGCCGCGGACCCCGCGCCACGGCGCGGCGCCAGCGCGCCGCCAGCCACATCAGCGCAATTGAATCGGGGCCGCCGGACACCGCGAGCACGATCGCCGGCGCGGCCTTCCAGTCCGCGAACAGGCGTTTGGCGTCCTTCGCCGAGATCGGGGAATGGTCGTCGCCGCTGCGCATGATCTTATTGCAAGACCGCGCGCGCCCCCGGGTCAAGTCCGAGGGCAAGTTTTGGCGGATCATGCACCTAGCACTTGACCCGCTTCTGCTCGCGATCGACAGCCGCCTTGACGCCTGAGGAGGCGCGCGGATATTTCCGCATCACCTCGCCAAGGGCTGCACAGGCGGCCTCCTTTTCCTTCAGGGCCGCCAGCGATTGTCCGAGCCGCAGCAATGCGTCGGGGGCCTTCGCCGATTTATCGAATTTGGTAGTCACCCCGAGGAAGGCTTCGGCGGCGTCGCGATATTGCTGGCGCTGGAAAAAACTCTCGCCGAGCCAGTATTGCGAGTCCGCGATCAGGGGATCTCGCGGGTATTTCTGCGCGAAGTTGCGCATGGTTTCTTCGGCCAGCGCATAGTCCTTGCGCTGCATATAGCCGATGCCAAGGTCGAACTCGTCCCTCGGGGTCGCCGACGGCGGCAAGGTGGTCAGCGTGGCCCCGGGGCCACGCGGCGGCGGCACGGCGCCCGCCGGATTTGCCGCCCCGCCGGTGTTGGCCAGATCAAGCGGCTCTCCCGCTCCGCGCCCGCCCGGGGCGTCCGCAGCGGGCCCGGCCGGAATGGGGAGCTGACCGCCGCCGAGCGCGCGTGGCGCGCCCGGGGCGTTCGGGTTCTGGCTGGGATCGAAGGCATCGCCCCGGCGCCGGCCCTGCGCTGCGCCGGGCAACCCTCCCGGCGGCTCCTGGACGATCGGCGCGGGCGACGCAATCTGCGGCTCGTAGCCCGGCTGCCGATAGGTCGGACCGGGCTGGGCCGGGGGCGCAGCAGCGATGCCAGGCTGGACACCGGCAGGCTGTCCGCCGGGGGGTGCTTGCGCGCCGCCCTGGAGCACCCTCAGGCGCTCTTCCAGCTGCCGGTTGCGGTATTGCAACTCCTCGTTCTGGCCGGTGAGCTGCCGCAACTGATTCTCAAGCTGCTGAATGCGCATTTCCGGGTCATCGGATTGCGCTGATGCCTGCGACGCCAGCGCCAGCATCGCGGCGATCGCCGCGGCACAGGCAGTTCTATGAAATCTGGATGACATTTTGGCCTGACGACGAAAGCAACGTGACATCGAAAGCGGAACACCTTGAAAGAGGGAGTACGCCAAAAATGTGACTGAAACAAACGCCCGCATCAAGCAAGGCCGGCAAAGCAAAACCGGCGCCCGAAGGCGCCGGCGGCAAGTTCTGCGAAAAGGCCAACGGCTTTCAGGAGCTGGCGTTCAGCACCGTGACGGCACGGCGGTTCTGCGACCAGCAGGAGATGTCGTTGCAGACCGCCACCGGGCGTTCCTTGCCATAAGAGATCGTCCGCATCCTCGAGGGATCGATGCCGCGCGAGGCGAGGAAGGTACGCACCGACTGCGCACGCCGCGCACCCAAAGCGATGTTGTATTCGCGGGTTCCGCGTTCATCGGCATGACCTTCGATCGTGAAGGCGTAGCGGTTATAGGTCTGCAGCCAACGCGCCTGCTTTTCCAGGGTCGTGATCGCCTGCGGCGATAAATCGGTCTGGTCGCTCTCGAAGAACACGCGGTCGCCGACATTGACCACGAAATCCTGCTGGCTGCCCGGGGTCGCCGCACTGGCCATCGCGCCATCGGCGCCGAGATTCTTGTTGGCGCATGCGCCCATCGACAGCGCCACTGCGAGCACCGCGGCCAGCTTCAATCCCTGGAGGATACGCATCTGATGTTTCATTCCGGAGCCTCCACGCTCAGGTTTTTCGACTGTCATCCGGTCTACATGGCGATGGTTAAGCGAGCGTTCCGTCAACCTTGATGGGGTATTGCCAGACCCAATCAAATGCCGCCAATCGGCGAAAAGCAACCGCGATAGTTAATGGGTTGTAAATGTGGCGCGAGGGTGAAGGCAAGTGGCACACGGCCCCGACGGGCCGGTTTTCGCGCGGTCCGAAACTTTTGCGCAACAGCTGTCGGCAAAACGGGCGCCCTGGAGGCGGGAACTCAGGACTGCCGCGGGACGATCGAGGCGTGCTCGAAGGAAGATACCATCGCCTCCGGCGAAGATGAACGGCGCTCGCCGCTGCGCGTGAACAACATTCGCCGCTCGAAAGCGCTTGAGCGCATATACGGGAAGCGCAGGAACACCTTGTCCCGGATCGAGAGATAATGCGCGGCCATTAATCCGACCGGCTTGATCAGGCCCGGATATAGTCTTGGCTCGCCCCAGGGTTCCTGCAGAAACACCTTGCGATAGAAGGCCCGGTGTTCGGGGCGCACATTGGCAAGACCAATATCGGCATTGAAATGCCCGCACGCGACATAGCCGAGTCGCACCGTGATATAGGGCAGTTCCGGGAATCCCTTTGCCTTGTCGGGATCGGCGACGAACCGGGTCGGGTCAACGATGATTTTCCCGCGATCGAGTTCGGGGTGAATGAGATCGGAGAACATTTCGGACGAGGGGGAGCCCCGCCATTCCGAACTCAGGACGCTGATACGGATCGAGCTGTAAAGCTCGCCGTGAACGTAGATGCCGAAGGTAAAGTTGTTAGGCAGGTCGTCATAGCGATCCGTGACCCGTTCCGATTCCGACGGCAGGATAGCGCCCTCGCGCAGATAGGCCCGGTAGCGGAGGCGATAGATCTTGTCTTTTTCCTCAGGCGTTTCGGCCAGGCGGTAGTCGACGTGCTCGAGGGGATCTGTGCTGCGTTCGGGAATACGGGCGATCGCTTCGGCCGCCGACCTCATGGGAGCTCCTCACGTCCAAACAACTTATGCGCGTAGTTTAAAGATTAACAGCTTCTTAACGAAGATGCAAAGACATCGCGACATTAAGGTTAACCCCTGGGGACCGGTGAAAATTCATGCCACAGACGCAGCAAGGGAAAAAATTCCGGTCCCGAGTCAGCGGGATCTTTTAGGCGATCGATCTGGCGGGAACGACGACGAGTTCGTCCGACGCGCGGCGGCCGTGCGAGGCGTTCAGCAACTGGCGTACCCTCACCGCCGGCACCGGCCGGCTGAACAGGTAGCCCTGCGCCTCGGTCACCGTGCCGTCAGCGCTGATCAGTTCCAATTGCTCGTTGGTCTCGATGCCTTCGACCACGACGGACATGCCGAGATCGGCCGAGAGCCGCGCCACACCGCGCAACAGCGTGAGTGGACGATCGGTATCGATGCCCTCGAGGAAGGATCGATCGATCTTCACCTTCTGCAGCGGGAAATTGTGCAGATAGCTCAGGCTCGAATAGCCGGTGCCGAAATCGTCCAGCGAGATTCTGACGCCGATGGCGCGCAGCTGGGACAACACTTCATGAGTCGACTGGGTATTGCGCAACAGCGACGATTCGGTGATCTCGATTTCGAGACGATCCGCGGGAAGCCCCGAGACCTCGAGCGCGTAACGGACCTCGCTCAGCACGTCCCGCTGATGGAACTGCTGCGGCGAGAAATTGACCGCGACGCTGACGGCTTCGGGCCATTTCATGCATTCCATGCAGGCCTTGCGCAGGATCCAGCGACCGAGATCGACGATCAGACCCATATCCTCGGCGACCGGAATGATATCGATCGGGGAGACCGTGCCACGCACCGGATGATTCCATCGCAGCAACGCTTCGCAGGTCGCGATACGCCCCGATTTGAGATTGACGAGCGGCTGATAGAACAGCTCGAATTCCTCGTTGGCCAGCGCCTTGCGCAAATCGAGTTCCAGAATGCGGCGTGCCTCGACGGTTTGCGCCATCTCGTCGCGGAAGAAACAGAAGGTGCCGCGGCCGTCCGCCTTGGCGCGATAGAGCGCCATATCCGCGTTCTTCAACAGCGTATCGGCGCTCATGTCCGGCGAGGTCATCGCGATGCCGACGCTGGCGCCGATTTCGACGAGGTGATTGTCGACCTGGTAGCGCTCGCTGAGGCGATCGACGATTCGCCGCGCCAGACCGGCGGCTTCCTCGTTCGACCGGATATTCTGCTGAAACACCACGAATTCGTCGCCGCCGAACCGCGCCACGAAATCCTCCGGGCGCAGTATGGCACGCAGGCGGTCGGCAACGGCGCACAACAGCTGGTCGCCGCAGGGATGACCCAGGGTGTCGTTGACCTGTTTGAATTGATCGAGGTCGACGAACAGCAACGCCGACAATTGCTCGCCATCATGCGGAACCGCCAGAAGATGCTCGATCTCGTCGCGGAAATTGACCCGGTTGGGAAGCGCCGTCAGTTCGTCATAGCGCGCCAAACGAGTAATTCTGGCTTCCGCGTTGCGCCGTTCGGTGACGTCTTCCACCAGCACGACGGCGCCGCCGCCCGCCATCGGCTGGAACGTCCATGACAGCGACCGGCCCCGGACTGTGTCGGGATCGGTGGTGATGATATCCCTGGCCTGCGTATTCTCGATTTCCGCGAGGATGATCTTTCCGCTCGTCGCCGAGATCGCGCCGGTATTGACGCAGGCGGAGACGATGGGCTCCGCGCCCGCGCCGCGATGCATGATATCGTCCGGCAGGTTCATCATCTCGCTGAAGCGATGATTCATCACCGCGAGCCGCCCGTCGGCGGCGAACATGCACAGGCCGTGCGGCATGTTGTTCAGCGCGGTGTCGAACTGGCCGGCAAGGGCCGCCTCGCGTTCGCGCGCGATCAGCGCCCGCACGAAAATCGCCTGCAGGCTGGTCGAGATGTGTTTGAGGGAGAAGAAGAACAGTACGCTCAGGATCGCCATCCCGAAGTAATATGGACTTCCAAAAAGCGCCAACGCCAGCGCCAGCGGACCGCAGGCCAGCAGCATTTGCACATGGAAGATCCAAGGCCGCCCGTAAGTTCGGCCGGCGCCGGCCGCCAAATAACAAAGCGTGACGGAAGTGCAGATGAGATGTGCGACGGCATCGTTGCTGCCGAGCAGCGCCACAAGGCACCACAGCCCAAGCGCGGCCGCATAAAGCATCGCACCGACCTGGTAACGAACTTCCCAGCCCGCGACCTCATTCGACGTCAAGGTCGACTTGCGCCGCTTATACTTATATTGACGGGTGTCGAGCGCACGGACGGCGCCGGTCACGACCAGCAGCGCGATGCAGGGCCACAGCCATACATTGCCGGTCTTCAACGCCGTCATGATCGCCGCGACCGCGGCGCAGAGCGCGCCTGCGAACATCGGACCCGGATCCTGGAATAGCGAGTCGATCAGCGCCGCGTAAATCGACGGCGACATGCTCTGATCGGGGTCTCTGTTCTGACTTGCAAACTGCATGGAGAATATGCGGGTCCTTCTCAGCTCAGTATTTTTACCCGCCGCAGATGAAGTCTTTCTGAGGGAACATCGTTACCGGGACATTGTTTTTCGTCGCCGAGAACGCAAATCTGCCCAATAGATCAGCAAGCTAGGCAAGCTTTGCCGGCCCGGTTAACGGCTTGGGGGCAACCGGGTCTTGGGGCACCGCCCGGGCCACGCCGGCCTTACGACAGCAGCGGCGACCAGGCCGGGTCGGACGCGAAGCCCGGGGTCGGCACCTTCTGTTCGTTGCGACCGGAAATGTCGACGGTGAACAGCGAAGGTCCGCTGTTGCCGCCGGGGTCGCGGAAGAACATCAGCACACGGCCGTTCGGCGCGAAGGTCGGGCCCTCGTTGTGGAATCCGGATGTGAGAATCCGCTCGCCCGAACCGTCGGGCTTCATGATGCCGATGGAAAACTGTCCACTGCCCTGCTTGGTGAAGGCGATGTAGTCGCCGCGCGGTGACCAGACCGGCGTCGAGTAGGTACCTTCGCCGAAGGATATGCGTTGCGCGGGTCCGCCGGCCGCCGGCATCACGTAGATCTGCGGCTTTCCGCCGCGGTCGGATTCGAAACAGATGCGGCCGCCGTCGGGCGAATAAGACGGCGAGGTATCGATCGCCGGCGTATCGGTAAGGCGCGTGGTCGACTTCGAACGCAGGTCCATCACGAACAGATTCGAATTGCCGCCCTGCTGCAGGCTCATGATGACGCGCTGGCCGTCCGGCGAGAAGCGCGGCGAGAACGACATGCCGGGAAAATTGCCGACGATCTCGCGCTCGCCGGTCTCGATTCTGTAGAGATAGACCCGCGGGTCGCCCTGACCGAACTCCATATAGGTAATTTCCTGGGTCGACGGCGAAAACCGCGGTGTCAGCACCAGATCGGCGCCCTTGGTGAGGTAGCGCACATTGGCGCCGTCCTGGTCCATCAACGCCAGCCGCTTGACGCGCCGTTCCTTGGCTCCGCTTTCGTCGACGAACACCACCCGGCTGTCGAAATAGCCCTTCTCGCCGGTCAGGCGCTCGTAGATCTGATCGGAAATGATGTGCGCGATCCGCCGCCAGTATTCCGGCGAGGTGAAATATTGCTGACCGGTGAGCTGCTGGCCGGCGGCGACATCCCACAGGCGGAATTCGGCCTTCAAACGCCCGTCGGACTGGCGGGTCATGCGCCCGGTGACCAGGGCCTGGGCGTTGATGGTCTTCCAGCTCTGGAATTGCGGCGCCGCGTCGACGTTGGTGATTTTTTCGATGAAGGCGGCCGGATCGATCGGGGCGAACAGTCCGCTGCGCTGCAGGTTATTGGTGATGACCTGGGCGACGTTGACGCCGACGTCGCCGTCCGCCGGCGATCCCGCCACGAAATTCGGGATCGCGATCGGAAGCGGCGCGACGTTGCCTTCGGTCACCTGCAATTTGGTCTGCGCGCGGGCGAGCGATGGCAGCAGCAAAGCCGCCCCCGCACCGGCGCCGCCGATCAGGACGTCACGGCGGGAGAGCGGCAACGGAGGAAGTGAAAGCGGCATCACGGGCATTGCGGGACCATTTCCAAGATCATCAACTGTGGAACATCTGCTTGGGATCGAAATCGATGTCCATGTATTTCCACTGCTCGTAGGTCTCGTCTCGCAACATCGTGTAGGGCTGACCTTGCAGGACGGCGCGCACGGCAGCATCCGCCGCGGCCTGATAGCGCGGCGAGCTTCCGGTGGAGACCACCTGCGGAGGTGAGGCGAGCCGGCGATCCGGGTTCAAGCGGATCCGGACCGTGACGTAGAGTTCCTCCGGATGTTCGACACCGGGCTGGACATTCCACAGGCTAGCCAGCCGCGCCCGCATGGCGTCAAGTTCGGACTGCGACAAGGTCACCGCGGTGCCGCGCGTGGTGCCGAGCGACGCCGTGGAGTTCAGCGCGGCACCGGTGATCGACTGGCGGGTCGGATCGCGCTTGTCGAGCAGGGCGGCGATCTTCGACTGATCGAAGGTGCGTTCCTTTGGCTTCGGCGGCTGCGGCGGAACGGCCTTGGCTTCCGGCTTCGGCACGGGCTTCTTGCTGTCTTCGGATTTCAACGCTTCCGCGATCGGATCGATCTTGGGCGGCTCGGGCTTCTTCTCGATCGGCTTCGGCTCGTCCTTTGGCTTGTTCTCGGCGACCGGTTTTGGCGGCTCGGGCTTTTTCTCGACCGGCTTTTCCACCGGCTTCGGCGGCGGCTCCGGCGCCGAGGCCGTGACGATTTCCTTCTTTTCGGTGATCTTGCCGACCGCGTCCTCGGCCGGTCTGGCGTCGGCGACTTTCTCGACCAGCGGCTTCGGCTTGTCCTTCTCCCCGGTCTTGATGCCGGCAGTGATCTTGGAGAGCTGATCGGCCGAGATGATATCGACCGGCATCGACTCCAGCGGCGGGGCTTCGAGCGAACGCGCCGAAAAGGATACCAGTCCCCACCCGATCACCAGGACGTGGAGTGCCACCGACGCAATGAGTGTCTTGTCGACCTTCACCTTCGGGCTATCCCTGATCCACTTCGGTCACCAGCGCCACGCGCCTGAAGCCGGCCTGCGAAAGCCGTCCCATCACCTTCATCACGGTACCATAATCGACCTTCTTGTCGCCGCGGACGAAAATGCGCTCATCCAGCCCGCCGCGGGCTTCCGTGATCGCCTTCAATTTCGGCACCAGGTCGTTGAGCGCGATTTCGGTGTCGTTGAGGAAGACCTGTCCTTTCAAATTGACCGACAGCGTCAGCGGATTCTTGTCCTGATCGAGGCTCTTGGCCTGGGTCTGCGGCAGGTCGAGCGGCACGCCCACCGTCAGCAGCGGCGCCGACACCATAAAGATGATCAAGAGCACCAGCATGACGTCGACCATTGGCGTGACGTTGATCTCGGCCATCACTGGCTTACGCCGGCCGCGGCGTCCGCCACCGGACGAACCCGTCATGTTCATTGCCATGATCTGGTGCTCATGATGCGCTCACAATATACCGCCGCCTACGCCCGCTCGTCGATCTGGCGCGACAGAATCGCTGAAAATTCATCGGCAAAGCCTTCCAGCCGCTGGGCCTGCCGGTTCACCTCGGTAGTGAATTTATTATAGAAAATAGTCGCCGGAATTGCGGCGATTAGGCCGATTGCGGTGGCAAACAGCGCCTCCGCGATGCCCGGGGCGACCACCGCCAGCGAGGTATTCTTGGAAGCGGCGATCGACTGGAAACTCGACATGATGCCCCAGACGGTGCCGAACAGGCCGACGAAGGGGCCGGCCGAGCCGACGGTAGCCAGCACCAGCAGCCGGCGTTCCAGCCGCTCGACTTCGCGGGCGATGGAGACGTTCATGACCTTCTCGATCCGCATCTGAAGTCCGGCGAAGGATCGCGCGTGGCTCTCGAAGGAGCGTTTCCATTCGCGCATCGCTGCGACGAAACAGGCCGCCATCGATTGCGTCGGCTTGGCCGAGAGCGCGCGGTAGAGTTCCTCGATCGACTGCCCGGACCAGAACGCCTGTTCGAAGCGGTCCATGGCACGCTTGGTTCGCGAATACAGGAACATCTTGTCGATCGCGATCGCCCAGACCCAGACCGAACAGGCGAGCAGCCCCAGCATGACCGCTTTCACGATCCAGTGAGCCTGCAGAAACAGCGCGATCAGCGATACGTCGGCGGATGCGATCGGCAACGCGGACTGAGTCACGTCGGCCGGATTCATGAGCGGTATCCTCTCAACGCCAGTGTTCCCACACACCCCGGAAGCCATGGCTGCCGGCCCCACAGCCGCGCGTTGGGCGCGGCCGTACACGGCCAGCGCAAGAGCCTTGTTTTTGTGTCGCATGGGCGGCCCGCCGAAGCCGAGGCTTGCATCCCCTGCCAACATGTCAAAACGAGGGCTTTCAGCGCGTCATTACGCCTCTAACCAGACGCTAATCACGGTTAATACCCGGTTACCAATGAAGAATTTGAAGGCTGGAAATGATGGCGGCCCAACGCCCGAATTGTTCCGGAAGTGGCTTTCCGCCGGCATCAACAAAACCGCCCGTCTGCGATCGCAAACGGGCGGTTTTGTCGCTGTCGGGCGGGCTGGGCGCGCCGCCCGGGGGCTCTGGCCTTCGAACCTTACGACTGGGGCTGACCATCCTGGGGCGGGGTCGGGCGCGGCCGATGTTGCGCCATGAACTGGTCGAACTCTTCCTTGTCCTTGGCGTGGCGCAGGCGGTCGAGGAAGTCCCGGAATTCGGTCTGTTCCTCTTCGAGGCGCCGCAGGGTTTCCGTGCGGTATTCGTCGAACGCGCGGTTGCCGCTTGAGGGCGGGCCGAAGGGGAAGCCGCGGCGCTCCATCCGATTGCGCATCCGCTCCATCTTGTACTGCATCCGCTCCATCTTGTTCGACCAGCGGTCTTGATGACTCCAGCAAGCCATTTTTCTGCTCCCGAGTGTGAAAAAGAGAAGGGCGAGGCCGATCGGCCACCAGATGATGAAACCGAGCACGGTCACGGCGATCCAGCCGGGGTGCCAGGGAGAATCAAGCATATGCGGGCGGTAGGGCTCTTCAGCGGGGCCGCGCCATCGATTAACATCTGCGGTGTAGGCCATTTCCCTCTCCATGACGGCATCGCGCCGTTGTGAATGTAAATAACATTTACATACCTAAACCATGCCGGACTTTTGTCAAGCCGGGCGCAAGCGGCCGCCCAAAATTTATTTTGGGGTGCCCCAGGGACCTGACGGCGGCATGGGTGGCGGCCCAGCCGGCTTTTGATCCGCTTGGTCTTTTGCGGCCGTCGGCCGGCGGTCGGTCGGGAAGCCGAGACCGCGCAGATAGATCAGGACCTCCGCTTCCAGCAAATCCTCCGCCGACATCGGCAGCTTGCGCCGCGCCGCGTCGCCGCGCGCAAACAGCGAGGCCACGCCATGCGACATCGACCAGATATGCAGCGCCATCATCATCGCAGGCGGGCGCGGCGTGCCGGGCGGCGCCAGCGCGGCAAGGCGCTCTGCCGCGGCCCTGATGATGCTGAAGGCGCGCTCGCTCGCGGCCAGTAACGTGGGATTTAGATCGACCGGAAGTCCTGATTCGAACATCGCCGAATAGAATGCAGGCTCTGCGCGGGCGAACGCGAGATAGGCCTTGCCCACCCGCTCGAACGCCGTGACGGTGTCAGGGCGGCCGTCGTCCCAGGCCTGGGTCAGCACCGATTCGAACTGCTCGAAACCGCGCTGGGCGATGCTTGAAAGCAATTCATCGCGGTCGCGAAAATGCCGATACGGCGCCGCCGGGCTGACGCCGGCCATGCGCGCGGCGTCGGCGAAGGTGAAGCCGGCCGCGCCCTTTTCCGCGATCAGCCCGAGCGCGGCTTGCAGCAGCGCCTCCTTCAGATTGCCGTGATGGTAGCCGCGCTCGGCGCGGCTTTGTTCCTTGCGCCAACTCATGTGAAAGGCTTTTACATGAGCCGAGCCCGGAGGTCACTAGCGCTTCATGGCCCTCGCCCGACATTCAGGTGAATGAACAAGCCGTTAACCGCCCGGGATCGGCAGCACAGGCATGATCTCCACGGCCTCGCCAGGAAAAATCGCAAAGTGAGGATGGTGCTCGAACATTCTTGCCGCGGCTTCGTGCGATTCGGCCCGCACGACGGTAAAGGCGCCCATTTCGTTGCTGACATCGGCAATGCCGCCCGGGCCGACCCGCTTGGTCTTGCCGAGCGGTCCGCCCATCTCGACGAGCGCGGCCTGGTGCTTCTCCACCCACGCCTTCCACGCGCCCATGCCCGCTTTCTCCTTGGCCTTTCGCTCGGTCTCGGACAGCGCGTTCCAAGCGGCCATCTTCACGCTGTTTTTGCTGCCTACAAAGACGGCAAGATAGGTATCGCTCATCGCATGTCTCCCTTGTTGCGGTCTGAATCAGTTCCTGCGGCTCTGCAGTTCGGGAAATCCGGCCACGACCTCCTGAATGTCGGCGGGGAAATCCGCCATTTCCTGAACCTGGCGGATTTCGATGATCTCGTTGCCGGAAGCCGGGCAGCGCTTCGCCCAGGCGATCGCCTCCTCCCGCGACTTCACGTCGATCATCCAGTAGCCGCCGAGCACTTCCTTGGCCTCGGTGAAGGGGCCATCGATCACCACCGGCTTGCCGCCGGCAAAGGAAACCCGCGCGCCCATTGACGGCGGATGCAGTCCGTCCAGCGTGATCAGTACGCCGGCTTCCTTCAGCGCCTCATTGTACTTCATCATCGCGGCGACGGCCTCCGCAGGCGGCATGGTGCCCGGCGCGGCCGTCTCATAGCCCTTCGGGATCATAAGCATCATGAATCGCATGGTCAGTCTCCGTTTCCTTTCAATCTGCGCATCGCAAGCCGGCGCTCCGAAATAAGACGATCAGGATTTTGTGCCCCCGACAATTCCCGTTGAATTATTTCGGGAGGTCGGACCCATCGCCGGCTATCTCGGGAACATCGCGAAATACGGCTCGGCCTCCTTCAGCACCCGCGCATAGGACGGCTGTGCCTTCAGGCGCCCGAAATAGGCTGCGACGTTCGCGTGACCTTCGCCGAACGGCATTACTTCGTTGGCATAAAACAGCGCCGGGGCTGCCGCGCAATCGGCGAGGCTGAAGACATCGCCCATCGCCCAGGTCCGCGTCGCCATCTCACGCTCGATCATGCCGTAGCTGGCCCACAGCCGGGCCCGTGCCTCTTCCACGCCATGCGGATCTTTTTTCCCCTCGGGACGCAATCGGTCGCCGACGATCTTCTGCATCGGTTCATGCACGTACTGATCATAGAAACGATCGCGCAGCCGGGTCTGCCAGGCTTGATCCGCGTCGGCCGGGATGAATCTCGTCGCTCCCGGAAAGTAGCGATCGAGGTATTCGATGATGACGGTCGATTCCGGGACGGTCTGATCGCGCTTGTCATCCCGCAGCACCGGAAACTTGCCGATCGGCCATAACTTCTGCAGCGCGGCGCGCTCGGCCTCGCTGGAGAGATCGACCTTGTTGGGCGTGAACGGCGTGGCGTTCTGATAAAGCGCAATCAGCACCTTGTGGCAATACGAGGCCAGCGGATGCAAATGCAGAGTCAGGGACATGTTGATAACTCCGGCTCAGTTTTCTTTCTGTCAGATGAAGACGCCGTTCTGATAGGTGGCGCCGAGATAGACGTCTATGCCTTTGTTGTCGCCTAGGCCTCGCTGCTAGCGGACATCGCGCAAACCCACCTTCGCACCGGTTCCGTCGCACCCTCGGGCGTAGCCTCGAACACCGGCGACGCCAGCACCGCATGCAGGTACAGCGTGATGGTGCCGGAATTGCGAAACCCGTGTTTGCAACCGGCCGGCACGATCAGCGATTGACCCGCCGACACAATGACCCGCTGCGCATCCAGCCACATCTCGGCTTCGCCCTCGCGCACCGTCAGCACCTCCTCGACCGGATGCGAATGGGTCGGTGCGCCGGTCCCGGGCGCGATCCATTGTTCGAAGATGCATAATTGCGCCGCGCCATTGCTGGCCGAAGCCACCATGCGGGTTTCCACGCCTGGCCGCCATTGTTCGAGCGGCGTGTCCTGGGGGTCATTGACCTTCATGAAATTTGCGCCCTTGT
Organism: Bradyrhizobium sp.; assembly: GCA_036266415.1. Taxonomy (GTDB): domain Bacteria; phylum Pseudomonadota; class Alphaproteobacteria; order Rhizobiales; family Xanthobacteraceae; genus Bradyrhizobium. Next base: position 17,267 of record DATANB010000006.1, on the reverse strand, counting down.
TTCGCGGAGATCGTCCAGTTAGCAAAGCAGACACTTCGTTCCCGTACCAGGACCAGGCCCTGCCGATCGACGTAATTAATCACCCAACGATGGACCATTCCATGACCCCTGCCCCGCAAAAAGTCGCGCTGGTGACCGGCGCCGCGCGCGGCATCGGGCTGGCGGTCGCAAAAAAGTTCCTTGCCGAGGGCTGGTGCGTGGCGCTGCTCGACATCGAGGGCGAGTTGCTGTGGAACAGCGTGCAGGCGCTGAATGCCGCCGGCCATACCCTGGGGCTCCATTGCGACGTCTCCAATGCCGGCGCGGTTGCAAGCGCGTTCACCGAGATCGAGCGCCGCTTCGGCCGGCTCGACGCGCTGGTCAACAATGCCGGGGTCGCGGTGTTTGCGCCGCTGCTGGAGACCTCCGATGAGGACTGGCGCCGGGTGCTGGAAGTCAACCTGACCGGGCCGTTCCTCTGCACCAAGGCGGCCGTGCCGCTGATGCGCGAGCATGACGGCGGCGCCATCGTCAACATCACCTCGATTTCGGCGGTGCGCGCTTCCACGCTGCGCTCGGCCTACGGCACCAGCAAGGCCGGGCTCGCGCATTTGACAAAACAGCTCGCGGTCGAACTGGCCTCGCAGGGCATTCGCGTCAATGGCATCGCGCCCGGCCCCGTCGAGACCGCGATGGCGAAGGCCGTCCATACCCCGGAAATCCGCGCCGACTATCACGACGCCATCCCGCTCAACCGCTACGGCCTCGAGGAGGAACTGGCGGAAGCGGTGTTCTTCCTGTGCAGCGATCGCGCCAGTTATATCACGGGCCAGATTCTCGCAGTCGACGGCGGCTTCGACGCCGCCGGCATCGGACTGCCGACGCTGCGCGGCGAGCGACGGAACGGTTAGCGGATCCCCTCTCCCGATGGCGAGCGAAGCGAGAGCGCGGCGGGCGGCCGGATGGTCAGCGGCGATTGACCGCAACGATGCGCCAGCCGCTCTCGAGGCGGTCGATCCGCGTCAGCGACAGCGGATCGATGACGAAGCGCAGCGCGGCGTCAGGTTCAAGATCGAGCGCGATTGCGAGCACGGCGCGGACCGTGCCGGAATGCACGACCAGGACGACGTCGCCCGCGGGCAAAGTCGCAAGGCCCCCGACCGTACGGCCGATCTGGCTGACAAAACTCTCGCCGCCGGGCGGGGCGTTGCTTGCCGGCGATTTCCAGAAATCCCGATAGAGGTCGCCAAGTTCGGCGACGAGGTCGTCGTGGCGCCGCCCGGTCCACGTGCCGAAATCCTGTTCGCGGAAGGCGCTTTGCTTGACCGGATCGAGCCCAAGCGCGAGCGCGGTCTCAAAGGTCCTCCGTGCCGGGCTGCAGACGGCAAGCGCATTCGGCGGCAATCTCGCCTTGAGTGCGGCAAAGGCTGCGGCATCGCCGGTGTCGGCCGGCTCGTCCGGACCATGGATAACGCCGCGCGGTCCATCGACCGGCGCATGCCGCACCAGCCACAAATTTGTCTCGGTGCTCATCGGCGAGGCTATCCCAGCCGTGCCGCGAGCAGCAAAAGGATCGCGGTCTCACCGAGTTGCTCGGCGCCGCCGAGCACGTCGCCGGTCTGGCCGCCGATTTGCCGCTGCGCCAGCCACGCCATACCGACCGCGCACGCCGCCGCCGCCAGCGCCGCGCCCAGCGCTTCGCGCCAGGGCAGCGACAGCAGGGCGATGACGAGCGCGAGCGCGGCCGCCGTGGTGGCCGTTGCGAGATCCGGCCTGCCCGCATTGGCGGCAAGTCCATCCTTGCGCGCATAGGCCATGTTCATCGTCATGACGGGCAACACGCCCCGTGCCAGCGCGTGCGCGGCGATCAGGCCTTGCACCACGAACGCATCCGGGAGTGCGGCGAGTGCCGAAAGCTTCGCGACAAAACTCACCAGCAGGATCAGCGCGCCATAGGTGCCGAGCCGGCTGTCGCGCATGATCTCGAGCTTCGCCGCCGGATCGCGGCCGCCGCCGAACCCGTCGGCGACATCGGCCAGCCCGTCCTCGTGCAGCGCGCCGGTCAGGATCGCGCTCGCGCCAAGCGCCAGCGCGGCGGCGGCGAGATCGGGCAGGCCGACCAAGCGCATGCCGAGACAGAACAGGCCGACGGCGCCGCCGATTCCGGCGCCGACCAGCGGAAACACCCGGCGCGCGCGGACAAAATTCGCCGGCATGGCGCCTTCCGAATGCGGCATTGGCAGCCGGGTCAGGAACGCGACCGCGGTTCTGAGATCGTCGAGCCACTCATTCATGATAGAGAACCCGAAAGGAACCGGTTTGGTTCGCGGCACGCTCGACAAGGGAATCGGATGCAGTTCGACAGTCTAGACGATGTCCGCTCCTTTTGTCGCGACCTCCCCGCCGGCGACTCCAGTGCCGCGGACGCGGCCGCACGCCGGCAGCAGATGCTGACAAAACCGCCGGGAAGTCTCGGCCGTCTCGAGGAGCTGGCGGTATGGCTGGCGCGCTGGCAGGGCCGCGAAATTCCACAACTCGAGCGCGTCACGATCGCGGTGTTTGCCGGCAATCACGGCGTCGCGGCACGCGGCGTCTCCGCCTATCCGCAGGCGGTTACCGAACAGATGGTGGCGAATTTCGCCCGCGGCGGCGCGGCCATCAACCAGATCGCAGGGCTTGCCGGCGCCGACCTCCTTGTGGTGCCGATCGAACTCGCCCGTCCGACGCGCGACTTCACGGCAACGGCAGCGATGGACGCCGACGAGTTCTTAAGCGCCGTCGATATCGGCTATCGCACCGTGCCGCCGGACAGCGATCTGCTCGCGGTCGGCGAGATGGGCATCGCCAACACCACGACGGCGGCGATGCTGTGCGCGGCGCTGCTTGGCGGCGGCGCCGGGCAATGGGCCGGCCGCGGCACCGGCGTCGACGATGCGGGCCTGGCGCGCAAGCGCGCGGCGATCGAGGCGGGCCTCAGCCATCACCGCGCGCTATCCGGCGATCCGCTCGCCATAGCGGCGGCGTTGGGCGGACGCGAACTCGCCGCGATCGCAGGCGCCGTGCTGGCGGCGCGCGCCAATCAAATTCCCGTGTTGATCGACGGATTTGTCGCCACCTCGGCGATCGTTCCGCTCACGCGGCTTGACGCGGGCATGCTGGATCATTGCCGCGCCGGACATGTCTCGGCCGAATCCGGGCATCGCGCTCTGCTGCGCGAGCTGGGGCTAAACCCGCTGCTCGATCTCGACATGCGGCTCGGCGAAGCCTCCGGCGCAGGCGTCGCCATCCTGCTGCTGCGCGCGGCGCTGGCCTGTCATGCCGGGATGGCCACCTTCGCCGAAGCCGGCGTTTCCGGCGCGGACGAGTGACGGAACCTTGCCGCACGACCTGCCGTTGATTACATCCGATCGTCACTTGCGAGGGAGCCGCTCATGCGAACGGCGATCCTGAAAGCGATCTTTCTCGCGGCCGTGCTGAGCGCGCTCGTGTCGCCGCCGGTGCATGCCGAGGTCCGCATCCTCGCCAGTCCGGGCGGAGAGGTCGGCCCGTTCCTCGACCTGTTCGAGCGCGTCCGCACGTCCGGCGAACGCGTCGTGATCGACGGGCCGTGTCTGTCGGCCTGCACGCTGGTGCTGAGCATGGTGCCGAACAACCGCATCTGCGTGACGCGCCGCGCGATCCTGGGATTTCACGCCGCGCGGTCGGTCGACCAGCGCGGCCAGATGTACGCCGAACCGGAAGCGTCCGAACTTGTGCTGCAGGCCTATCCCGCCGCGGTGCGGGGCTGGATTCTCCGCCGCGGCGGATTGAGCTCCCGCCTGCTGCTGTTGCGCGGGCGCGAACTCGCGGCGATCTATCCGACCTGCCGGTAGAGCGCCTGCTGTTCAGTGGCCTTCGGGCGGGCAATTGACCATCCAGGGTATCCCGAACTGGTCGGTGCCCATGCCGAATCCCCGGGAGAAGAACGTCTTGCCGAACGGCATGTTGACGCTGCCGCCCTCGCACAGCGCCTTGAATTTGCGCTCGGCCTCGGCCGGGTCGGCGACCGTTAGCGACACCGAAAATCCCTGCGGCGGCCGATAGTGCCCGGGAGGCGCGTCGGAAGCCATCAACACCTGGCCATTCACCAACATCCGGGCGTGCATGATCTTTTTCTCCCAGCCCGGCTGCGCCGGCGTGTCGGCCGGTGCTTCCTCGGCGCGCATAATCATCTCGATCTTGCCGCCGAGCGTCTTCTCGTAGAACTTGAAAGCCGCTTCGCAATTGCCGTTGTAGAAAAGATAGGGATTCAGCATCGTTGGCTCCTTGGAGATGGTGGTCGGAAACTCCGGCTATTTCTCGGTCAGCCGTTTCAGATTGGCGACGGCGATAATGGTGATGATCCCGAACATGAAAGAGCTCCGTGCGACAGTGGCGCTAAAGGACGAACGAGGCAAACAAGGTCCGACAGCAGCCGGTCATTTTTTTGAGACCTTCGTCCCGCGCGGCGCGTCGCGCATCAGGCGATCAAGATGCATCCGGATATGGGCGGCTTCGGCCGAGCTGTTGGCGAGCGCGATGGCGCGGTCGAAGGCGACGCGTGCCTCATCGTTGCGGCCAAGCTGCATCAGGAAGGCGCCCCGCACGCCGAAGTAGTGGAAATAGTTCGAGAGCCGCTCCCCCAGCGGCTCGATGATTTCAAGCGCGGCCTGCGGCCCGCGCACCTTGGACACCGCGACCGCCCGGTTGAGCGTCACCACCGGCGACGGCTGCATGATTTCGAGCGCGCCGTAGAGCAGGTCGATTTGCGTCCAGTCGGTATCTTCAGGCCTTGCGGCGCGCGCATGCAACGCCGCGACCGCCGCCTGGATCTGATAGGGCCCGCTGTTGCGGTGGCGCATCGCCTTGTCGATCAACGCCAGTCCCTCCGCGATCATCTTTTGATTCCACACCGAGCGGTCCTGATCGTCGAGCAGCACCAGCGCGCCGTCGGCGTCGAACCGCGCCGCCGCGCGGGCATGTTGCAGCAGCAACAGCGCCGTCAGCCCCATGATCTCGGGCTCGCTCTGGAACAGCCGCAGCAATAGCCGCGCCAGGCGGATCGCTTCCTCGCAGAGGGGGCTGCGGATCCCGGCGGTGTCTCCGCTCGCCGAATAGCCTTCGTTGAAAATCAAATAGATCATCGCGGCCACGGCGGCGAGCCGCTGGGAGCGCTCGACCGCGCCCGGCGTCTCGAACGGTACGTCGGCATCCGCGATCCGGGCCTTGGCGCGGGTGATGCGCTGCTCCATCGCCGCCTCCGAGACCAAGAACGCGCGCGCGATCTGCTTCACCGTCAATCCGGAGACGATACGCAGGGCAAGCGCGATCTGCTGGGTGGCCGGCAGGTCGGGATGACAGCAGATGAACAACAGCCGCAAAATGTCGTCGCGATAGTGCGAACCGTCCAGCCGCTCGGCCAGCGCGTCCTCGGCGTCGTCGAGGTCGGAGATCGCCTCGTCCGCGGGCAGCGGCGTCTGCCTGCGGCTGCGGCGCACCTCGTCGATCGCGGCATTGCGCCCGACCATGATCAGCCAGCCTGCGGGGTCGCGCGGCGGGCCGTTTTGCGGCCAGCTTTTCAGCGCACGCAGGGACGCGTTCTGGAAGGCTTCCTCGGCGGTGTCGAGATTGCGAAAATAACGAAGCAGCGCGCCGACCGCCTGGGGACGCGCCGAGGTCAGCGCCGCATCGATCCAGGCGGTGTCGGTCACGTGGGAACGCTCCCGGGATTTAGAACCCCGACGGGGCGGATTTCATAGGCGCCGCCGGGATTGGCCGCGCCGAGATCGCGTGCGACGTCCAGCGCCTCGTCGAGATTCTTGCAGTCGACGATGTAGAAGCCGAGCAGCTGTTCCTTGGTCTCGGCATAGGGGCCGTCGAGCACGACCGGCGGATCGTCCTTGCGCAGCGTGGTCGCCGACGTCGTCGGCAACAGCCGCGCCACCGGTCCGAGCCGGCCTTGTTTGATCAGTTTGTCCTGGACCACGGCCAGCTTCTTCATCACGGCCGCGTCCTGTTCCCTGGTCCAGGAGCCGACGAAGTCCTCGTCATGGTAGCAAAGGATGGCGTAGAGCATGCGAACGGGTTCCTGTGTGTCACGAGGACGAACGGGCGATGACGTTTCCGACAGGATAGCGGAAGTATTTTGCGCGGCAAACGCAAGCCGCTAGTGTTCCTCCCAATTTGGAAAGGCTTGAGGCAGAAATCCGATGAATAAGGGCGCGCTCGCTTTGCTGATTCACGGCGGGACCGAAAACTGGTCTCCGGAACGATGGAAGCAGCGATTCGACGAGGTGTGCCGGGATCGGCGCGTTCTGCTGCTGCCCGACGCGGCGTTCGATCCCGCCGACGTTCATTACGCCGCCGTCTGGAAGCCGGAGCAGCGCGAGCTGGCGGCATTTACCAACCTGCGCGTGATTTTCAACCTTGGCGCCGGCGTCGACGCGCTGATGGCCGATTCAAGCCTGCCGAAGGTGCCGCTGGTTCGCGTTTCGGTCGGCGATCTTACCGGCAGGATGAGGGAATATGTCGTGCTCCACGTGCTGATGCACCACCGCCAGGAGCTTTATCTGAGAGCCAGCCAGCGCGAGAAACGATGGGCGCCGAAATATCAGTGGCCGGCCGGCGCGATTTCGGTCGGCATCATGGGGTTGGGCACGCTCGGCGCGAGCGCGGCCCAGGCGCTCGGCGCGCTCGGCTTTCGCGTGTCGGGCTGGAGCCGAAGTCCGAAAGCGATCGACGGCATCGACTGCTTTCACGGCAAGGCCCAGCTCGATGCGTTTCTGCAGCGAACCGATATCCTGGTCTGCCTGCTGCCGCTCACGCCGGACACACGGCACATCCTCGATCGCGGGCTGTTCGCAAGGCTCAACCGGAACAGCCCGATGGGCGCGCCGGTCCTGATCAATGCCGGGCGCGGCGGCCTGCAAAATCAGGCCGATATACTCGAATGCCTCGACGACGGCACGCTCGGCGTCGCATCGCTGGATGTGTTCGCGGAGGAGCCGCTGCCGGAGGACAGCCCGTTCTGGACCCATCCAAGGGTCGTGCTGACGCCGCACAACGCCGCCGACACCGATCCCGATGAGATCTCGAAATATGTCGCGCGCCAGATCGAGCGCTTCGAGGCCGGCGGCGCGCTGGAAAACGTCGTCGACCCCGCGCGCGGGTATTAACTCAAAACGGACTCTGGCCCAGTCCCGCGACATCCGCGGGCCTCGGGCCGGGCGCGGCCCAGCGAAAGCGGCGGTCTTTTTCGGCGATCGCGACATCGTTGATGCTGGCTTCGCGGCGGCGCATCAGGCCGTGCTCGTCGAACTCCCACTGCTCGTTGCCGTAGGAGCGGCGCCACTGCCCCGCGGCATCATGCCACTCGTATTGAAACCGCACCGCGATGCGGTTGCCGTCGAAGGCCCAGAGATCCTTGATCAGGCGATAGTCGAGTTCCCTCGCCCATTTGCGGGTGAGGAACGCGACAATCGCGGCGCGGCCTTCGAAAAATTCCGCGCGGTTGCGCCACCGGCTGTCCTCGGTATAGGCCAGTGCGACGCGCTCGGGATCGCGCGAATTCCAGGCGTCCTCGGCCATGCGGGCCTTCTGGGCGGCGGTCTCTCTGGTGAACGGCGGAAGCGGGGGGCGCGACATGGTGATCTCCGGCTGATTTGGGCGAAGCTTATTACCGCTTTCCGGCGGGTCGATGGCGGGCCGCGCGATGGCTAAATCACGTCGGCTTTTAGCAGCGTCCGCAGCGCCTTCGGGATCGGCTGCGCCCATCCCTCGCTGATGAAGGCGACACGCACCTGCGCTCGCACCAGCACGTCGTGGCCGCGGCGGACCTCCTGCGCCAGCGTGATCGAGGCGCCCTTCACCGCGACCGGCCAGGTCACGATATCAAGAACCTCGTCCATGCGCGCGGGCTTGAGATAATCGAGCTGCATCGAGCGCACCACGAAGGCAAACCGCGAGGTCTCCGCCTGCGCTTCCGCAAACAGCGCGTGCTGCTCGGCGCCCATCAGCCGCAGATGGTTGGTGCGTCCGCGCTCCATGAAGCGCAGATAGTTGGCGTGATAGACGATGCCACTAAAATCCGTATCTTCATAGTAGACGCGGATCTGCATGGTGTGCCGGCCGTCGCGGATTGCGCCGTCGAGATGGGCGGTCATCGGCGGACCGGGATCGATCACGGCTCCTCCTCGTCCCCGGTACCGAACAATCCGAACTGCGCCGGATCGCGCGCGGGTTCGGCGAGGCCGAGATGGCGGAAGGCATGCGAGGTCAACAGCCGCCCGCGCGGGGTACGCTGCAGATAACCGCACTGGATCAGGAACGGCTCGATGATGTCCTCGATGGCGTCGCGCGGCTCCGACAGTGCCGCCGCCATGGTTTCAACGCCCACCGGGCCGCCGCCGTAATTCATGGCGATGGTGGCGAGATAACGTCGGTCCATGGCATCAAGCCCGGCGGCGTCGACCTCGAGCGCGCTCAGCGCGTGGTCGGCAATGGCGCGGTCGATCGAGGCGGCGTCGGCGGCAGACGCAAAATCCCGCACCCGCCGCAACAGCCGGCCGGCAATCCGCGGCGTGCCACGGGCGCGGCGCGCGATCTCGTTGGCGCCGTCGGGCGTCATGCCGATGCTGAGCACGCGGGCGCCGCGGGTCACGATCTTTTCCAGCTCCTCTTCGGTATAGAAATTCAACCGCACCGGAATGCCGAAGCGGTCGCGCAACGGATTGGTCAACAGACCCGCCCGCGTGGTCGCGCCGACCAGCGTGAACTTTGCGAGTTCGATCTTGACCGAGCGCGCCGCCGGTCCCTCACCGATGATGAGGTCGAGCTGAAAATCCTCCATCGCCGGATACAGCACTTCCTCGACCGCGGGACTAAGGCGATGAATTTCGTCGATGAACAACACGTCGCGCTCTTCGAGATTGGTCAGAAGTGCCGCGAGATCGCCGGCCTTGGCGATGACAGGCCCGGAGGTGGCGCGGAAACCGACGCCGAGCTCGCGCGCCACGATCTGCGCCAGCGTGGTCTTGCCGAGGCCAGGGGGGCCTACGAACAACACATGGTCGAGCGCCTCGTTACGCTTGCGCGCGGCCTCGATGAAGACGGAGAGATTGGCGCGGGCCTGCGCCTGGCCGACGAATTCGGAGAGTAGTTGCGGGCGCAGCGCGGTGTCGGGCGCATCATCGGCGCGGCGCTCGGATGTGACGATGCGGGAGGGCGGGGTCACTTCGCCAGCTCCTTCAGCCCGAGCCGGATCAATTGCGCGGTCTCGGCATTTTCACCCGCAATACGCGAGGCGCCGGCGATGGCGGCCGCCGCCTGCGGCGGGCCGTAGCCGAGATTGACCAGCGCCGAGATCGCGTCGGTGACCGGGCGCGGCGCGCGCTGTTCGTCGAGCGCGCCGGACAGGTGCACCAGCGCCGGATCGACATTGGCAAAAGCCGGCGCCCTGTCCTTCAATTCAGTGACGATGCGCTCGGCCACCTTCGGACCGACGCCCGGCGTGCGCGTCACCGCGGCCTTGTCGCGCAGCGCGATCGCGTTGGCGAGATCCGCCGGCGGCAGGGTGCTGAGCACCGCCAGCGCCACCTTGGCGCCGACGCCCTGCACCGTCTGCAGCAGCCGGAACCATTCGCGCTCGACATCGCTGCGAAAGCCGAACAGCTTGATCTGGTCCTCGCGCACGTAGGTCTCGATCGACAACACCGCGGCCGAGCCGGGCGCCGGCAATGCCTGCAGCGTCCGGCCGGAGCAATGCACCTGGTAGCCGACGCCGCCGACGTCGAGAATGACGAAATCCTCGCCGTAGCTGTCGATCAGGCCCTTCAATTTGCCGATCATAGGCCAACCACCTTCTGCCGCAGCGCCGCGCTCTGGCGATGATGCGCGTGCGTAATGGCGATCGCCAGCGCGTCGGCGGCGTCGGGCGATTTCGGCTCGGCCTTCGGCAGCAGGATCTTCAGCATCATCAGGATCTGGCTCTTGTCGGCATGGCCGGCGCCGACCACGGTCTTCTTCACCTGGTTCGGAGCGTATTCGGCGACCGGGATCCCGAACATCGCCGGCGCCAGCATCGCAACTCCCCGCGCCTGCCCGAGCTTCAGCGTGGCGACGCCGTCCTTGTTGACAAAAGTCTGTTCGACCGCGGCCTCCACCGGCCTGAAATCGCCGAGGACGGCGGCAAGCGCCTCATGGATTGCCAATAGGCGGCTCGCCAGCGGCAGCCCTTCGGCCGGCTCCACCGAACCGCAGCCGACGAAGCTCAACCGGTTGCCGTCAATCTCGATCACCCCCCAGCCGGTGCGGCGCAGGCCCGGATCAATGCCAAGGATGCGGACGGGGAGGCGAATCGGCGCTGAGGTCATGGGGTATTTTATACCCCATGCCGGAGTCTCAAGCCTAGCGCGGGGCCATCTCTTTCAGGCGTCTTCACCCGCCCATCTTCGCCATCAGCGCGTCCGAGACCTCGAAATTGGCATAGACGTTCTGGACATCGTCGTGCTCGTTGAGGAGATCGATCAGCTTCAACAGCTTCTCGCCGGTTTCGTCGTCCACCGGGACGGTGTTGTGCGGTTTCCAGGTCAGCGCCGCCTTGCGGGGTTCGCCGAACTTCGCCTCCAGCGCCTTAGCCACGTCGCGGAACGTCTCCTGCGACGCATAGACTTCATGGCCACTCTGGCTTGAAACCACGTCGTCGGCGCCGGCCTCGATCGCCGCGTCCAGCATCGCGTCGTCGGAGGCGACCCTGGCGTCGTATTCGATGACGCCGGTGCGATCGAACATGAAGGCAACCGAACCGGTTTCGCCGAGATTGCCGCCGGACTTGGTGAAGTAGGACCGGATATCGGACGCCGCGCGGTTGCGGTTGTCGGTCAGCGCCTCGACGATGACGGCGACGCCGCCCGGACCATAGCCCTCGTAGCGAATCTCGTCGTAATTCTCGCCCTCGGTGCCGCTCGCCTTTTTCACGGCGCGCTCGATCGAATCCTTCGACATGTTTTCCTGGCGGGCGGAGATGATGGCGGCGCGCAGCCGCGCGTTCATCGAGGGATCGGGCTGGCCCATCTTGGCCGAGACCGTGATTTCCCGCGCCAGCTTGGAGAAAAGCTTCGACTTCTGGGCATCCTGCCGGCCCTTGCGGTGCATGATGTTCTTGAACTGGGAATGTCCGGCCATGCGGGGTCCTTCGGGATTCGTCCGGGACTTGAGCGGGGTGGAAAGCGCGGCGTTATAGGCCGCAAGCCTGCCGAAATCAAAGAATTGGACGGATTTTGGGTATTTTGGCGGTGTCCGCTGCCTGCATAAGAGGCAATCGTTAACCCTGACTTCACGCCCAGATGCGAGGATGACGGCCCATTTGCAGGTTCCCAGGAGAGGCCTTTGGCCCGGGTGCGCGACCCTGCCATCGAAGCTGTTGACCGGAGAAATGCGACGATGTCGGTTACGCAACCCCTGAAGTTGGAATCCGGGCCAGCCGCTCCCTCGGATGTCGAAGGTCTGGTCGATCGGCTTGCCAACCGGATCGGCGGCCTCGGGGTTGAGCTTGCCGACGTGGCGGGAAATCTGCAGGAAGTCGCCGGCCGGGTATCGATCCAGTCCGAGCGGTTCGGACATCTTCAACAGACCGCCGAGACCATGGTTTCCGCCAACCACGATATCGCGGGCGCCTCGAAGGCGGTGCAGACGGCCACGACGGCCGCCGTCAGCGAGATCACGCAATCGCGCGCCGCGGTGGAGACGGCGGTCAAGCACATCGCCGAATTGATCGAGGCGGTCGGCCGCATCGAACATCGCCTCGGCGCGGTCGGAACCGCGCTCGCGCAGGTGGCCAAGGTGTCCGGATCGATCGAGGCGATCGCGAAACAGACCAACCTTTTGGCACTGAACGCGACCATCGAGGCCGCGCGCGCCGGCGCCGCGGGAAGAGGCTTTGCGGTGGTCGCCAGCGAAGTGAAGAGCCTCGCCGAGGCGACCCGTCAGGCCACGCATCTGATCGGCGATACCGTTCGCGATCTCGACGGCCAGGTCGGCAGCCTGATCGGCGAGAGCGGCGACGCCTCGCGGCGCGCCAAGAACGCAGGCGAAGGCGCCCAGCAGATCCAGAGCATCATCGTCCGCGTGCAGGATGGCTTCACCTCGGTCGGCCGCGAGATCGACGGCGTCGCCAGGGCGGCCACCTCCAACCTCGCCCACTGCGACAGTGTCATCGACGAACTCGGCAACCTCGCAAAGGGCGTCGATCTGTCGTCGACCGACCTGAAACTCGCCGACGAACGGGTCGCCAGGTTGCTCGACGTTTCCGAAGGGCTGATCGATCTGATCGCCGCCAGCGGCGTCGAGACATCGGATGCGCCGCTGATCCGCGTCGTGATCGATACCGCAAGGCAGATCTCGGCGGCTTTCGAAGCCGCCATCGAGCGCGGCGACATCAGCCTCGATCAATTGATGGACGAGAACTACCGCGAAATTCCCGGCACCGATCCCAAACAATACCTCACCGACTATGTCGCGTTGACCGACCGCATCCTGCCGCCGATCCAGGACCCGATTCAGAAAATCGATCCGCGCATCGTGTTCTGCGTCGCATGGGCGCATGGCGGCTATCTGCCGACCCATAATCCGAACTATCGCCTGCCCCAGGGGCCCGATCCGGTCTGGAACAATGCGAATTGCCGGAACAAGCGGCTGTTCAGGGATCGCGCGGTGAAGAAGGTGGCGGCCAATACAAAACCGTTCCTGCTGCAGACCTACCGGCGCGACATGGGCGGCGGCAATTTCGTGCTGATGAAGGACCTGTCGTCGCCGATCCACGTCCGCGGCCGCCGTTGGGGCGCCTTCCGCATGGGATTTCGCCAGCCTGAACTGGGCGAGTTGACCTGAAGCCCGCCACTGCAATGACAATAGCTTCTCCCCTCCCCCCGCGAAGCGGTGGGGAGGGTCGGGGTGGGGGGCGGCGCCGCGCACACCGCAGCCGCATCTCCTGCTGATAGACCCCCCACCCCCGACCCCTCCCCACCACGCGCAAGAGCGCGTGGGAGGAGAGGAGCGCAGCGGCTGACACATTGACACCGTCGTTGCGAGCGCAAGCGAAGCAATCCATTTCTTCGCCGCGCAAGGAAAGGGTTGGATTGCTTCGTCGCTTCCGCCTTCGCTTTTCGAGCTACGGCGGACAGGTTCGCTCCTCGCAATGACGTCCACATATGACTTCGCGTTCTCGCGGCATGGTTTGCCCGAGTTTTGCTGTCCACTTCCCGCCCTCCGTTCAGAGGGCGCAGGGAATGCCGGGCGCCCGATGCGCCCGATAGCCGCGTGTGCCATGATAGTGAGAGACGCACACGCGTTAGTCAGGTCACACCGGAAATCGCCCGGCATTCCCCGCGCAATGGTTTTAACGGCTTCCTTCGTGATCTCCCCGGTGACCGGCTTTCTTGCCACCGTCGCTTCGCGGAGAACTCCACGAAACTTGACGCCAGCACCGGGGCGTCAGGACCACACGACTTCTCCGTCCGCAAGCTAAGCGCTCTCGTCTTCAGCGCCGCCTCGCGTCCACCGCATTCCGTCCCGCGGCCGTGACGATCGCGACTCGCCCCTCTCGTGGGACGGAACGGCAGGAATATGGACTGATTTGTCATTTCGGAAAATCAGAATATTTTTCCGGAAAGGGCTGGACAGGGGGCCGGTGATTCGCCCCGGTCGGGCAAATCAGTCGGCTTCACCTTTGCCCCGCTGCAGCTACCCTCCCTCCAGGGAGGGTAAGATCGCGGCATCGCTGAGTTCTAACTGACCCAAAACCCCGGCAGCGTCGGCTCCAGCCTTCCACCTGTCCGCACCGGCGCGATTCTGAGCGCCAGCCCGGTGGCGTCGTCGGTCTCGACCGCGACGCCGCTCAGCGTGGCCGCGCCCAGCGCCGGCTCGAAACGGCTGGAGGGAATGCCCGTCGTAAAACGCCGCATTGGCTCTTCCTTCTGCATGCCGATGATCGAATCGTAATCGCCGGTCATGCCGGCGTCGGTCATATAGGCGGTGCCGCCGGACAGAATCTGATGATCTGACGTCGGCACGTGGGTGTGGGTGCCGACCACGAGAGAGGCGCGGCCGTCGCAGAAAAAACCGATGCCCTGCTTTTCGCTCGACGCCTCGCAATGGAAATCCACCACGATGGCGTCAGCCGCCTCGCGCAGCGGACAGGCTTCGAGCTCGCGGTTGATGACGGCGAACGGGTCGTCAAACGGCGTCATGAAGACGCGGCCGATGGCGTTGATAACCAGCGCGCGCTTGCCGTTCCTGGTGTCGACCAGCGCCGTGCCGCGGCCCGGCGTGCCCGGCGGAAAATTCACCGGGCGAACCAGCCGCGGGGCGCGCTCGATGAACACCAGCGCCTCGCGCTGGTCCCAGGCATGGTTGCCAAGCGTAACGGCATCGGCGCCGGCGTCGATCAATTCCTGGTAGATCGCCTCCGTGATGCCGAAGCCGCCGGCCGCGTTCTCGCCATTGACGACGACGAGATCGAGCGCCCAGTCACGGATCATGCCGGGCAAATATTCTGATATCGCGGTGCGGCCGGACCGGCCGACGACGTCGCCGACGAAAAGAATGCGCAAATCACGAACTCCGGAAATCGAACACTTTCGTTTCCGTTAGCACATAATCCAGCGCCACGTCGTGCGACAGCGCCGGAACCAGCTCGATTTCCTGCAAGGCGAAGGCAAGGCCGATGGCCGCGACGGGCTTCAGCTTGCGCAAATGCGCCAGGGTGAAGTCATAATGTCCGGCGCCATAGCCGACGCGGTGGCCGGCGCGGTCGAACGCCGCCAGCGGCAGCAGCACGATGTCGGGTATCACTTCGGCGGCGGCGGGCGACGGCTCGAGAATGCCGAGCGGTCCCTGCGTCAGCCTGTCGTCGACAGACCAGGCACGAAAGGCGAGCGACTTGCCGCGCGCCATGACCGCCGGCAGCGCCAGCCGCGCGCCTTGCGCGGCGAGCGTTCGCATCAGGGGAAATGGATCGATCTCGTTGCGGATCGGCGAATAGCCGGCAACGACGGCGCCTTGCGCAATTTGAATCGGCAGGCCGCGGCTGGCGAGCGCCTTCGCCGCGGCGGCGCGCTGCTTGTCGCTCAACGCGTCGCGTTTCGCGAGGGCGGCACTGCGGAGATCGGCCTTCGATCGCTCTGTCGGCAAAGCTCACGTCCAGCGTAACCGCCCCCGCCATCGCCCGTTGGTCATCACGCGCGAAAGCGGGTGATGCCGCATTCCCGGATATCCGGGACGAGCCGCCGGATACCCGGTAAACCTGTCATCGGGCTCGCTGAAAGGCGAGACCCGGCGACAGGGCAGGACAGGGAGCGTCGGATGAGGCTACGGAAATAACTCGACTACAGGGAAACAAAAGTGCGAAGCCGCGATGGCCGTTGGAGCGCTCGATCCCGGAGTTCCCTACGAAAGTAGGTGGGCACCATATGACCGGATCCACGGACCCGGCCAGGGACAGTTCCCTGAAGGATCGATAAGGCCCCGGGGATATATGGCTCCTGACGCGCGACGCAGCTTCGCAAAGCCAATGTAACCACGATGGCGTCAAACCGCCAGCGCTATCGCGGGCGTGTGCTTAAGACGCCCTTTTGTCCGCTTCTCTTCCTGCCTCCCCCTGGCCGGCCGAAGGCCGGTCGGGTGGGGCTGCTTCCGCAATGTTAACTTTCCGCGCACTGCCCTACCCCACCCCCGTGCCATAGCCGATGCAAAGCATCGGCGTTCTAGGAAGTGCGGCGGCCGGAGGCCGCCTATGCCACCCTCCCCACAAGGGGAGAGGGATGACATCAACCGATCGCCACGCCGCCGCGATCGTGCGGTTCAGCACCTGCGTGATTATTGTTCTGATTTCGCAGATGCGCTCCATTTACCCTCCTCTGACCGCATGCATGGAAATGAATTTAAATTGGGTGAGGATGGGTCATCGAAGTCCGTTCTTGATCGCATAGCGGACTCAAGTCGGATATCTCATCAAGTCCGAGAAGCGCCACGAACGGAAGTCGTCATGTTCATTCGATAACCTCGTCGGCTCGGGCGATCAGCGATGGTGGCACAGTCAGGCCGAACTCCTTGGCCGTATTTAGGTTGATCACCAGTTCAATTTTATTGGGGCGCTCAACCGGCAGCTCTCCGGGCTTGGCACCTTTCAGAATTTTGTCGACGAAGACCGCTGCGCGGCGATAATTCTCCACGAGATTAGGGCCATAGCTCACGAGCCCGCCGGCCACGACTGATTCACGGTTGAAAAAGATCGTTGGCAACCGCGCACTTGCCGCCAGTTCTGCAATACGCACCCGATAAGCCCCGAACGTAACGTCGGGCGGAACCAGAACTGCCTCGACCTTCTCATGTGTAAAGTGGGCAAAGGCGCGCTCAAGGTCGTCGGGGGTACGGTAATCATAATGCACGAGGGCGAGCGATGCCTTGGCCGCCGCTTCTTGGGTCTCTTCCCATTGCGGTACGTGCAGAGGGTTCTCGACATTGATTATTGCGCCGATGCGCGCAAGGTGAGGAAGCAATTCGCGGATAATATCAATCTGCTTGGACGCCAGTTGCTCGGCGAAGTTCGTTAGCCCGGTGACATTCCCGCCAGGACGAGACAGGCTTTGCACAAGACCGAAGCTGACGGGGTCTGCTCCGTTCGCCATGACGATCGGGATCGTACTGGTGGCCTTGCTCGCTGCGAGATTGGCGGGCACGGGCGCTGACACGATCACCCTGGGTTGGAGGAGGACTAGCTCTGCCGCCAAGGCCGGAAGGCGATTGATGAAGCCGTCGGCGTAACGATACTCAAGGCGAATGTTGACGCCCTCGACGTAGCCCAGCTCACGCAGACCTGCGCGAAACGCGTCGTACCTATCAGCCATGGTGGCAGCAGACGCACCTTCAAGCACGGCGATCAGTGGGGGCTGCAATTGCTGGGCCCACGCGTCGAGCGAGCCAACTACCGCTGTTCCCGAGAGAAGGGCTATGAACGTGCGGCGCCTCACCGGCCACCTCATCGCAAATTAACACCAGAGCTATATCACGTCATCGCACCTCGATGTCGTGCGAGGCAAGGTATCAAATCCCCCAAGTCCGCTCCGGGTCTTGGCTGTGTAAAAACGCAGCGGCGAGCAAATCGCAGAGAAAAGCATTTCCTCAGACGCCCCCTCAGACAGTGTGAGGAGCATACTGAACTGCGGAGCGGCGGCATCTGAGAATCAGAATCTCCGCCGTTTGTAAGATTTCACGTT
>DATANB010000005.1:0-86930 GCA_036266415.1 Bradyrhizobium sp. | reverse complement strand
ATGCCGTCCTCGTTGAAGGCGATGCGGCGGTCGCTGGCGAGATAGGCCTTGATGTTCGGTCTTGCGGCGACGCGGTCATGCAGGTCGACGAGGCCGGGAATCCGCCGCTCGAATGCCTTCATGCGCCTGGGAAAGGCGTAGCGCAGCCCGTCCACGATCTGGAACAGCGAGAGATCGACATAGGTCAGCCTGCGGCCGGCGAGCCAGGCGCCGCCGCTATCCTTCAACAGCCGCTCGAAATAGCCAAGATATTTCGGCACTCGCTGCTTCCAGAATTCCTCGCTGCGCTTTTTCGCGGGCGCGCGCTGGTCCTCGTAATACAGCGTCGGCCCGAGCGGATGATGGCTGTCGTGAATCTCCAGCACCAGATCGGCGACGGTGAGCTGCAGCTGGTGCAGCCACAGTTTTCCTGCTTCCGCCTTCGGCGCCAGGCCATGGCGCGAGCCGAGATAGAGCAGGATGTTGGCAGTCTGCCCGATCACGAGCTTTCCGGCCTTGAGAAACGGCGGCGCGAATGGCGGGGTGCCGCCGTTCGCAGCCATCATCCGCATCATCGCAGGCACCCCGCGGGCGCCGCGCGCGACATCGGCATAGTCGGCGCCGGCCTCTTCCAGCGCGAGACGGACATATTCGCCCCGGCCCTGAATGCCCGGCCAGTAATAGAGTTCGTAGCGCATGGCGGTCGATCCTCTCAGGTCATTCCGGGATGGTCCGCAAGGCGCCCCGCAATGACTTACTCAGTTCACCGCGAAGCAGTATAGCAGGCCGTCGCCGCCGGTGCTCCGGAGGTCCGCTTGCGAGCAACCGCCATCCGGCCCGCGCGAGGGGTGCGAGCTGTTCCAGGATTTCGACGCGTCATCGTCGCGCAGGCCGAGACGGTCGGAATGTCCCAGCATCGCCGAACCCTGCGTGCTGCTCGTCCAGTTCTTGCAGGTGCGGTCGTCGCCCGCCGCGAACGCGGTGCCGTCCGCCTGCGATCCCGTCAGCACGTCGTGTCGGTTCGGCGTGTCGCCGCGGCCGTTGATGACATCGCCCCTCTCGCTCAGCGCGGTCTGCTTGGTGAGATTGTTGGCGCCGTGCAGATCCGCTATATCCTTCGCGATCACGACGCCTTTGGAATTCTGCCAGGGTCCCTTGCCGATACGGTCGCGCGCATTCACGGCGGCCGCGCCGTCGGCCGCCTGGCTCGAGAGATAGGCGTGCCAGGTCTTCGCGCCGGCGCCCGCGGCCTGCGCCAGCGTCTGGCAATGATTGTCGGCGCCGGCGAGGCCGCCGAGGTTGCCGCCATTGCCGATGCCCGCGGAGGTCAGAAAGAAACTGGTGCCGGCCGATTGCGCCGTGGCGGGTTGAGCCGCGGGGATCGCCAATGCGGCCGCCGCGGCGAGGCTGAAAAGGACGCGTGAAACGTTCCTGGTGAATGTGGGCATCGATTCCTCCGGTTTGTTTTTTGCGAACGGCGCGCCGTCTGACATCAACACGTCCTGAGAGACATTATTCCTGCGCCGCCGCCGCGACATGAATTGACGGAACTCAGGCAAAAACAGGGCGCCGCGGCATCGGCCGCGGCGCCCTAAAACCGCTCTTGCTTCGCCCGACGATCAGGTCTGCTGGATCGCCGAAAGTTCCCAACTGGCGCCGCGCGGTCGCACGAAGGTCCACACTTCCGTGACTTCTTCCGGTTGGTCGCTGCCGGCGACCAGCCGGCCGTTGGTACGGTCGAGCGTCTTGTCGACGAGCGAATACCGCATCGCCACGCTGGCGTAGTCGGTATCGCCTTCGCGCCAGGCTTCGGCGAGGTCGCCCTGCAGCAGCTTGACGTCGGAGACCTTGTTGATGTCGTTGGTAGCCTTGTTCGCTTCGAGATCCCTGGTGAAATACGACACCATTTCTGGCGTCGCCAACGTGTGAAGCCTGGCGACATCCTCATTCGACCACGCCGCCTGAATCTCGCCGAGCAAGCGCTCAAAGGCTTCGTAGTCGGCGGGAAGAATCTCAAGCGGCGCACTGCCCGATCCCAGTCCGAAACCCGTTGCGGCGCTGCGGAAGCTCGATTGCGCGCCGGAACCCGCTGCCGGGCCGGCGTAGGCGGCCGCTGTTTCGTGGCGGCGCTGCCACCATGACATCGCCAGCCGAACCACGATGACGATCAGGCCGACCTGCAGCAGCAGGCCGAAGATCGACGATAATCCGCCGAGCCCGCCGAACATTCCGCCGCCGAACAGCATGCCGAGGAGGCCGGCGCCGAGGAAGCCCGCGGCGAGGCCGCGAAGCATGCCTCCGCCGGGCCGGTTGAAGAAGCCGCCACTGGCGGGCGCGCCGACCCCGGCGCTGCCGGGCTGGGTGATGGTGCGATTGAAGGGTTGTGCGGTGCCGGGTGCGGTCGACGTGCTCGGCGGCGCGGAAAACGTCCGCGCGCCGCGCGAACCCGAACTCATGCCTCCGCCGACCCGCGCGTCGGCCGGCGAGATCGCCGCCAGAGGCACCGCCAGCGCTAGCAAGACGGCGATCGCCTGAACGATGCCGCAGGCGCGTTGCGTGAAGTTCATGTTGGTTTCCCTTAAAATCCCCGGCAGGGGGAAGCGGCCTTAAGATGGGCAGCATTGCCCGAAAGTGAAGCCACTATCGGTAACCGTGGCTGCGGCGCTCGGTCGCGGGTAGCTGCTTTCCAGCATGAGTTGTGCAGCGGCCGGCCGTCACCGGGGCTGGTTCCAGCAAGCCGGGGACCGGCCGTATCAATCTCAGCTGCCCTGCGACGTCATGGTTTCCTTCACCGCCGCCACCAGCTGGCTGAGCGTGAAAGGCTTGGGCAGGAAGGCGAATTGCTGGTTCTCCGGCAGGCTCTTCTCGAAGGCATCTTCGGCATAGCCCGACACGAAGATGATCTTGAGGTCCGGATTGCGGCCACGCATGGTCTTGAGCAGGGTTGGGCCGTCCATTTCCGGCATCACCACGTCGGAGACCACGAGATCCACGGCGCCGTTCTCTTGCTCCAGCGCCTCCAGCGCCTCGACACCGTTGGAGGCCTCGATCACGCTGTAGCCGCGCGAGCGCAGACCCCGCGCGTTCAGCGAGCGCAGGCCCTCCTCGTCCTCGACCAGGAGAATCGTCCCCTGCCCGGTCAGATCGGCCCGGGGCCTGGTCAGTGCCGGCGTTTCCCTGGGCGGGCCACTGGCGGCAGCATCGGGCTGAACCTCCAGTTCGGGATGATGCCGCGGCAGAAAGATGTGGAACGAGGTGCCGTGGTCGGCTTCGGAGTCCACATAGATGAAGCCGCCGGTCTGCTTGACGATGCCATACACCGTCGACAGGCCGAGGCCGGTACCCTTGCCGACTTCCTTGGTCGAGAAGAACGGCTCGAAGATCTTGTCGACGATGTCGGCGGGGATTCCGGTGCCGGTGTCGGATATGTCGATCCGCACATAATCCGCCGGCGGCATGCCCTTGTAGGCGAGAGGCGCGGATTGCTGCGATGTCACATTGGCGGTTCGCACCGTCAGCTTGCCGCCTTCGGGCATCGCATCACGCGCGTTGACCGCCAGATTGACGATCACCTGTTCGAACTGCGACACGTCGACCTTCACCGGCCAGAGATCGCGGCCGTGCACCAGATCAAGTTTCACTTTTTCGCCGATAAGCCGGCGCAGCAGCATGGTGAGATCGGACAGCGCATCGCCGAGATCGAGCACCTGCGGCCGCAGGGTCTGGCGGCGCGAGAACGCCAATAGCTGCCGCACCAGCGTCGCCGCGCGGGTGGCGTTCTGCTTGATCTGCATGATGTCCTGGAACGAGGGATCGGTCGGCTTGTGCGCGTTCAGCAGGAAGTCGTTCGCCATCATGATGGCGGAGAGCACATTGTTGAAATCGTGCGCGATGCCGCCGGCGAGCTGGCCGACCATGTCCATCTTCTGCGACTGGTTGATCTGGTTCTCCAGCGCGCGGCGCTCGGTGGTCTCCAGCATGTAGACGATGGCGGCCTCGGTCTCGCGTTCATCTTCCTCGACAGCGGTCACGAAGAACTGACCCCAGCGCTCGGTGGCACCGTCGAGCATCGCCTCCACCGGGGCGATATCGCCCTGCCCTTGCGCCGCCTGGTTGATGGCCGCGACCAGCAGATTGCGATCCCGCGCGCTCACCGCCCGAAAGATCGACTTGCCGGCCGCGCCGTCCGGGCTCAGACTTTGCGCCAACTTCGCGAACCGGGCGTTGGCGCGAACCACCGCGCCGCCGCGATCCACAGTCGCAATCGCCATCGGGGTGTGATCGAAGAAGCGCATGAAACGCACTTCGGCGGCGCGCTGCGGGTCGGGACGCTCGTCCCGCGCGCGGCTGATCACCAGCGTGCGCGACGCTCCGGGGACGGCGTCGCCCCCGAATGCCAGCTTGTGATAGAGCCGTACCGGCATGGTCTTGCCGCCGCGCATGCGCAGGTCGATATCGAACACCTCGGTTTTGACCTCGCCGGGCACCGGCGCAATCGAGGTCAGCAGCGCGGCACCATCGCCGGACACGATGTCGGTCAGCTTCAGGCCGCCCGACCCGATCTCGGCGAGATCGTGATCCAGCCAGTTCGCCAGCGTGGCGTTGACATAGACGATGTCTCCGGCGGCATTGACCGAGAAGAAACCGCACGGCGCATGATCGAGATATTCGATCGCGTGCTGCAGTTCCTGAAACACGTCCTCCTGGCGCTCGCGGTCGCGGGTAATATCGGCGATCGACCACACCGCGTATTTCGCCTCGCGCTTGCCCCGGCCCAGCGGCCGCACCCGCATCCGCAGCCAGCGGCCATGCGCGCCTTCGGTGCCGGCGATGCGGACCTCTTCCTGCTGCCGCTTGCCCTCGCGCGCCGCCTTGAGCAGGCGAAATACCGCCTCCGACACATCGGGATTGCCGATGAACACCCGCTCCACCGGGCGCACGTCGAGCGCGGTCGCCGCCCCGGTGAGCGCAAGGTAGGCGGTGTTGCAATAGACCACGTGCCCGCCGGGGTCGGTGACCGCCAGCCCGTCATAGGCCTGGTCGGCGATGCGGCTCTTGACCGGATCGTCGGCGGCACGGTCGGCGAAGCGGATAATTCCGGCGGCGAAGGCGAACAGGCTGAACAGCCCGACCATCGCCAGCATCGCCAGCAGCCCGAGGATATAGGGCTGCGCCTGGGCCCGGCCGATGGTCATGAGCGCGACCGCCGCCGCGACGATCCCGCCGGCCACCAGCAGCACCAGCACGATGCTGCCGCCGCGCCGCGCCGGCTCGTGGGCGGCGATCGGCTCTCGTGACGGATCGTTGTCAGGTACGGCGGTCATACCGGGGGATGCGGCCTGTCGACATGGATGCGGCGTATTTTCAACACCGGCTCGGCCCCTGAGTGCCTGAATCGCACCCGCCAGCGCAAGTCCGTACACCGGCTATTTTGCCATTAGCGCGCATTTCCAGTCCTTTCGCAGGCGATTGTCGCCCTGGATCAGACCCGCCGGCCGGAAAGCCCGCGCCTCAGGCCCATCACGTATCCGATGACCTCGGCGACCGCGTGATAATGCTCCACCGGTATTTCCTCGTCGATATCCACGGTCGCATAGAGCGCCCGCGCCAGCGGCACGTTTTCCACGATCGGGATGTCGTGCTTGCCGGCGACTTCCCTGATCTTGAGCGCGATCACATCGACGCCCTTGGCTACGCAGACCGGCGCCGACATGCCGCGCTCGTAACTAAGCGCCACCGCGTAGTGCGTCGGGTTGGTGATGATCACGGAGGCCTTGGGAACCGAGGCCATCATGCGCTTCCTCATGCGCGCCTGGCGCAACTGCCTGATCCGGGCCTTGATGTGCGGATCGCCTTCGGTCTGTTTGAACTCCTCTTTCATGTCCTGCAGCGACATCTTCTGCCGCTCGAACCATTGCCGGTACTGGAACAGAAAATCGGCGAGCGCGACCACCGCGAGCATTGCCACGACGGTGCCCATCAGATGCACCGTAAGGCCAGTGGTGGCCCCCAGAATCGCCGACGGGTCGAACCGGACCATCGATTCCAGCCGATGGCGCTCCGGCCACAGGATCGCGGTCATGACCGCGCCCAGCGCCACCACCTTGAAGAGGCCCTTGCCGAAATTCGCCGCCGCCTGCTTGCCGAAGATCCGCTTGGCCCCGGCGGCCGGCGAGATCTTGCTGAACTTCGGTTTCAGCGATTCGGCCGACCACACCAGCCTGTGCTGCACCATGTTGCCGGCGATCGCCGCGAGCGCGAGCATCAAGAACGGCACGCCGAGCGCTGCGATGACAGCGTATTCGAGCGACTGCGCCAGCGCCAGCAGGCCGGGTCCGTCGACATGGACCATCCACGAATTGGCGATCAGGTTGCGAAGCGGCATCAGAATGCCGCCGCCGACCGATCCGGAAAACGTCGACAGCACCAGGGTGCCGCCTGCAATCACGAACCAGGTGTTGATTTCCTGGCTCTTGGCGACATCGCCGCGATCGTGGGCGTCATCCAGGCGCTTTTGCGTAGGGTCTTCTGTTTTGTCCGCTGCGTCGTTTTCGTCGGCCATCGTTCATAGCTTTCCGTTGAGCGGTATCAGCTCGTGCATGACGCCGCTGAAATAATCGAGGAACGTTCCCATCATCGCCGCGATGACGAGGGCGAAGATCAGGAAGCCCGCGAGAATCGACAGCGGCACGCCGACGAAATAGACCTGCATCTGCGGCATCAGCCGCGCCAGCACGCCAAGCCCGACGTTGAAAACCAGACCGAACACCAGGAACGGCGCCGAGAGCTGCATGCCGATCTTGAACGCGGCGGCGAACGCCCGGGTCGCAAGCGATGCCACATCGCCGCTCGACATCGTCTCGCCGGGCGAAAAGATCGCGTAGCTGTCGTTGAGCGCGGCGATCACCAGGTGATGGCTGTCGGTGGCAAACAGCAGCGTCAAGCCGAGCAGGGTGAGAAAATTTCCGACCAGCAGGCCCTGCTGGCCCTGGGTCGGATCGACCGCGGTGACGAAACCGAGGCCCATCTGCTGGGCGATCACCGATCCGGCGACCTGCAACGCCGCGAGCGTCACCCGCGCGGTGGCGCCGAGCACGATGCCGATGACGATCTCGTGCACCATCAGAACCAGAAGCGCCGTCAGCGACTGCATGTCGACGTGATAGGCGGCGCGGTGCAACGGGAGAATGACCAGCGTCAGCAACAGCGCGATCGCGAGCTTGATGCGAACGGGGATATTGGACTCACCCAACCCCGGCAATAGCATCACCATGGCGCCGATGCGGGCGAATACCAGCATGAAGGCTGCGGCGAGCGCGGGCAGCAGTGAAATATCGACGCGCATGATTCACGCCCGGTGCGGTTGATTTGTTATTCGCATCAACTTTTGCCGCGGGCCCCTGATGCGAATGTCGGCGCCGGGACAATAGTGCATCAACCTCCCATGATTCGCGACGATATCCGCATCATATGGCTGTGCAGCGAGTCCGCCATGAACGGCAGCGCCAACAGCAGCGTGACGAAGATCGCGAGAATCTTCGGCACGAACACCAGCGTCTGTTCCTGGATCTGCGTCAGCGCCTGAAACAGCGACACCACGACGCCGACCACAAGACCGACGATCATCAGCGGCGACGACACCACGACGATGGTCCAGATCGCATCCCGCGCCACATCGAGGGTTTCAGCACCGGTCATTTCAACTCCCTTTTCACCCTCATGGTGAGGAGTGCGCCCTTGCGCGCGCTCGAACCATGAGGTCGTAGTGCTTCTTCATCCTTCGAGACGCCGGCTGCGCCGGCTCCTCAGGATGAGGACCGCTCAGATCGGCATCTTCATGATATCTTCGTAGGACTGGATTACCCGGTCGCGCACCGACACCAGCGTCGAGACCGCGACATCGGTTTCCGCCACCGCCGTCACCACGTCCATTACATTGGCCTTGCCCGCCGCCATCGCGACGGTCTGCGCGTCGGATTTCTTGCCGGCGTCCAGCACGCCCCCGATCGCGTCCTTGAGCAGCGCCCCGAATGACGGGCCGCCGCCCGCGTCCGAACCCTTGCCGGCGCCGCCGGTGTCCAGGATGCGGGCCAGATTGGCGTAGGCATTTGCAGCGACGGTGGGTGAAGCCATGGTTTACGCTTTCCTGTTCAGGCCTTGAGGATATCGAGCGTGCGTTGAATCATCCGCCGCGTGGCGCTGATGATGTTGAGGTTGGCCTCGTAAGATCGCTGCGCGTCGCGCATGTCGGTCATTTCGATCAGCGGATTGACGTTGGGATATTTGACATTGCCGGCGGCATCGGCCGCCGGATTGCCGGGATCGTGCTTGACGCGAAACGCGGACGGGTCGGGCCGGACCTTGCCCAGCGTCACCACCTTCGCATCCAGCGTGCGATCGAGTTCGGAGGAAAATGTCGGGACCTTGCGGCGATAGGGATTGCCGCCGGGCGTCGGCGCCGTGGAATCCGCGTTCGCGATGTTTTCCGAAATCACGCGGATTCGCCCCGCCTGCGCGCGCAGGCCCGAGGTCGCGATGCTCATCGACCGGGTGAAGTCTCCTCCATCGTTTGCCATGATGTCGCTCCCTCAGGTGTTCCGGCCTCTAGCCCTTGCCGATCGCGGTCTTCAACAGATGCAGGCTCTTGCTGTAGAGCGAGGTCACCGCCGCGTAGTCCATCTGGTTGGCGGAAACCTTGAGCATCTCGTCTTCGAGATTGACGGCATTGCCGGCGGGCCTGGTCTGGAATCCTGCCTTGCGGTTCTGGTCGAAGCTTTGTCCGCCACCGCTCGCCGCAGTGATATGCGAAGCGCTGGTGCGCATCATCGCCAGCGACTCCATCGACCCCGCGCTGGCGCCGCTCGAGTCGAATTTCGGCGCGACCAGATCGCGCGGCTTGAAATTGGGCGTATCGGAGTTGGAGACGTTCTCGGACAGCACGCGCTGGCGCTCCTGATGCCACTGCATCT
Organism: Bradyrhizobium sp.; assembly: GCA_036266415.1. Lineage (GTDB taxonomy): Bacteria > Pseudomonadota > Alphaproteobacteria > Rhizobiales > Xanthobacteraceae > Bradyrhizobium. The sequence continues at coordinate 77,982 of DATANB010000005.1, read as the reverse complement.
TGGTGCGCAGCACCGACAAGACCGGAAGATCACTGATGGACATCGCCGCCGCTCCGCTTCCCCGCCGGCGCACGACGCCCCCGGAGGTGGGCAGAATTTGCCGCGTGTATGGTTAACAGCGGGTTAAAGCCGCGCCGCCGTGGACCGCGCGGCATCGGCGGCGCGATTGCCGCCCCAAGGATCAATTGTGCGCAATTTCGCCACGAAAGCTGCGTTAACCAGCCAGATCATCGAAGCCGGAAGCCCAAGAAGTCGTTTTGGTCCAGCCGATTCATGGGTTATTAAGATACGGGTCGCGGGTCGTTTAAGCCGCAGGGCGGCAGTTTCTGCCGCGGGGTGTTAAATGATTAAGGCCGATCTCAGGCTTTTTCCGCCGTCCGTTGCGTCACTTTCGATCCGCGTGCGACGAACGGGAGACTGAAGAAAACGCTATTCGCCGGGGACAAGCATGCAGGCACTGACATTTTTCTTCGCATTCGTGGCCGTCCTGGCGCTGATCGGGGTTGCCGCCTGGCTGGTTCGCCGATTCGCCGGCAACCGCCTTGGCGCCAATACCAATCGCGGGCGGATGCCGCGCCTGGCCGTGATCGATGCCGCCGCAGTGGATGGCCGCAGGCGGCTGGTGCTGGTGCGGCGCGACAACGTCGAACATCTGCTGATGATAGGCGGACCGACCGATATCGTCGTGGAACCCAATATCGTGCGGGCGATGCCTGGACGCGATCAGATGCCGCAACGGCCCGGCCTCAGCGCGGGCGAACCGCCGCTCCGGGCCGCGCCCCTGCCCGATGTGGGCCGGACCGATGGTGATGGGTCGAGGTCCGACATCTTCGAGCACACCGAGCCGCAAATGCCCGAGCCGCCGCCCCGGCCGGTCCGGCCCTCCTTCGCCGACGAAGTGCGCCGCCCGGCGCCGGCGCTGTCGGAACGGCGCAGCGATCCACTGACAGGCTTCGCCCCGGAGCCGCTGGGCGGCCGTCCGGAACCGCGTCCCGAATTGCGCGGCGAACCGATGCCGTCGCGTGTCACTTCGCGCAACGAGCCCGTCATGCCGCGCCCGCCGCGGCCCAGCGAAGCACCGAAGGCGCCGCCCCCGGTTCGCGCACCGGAGCGTGCCGCCCCGCCGCCCCCGCCAACCCCTTCAATGTCGGCAGCCGATCAAAATCTCGCCGAGATGGCGCAACGGCTGGAAGCCGCCCTCCGCCGCCCGGCCGCCGATGCGGGCGAACAACGGGTCGGCGCGCCGCCGGTGGCGCCCGAACCGCCGCCAAACCGCGCTTCGCCGCGCGGCGAGCAACCGATCAACCCGCCGGCTGCCGCACCCTCGCCGAAGAGCGGCTTTGAAAATCTCGAAGACGAGATGGCGTCGTTGCTGGGCCGTCCAAAGACCCCTTCGTGAGGCCGGCGGCCACCCCGCGTAGAGTTTTATTTTTTGTCACACTGATAGCCGCCGGATCGCTGGCGGGTCCCGCGTTCGCGCAGGATATCAGCATCAATCTCGGCCAGGGCAATGGCGGCGTCACCGAGCGCGCGATCCAGCTGATCGCGCTGCTGACGGTGCTGTCGATCGCGCCGTCGATCCTGGTCATGATGACGTCGTTCACCCGGATCGTCGTCGTGCTGTCGCTGCTGCGCACCGCGCTGGGCACCGCGACCGCGCCGCCGAATTCGGTGATCATCGCGCTGGCGATGTTCCTGACCGCGTTCGTGATGGGACCCGTGCTGCAGAAATCCTATGACGACGGCATCAAACCGCTGGTCGCCAACCAGATCAGCGTCGAGGACGCGCTGCAGCGCGCCTCGGTGCCGCTGCGCGGTTTCATGCAGAAGAACGTCCGCGAAAAGGATCTGAAGCTGTTCATGGATATGTCGGGTGAGCCGCCGCCGGCCACCCCGGAAGAAATGTCGCTGCGGATTCTGGTGCCGGCATTCATGATCTCGGAGCTGAAACGCGCGTTCGAGATCGGCTTTCTGCTGTTCCTGCCATTCCTGATCATCGACCTCGTGGTCGCCTCCGTGCTGATGTCGATGGGCATGATGATGCTGCCGCCGGTAGTGGTGTCACTGCCATTCAAGCTGATCTTCTTCGTGCTGGTCGACGGCTGGTCGCTAGTGGCCGGCAGCCTGGTGCAGAGTTACGGGGGATAGGCAGCAGGCGACCCGAGCCAATGCGGTGCCGCACCGCCGCGGCATCGGCCCTTCAAAATCCGGCGGGAATTAATGTGCCCTCACTCGCCATCGGGAGGACTGGATGAAACTTCTCCGCCGCAAATTCCTGCATCTGGCGGCGTGCGCCGCCGCGCTGCCGGCCGCATCGCGCTTGGCCCGGGCGCAAGTCTCTCCGTCGACGTCGCAGCCTGTGCGAGTCGCAACGGGGCTGCTTGCGACGTGGCAGAGCACCGCCTGGCTGGGAGCCGAAGCCGGTGTCTTCAAAAAGCGAGGGATCGATATGACCCTGCCGGCCATCGCGGTCGGGGGTCCGGAGGCTGCGGCCGGGCTGATCCGCGGCGATTGGGAGTTCGCCCACACCGGCACCGTGCCGGTCGCGGAAGAAGTCCTCAAAGGCCGGGACATCGTGATTCTGGCGACGCCCACTTCGGATTTCTCCAAATCCTTTGTCATGACAAGAAAGGAGATCACTCAGCTTTCACAGCTCGAAGGAAAGAAGGTCGGCGTGCTGACCGAGACCGGGCAGACCAGCGTGGGAGCGCGGATCACAATCGAGAAGGCGGGCGCCACCGCGACCTACCTGCCTTTGATTAAATTCGATCGAATCTATGCGGCGTTGGCAGCCGGAGAGATCGACGCCGGCGCACTGCCGATCGACTTGCGCTTTTCCGGCCAGGTTCAGCACGGCTGGAACGCATTCCCGATAGATGCCTTCGACACGCCCTCGATATTCGCGACGACCCGCAAGTTGATCGCCTCCAACCGCGAGCTTGTGATGAACGTCATGCAGGGCTTCGTCGAGACGATCCATTTGTTCAAGACCCGGCCTGACATCGTCGTGCCGTTGCTGCAGCGCTACGTGAAGATCGAAGATCGCAAGGTGGCGGAGGAATTGTACGCATTCCACGTGCCGGTATTTCAAAAGGTTCCGCGGCCGTCATTTCCGGGAATGCAGGCGCTGCGGGAATTTCTTGTCGCGAAATACCCGGCCGCGCGGTCGCTGAAGGAATCCGACATTGCCGATCCATCATTCATCGATGAACTTGAGCGAAACGGATTCATTGACCGGCTTTATGCGGCCGACGGCAAATAGTGCACCGGTCCCGAAACGCCAATCCCGTGGCGAGACTGTTCGGCATTCTCGCCCTTCCCGCGAGCGGAAAAAATGCAGTAGTCTAAATTGACGCCGCAGCGGACTTCGTTGGGGCGTCCTCAATCCGGAGACCGCGTCCATGCAGCAGCGATTCGACCGCGCGACCGAGGATCTCGGCAACGCGATCCATCTCGAACACGTCAACGTGCAGGTGCCCGACCAGCGGCTGGCCGCACTGTTTTATGTCGCCGGGCTCGGTCTGACCCGCGACCCCTATCTGATGGTGTCCGACACCAATATGTGGGTCAACGTCGGCAGAAGCCAGTTTCATCTGCCGAGCGGCGAGGCGCAGGTGCTTCGGGGCCACACCGGGATCGTGATCCCGGGCCGCGAGGCCCTGCTCGGCCGGCTCGCGTCGGTGGCCGGGAAGCTGCAAGGCACCGCGTTCGCGTTCAGCGAGCACAACGACTACGTCGAGGCAACATGTCCCTGGGGCAATCGCGTGCGCTGCTATGAGCCGGATGCCGCGCGCTTCGGGCGCATCACGCTCGGCATCCCCTATGTCGAGTTCGAGGTGCCGGCCGGGACCGCGAGAGGCATCAGCGCCTTCTATCCCGAGATCATGGGGATACAGGCCGAACTCAGCAACGGCGACGGCAAGGTCGCGCGCGCGAAGATGGGCAAGGACCAGTATCTGCAATTCCGCGAGACCGATCGGCCACAGCCGGATTATGACGGCCACCATGTACAGATGTACATCACCAACTTCTCAGGTCCTTACCGCCTTCTGTCGGAGCGCGACCTGATCTCCAGCGAAGACAACCAGTATCAGTACCGCTTTCGCGACATCATCGATCCCGCTGACGGCAGGCGCCTCTTCACGGTCGAGCACGAGGTGCGCAGCGCCACCCACCCGATGTACCTGCGACCGCTGATCAACCGCAATCCGGCGCAGACCAACCGCACTTACGCTGAAGGCCACGACCAGTGGATATGGGCGATGGAACCCGACCAGTACGACGGACGATAGCGCGGCGCGGAGGGTGTATGTCGGTGCAAGACGCTGCGTTTTGCGGTCGAATGGTTATTGACGGCTATAGAGCATTTTCCAGTTCGGTGGCTTCATCCTTCGAGACGCGCGCAAGTGCGCGCTCATCAGGATGACGTCCTGGATCCTGATGGTGAGGAGCGCGGCAACGCCGCGCGTCTCGAACCACGAGGCCATGGGATACGCCCGGATGATTCTACCCAAGCGGAATGCGCTCTGGCAAAGCGGCCGCTGAATCACCAACCGGATCGCCTTACTGCGGCGTGGCGCTCGCGGGTTCGTAGCTTTCCAGACACCCGATAAGGTAGGCCGTCCGATCCCTGGGCAGGATCTTCGCGGCGTCGGCCTTCTGACGGCATTCCAATTGCTCGGCTTGCTTGGTGCGGCGTTTTTCTGCCGTCAGCGGGGCCTGCCTGATCTTCCTCACTGTAGCGGGTGAGCCATCGGATTCGAACTGCAGCTCGTACTTCTTGCCGCCATTATCCACCGCCGAACAGGAGATGCTGGAAACATGTCCTGTTGCTACGATTCCAAGTTGCTTGCATGTTCCCGCCGATAGTTCGACGAATGGCACCGGCAGGCCGTCGACCTTCGGCCTGTCCTTGGAGTTCAGCAGCATCCGGTCGATCGACAGCTCGTATATATTGTCTTGTTCCCTCCGGCCGGTTTCACCCGAGAACGAGACGACGTGACTGGCGTCGGCTGGGTCGTCGAGAACAACGGTGAAGTTGGCCCGCCCTTTCTCGCTGTGGAAGTAGGCAACGGACCTGCAGGCGAAATCGCGTCCCGCGATTTTGAGCCTGCTGCACTTGCCTGACATCAACGCGAACAGGTCAATGTCCACTTCCTGCCGTTTGGCCTCGTTCGCGACGGGAATTACGGGTCGACCCAGCGCCCCGGAATCCCGCGCATGCTCCATGAACCGGCTGTCATGAAACGGCCCGGCAAGGGACGGAGTTGCAAGGAAAATGATGGCAACGGCGAGGACCCGCCGGCAAAGCCGCATCGTCATGCTCGGTTGATAAGACATCGGATCGAAACAAGCGCCCTGTAGCATCGATTGGATCATAGGTTAGTTCAGATTTCCGGCAACCTTCATATCGTCGGGAGAGGGCCGCCGCGTGTTCCGGGATACGATCCGCTAGCCCCTCACGTCGAACTGCTTGCGGAGGTGGTCGCCGATCTGCACGATCATCGCGACGCATTCGGGATAGCCGGGCTTCGCAATCGTCGCCTTGTCCGCCGTGGTGCGGAATTCCCAGGTTTCGCCGGAACGCAGCACCGAAATGACGATGCCGTCCGGACAGTCGGGGGTGTGGACCTTGAGCTCGGCTCTTGCCATCATGATGAGTTCGGCTTCGGTCCTGACGGGCTTGCTCATGATGGCGGCCTCCTCCGGAAGGTTCGCCGCCGCCGCTTGCCGCCTCGGCGGGCGTCGGTCGCGGCGATGGCAGCGCGTAGCCCGGCTACCTTGCCGCGTCAACCCGCTTCAATCCGACGATCGCCGGCAAGGAGCCGGTCGGGTACGGATCGACCTTCTGGCCTTCCGGCGGCATCGGCGCCCGCGCGGTGGCGTCCGGGAATCGAGTCTTCATATCGCGCAGGAAGCCGTCAAGCGTATCGACGCTGGCGGCCATCCTGGCGATCTCGGAGAATTCGGCGCCGCTGGCTCCGGCGGGCCTGCTCGCGGTGTCGAAGGCGGCGCGGTCGGAGCCGCCGCTCATCAATGGTGCATATTTTTCGCGGAACCGCGCCAGGCCGATGGCATCCTCCGCCAGCGCATATCCAACCACCGCGCGGATCACGTCGCCCTTCTCGACCGGGTTCAGGGGTTTGAAGTCGCGCCAGCGGTCGGCGTAGTACAATTCGATCTGCTCGGAGGCCTCGCGCCAGCGCCGCGACGCCCAGTAGATGTCGGAGCGCAGCCGGATCGCCTCGCGGCCCGGGATGTTCGAGATGATGTCGAGCGCGAGGTCATGGCGTCCGACGTCGCTTTGCGCGCGGGCCTCGAGCAACAGCCGTTGCTGGCGTAGTTCGCCCGAAAGATCGCCCATGCGCGTGATGCGGAGCGCCGATATGGCGCGATCCGGCTTGCGATTGGTCAGATAGACCATCGCCAGGCGCGCCGCGACCTGGGCGCGCGCCGCGCCCTCCAGCCTCTTGTCGACCTGATACTGCAAGAGTTCGCTGGCCTGATCCAGCAAGTCGACCGCGACCAGCCGATCCGCGAGCCGGCGGATCATTTCGTCGCCGCGCCGCCCGATCGGCGTCAATTCACGATATTCATAGAACATTCCAAGCGCGTCGACCGGCGGAAGATCGTCGCCCTTGGGACTGAGAAAGAGCTGGGCGAACAGCGCCGCCGCGACGTCCTGGCACTGCCGCGAGGCGTCCGAATTGGGCTGCAGCTTGGTCGCGGTCCGTGCCGCCGCGAACGATTCGCCGTAGCGCCCGGTGTCGGAGTAGATCCGCACCAGCATTTGCAGCGTCCTCACCTCGATGCCGTCGCCGCGCCACGTCGCCGAAAGCGTTTCGAGTTCGCGCAGCGCATCGGCCGGGTTGATTTCGTTGCGCTTCTGCCGCAACGCAATCTGGAGCAGCCTGGCTTCGGCCGCCGCGGCGCGGTCCGGGGAGTCTACGGCCTTGCCGTATTCATCGAGCGCGTCCTTGTCGCGGCCGAGCGCCTCGGCGAGCTGGCCGCGCAGCACCGAAATCGCCGGCTTCATCTCGGCGGGAACGCCGATGACATCCAGATCGCTGGAGCGTTTCGCCGCCCCGGAAAAATCCTTGACCTCGAGCGAGGCGCGCATCGCCTCCGATATCACAATGCGCTGAAGCTCGATCGGCAGCGAGGTGGTCGCGAACTCGACGTTCTTGAATTTCTCGCGCGCCTCCGCCCACCTGCCGAGGCGGCCGTAAGCCAGCGCCTTCCACATCTGGGAATCGTAGTTGGTCCCGATCGCGTTACTGGTGAGGTCTTTCAGCCCCTGCTCGGGGCGGCCCATCAGGCTGCTCGCGACCGAATGCACGATCAGCGCGACCGGATCCTCGAGACCCGGTTTGGCCTCGGCCAGCGCAAGATCGAGAACGCCCTTGGCTTCAGGGTACATTTCCCGCGACAGATAGAACCGCGCAAGATCGATCCTGGCCGGCATCCGCTGATCGGGCTCGACCGCCGCCGCGGCGGCGACCAGCTCGTCCTGCCGCGCGACGAAGTTGTCGCTCGCGTTCTTGCGCCAGTCGTCGACGTCGAAAATCGGCCGAGCCGCGCTCGGCGCGCGCTCCGTTCCGACCGCGGCCGATGACAGCGTCAGGCCGCCGGGCCGGCCCAGAATGATCTTGTCGGACGCAACCTCGGCGGTGACGTCGTCGGAGTTCGGGCGAATCGCCACGCCGTGGATCGATTCGAGCAGCGACAGCTCGACAAAGTCCTGCCGCCTGATGAAACCGCGAACCGGCGGCGGCGCCGTGACCACCATAATCGTATCGCCGGCGTCGGGATCGACCACCCGATGCAGATGGCCGGGTCTGGCCAGCGGCACGGTGACATTGGCAAACGCGGGATCGGCAATGCTGCGTATCGTCACCAGCGGCTGCGTTGGCGTCAGCATCGCGTCGGCAAATGTAAGGGTCCAGTTTGCGCCCCGCTCGTCGCCCGTCAGGGAAGGCATTTGGGGGCGGTTGAGGCGAATGCGGACCGCCTGCCCGTGCTCCAGCGGCAAGCGGCTGACGTCGGATATAGTAGAGGCGCCCTTGCGACGGATCGGCTCGACATCGATCGGTTCCGCGGAATCGAACACCAGCCACACGGCATCGGCGCGACGAAACAATGCCGCCGGGGTGGCGGCGGCAAAGGAAAATGTCACGTTCAGGCCGTCGCCGGTGCGCGTGGCGCCGGCCACGGCGGCGCCGTCGCCCGCCCCCGCTGGAGGCGGCGGCCTGGTTTCAGCCTGCGGTTCGGACGCGGCGACGGTGATCTTTTGCGGCATCTCCACCGCCGCGGCCGGCGTCTCCGTTGCCGAAGGCTCGGGCTTGGCGGCCTCGGAGGCGGGCATTATTTTGGGCGCCGTCTCGGGTTCGATGCTGGCGTCTTTGGCTGATGTCTCCGACATCGGCGGCACGATCTCACCGGATTGCCGCGGCGCCGGAACTGTGGCCGCGGGCGTCTCGGACGCGGCCGGCGCGGCCGGTGCGGGAGCGATTGGCGGTGGCGCGGCCGGCGCGGAAGCGGCTGGCGCCGGAGCATGCGAGCCCTCCGATGCCGGCGCCGATAGCGCCGACGCTTTCTCGGCTTGCTGGAAGGCGACGTCGATCACGTAGTTCCTGTCCTCGCGGAAGGAGTGGACGTCGACATCGCCGATCAACGCCATTTCCACCGCGGTCGCGTCGCCTTCGATCTTTTGATTGATCGAGGCGATATTCGGAGGCGCCGCCTCCCTGGCGTCCGCCAGATCGAAGCTGATCACGGCGTTGAACTTGAGTATGAGTTTCTTGTCGTTCAGCACGGACGAGACGCCGACGCCGTCGGGCACTTCAAACACGTAACGCACAAAGGTCGGTTGCACCGAGGTGCGCACGCGAATCGGCAAGAGCTTCTTTGCCTCTGCTTCCACGCGCTGCTGGCGCAATGCGCGCTCGGCGACGCGTGCGCGCTCGGCAAGTTCCCGGATCACCTCCACGGGAAGGCTGGGCGGCGGACCGCTCCAGCCGTCGGGCAGCAGATCGACGAACACCCGTTCGCCGGCCGTCATGGTGTTGATGGTCGCCCTGCGCGCCAGTGACAGCCGGATTGCCGAGCCGTCGGGATCGCGCCGCGCCGAGCCGATATAATCGGGCACCGCGTCGGACAAGCCATCGACCGGAATGTCCACCGGCCGCTTGAACCGGATCACGACGATCGAGCCCGCGGCGGTCACTTCGGAGGGAACATCCTCGGCGAGCTTGAGCACCAGCCGGGCGTAGCCATTGGCGGCGGTGAACGTGGCCTCGCCCTTGACCGGATCCGCCCGGCAGGCGCCGGAAAGCGTCAGACCGATCAGGACGAGCCCGGCGCCGAGGTAATGCCGGACCGTCCGCGCGCATGCGCGGCCTTGCGACCAAAGTCCAGCGGCAGCCGTTCGCACCATTCCAACACAGTCTTTCGGTTCAACGATTCTGGATCGCCGTCGGAACACCCGCTCTCGCGCGCGGGCCGCCGCGCATTCGAATCTAGAATTGGTGGTTTAAGGACTTGTTAACGCCAACTTATTGATTTCCCTCACCTTATGTGCGCGGTGCGACCACAATATGCGCCCATTGTTTTGCGGATGTTCTCGCGGCGAGTTACTGCCGGGGATTGGGCATGAAATCCGTTAAGGATCGCTTAACCACGCTGAGCAACCAAGCGGCCAAGGTTCACTCGCTAACTCTGCGTCCTCCACATCGGAATGAGGGGCGGCGCGCACCGATTGCTACCCTGGCCTAAGTCAGTTCTATCGTGGACAATCAGAACTTGCCGCCGCCAAAGCTTGCGCACGAGCAGACGCCGCGTGGTATCGGGCAATTGCCGCAACAGATTCTCCGAAACATAAGCCCAATCGGCGGCCAGGACGTAAATTTGCTCAGTAGCGCTGACCCATTCCGCTAGCAGGCCGACATTCCGTTGCAAAATCGTCACTTGCCAACCTGTGCGAGCAGGTCGAATATCTCGGTCGGGAGCAGGCGTATGAGTACGTTCTCAAACTTTCATCCCACGCATTGGCCGACGGTTGCACGATGCCAGGCAATGCTGAGGGCCATCGGTCATCAGCTATCTCGAATTGACGATGACGAACGCTTGTACACCGCGGTCGCAATCGTTCTGGGAATGCTGTCTTGTGTGCTGGTGATATTCGCAATTTTTACGATATAATTGCGTGCTTCGAAGGGGCGGCCGCGCCTCTTTCGGGTTCGCCGCCCCAACACGCCGCTCAATACTGATATTGATATTGGTTCGGGCATACATACTGCCCGTACGTATCGTAATAGCAGCCGTTATTATAGTTGTTGTTGTAGTAGCCGTAGGCTCCTGCCGCAGCGGCGGCCCCCACAGCGGCAGCACCATAACCCGGGCGATAGTAGCCGCCACCATAACCCGGATACCCCGCGATTGGACGGCCTGGCCGACCTGCAATTGGGTAGCCCGGACGTCCCGGACGGCCCGCTATTGGATGGCCGGGGCGTGGACGCCCAGCGACGCCATAGCCGCGACCGCCATGGATGCGTCCGGCATGAACGGCGCCGCCCCGGACGTGGCCAGCACGCATGCCGCCTCCATGGAAACCGCCGGCACGCATGCCGCCACCATGAAATCCGCCGCCACCACGGCCCCCACCGCCACCGCCACGGCGGGCGAGCGCGTCCTCTGGAACGAGGCTCGCGGTGATGAGAACTAGCGCTGCCACAACAGCAAGAATGTATCGAAGCATGGTTCCCTCCCTTGCTTGGGGTGCCGTGCAGACATTGGCACCCGACAATAGCCTCCGTTTCCCATCAAGTTCCGGTTTGACCTAGATCAACCTCTTTGATCACGACCCGGCGACCGCTGCGACGTTTGCCCTCCTCATCATGACGATTGCGTTTCACGATCTGGAAGCCGGTAGTCTGAGTGGATCGGGCAAGGCCGTCAGGGCCTCGCTAACAGTTCATTATGTGTCCGACGCTGAGTTGCTGTCGCCATTCTGCCGTGCCACACTGGTTTGACACACGAAGGCGTCGGACCGTGAGCCATGGCGCGCTCGATAGGATGTTTGCTTACTCTGATAGTGCTCGCCTTTGCCGCGGTCAGCCACGCAGAAACAGAGCCGAAGCGTGTGCTCCTGTTGCACTCGTTCGGACCACAGTTCGTACCGTGGGTCTTCTTTGCGGGGCATTTCCGAGAAGAGCTCTTTAAGCAATTGCCAGGCGAGATCGACTTGTATGAATCGTCGCTCGAAGGGGCGCGATTTCAACAACCGGACGAGCAACGACCCATCGTCGATTATCTGACGGCTCTTTTCAAAAACCGAAAGCTCGACGTGATTGTGACGATCGGCGCGCCAGCCACCTTCTTTGTTCAAAAATACCGGGCGCAGTTTTTTCCGTCTACCCCACTGGTCATCGGTGGTCCGGAACAACGAGCAATCGACTATGCAGCGATCACTGCGAACGATGCACCTGTTCCAGTCAAACTCGACTTTGGAAAGTGGATCGAAAATATTCTGCAAGTTCTCCCGAACACAACCCACATCGCCTGGGTTGTCGGTGGCTCTCCCCTGGAGAGGTTTTGGGCGGATGAATTTCGCCGTGTATCGCAGGCCTTCAGCGATAGAGTGTCCTTCGAATGGTTCGATGACCTCCGATTCGAAGAGATGTTGGAGCGAGTGTCGAAGCTACCGCCGCACTCTGCCGTATTCTACGTAGACCTTCGCGTTGACGCCGCGGGCGTTCCGCTGGACCGGGATTTGGTACTACCGAGACTTAGAGATGCGACGAACGCGCCGATCTTCAGCTACATTGACAGTTACCTCGGGCAAGGCATCGTTGGTGGACCCATGTTGTCGAGCGAGGAAGTCGGACGGCGCATGGCGCTAGCAACCGTTCGCATCCTGAACGGCGAGACGCCCGGCGAGCTCAATTTACCAGCGGTCGTGCCGGGGGCAGCTCAGTACGATTGGCGTGAGCTTCAGCGCTGGAAGATCAGTGAAAGTCGGCTCCCCGCCGGCAGCGTGATTCGTTTTCGCGAGCCGCCGGTTTGGGAGCAATATCGATGGCAAATTGCGCTTATCAGCGCAATCGTCTTGGTACAAGGCTCGCTGATTTCCATCCTGCTGTTTGAGCGCCGCCGCCGTCACTTTGCGGAAGGGCAATCGCGACAACGTTCAGCGGAGCTGGCGCACATCAACCGCTATTCGATAGCGGGCGAGCTCACCGCGACCATCGCCCACGAGCTTAACCAACCGCTTGGCTCCATTCTGACCAACACCGAGACGGCGGAATTGATAGTCAAATCTCCGGCCTCTTCGCTGGAGGAGATTTCGGAAATTCTGGCCGATATCCGCCGGGACGATCAACGGGCGAGCGAAATAATTATCCGGTTGCGAAGCCTGCTGAAAAGGGCGCCCTTTGAATTAAAGAATACCGATCTCAACGAAATTGTCGATGAGTCCGTCAAGTTCCTGTCGGCTCTGGCGATTGCGAGAGAAGTCGAACTGGTCGCCGTGATTTCAGCGGTGGCTTTGCCGCTGTGGGGCGATCGCATTCAACTTCAACAGGTCATCCTTAACCTGGTGGTGAACGCCATGGACGCGATGTCGAACATGGCAAAGAGCCGGCGTCGGATCGTGGTCAGCACTGCACGTAACGAGGATTGGGCCGAAGTCTCGGTGACGGATACAGGGCCAGGCATTCTCCTGGACAAACTCAATGATGTCTTTGAGCCATTTTTCACGACAAAACCCAGCGGGATGGGGATGGGCTTGTCCATTGCGCGCACGATCGTTGAAGCTCACAAGGGCCAGATATGGCCGGAGAACCACGCCAGGGGCGGCGCGGTGTTTCACATCAGGCTTCCCCTTACGACGTCTGCAAACTGACAGTGTGGCGCGGCGCCTTGGTGCACGCCACCAAATCGGCCGGCACCCAATGGCCGGGACCCGGAATCTACGGTTCTAACCGCTGAAGTCTGTGAATTATTTCTTGTCGGCACCCAGCTCGGGCAGGATCCAGTGCTTATCGGCGATCTCGATAACTTTGGCGGAGTCGACGCTTTCCCACTTGATAGTCGCCGCGGTCACCTTTGAAAACTTTACCATGACGGCTCGGTCAACGCTTTCGTTTCCGCGCTTGTCGCGCAGCGCGAGATTGCCAATGAGCTGGACGCTCTTGATCTTCGGGTATTTGCTGAACGTGCCTTGCGCGATTTTTTTTGCTATCTCGCCAAAAGCCCGGACCGCGGTTGCCTTGCCGGCTGAGTAAGGCTCCAGCCGAAACACGACGATCAAGTTCTTGTCCGGATAGCTCACCGTCGCAAAGGTTTGAGAGCCGTGCTCGGAAACCACGCTCTTCGCAAATTCGACCGGCGAGAGTTCGGCCGCCCAGGCGCAGCGGGCGACTACCATGGTTCCGATAAGTAGAAGGCGGGCAAACGTTTTCATCTCGGCTCCATGTACTTTATCCCGCCCCCGCTGCCGCTGCCGACGCCGGCACCGGCGCCTATCGGCAAACTGAACATGACGCGCAATAACCGGGCGCACCAGTGGGAAGCGAAGTAAGGGCCGTAATTCCTAGACAACCGAACATCTGCTCGCAGAATTGGAAAACCGCTGCCCTACCGCTGAGCTAAACCGGCTAATCCAATGAAATCCAGTAGTTGCGCTCGTGATTGGGATCATAACGTCATCTTAAAATCGCTTTTGGGCAACGCATTGGGCTTTCGCTCGGAAGCCATGTCGGCTGTCAGCAATAGTGTGCGCCCTGCCGGCGCACTGAGGCGCACACAGCCGTTGATATCATCGGCTTTCGGGCAGCGCCATCTAAGGACTTTAAATACCTCGGCTCAGTTGGGTTTTTGCGTCAGCATCTTGCCTTCGATTTTTGGAAGATCGGCAGCCGAGGCCGATTGATCCGGCGCGGCGCGCCGGGCCAGTTCGACGGTCAGCCGCTCGGCCGCCTCCGTCTGCATCTGGCCGAGGATATCGGACATCTTGCGCGGCGCGATCTGCGAGGCGATCTGGATCAGGACCGGCATGTCGAGGCGGTCGAACACCTTGGCGGCGTCCTTCGGCTTCATGCCCTCATACATGGTGATGATGCCCTTGAAGCGTGCGGCATCGGCTTCGCTTTTCTGCTCGGTCGCCGTCGAGATCCGCGCTTCAATGGCCTTCAGTTCCTCGACCCGCGATTCGATCCGCTTTTCGGCGGCCTTGAGCAGGCTCTCGCGAATGTCGATTTCCCGTGCCCGCGCCTCGAGCTCCTGCCGCCGCGACTGCAGCCGCTCAAGAATCGCGCGCTCGGATGGCGACACCGGCTGGCTTTGATCGGGAAATACCACGCTGCCATTGGGCTTGGCGATTTCCTGGGCGGCGGCGGGTTTTGCGCCCTCCTCCTTGGGCGTTTCGTGAACGGAGCCGGTGATGTCGGCGGGGTCATTCTTCCCGGTCGGAAAGTTGAAGCTTTCCTGCGCCCAGGAGCGCTTGGTGGAGCCCGGCTGATAGTCGAATACATAGCCCCCATCGATCAGGAGGCCGGCGATTTTCAGCACGGCAAGGCCTGCGACCGCGATCAGCAGCACCGGAATGACGCGAATGTCACGAAAGGACTTCATGCAGCGAGGCCGTCAGACCTTCTGCGGTCGGAAAACGCCTGAGCCGCCGCGGCCACCGCGCTCGCCGCCGACACCCTGGGCGCTTCGGGCTCTGCCGCGCTGGCGGGCCGCGCCGCGATCGCGATCCTGGACAGCCGCCGAAGCACATCGTCGCCTTGCACGAGTTGCTTCTTCAACTGCTGGGACATCTGCTCCGCCGCGGTCAGCTGGTTGCCGAGGTTTACGTTGACGTCGCGAACCGTAAGTTTGAGCCCGCCGATGGCGCGCTCGGCGATTTCGGTCGCCGTGATCAGTTCGGCGATCGTCGCCTTCAGCGAATGTTCATCCGCCTTCAGGCGCTTCAGCCGGCTGTTCAACAGCATGCAATAGCCGATCGTGAGCATCAGCAATATCGCCACCAGACTCTCGATCGCAATTCCGAATGAATGACTCATTGGGCCTCCATCGCCTTGGTTTGCTCATCGGCCTTCTCGAACATCGCGAAGGTGGTATTGGGCTTGCGCAGCTGCTTGGTGACGCGGATGGCGACACGGTCGCCGACCCTGCCCATCCGTCCCTCGGTCAGGGTGACGTTGCCGCAACGCACCGCCACCAGCGCGTCGGCGCTCATTTCAAGCGGCAGGGTGTCGCCGACTTTCAGCTTCATCAACTGCTTGAGCGGAATGTCGGCTTCATAGAGCACGGCATCGACGGAAATCTGCGCCTGGGCGACTTCGGTCGCGAAGTGGCCTTCCCAGATCGGGTCGCGGCCGAATTTCTCTCCCATGAACATCTGCAGCAGCACCGGGCGGATCGGCTCGATGGTTGCGTAGGGCAGTAGCAGTTCGATGTTGCCGCCGCGGTCCTCCATGTCGATATGCAGTCGAACCAGAATGGCGGCGTTGGCGGGCCGGCTGATGGCGGCGAAACGCGGATTGGTTTCCAGCCGGTCGATGCTGAAGGTCACCGGCGACAGCGGCCTGAAGGCCTGTTCGGCATCGGCCAGCACCACTTCGACCAGCCGCTTGACCAGATTGGTCTCGATCGTGGTGTAAGGGCGGCCTTCGATGCGCAGCGAAGTCTGGCCGCGCCGGCCGCCCAGCAGCACGTCGATCATCGAATAGATCAGGCTGGAATCTACCGTGGCGAGGCCGAAATTGTCCCATTCCTCGGCCTTGAACACGCTGAGCACCGCCGGCAGCGGGATCGAGTTCATGTAATCGCCGAACCGCACCGAGGTGATGCGGTCGAGCGAGACCTCGACGTTATCGGAGGTGAAGTTGCGCAAGGAGGTGGTCATCAGCCGCACCAGCCGGTCGAAAACGATTTCGAGCATCGGCAGGCGCTCATAGGACACCATCGCCGAATCGATGATGGCGCGAATCCCGGAATTGTCGTCGAGGTTGACATCGCCGGCGTTGAAACCGAGCAGATTGTCGATTTCCTCCTGCGACAACACACGCTCGCCGCCGTTCTTGCCGCCGCCGAAGTCGCGGCCGCCGTCCTCGACCATGGCGGCCCATTGCAGCGCCATGGTGCCGGAGATTTCATTGGCCGCAGCCGTGGCCGCGGCCTGCGCCGGGTCCTCGGAATCGAGCGAGGCTTCCCATTGGGCTGCGATTGCATCCTGGTCGACTGGATCGTTGCCCGCCATGTTTCTAGATCCGCCCCGTCACTGAACGACGATTTCCTTGAACAGCACAGCGCTGACCTGACTTGGCGCGACCGCGGCATTGACCCGCCGGGTCAGTTCTTCCTTGAGTCGAAACAGTCCCGCTGAGCCATTGATATCGCTCGGCCGCAGCTCGCGCAGATAGGTCTGAAAAATATCGGTGACGCGCGGCATCGACGGCTTGATCGCCTCGATCTGCTTCTCTTCCTTGACCTCGAGCACGAGCTTGACCTTGAGATACTGCACGCGCTCGCCGGGGGCGCCGACCAGATTGACCAGCATGTCCGGCACGTCGACGAACGCCGGCGGTTTCGCCGGCGGTGCCTCGGCGTGCATTTCGTCGCCGTGAGAGCGGAAGAAGAAGAACCAGGTCGCGACACCGCCGGAGACAATGACGAGCAGCCCGACCGCCGCGATGATCAGCTTGAGCTTGCTTTTGGGGGCTGCGACTTCCGCAGTTTCGGCGGCGCCTTCTTCCTGTTGTTCGTTGTCTGCCATCGCGCCCCGCCGGTCCGCTCTTCAGGAAATGACGCGATG
This sequence comes from Bradyrhizobium sp., assembly GCA_036266415.1. Lineage (GTDB taxonomy): Bacteria > Pseudomonadota > Alphaproteobacteria > Rhizobiales > Xanthobacteraceae > Bradyrhizobium. The sequence continues at coordinate 61,163 of DATANB010000005.1, read as the reverse complement.
CCGCCAGGGAGGCTTGTGACGCGATACTAAGGCCGCCGGCGCACACGCGCTCTGTTGGATGGCGACGCTAAGGTAACAATGGTTAATGGAACCTTTCTTTTGCCCTTCAACTAGGAAAAAGTTGCCGGGCAAACATGGTCAACGAGAGCTTATTGCCGCCCTGGCGAGACCCCGGCCGGACATCTAACCCATTATACGATCTCACTTTTGCAACTTGGCACGGCTTTCGCTCTGTTCCCTGGCGAACCGCGGCTTGGGAGAGCCTTGGCGGTTCGCAAAGGATCCGCAAAACCGCCTGGGAGGGCGTTGGCTTTCGCGGATCGTCGAAGGGGGAGAACCAGCGATGGAGAATGCGCTTCTCATCGGACTATCGCGGCAGATGGTGCTGGAACGGCAGATGGATGTCGTCGCCAACAACGTCGCGAACGTCAACACCAACGGCTACAAGGCCGACAAGTCGCTGTTTCAGGAATATCTGAAATCGGGCGCGCACGAAGACAACTTCGTGGGCGTGGACCGCGCCGTCAGCTACGTCCAGGACCGCGGCACCTTCAAGGACTTCACCCAGGGCCCCACCGAGCAGACCAAAAATCCGCTGGATGTCGCGGTCGACGGCGGCGGCTTCCTGGTGGTGCAGACGCCCGCCGGCGAGCGCTACACCCGTGACGGCGGATTGCAGATCAACAATCAGGGCCAGCTGGTGACGGCGGCCGGCAATCCGGTGCTCGGCAACAGCGGTCCGATCGTGTTCCAGCCGACCGACCATGACGTCTCGATCGCCGCCGACGGCAACATCACCGTCATGGAAGGCATCAACCGCATCGACTCGGTGCGCGGCAAGCTGCGGCTGGTCAGTTTCGCGCAGGCGCAGGCGCTGCTGAAGGAAGGCTCCAACCTGTATTCGGCCGGCACCGGCGCCGCGGCGCAGCCCGACACCGCCTCGAAGGTGAGGCAGGGCTTCATCGAAAAATCCAACGTCAACTCGGTCGCGGAGATGAGCCGCATGATCGAGGTGACGCGCACCTACACGCAAATCGCGACCTTGCTGCAGCAGCAGAGCGACTTGCACAAGACCGCTATTCAGCAACTCGCCGATGTTCCGGCGTAAGGAAACTCAGCCATGCGCGCTCTCTATACCGCGGCAACTGGAATGGCGGCCCAGGAACTCAACGTCCAGGTGATCTCCAACAACATCGCGAACCTGCGCACCACCGGCTTCAAGAAGCAGCGCGCGGCGTTCCAGGATCTGATCTATGACCACGTGCGCCGGGTCGGCGCGCAGGCATCGGATCAGGGCACCATCCTGCCGGTCGGCGTCGACATCGGCGGCGGCGTCAAGACCGTTGGCACGCCGCGGCTGATGACGCAGGGCACGCTGTCGGCGACCGGCAACGATCTCGATATCGCGATCCGCGGCGAAGGCTTCTTCAAGATCCAGATGCCCGACGGCAGCTTCACCTATACCCGCGACGGCTCGTTCCAGATGGACGCGCAGGGCCGCGTCGTCAACGCACAGGGCAACCCGGTGCAGCCGACCATCACGATCCCGCAGAATGCCTCCGGCATCAGCATCAACGCGCAGGGCCAGCTTTCGGTGACGTTGCCGGGATCGTCAACACCCACCACCGTCGGCCAGATCGGGCTGACGCGCTTCATCAACAAGGCCGGGCTGCAGCCGATCGGCGACAACCTGTTCACAGACACGCCGGCGTCGGGCGCGCCGCAGGACGGCATCGCCAACACCGACGGTTACGGCGACATGCAGCAGAGCAATCTCGAGCAGGCCAATGTCGAGGTGGTCACCGAGATTTCCGACCTGATCGCGGCGCAGCGCGCCTATGAGATGAACGCCAAGGTGATCAGCGCCGCCGACCAGATGCTGCAATCTGCCTCCGCGCTGTTCCGCTAAGGGAGCTGACGATGACGATACGCTCCGTTCTGCTCGCCACCGCCCTGCTCGCGGCATCGGCCAACGCTGCCTTCGCGCAAAGCGACGAGGCGATCGCCGCACCGGTGCTTCGCGCCAGCGTCGCCGTGTCAGGCGACTTGGTGCGGATCGGCGACGTCATCGACAATGCCGGCAGCGCGGCGCAAATCGCCATCTATCGCGCGCCCGACCTCGGCACGACAGGGACGCTGCCGACCGCGCAGGTGATCTCGGCGCTGCGGGCGCACCAGGTGATCGGTGTCGATACCAGGGAGCTGAAGGAAATTTCGGTGACGCGGCTGGCACGCACGCTCGACGGCAAGGACATCGAACTTCAGGTCGCGCGCGCGCTTGAACACAAGAACGGCCTTGGCGATGCCGCCAACCTCAGTCTGACCTTCGATCGCGACGTGCAGGATTTGAGGCTGGATGCCTCGAACAGCGGCGCGATGCAGGCGGTCGCGGCCCGGTACGAGCCGCGTAACGGCCGCTTTGACGTCACTTTCGAGATCGCCAACGACAACGTCGCCACCCCGACGCGGCTGCGCTTCACCGGCACCGCGGTCGAGACCGTCGAGGCCGCGGTGCTGGCGCGCAACATCGAACGCAATGAGGTGATAAAATCCTCCGACGTGGTGGTCGAGCGGCGCGCAAAAGCCGAAGTCGCCGGCGACGCCGTCTCGCGCAACCGCGCGGTCGGCATGCAGGCGCGGCGGCAGCTTCGCGCCGGCCAGGCGCTGAAAACAGCCGATCTGGCAAAACCCGATCTGGTGACGCGCGACCAGACCGTCACTCTGATCTATGAGGCCGCCGGCCTTTATCTCACCATTCGCGGCAAGGCGCTGGAGGGCGGCACCGAAGGCGACGTGGTCAGCATCCTCAATCTGCAATCCAAACGCACGGTATCCGGCGTCGTCACCGGCCGCGGCCAGGTCTCGATCTCGGTCGCGACGCCGCGGGTTGCCGCCGCGTCCGAAACGACCTCGTCGCTGCAGCCAGACGAAACGGCGTCCCCGGTTGCGGTCGCCGCCAGCAACACTTCGCCAGCCTCTCCAAAAGCCGAGTAAATGTTCATGTTCAGGTCCCGTAGTATCAAGGCATTTCCAAGCGGCGCGGAAGGCGGTTCGCGTGCGGAAAACGCGCCACATCGCAAATCCGGAGCCCGGTTTCGATGGCATCGAAATGGAAGAGGCTCCGGTCACCGTATCGTTCTCACCGGCGCGATGCTGGCTATCGTCAGTGTCGCCAGCGGATGCTCGTCGATCGACCGGCTGTCGCAGATCGGCGAACAGCCAAAATTGAATGCGATCGAGAATCCGACGGCGCAGCCCGGCTACAAGCCGGTGCAGATGCCGATGCCGAAACCGGAAACGGTTTCCTACAACGCCAATTCGCTATGGCGGAACGGCTCCAGGGCGTTCTTCAAGGACCAGCGCGCCGCGCGCATCGGCGACATTCTCACCGTGACCGTCAACATCACCGACAAGGCCAATATCGCCAACGAGACCCAGCGCAGCCGCACCAGCAAGGAAGATTCCGGCATTACCGATTTCATCGGCGCCAAGACGCTGGGCGCGCAGGCACAGAAGGTGCTGCCGGGCCGCATCCTGACGGCGGACTCCACCGCATCGACCGACGGCAAGGGCTCGGTCAACCGCCAGGAAGCCCTGCAGACCAATGTCGCCGCCGTGGTCACGCAGATTCTGCCGAACGGCAATCTCGTGGTCGAAGGCAAGCAGGAGATCCGCGTCAATTTCGAAATTCGCGAACTGGTCGTCGCCGGCATCGTGCGCCCCGAGGACATACAGAGCGACAACACCATCGATTCCAGCAAAATCGCGCAGGCCCGCATCGCCTATGGCGGCCGCGGCCAGCTCACCGACGTGCAACAGCCGCGCTACGGCCAGCAGGTGATGGACGTGCTGCTGCCGTTCTGATGCCTCGGGCATGATCCCGACCGGAAGGGCCGCGCCGGCCAAGGCGGACACCGGCTTTTCGGAAAAAGTTCATGCCCAAACAAGATAACGAGCTCCCACATCTCATCGCGACTTAAGCGCGATGCGATGTAATACGCGGCCTCCGTCAGCTCCCCTGACGGAGGCCGCGGTTGTTTTTGCCGCGCGCATGGAAATGCAATGAAAACGGAGCGTTTCAACTTTTGCCGCTCCCGCGAAATCGCAGTGCGAGCATGATAGAAACATGCGGATAAATAAAGCGGAAGGACCGAGAACAGCGATCAAAGAAAACCGATCAACAGGACTGGAGGAAAAACCTCTTTGTCGAACTCGATCAACGCACGTTTTGGATGCTATTTTTGATCGTATCGTGTTTGGTTCTCATAATGTTGCTGATACCAGTATAGCTTCGGTTATCGTTCTGAAGGCCATAGAGTATATAAGAGGATAGCGCATGACAACAGCACGAGCCGAGTCCAGAGGTGCGATCATGAATGCGCCTGCAATTGGAAGCGGCCTGCTCATGAACCGGGCCGCGAACGATCCAGAAGGCAAAGCCCGGCGCGCCGCATTCCCGTGCCAGAACCCTGGAACGAGGACGACATGAGGCGACGGGAAGTCTTTTTGGGATTTGCGGGTCTGGCAATCGCGTGGCCGTTTTCGGCCGGCGCGCAGCAGGCGTCAAAGCCGGTGGCCAGGGTCGGGGCGCTCATCGGGTTCGCGGAGAATGATCCGGCCACGCAGCGCCGTGTCGCGGCCTTCAAAACGGGTCTCGCCGATCTGGGCTGGGTCGTGGATCGCAATATCGCGATCGAGTTTCGCTACGGTAGCGGCAACGCGGAGAAGAACAGGGTTCTGGCGAAGGAACTGGTCAGCCTCAAACCCGACGTCATTTTCGTCAATTCAACCTCGGCCACCGCCGCCGTTCTGCGCGAAACGAAGACCATTCCAGTGGTTTTCGCGACGGTTTCCGATCCTGTCGGCAGCGGGTTTGTGGCGAGCCTGGCGCGGCCAGGCGGCAACGTTACCGGCTTCGTCAATGTCGAGGGAACGATCGCCGGCAAGTGGTTGGGGCTTTTGAAAGAGATGGCGCCCGGCATCCGGGCCGCAGGCCTGATGTACAATCCCACGACTGCTACCTATTTCCAATATTATCTGAAGCCATTCGAGGCGGCGGCTGAAGCGGCCGGTGTAAAGCACTTCTCTCTTCCCGTCAGTAACGTTGAGGACATCGCTCGGGCATTCGAAACCAGGAAGCCTGACGAAGGCATCGTTCTGATGAGCGATCCCTTCCTGACGGTGAACGCCGGCCTTACCAACGAGAAAGCGCTGCAGTTCCGCGTTCCAGCCGTTTCCGGCGTCTCGCAGAGCGGAGCGCTCATATCCTACGCTCCGGACACAGAGGAGTTGTTTCGACGCTCCACGGCCTATGTTGACAAAATATTGCGCGGCGCATCGCCCGCCGATTTGCCGGTGCAGTTGCCGACCAAGTTCGAACTGATCATCAATCTCAAGACCGCAAAAGCGCTCGGACTCAACGTGCCGCAAACGCTGATTGCCGAGGCCGACGAGGTGATCGAATGAGGCGGGGCTCGCGGCCCGCCTGCCAGGCGATTGCGAAAGAATGGTTGGCAGCGTGAATGCGGCGCGCAGTGCATTATCGGTTTGTCGCGTATATGAAGGCCCATTTTTGGAGATCATATGAAACGGCGCGAGTTTATCACATTGATTGGCGGAGCAGCGGCGGCCTGGCCGGTTGGCGCGCTCGGTCAGTCGCTTCGCGCGAGCAAACCTGCACGTATCGGAATGTTGGAGACGACATCCGTTGCATCAAATATGCCCGCACTCAAAGCCTTCCGGCAAAGTATGCGGGAATTGGGATATATCGAAGGACAAGACTACGTCATTGAATACCGCACGGCCGATGGCCAGCCGGAAAAATTCGCGGGTCTGGCATCAGAGCTGGTCGGCCTCAAGGTCGATTTGATCGTGACGAGGGGGACGCCAGCCGCATTGGCGGCAAAAAACGCGACCTCGACAATACCGGTGGTCATGGCTGCCATCGCCGACCCGTTTTTGGTAGCGGCCACCCTCGCACGCCCTGGCGGCAATCTTACTGGATTAAGCGCATTTGTGACGGACTTGATCGCAAAACGAATCGAACTCCTCAAGGAAATTGTTCCCGGACTCGAGCGCGTTTCGGTGATGCTCGACATGAGTAATGCTTCAGAACCGCCGCAGTGGATGCAGGCTGAAAATGCGGCGCAATCGCTCGGGCTTCAATCGCAGCTTTTTGACATTCGCAATCGCGAAGATATCGAGCCCGCGCTCGAAACGGCGAGCAAGCAGCGCGGCAACGCCCTCGTCTGGTCGATCGACACCGTCACCCAAGCCAACTCGCAGACTATCGTCGAGCTCGCGGCGCAACATCGGTTACCCGCAATCTACGCGTCAAAGGAATTCGCGGACTTTGGCGGATTGATCGCTTTCGGCGTGAGTTATCCCGACCTGTATCGCCGCGCGGCGATCTACGTCGACAAGGTTCTCAAAGGCGCGACACCGGCCGACCTTCCGATCGAGCAACCGACCAAGTTCGAGATGATCATCAACCTCAAGACCGCCAAGGCGCTTGGGCTCGGCATCCCGCCGGCGCTGATTGTCCGCGCCGACGAGGTGATCGAATAGACTGCTGAATTGCCGCGGTGCAGGAGTGTCGTCTGGACCCTCACCGGACGTCGGCGTGATCAAAATTTGAAGCCGATTGTGTGCGGTTTCTAATTCACCGCCGACCGTAAGGTGTTAGGCTGTGAACACCGCGCAAGACGTTGGATGGGGGGCATATGCGACGGCGGAAATTCATTAAACTTGTAGGCGGCGCGGCGGTCGCGTGGCCGCTCGCGGCGCGGGCGCAGCAGCCCGCAATGCCGGTCATCGGCTTCCTCGGCAGTACATCGCTTCAAGCGTACGCGGCCCGTCTGCGTGCGTTCGCCCAGGGGCTGAAAGAGGAAGGATATATCGAGGGTCAGAACGTGGCCATCGAATATCGCGTGGCGGAGGACCATGACGACCGACTGCCGGCGCTCGTGGCAGATTTGATTAACCGTGGGGTGAAGGTGATTGCGGCGGGCGGTAGTCCTTCGTCACTGGCCGCAAAGGCGGCGACTGCCACAATTCCGATCGTGTTCGAGACAGCCAGTGACCCGGTCACGCTTGGTCTTGTCGCAAGCCTAAATCGGCCGGGCGGAAACCTGACGGGCGTGACCAATTTGAACGTCGAGGTGGGACAAAAGCGGCTGGAGCTGCTGCACGAATTGCTGCCTGCGGCAACCATCATTGCCGTCCTTGTCAATCCGTCCGCTCCGGCTATTACCGAGCAATTCGTGGGCGCCCTGCAGATGACAGCTCCCGCGCTCGGAATGCAGCTCCATGTTCTGCACGCAAGCAGCGACCGCGACCTGGACAAGGTCTTTGCAGACTTGCGCCAATTGGGAGCTGACGCGCTCGTCATCGGCCCCTATTTATTCTTCAATTCGCACATGGAACAGCTTGGCGCGCTGTCGCTCCGCCACGCGGTGCCGGCGATCTTCACGTATCGCCCGTTCGTCGCGGCCGGCGGCTTGGTAAGCTACGGAGCCAATGAAACGGAAACTTACCGTCTGGTCGGCATCTACACCGGAAAAATTCTCAAGGGAGCGAACCCAGGTGATCTGCCGGTCCAAAGGTCGACCAAGGTCGAGCTGTTGATCAACCTCAAGACCGCCAAGGCGCTCGGGATCGCCGTTCCGCTTGCGCTAAGCGGCCGGGCCGACGAGCTGATCGAGTAGAGAGTAGAAAAGCCGTCGTTTGCTGCGCGACGAGTCCGATCGGCGGGAAATAAGCCCGGACCCGGTGGTGTTTAGTAAGCTAATTGGTCGAAGCCCGTTATATCTGGCTTTGTGAGGGAGACATGCATCGGCGCGATTTCATCAGGCTTGTCGGTGGCGCCGCGGTGGCGGTGCCTGTCGGCGCACGTGCGCAACAGGCAGGAATGCCGGTGATAGGACTTCTCCATAGCGCGTCACTGGATTCCTACAGGTTTCAAATGAAAGTATTCCATCAAACCTTGAAGGAAGCCGGCTACGTTGAGGGCCAGAACGTCGCCTTTGAATATCGCTGGGCAGAAAACCAGATTGATCGACTATCGGGTATGGCCGAGGACCTGGTGCGCCGCAAAGTGTCGGTCATCGCGGCGGGCGGCAGCCCGGCCTCCGCATTGGCGGCAAAATCGGCGACCACGACAATTCCAATTGTCTTCATGAATGCCGCCGATCCCGTCGGGATCGACCTGGTTGCAAGCTTCAACCGGCCCGGTGGAAACGTAACGGGCGCTACCTTGCTCAGTGCCGAACTGGTGGCAAAGCGGCTGGGAATCCTTCGTGACTTGCTGCCTTCCGTCAAAAAAATAGCGATGCTTGTTAATCCGGCCCGGCCAGGAGTCGAAACACAGGAGCTTCAGATACGAGCAGCCGCTCAGGCACTCGGGTGGTCCCTCCACATCCTGGAAGCCAGCAGCGAACGGGATCTTGACGCAGTTTTCAGGGCAGCACGGCAAGAGCAGGATGGCGCGCTCGTTGTGGCCCCCGACGCATTGTTTCTCGCCCAGCGCGCAAAAATCGCCGATTTAGCCACGCGCTATGCGGTTCCGACGATGAATGAACTTCGCGAGTACGTCGCGGCCGGCGGTCTGGTCAGCTATGGCGCCAGCACCGAGGAACTATACCGGCATGCCGCAACGCTCACCGGCCAGATTCTGATGGGGAGAAAACCTGCCGATCTGCCGGTCTTGCAGCCGACCCAGTTCGAGCTGGCCATTAACTTGAAGACCGCCAAGGCGCTCGGGCTGACCATCAGCCGTGATTTGCTTAGCATCGCGGACGAGCTGATCGAATAGGCGCGGCACTTCGGGCTCTCGCGGCTACGATTACTGGAATACTCGTTCGGTTCGGGGGTTGGTGGGGCATGAGACGTCGCGAGTTCATCACGCTTGTCGGTGGCGCCGCGGCCGCGTGGCCGCTCGCGGCACATTCGCAGCAAGCCGCGATGCCGGTCATCGGGTTTGTCAACGCCGCCTCCCAGCAAGGCTGGGCGGGGCCCTTATCGGCGTTTCTTAAAGGGTTGCGCGAGGCCGGTTTTGTGGACGGTCAAAACGTGGCGATCGAATACCGCTGGGCGGAGGGCCGAATTGACCGGCTGCCCGCGATGACGGCCGATCTGGTGCAGCGTCAGGTCGCCGTGATCGCCGCCACCACCACCGCGGCCGCGCTCGCGGCAAAGGCGGCGACCGCAACCATTCCGATTGTCTTTGAAACGGGCGGCGATCCGGTCCAGCTAGGCCTCGTCTCCAGCCTGAGCCGACCGGGCCGCAACATCACGGGGGCGACACAACTCACCGTGGGGTTAGAGCCGAAAGAACTTGAATTGCTGCACGAGCTGGTCCCCAGCGCGCGCATCATGGCCATGCTCGTCAACCCGGCCGATGCCGCTGTTACCGAGACTGAAACGAGAGATACGCTGGCGGCGGCGCGCACCCTCGGACTGGAGCTCCATGTCCTGAAAGCCAGCACCGAACTGGAGTTCGATGCGGCCTTTGCAAACGTCAACCAGCTGCACGTGGGCGGCCTCGTGATCGCCACCAGCGCCTTGTTCTCTAGCAATATCCGGCAACTCGCGGCGCTGGCGGCCCGTCACGCGGTGCCCGCGGTCTACAAGGGACGCGAGTTCGCCGCGGCCGGAGGCCTGATGAGCTATGGATCGGACATTACGGATTCCTACCGCATCGCCGGCGTCTATACCGGCCGGATTCTCAGGGGCGACAAACCCGCCGACCTGCCGGTCCAGCAGGCGACCAAGGTCGAGTTGATCGTCAACCTGAAGACCGCCAAGTCGCTCGGCATCAATGTTCCCAACACGCTGGTCGGACGCGCCGACGAGGTGATCGAATAGGCCCCACTTCCGTTCATGGGAGCCTGAACCGACATCAACCTCCCGCCGCTATTCCTTCCCTCAACTTCCAAAAACTATCACTCTGATTGTGCGATTTAGCCAGAGGTCCGGACCGAGTTGGTGTTAGGTTGCCTCCTTCAACGAGGGGCAATGCCATGCGGCGGCGTGAGTTCATCGGACTAATCGGCGGCGCCGCGGTCGCGTGGCCGCTCGCGGCACATTCGCAGCAAGCCGCGATGCCGGTCATCGGGTTTGTCAACGCCGCCTCCCAGCAAGGCTGGGCGCGGCCCTTAGCGGCGTTTCTTAAAGGGCTGGGCGAAGGCGGTTTTGTGGACGGCCAAAACGTGGAGATCGAGTACCGCTGGGCGGAGGGCCGAATCGACCGGCTGCCCGCGATGACGGCTGATCTGGTGCAGCGTCGTGTAGCCGTGATTGTCGCGACCACCACTGTGGCGGCCCTCGCGGCGAAGGCGGCGACCGCAACCATTCCGATCGTGTTTGAAACGGCCGCCGACCCGGTCCAGGTCGGTCTCGTCTCCAGCCTCAGCCGGCCGAGCGGCAACCTCACGGGGGTGACACAATTGACCGTGGGGTTGGTGCCCAAGGCGCTTGAATTGCTGCATGAGCTGGTCCCCACCGCGCGGATCATGGCCGTGCTCGTCAACCCGGCCGATGCCGCTCTGGCCGAGACCGAAACGAAGGATACGCTGGCGGCGGCGCGCACCCTCGGACTGGATCTGCATGTCCTGAAAGCCAGCACCGAACAGGAGTTCGATGCGGCCTTTGCGGACGCAGCCCAATTGCGAGCGGGCGGCCTCGTGATCGCCACCAGCGCCTTGTTCACGAGCCATAGCTCGCAACTCGCGGCGCTGGCGGCCCGTCACGCGGTGCCCGCGGTCTACAAGGGACACGAGTTCGCCGCGGCCGGAGGCCTGATGAGCTATGGATCGGACATTACGGATTCCTACCGCATCGCCGGCGTCTATACCGGCCGGATTCTCAAGGGCGACAAACCCGCGGACCTGCCGGTTCAGCAGGCGACCAAGGTCGAGTTGATCGTCAACCTGAAGACCGCCAAGTCGCTCGGCATCAATGTTCCCAACACGCTGGTCGGACGCGCCGACGAGGTGATCGAATAGGGGCCGGATCAGCGCCGTCCGGCGCGATCGACCGGACCGCCGCGATTCATCGGCGTTCCCGGCGTCACGACGGCTCCAGCGACCGGCCGTGGCCGCGACACCACGCCGGACCTCACGACGCAACCGGCCGGATACCCGACATATTGGCAGTACACGACGGCCGCGCTGGCCTGTCGGGTGCTTGCGGTGACGAAGCCGCTGATCAGCAGCGCCAATATCAACAGCGGGCATGCTGGCCTCCTCGCTTCCAAACTTTAATGATGATCCCATGGAGCGATCGGCATCTTGATGCAGTGGTCGGCACGGGCCGCTATCGAATATCTCAAAACAGCGGGTAGTACGCGCCAACGTGAACGGCGCGTATATCTGCCGCTAATGCCGACAATACAAATCAGCTGTGACATATTTGTTCTGGACGCGCGAATGCGCCCGGAACATGATTGGTCATCAGCCTGGGAAAGGGGCCACCATGTCACGCCGAACCATCATCATGCTCGCCGCATCCGCGGTCGCGGGCATTGCTTCCATCGCGCTCGTCTCGACCGACGCGCTTGCCGCCAAGAAGAAGGCAAGTCCGCCCGCCGCCGTGGCGGTCGTCGCCCCCGCGCCGGTCTACGCGGCAACCGGCATCGATAATCACTACGGACCGATCGCGAGTCAGATCCCGAAATGCTTCGACTCGGTCATCCTCTATCCCGTCCCGCCCTGCTACTAGGGCACCACGGCGAGCGGCCAATGCGCCCCCGGCCGGTCGCGCCGGCGCGAGGGATGCAACGCCGCGGTCGAGCCGGTCTCGTAGTCATCGGCCGAGCAGAATCTTGTGGCGGCGACCAGCCCGCACGACCCGGGCCTTGCCAAACTGGTTGAGGAGCTTCGCCGAACGGCGAAGTGACACCAGCGTTTTGTCGGAGGCCTTCTGCACCAAAGGCATGGCGGCGTCACGGTAGCGAAAAGCCATCCTGTTGCCCGGTGAGTCCCGCGCGAGATCTGAACTGGCCGAATGCGCTACTCGGCCGCCTTGTCCGCCACGACGGAGAAGTCCTTCGACTTCTGGCCGTCCGCGACTTCAAATCCCTCGGCGGCGATGCCGCGTTTGAGCAATTCGCGTATCGCCGCCGCGCGACTGGGCATCCGCTTTGCGAAACGCCAGGTGTCGATGGTCTGCAGTTCGGCATGCGTCAGCATGATCTGAAGTCGTTCACCCCTGCTGAGTTCGCCCATTTTATCAACTCTCCCCGTGAAGGCTCACCCCTGATAACCAAGAACCCGCATAATGAGTTCCTTACTGTTTATACTCATTAGACACTTTATGTGCTTCCGGGGAGTTCGACAACTAAGCCCACAAAGCTGTCGAATACGCCACCAACACATTGAACTTACTATTGTTTTGTTGATCGTCGGCCTTCTGGGGCGCATCCTGCTCTGCCAAGGGAGAGCAAAAAATGTCGATTTTGATCGAGGGCGAAATAACCGGGCGGACCGAGGCCGACCATCGGATCGCGAACAACCTGGCGAGCCTGAGCAGCGTCATTCGCCTGCAGCGCAATGCGATTTCCAAAAGCGCCAAGACCTTTACCGCGGCCCAGGTCTGCATCCTGCTCGCCGACATCAATGCGCGCATCGAGGTCACGGCGAAACTCCACAACTCGCTGGCGCGCGCCGTCAACGGCAACGGCGTCAACCTCGGCGATTTCGTGCAGGAAATCGCCGAGATGATCGCGACGCTCGGCCAGCAGGGAAAGATGCATCTGACCGTCGATAATTCCGGCAGTGGCTACGTCGATCCCCGCCATGCCCTTCACGCCGGGCTTATCGCCGCTGAACTTCTGACCAACGCCAGCAAGTATGCGCATCCGTCGGGACTGGTCGTGCAGGTCGGTATCCGCTGCCAAACAAAAGACGATGGCTCATTCGTGGTTGAAGTGACGGACGACGGCGTCGGCTTTCCCGAAAGCTTCGATCCCGCCACCGATGGCGGGCTGGGCTTCCAGTTGATGCGCGCGCTCGCGACCGGGTTGGATGCGGAACTTAGGTTTGAAGCCGACAGCCTCGGCGTTTGCGCCCGCCTCGTTAAGTCAAAACATTGATAGACCGCCGGACGCAACCAGAGGTAGAATAGCGCGCATTGCGGGCCCGCGACGCAGGGGGAGAGTCGGTGTTTATCGTGCAAGGCAAGCCCCGTGAACCCGAGGGCATCGTAAAAGTCTTCAAGGATACAAGGAGTGACGCCCTCGAGACGGCAAACGATTTCCTGCGCCGCGGATTTCCCTTCGTCACTGTCGTCGGTGACGGGCGTGTTTATACGGTCGAGGAATTTGCCCTGACCATCATCAATGGTGCGCGATAGTCCGCCAAAAATTACCGGAACCGACCATGCCGCGCGGCCCGGCCTCCCACATATTTTGTTGCACGCGGACGCCCGACACCTTCCAGAGATCGAGTTTGGACCGCTACAATGCCGCACCGGTCGCTGGGGGCAGGCATGAAGCGACGTTCCACCAGGCAAATGGGCCTGACCATCACAGCGACGGTGATCGAATGAGACGGCGCGATTTCCTCGGCCTCGCCATCGGCGCGCTCGGCTTGCCGGCGGCCGCCCGCGCCGCCAATGCGGCGATCCCGGTGGTCGGCTATCTCTCCAGCAACGCCAGGGGTACCGATGCCGCGCTGATCCGCGCCTTGCAAAGGAGCCTGTCAGAGCAGGGGTTCATCGAGGGCAAGACCGTTGCGATGGAATTTCGCTGGAGCGCGGACGGCTATGACCGGCTGGCCGGGCTGGCGGCCGAGCTGGTGGCAAAAAAGGTCGACGTGCTCGTGGCCTCGGGATTGCCCGCGACGCTCGCGGCCAAGGCGGCGACCTCGACAATTCCGATCGTCTTCCGCTTTGCGGTCGATCCGGTCGCCTATCGGGTGGTGGCGAGCTTCGACCATCCCGGCGGCAATCTGACCGGCGTGACCATGCTGTTCGATCCGCTCACGCCGAAAAAGCTTCAACTGCTCTCTGAGCTGGTTCACGACACCTCGTTCGGTTTTCTGGTAAATCCCAAAAATCCCAACGTGAAATCGCATCGGGAGCAGGCCGAGGCGGCGGCGCGTTCGCTGAAGCTGCGCCTGACGACGCTGACGGCATCCACCGCGGCTGAAATCGAGCCGGCCTTCGCGCTGGCGCGGGAAAAATCGATTGCCGCCGTGCTGCTTGGGGACGATCCCTTCTTCTTTTCGAGCAGCCAGCAACTGGTCAAGGCCGCGCTCCGCTACCGGATGCCGACCATGTATTATGTGCGCGACTTCTGCGACATCGGCGGCCTGATCAGTTACGGACCGAATTTCGACGAGATGGCCCATCAGACCGGCCAGTATATCGGCCGCATCCTGAAAGGCGCCAAACCGGCCGAGCTTCCGGTCCAGCAGCCGACCAAATTCGAGCTGGTGGTCAATCTCAAGACCGCCAAAGAGCTCGGCCTCGCGATCCCGCCCTCGCTGCTCGGCACCGCCGACGAAGTGATCGAGTGAAGCCCGGCTTCGAAGGCGAGCCAGATCAAGGACGGGGATGGCCGGGTTAGCCGGCTACGCCAAAACTTCGCCGGCCGTTGGTCCGCCGTAGCCTAAGAGAAGGCGGAAGCCGGGCCATGACGATGTGGATGGGTCGTTGCCGGCGGCCGCTGAGATGGCTTGAAAAGTCATGATATCCGTCTTATGATATACATTTGATACTGTATATCTTCAGGAGGCAGTCATGATCGTTTCCAGGTGGGGCAACAGCCTCGCGGTTCGATTGCCCAAGGCGCTGGTCGAGAAACTCGGCCTCAAGGAAGGCGACGAATTGAACGTGGTCGCCGCCAGGAATGGCGCCATCGAGGTCGAAACACGGGAAGATCAGCGGCGCCGCGCGCTCGCGCGAATGGCCGCGCGCGACTGGACGCTTCCTCCCGGCTACAAATTCGACCGGGACGAGGCCAACGAGCGGTGATCGCCTTCTTCGACACCAACATTCTCGTCTACGCCCAGCAAACCGGCGGGAAAGCCGACCGGGCACGCGCGCTGCTCGCAGGCGGCGGCAGACTCAGCGTGCAGGTGCTCAACGAGTTCACCGCCGTCTCGCGCCGCAAGCAGGGCCGGGATTGGCGTGAAATCGCCGAGGCGGTTTCCGATGTGCTGACGATGGTCGATCCGCCGCTGGCGCTCACGCTCGACCTGCACGCGGCAGCCCGGGCGCTTGCCGAAGATCATCGGCTTTCGTTCTACGATGCGCTCGTCGTCGCCGCCGCGATCGAGGGGGAATGCGATATCCTCTACAGCGAGGACATGCAGCCCGGCCGCGGCATCGGCGGGCTCGCCATCGTCAATCCGTTTCTCGAAAGCGCGCCGTGAACGCCGCAGCGTATCCCGCCTCGCTGCTCGGCACCCGCCGATGAGGTGATCAATGAGCCCCGGCCGGCTGTCCGCACTGGCCAAGACAACTCTTGTCATAGGCAGTCAGTCATCCGTTGTTCGAAGAGTATGGAGGCTGTGCTCGACCGCTTCCGCAACGTAGCCAAGGCGCTTGGCGGGGAGCCGAGTGTCTAGTCTAGAGGGCTGAACGCTTGCCCGCCGGGCAAATCAAAAAAAATGTGTCCAGCCCCTTTGCGAAAAATATTTCTGTATTTCCGAAACCCAAATCAAGGCTATAATCCTCGCCGTCCCGCCCCTTAAGGAGGGGCGACACGCGATCGTCACGGCCGCGGGGCGGGATGCGGTGGACGCGAGGCGGCGCCAAAGACGAGGGCGCTTGCTTGCGGACGGCGAAGTCGTGTGGTCCTGACGCCTCGACGCTGGCGTCAAGTTCGCGTTTGGAAGCGCGGGCGACGGTGGCAAGAAAGCCCGATCGCCGGGGAGAGCACGCTATAAGCCGTAAAACCATTGCGCGGGGAATGCCGGGTGATTTCGGCGTGACCTGACGAACGCGTGTGCTTTCCTTCACTATCCTCGCACGCGCGGCTATCGGGTGCACCGTGCACCCGGCATTCCCTGCGCCCTCTGATCGGAGGGCGAGGAATTTCTGGCAAAGCTCGGGCGCATCAAGCCGCGAGATCGCGGAGGTGTGTCTGGAATTGGCTCTTTGAAAATCGAAATGGGAAATCTCCGTCGTCCCGGCCAAGCGAAGCGCGAGCCGGGACCCAGCCACAAATGTTTGTGTTGCGCGAGGCTGGGGCCGCAGATTTGTGTACGGCAAACATCGGTGGTTATGGGTCCCCGCGTTCGCGGGGACGACAAGAGCGAGTTGTGTCTCAAAGGCGCAAAACACTTTGCGCATTGCGCAATTCACGCAAACGTCGCAGCCACGCTGCCGAGTCCCGCCAGCTCCATCGCCACGCGGTCGCCGGCGTTGAGCCAGATCGTTTTGACGAGACTGCCGGTCAGCACGATCTCGCCTGCGCGCAGGCCCCTGCCCCCGGTGGCGAGGCGGTTGGCGAGCCACGCCAGCGCGTTGTGGGGATGGCCGAGCACGTCGGCCCCGCTGCCCTGCCCGGCCTCGACGCCGTTGATCAGCGCGCGGCCGATCACCCCGAGCAGGTCGGGCGCCTGCGATCGCGGCACGGGATCGCCGAGCACGCAGCCGGCGGCGAAGAAATCATCCGCAACAAGTGTCGGCGCGCCCAGCGTCTGCCACCTCGCATAGCGGTCATCGACGATCTCGATCGCCGGCAGATAGGCCTCGATCGCCTCGCCAACCCACTCGGCCGTGAACGGCTCTTCCGTCGGCAACAGATCGCGCGCCAGCCGCACCGCGATTTCGCATTCGACGCCGACGCGAACGAAATCCGCCGCCCGCAGCGACACGCCGCTCTCGTGAACGCCGTTTGCGAAGACGCCGCCGCTGCAGGGGTGCGGGATCTCGAGATATTGCTGCATCACCGCGCTGGTGCAGCCGATCTTGTAGCCGACGCGGGCGCCGAGGTCGGCCGCGAGCAGGCGGTGCAGCGCGTCCTGAACGCGGTAGCCCTCGGCTTCGCTGCGCGGCGCAATCTCCGCGGGCAATGGCTCAAGCGGCGTGCGACTGCCGCGGGCGGCGGCGATGATTTCGGCGGCCGCGCTTGTCCTGCTCATGGGCAGCCTCCCGGGATCGCCGATCATGCCTCGTCACGGCAAGCCGGCCAAGAGCTGGCCACCGGCGGCGCAGAGAATGACGACCAGCCATGGCGGCGTCCGCCACAAAAACAGCAGCAGGAAGGCGAACGCGGCCAGCCCAAAGTCGGCTTTGCCTGTGATCGCCGAGGTCCAGACCGGGGTATAGAAGGCCGCCAGCAAGAGGCCCACCACCGCGGCGTTGACCCCGCGCAGCACGGCCTGGGCGGTTTGCCCGCGCCGCAGCGTTTCCCAGAACGGCAGGATTCCGATCACCAGCAGGAACGACGGCAGGAAGATCGCGACCAGGCAAACCAGTGCCGTCTTCCAGCCGCCGATGATGGCGCCGAGATAGGCGGAAAACGTGAACAGCGGCCCCGGCACCGCCTGCGCCGCGCCATAGCCGGCCATGAAGGCGTCGTTGCTGATCCATCCCTGGGGCACCACCTCGGCCTGCAGCAGCGGCAGCACGACATGGCCGCCGCCGAACACCAGCGAGCCGACGCGGTAGAAGGTGTCGAACAGGCGGATATTTGGCTCGCCGGTCGCCGCCGCCAGAATCGGCAACCCCGCCAGCAGCACAGCGAAGATCGCAAGCGCGATGGCGCCGCTCGCCCGGCTCGCCGGCAGCTTCAGGCTCGCTGGTTCGACGGGGGCTTCGGCTCGCAGGAATGCCGCGCCGATCACGGCGCCGACGAGGATGGCGCCGATCTGTCCCCACGCCGACGGAATCGCAAGCGCGATGGCCAAGGCGAGCACCGCGAGGCTGGCGCGGGCGCGGTCGGGCGTCAGCGTCCGCGCCATGCCGATGATGGCCAGCGCCACCACCGCCACCGCGGCAACCTTCAGCCCGTGCAGCCAGCCGCTCCCCAGCGCATTGCCGGACGCGGCAAGCCCGTAGGCGAACAGCAAAAGCGCCAGCGCCGATGGCAGGGTGAAGGCGGTCCAGGCGGCGAGCGCGCCAAGGTAGCCCGCGCGCAACAGGCCGATCGAAATTCCGACCTGGCTGGAGGCCGGACCCGGCAGAAACTGGCACAGCGCGACCAGATCGGCATAGCTCTGCTCGTCGAGCCATTTGCGGCGCGCGACGAACTCGTTGCGGAAATAGCCGAGATGGGCGACGGGGCCGCCGAACGAAGTCAGGCCAAGTTTCAGGAAAGCCGCGAACACTTCGCCGGCGCGGCCGGGCAGCGTTTCATCGCTCATCGCAAGACACCGGCGGGAGTCCTGTTCATCGGCGGCGACATCCGGAATACGAATTCGCAACAACACGATACCACCGCGCGCTGCATTGATGCGCGAACCGGTTCACGCGTTGGTTCACTCGTCGCGATAGACCTTCTCGCGCTTCTCGTGGCGCTCCTGCGCCTCCACCGAAAGCGTGGCGATGGGCCTGGCTTCCAGCCGCTTCAGCGAGATCGGCTCGCCGGTTTCCTCGCAATAGCCGTAGGTGTTGTCCTCGATGCGCTGCAGCGCCGCGTCGATCTTGGAGATCAGCTTGCGCTGGCGGTCGCGGGCGCGCAGCTCGATGGCGCGGTCGGTCTCGGAGGAAGCGCGGTCGGCGAGATCGGGATGGTTGACGTTCTCCTCCTGCAGCGTCTGCAGCGTGATGCGCGATTCCCGCAGGATTTCGTCCTTCCACGCCAGAAGCTTGGCGCGAAAATAATCGCGCTGGCGATCGTTCATGAAAGGCTCTTTTTCGGAGGGTCGGTAGTTCTTCAACTTTTCCAAGGCCAGCCCATCTTCGCGTGCAAGGCGGGCCGAAAGGGTCGGTCCGCGCGCGCCTTATATAGCGGGGTTCTATTACAGACAATATCGGCCGCGGCGTCGAACCTGTGCACTGCGGGAGTGTTCCGGCAGGAACCTGTGAACAAAGCCGTGGCCTTGGGCCCGCCCTGCCCGCCCTAGAATTGCCCGGCCTTGGCCAGTTCGACCTCGACCCGCAGCTCGATCTCGGACAGCACGGCGTCCAGGCCGGGGTCGCCGGAGGAGGATTTGAGGTTGGCGGCGGCGTCGCGCAGCCGGTTCACCGTGGAGGCATCGAAATTGCCAGACAACAGCCCGATCTTGAGGTCATCCAGCACGTCGAGCGCACCTTTGCCGCGCTGCACCGAGCGCTTGCGGCGCTCGGTCGGATCCTCGATTCC
The DNA here is from genome assembly GCA_036266415.1 of Bradyrhizobium sp. GTDB lineage: Bacteria > Pseudomonadota > Alphaproteobacteria > Rhizobiales > Xanthobacteraceae > Bradyrhizobium. The sequence continues at coordinate 41,908 of DATANB010000005.1, read as the reverse complement.
CTGCATCGCCAGCAGCGCGTCGATGTTGGCGGCAGCCTTGGGCGCGACCGGCGCGCGCGTCTCGGCGGTCGCGGCCGCGTCCGGCAGTGCAAAGCCGCTCGAGGAGCTTCGCCTTGTGTTGGCCGCCGGTGTCCCCAGGTTGGTGCCGTTCGGTCCGTAGATGCGCATCGTGTCATCCCGCAATGTGTGGCGGCAGCTTCGCGCCGTTATGGTTAATGGAACGTAAACGGCCCGGCAAAATCTGCCGCAAGGAGGCAGTTTCGCCGCGGCACGGGCGCCAGCCGCAATCCGACTTATATATTTTTATACAGTAATATCAATATGTTACAAGAGTGACGGGCGTGGCACCGATCTCGCATGGTTAATGCGGGATCGCCGTCATGGGAGTGGCGGAGGTCCAAAGTGAAGACCTCAGCGGGGAGCAGAGGATGCCAAGCGTCCATTCGGCACGACGATTCCAGGTGGCCTGCGCCGCGCTGCTGGCGCTTGTGCTGTTCGCGCTGCCCGCGGGCGCGACTTCGAGGATCAAGGACCTCGCCAACATCGAAGGCGTGCGGCAGAACCAGTTGATCGGTTACGGCCTCGTGGTCGGCCTCAACGGCACCGGCGACACCCTCAACAACATCCCCTTCACCAAGCAATCGCTGCAGGCGATGCTGGAACGGATGGGCGTCAATATCCGCGGCGCCACCATCCGCACCGGCAACGTCGCCGCCGTCATGGTCACCGGCAATCTGCCGCCGTTCGGCACCCAGGGCACGCGGATGGATGTCACGGTTTCCGCGCTCGGCGATTCCAAGAACCTGCAGGGCGGCACCCTGCTCGTCACCCCCCTGCTCGGCGCCGACGGCAATGTCTATGCGGTGGCGCAAGGCTCGGTCGCGATCTCCGGCTTCCAGGCCGAGGGCGAAGCCGCCAAAATCGTCCGCGGCGTGCCGACAGTCGGCCGCATCGCCAACGGCGCCATCATCGAGCGCGAGATCGAGTTCGCGCTCAACCGTCTGCCCAATGTGCGGCTGGCGCTGCGCAACGCCGATTTCACCACCGCCAAGCGGATTGCGGCCGCCGTCAACGATTTCCTCGGCGTCAAGACCGCCGAGCCGATCGACCCCTCGACCGTGCAGCTCTCGATCCCCGTGGAATTCAAGGGCAACGTCGTCGCCTTCCTGACCGAGATCGAGCAGCTGCAGGTCGATCCGGATCTCGCGGCCAAGATCGTGATCGACGAACGCTCAGGGATCATCGTGATGGGCCGCGACGTCCGCGTCGCCACCGTCGCGGTCGCCCAGGGCAATCTCACCGTCACGATTTCCGAAAGTCCGCAGGTCAGCCAGCCCAATCCACAGTCGCGCGGACGAACCGTAGTGACGCCGCGCACCAGCGTCGGGGTCACCGAGGACGGCAAGAAATTCGCGGTCGTGAAAGACGGCGTATCACTGCAGCAGCTCGTCGACGGCCTCAACGGGCTCGGCATCGGCCCGCGCGACCTGATCGGCATCCTGCAGGCGATCAAGGCCGCGGGCGGCATCGAAGCCGACATCGAGGTGATGTGATGCAGTCGAGCCTGATCAACGCCGCCGGCAGCATCCCCGCCAGGGCCATGATGCCGCTGTTCAACGGCCGGCCCGATCCGCAGTTCGCCGAGGCCTTGAAGAAGGTCTCGCCGCAGGCGCAGGCCAAGGCCAAGGCCACGGCGACCGATTTCGAGGCGATGTTCCTCAATTCGATGTTTTCGCAGATGACATCAGGCATCAAAGGCGAAGGCCCGTTCGGCGACACACCAGGCACCGGCGTATGGCGCTCGATGCTGACCGAGCAATATTCGAAATCCTTCGCCAAGGCCGGCGGCGTCGGAATCTCCAACGACGTCTATCGCACCCTGATTCTGCAGCAAGCGGGCCGCGCCAGCCAGGCCTGAGGGAAACCGCACATGAACCAGCATCCACAGCGGCAACAGGCGCCCGCGCCGTTTCCCACGGCCGCGACGCCGGCGGATGCCCGCAAGCTTGCGGAAAACCTGATGGAGGTCATGAGCGCCCTGCTCGGCGTCGTCGAGCGCGAAACCGAACTGGTGCGCGCCGGCAAGCTGCGCGAGGCGATGGCGTTCGAACCGAAGAAAGCGGACTTGTCCCGCCGCTATGTCAACGCGGTCGGGCAGCTGAAGACCAGCCAGAAATATCTGTCGCAAACCGCGCCGGAGCTTTTAACCACGCTGCATCGCCATCACGATGTGTTCCGCGCCATGCTGCAGATCAATCTCACGGTGCTTGCGACCGCGCACGCGGTGTCCGAAGGAATCATCCGGGGCGTCAACGTCGAGATGCAAAAGAAGAGCAAGCCGCAGACCTACACCGCGGTCGGGCAGCACACCGCGCCCAACCCGCGCCGCGCCGCCCCGATGTCGCTGAACCGTTCGCTCTGACTGGCGCCAGCTTCGGCACTGTCGTCGCGCACGCCCGATCCCCGGCGCGGCCATTCATTAAAATTTGAAGCAAAATGCCGCGCGCAAATGCACGCGGCATTGACCGACATTTCTAACATCTCATTGAGACGCCGTCGGCTAGATTGCGCTGGAGAAGGGTTGGGGTTTGACTCGCGGGAGGCCAGGAGGCTGCCATGAGTATGGATTTCAGCGTCAGGCCGGTGGGGGCGCCGGCTGCTACACACGTCGCACAGCCGCTGAGCGAAGCGGCTGACAAGGCGGTCGCGACCGAATTGCCGGCAAGCCAGAGCGTCACGGTAGCCGACGCCAGCGCGGGCGCGCGCAACGATTCGCAGAACCCGAGCGACTACATATCGCGTCAGGCGTTTATCGACCAGGCCGCCGCCTCGATCGTCTATCAGGTGGTCGATGACAGAACCAACGTCGTGGTCCAGCAATTTCCGGATGAAGCGGTGCTGCGCCGTCGCGCCTATTTCCACACCCTTGATTTGGCAAAGGGAGTGCCGCCGCGGCCTCTCGCCACCGATCGCAGGGCCTGAGCTGCGCGTCCGGTTACTGGCTTCGAGCGGCGCGTCCGCCGGGACCCGCGGCAATATTGCGATTGATCTCGATCAGCGGCTTGGTTGCGCTGAGGGCTGATCACCTCAGCAATTCCTCTTCCCGCCTGATCAGCTTCCGGATTTCCTTCAGTGAATTGTAGAGAGAGCCGCTCAGTATCAGCTTGCTTGCGGTCTCGATCGGCGTTCTGAAGCTCGGCACCGCCTCCAGCAGATCCTTGACGAAGCTCATGTAGAGGTCCTGGTATTTTGGTATATCATTTTCCAGATACATCATCTGGGCGCAGAGATAGAGCCGCTTCACCGGCGTGTTCGCGGTCTCCGCGGTCAGGATATCCTTCTCGCGCAGGATCGGCGCTTCGCCGTCGATCAGAAACGACGTCCGCGTCTCCGAATTGGTGATGACGCTCTGACCGATGATGATCCGCTCGAACGGCTTTAGTTCTACCCTAAGCGCCATCGCTGCACTCCCATGCGCTCACCCGCGGAGCCATTGAAAAAATTGATTCCCCAATACCGTCAATCGGCTCAGGAAACTACACACAAAATGGCATTCGCGGCAACCTGTGCCGCGCAGGTTCGCGCTGCGCCGAACCTGAGGACGGCGGCCAACAGCGCATCGAGATCACCGGTGTCGGTGCGATGATTGACGATCGCCGCGCGTATCGCGAGCCGGCCGTCTAGCAGCGTGGTCGACGGCGCCGCGATCCCGGATTCCTGTATGTCCATGACGATATCGGCGTTGACCTGGTTGGCGTTATCGGCGCGATAGCGGAAGCAGACGATATTGAGCTGCACCGGCGCCATCAGCTCCAGCCGCGGCTCCGCCAGGATCCGCGCTTCCAGATATCCGGCGAGCGCACAGCTGCGCGCGATCACCGCGCCCAGCTTCTCGGTCCCGTAGGTTTTTAGGGTGAACCAGGTCTTGAGCGCCCTGAAGCCGCGCGACAGATCGGGACCGAGTTCGCAAGGCCAGCGCGCGCCCGCGGCGAGCCCCCGGGCTTCCCGACGCAGATACGCCGCCGGCGCGGAAAAAGTGTCGCGATGCCGATCGCCGTCGCGGACGATCAGGAAGCCCGCGTCATAAGGCACTTGCCCCCATTTGTGGAAATCAAGCGCGATCGAATCCGCGTTTGCAATTCCGGCCAGCCTTGGTGCGAGCGACGGCGAGAGAACCCCAAGCGCGCCATAGGCGCCGTCGACGTGAAACCAGAGCCCTTCCTCGCGGCACAGCGAACTCAGCGCCTGCAGGTCATCGATGGCGCCGATATCCACCGTCCCGGCCGAACCGACGACGAGGAAAGGCTGCAAGCCGGCGCCGCGGTCCAGCGCGATCCGCGCGCGCAGCGCCGCCACGTCGATGCGGTGGAACCGGTCGGCCGCGATGCACCGTAACGCATCGCTGCCGAAGCCGGCAATCTCCATGGCCTTGGTGATGCATCCGTGCGCGGCTGTCGAGGTATAGGCGGTCAGCAACGCGCCGTCGTAGCCGAGGCCGCGCTGCCGCACGCATTGGCCGAGCGCCGTCGTCCGCGCCACCAGCACCGCCATCAGATTGGCCATCGACGTGCCGGTGACGAAGATTCCGCTTGCCCCGCCCGGGAAGCCGAACAGCTGGCGCATCCATTCGACGATCTGACGTTCGACCTCGATCGGAATATGATCGCGTCCGCCGAGATTGGCATTGAGACCGGCCGCCAGCATTTCGGCCAGCATGCCTACCGCGGTGCCGCCGCCATGCACCCATCCCATGAAACCCGGATGGACGTTGCCGGTCGCATAGGGAACGATGAAATCGGCGAATTCCCGGTAGACGTCGGCGGGATCGCAGGGCTCAAGCGGAAGCCCGGCCTGAAACCGCGCGCGGACTTCATCAGGGATCGGCTGCCAGACCGGACGATCCCTGATGTTGGCGGCGTAGTCGATCATGTCATCGAGCATGCGATGACCAAGCGCGCGGATGTCGTGCCAGTTTTTCGGATCGAGCGACTGGCTCGATTCCGTTTGCAGCGGCACTTCGCGCAACGCCCTGGTCACGCCGCGCGCTCCCGTCCCCGCCGGGCGCGGCCGTACAGCATCGCCGCGAACGCCGCGAAAATCTTGCGCATTTGCGGCGGCTTGTAGGGAAACAGCTCCGGCGAATCCATATTGTGCACGACGGCGGTATTGTCCGCTTCGAATATCAGCAACTCGCCGCGCTGGTTTTCCGCGCAGTCGATCGTGAAATAATCGAGAGCGATCCGCTCGGCCATGCCGGCCAGCGCGGTCGCATGGCGGCGCGCGAAACCGATGTCGAAGGTGAGCATGAAGGTTTCTTCTTCGCGACGCTTGGCGGCGCTGTCCGTCATTCCGGCGTTGAGATACCAGATATCCCAGCGATCGGCGATCGCCATGTGGCAGGCGTAGGGCCGCCCTTCGACAAAGGCGACACGGTACTTGCGAAACAGGCCATCTTCGCTGGCGTAGTCGACGAAACGCGAGACGAAAAATTCCTGCTCCGGCCGTTCGGCAAGATATCGAGCCACGGCGGCGTCATCATCGAGCTTGGCGAGCCCGACGCCGGCATGCGAGCCGCGGGGCCGGACGATGACCGGAAACCGCAGTTCGGTCGCAATATCCGCAACCAAGACAGTGGACCGCGCCACGTCGGACAACTGCGCGCGCGTCACGCATACCGTCGCCGGGATATCAAGTCCCTCGATCCCGCTGACTAGACGATGCAGCTTGTCGCGATCCAGATTGCAGACAAGACGCGGCGGATTCAGCATCGGCCGCGGCCAGCGGGCCGCGGCGCGGTCGATGATCTCAAGCGCATCGCGGCATTCGCCGGAGTCGGAGGCGATCACGATCGCAACGTCATGGTCGGGCAGCGGTGACGGCAACCCGGCGCCGGGAATGACGTAAAGCGTCTGCAGCTCGATCCCGGACTCCTCCAGCAAGAACTCGATCGGCATGTTGCCGCCCATGTCGATCGCCGCGGCGAGCGCCAGCACGCGCAACCCCGGCTGCGCGGTCGCGCATGGAGACCGATACAACCTGTGAAAGGCGAGCGCCTCGGCCTGGATCAAGAGGCCGGTCTGCTTTTCGCCAAGCAGCTGCGCGATCAGCGACAGATCCAGCGCCACGCCCGCTTCCGCCGTCCCGTCGGCCACCTGAGCCATCAAGCTCTGCCACAAGGGATGCAGGTCGACCCCGTCGAATGCCATCCGTGTGAGTTTGGCAAACCCGATACGGTCCGCGGCCACCGCATGAACGGTGCGGTTCGGCTCGTTCTTTTCAGCTACCATGCGTCCTCACCGGGATTATTCGTCAATCTGCAAGCCGAGCGTCAAATCGATCTGATGGCGAGGCGCGCTTGCCGCCACTGTTCGACATGACCGGATTTTCCGGTCGGCGCGACCACTACCAAATGCTGTCGGACGGTTATTGCCGGCCCTGCGGCGCGGGCACATCGTGGCGTTCTGTCTCAAAACGGTAGATTGGTTTGGTTAACGAGACCTTAACTGCCGGACACGCGGCCGTGTCTGTAACGAGGGGTACCTGACCGCCGGACGAAGCGAAGTCCGGTTGCCCTCAGACGACGCGAATGTGAGGCGCGTGCGACGGCGTCGGCGCGTTCAGATATCTGTTGCCGAGAATGCTGAAAATGTCGGCCATGGAATGATACCCCGGATCAATCCACGACGTTGTTCATGCCCGCCCGCTCAAACCAGCCGCAATGTTGCGGTTGATCTCGATCAGTGGCCTGAAATGATCGCGCTGCGGGCTGATCTGCAGCGCCGCGGTATGCGACAGCACGAAGATGCCGAGATTTGCGATGTTCTGCCTCACGTCCAGTGGCTGCGGATTTTCATCACGCTGAGCTTCGCTGAGAAAGATCGACCAGAGTTTTCGGTTGAACATCAGCGCTTCGGACGCCTGTTCAAACGTCGCGTCGGCGTTGATCATGACGGCCTGCAACTTATTAGCCGCCATCAACAACGCCTGGGCTTCAATCTCACGGGGGGACGCGGTGGTATTCGCAACGCGGGCGTAGGCCTGGGCCGCAGCACTAGACATTCGTCACCTCAGCAACCCCTTTTCCCGCCCTATAAGCTTCCGGATATCCTTTAGAGAACTGTAAAGGGAGCTACTTAAAATTAACTTACTAACGGCTTCGATTTGCTTGCGGAATCTGCGGACCGCTCTCGCGGGTCCGTGACCAAACCCATGCTTCGCGAGGAATTTGCCGCCATCAGCAACGGCGTTCGCGTCCGCCCAGCAGGCGCCCGATCAACCAGCTTCGGGGAAGCTGCCCGTCTGCTTAAGGTTTTGCTAACCGTGTTTGCTAAGCAGCTGTTAACCACATTTTAAAAGCTTTCGTTCATATCTTCCTTTGGCTGAAAACAGGTAGCGCATCGGCGCGTAACAGGCCGCCTGCGATGCAGACTTAAGGAAGCATTCAAATGTCCGATATCGTCCTTACCGCGGCAGTCCGCCAGAATCTGCTCTCCTTGCAGGATACCGCTGCCCTGCTCTCGACCACGCAGACCCGCCTTGCCACCGGCAAGAAGGTCAACAGCGCGCTCGACAATCCGACCAACTTCTTCACCGCCGCCGGCCTCGACGCCCGCGCCAGCGACATCGGCAACCTGCTCGACAGCATCGGCAACGGCGTGCAGGTTCTGCAGGCGGCCGACACCGGCATCACCTCGCTGCAGAAGCTGGTTGACACCGCCAAGTCGATCGCCAACCAGGCGTTGCAGCAGCCGTCGGGCTACAGCACGAAATCCAGCGTCCAGTTCACCGGGACGGGCGCTCCCAGCGGGCCTGGCGTAGCGACTTCCTCCGACCTCACGACCAGCAAGCTCAACGGCGGCGTTTTCACGTTCACAAATTCCGCCGGCACTGCGGTCACGATCACCGTCGGTGCCGCGTCTTCGCCTTTCAATCCGGTGACCAAGACGGCAACGGTCCAGTCACTTGACCAATTCAACACCGCACTGGCGGTTGCTGGAGTGAACCTCTCAGCCGTGATTACCGGGCCCGACAGCCTGACGTTCACCTCGACCAATGACGGCGCAGGTCAGGTGATCACCGGTACCGCGGCTCCGGCCGCTCCCGTAGCGCTCGACGCGATCAATATCAGCGCCAACGCGGCAGGCGGCGGTGCTGGCGGTGCGGTCGTTCCGGCGGTGCCGGACCCGGTGTCGCAAACCGCGCGTGCGACCCTCGTTGCCCAGTATAACCAGATCATCCAGCAGCTCACCACCACGGCGCAGGACGCGTCCTTCAACGGCATCAACCTGCTGGACGGCAACTCGCTGAAGATGATCTTTGACGAAACCGGCAAATCGACCCTGACGATCGCGGGTGTGACCTTCAATCCGGCCGGTCTCGGCCTGGCGCCGCTCACTACCGGCACCGACTTCACGGACAACGTGCTGACCGGCAAGGTGCTGACGGCGCTCAACACCGCCAGCATCACGCTGCGGTCGCAGGCTTCGGCCTTCGGCGCCAACCTGTCGATCGTGCAGATCCGCCAGGACTTCTCGAAGAAGCTGATCAACGTGCTGCAGACCGGCTCATCCAACCTGACGCTCGCCGATTCCAACGAGGAAGCGGCCAACAGCCAGGCACTGTCGACCCGCCAGTCGATCGCGGTATCCGCGCTGGCGCTCGCCAACACCTCGCAGCAGAGCGTCCTTCAGCTGCTGCGCTGATTTCATCGACGCCGGTTGCAGCGACGATTCAGCCGCCGCATCCGCATTGAAGCATGTCGGGCCGATACGGCGGAAACAAAAACGGCGGGGCCAAGGCCCCGCCGTTCTGGTTTGTCGAAGGTTTCGCCGAGATCAGCGCAACAGCTGGAGGACGTTCTGCTGGGCCTGGTTGGCGAGCGCCAGCGCGGAGGTCGCAATCGACTGGCGGGTCGACAGTGCCTGGCTGTTGGCCGCTTCCTCGTTGGAATCGGCGAGCGTCAGGGCGGATGAACCGGTCTGCAGCACGTTGATGATGTTCTTGTTGAAGTCCTGGCGGATCTGCACGATCGACAGGTTGGCGCCGAAGGCTGAAGCCTGCGACCGCAGCGTGATGCTGGCGTTGTTGAGGTTTGTCAGAACGATGTTGGTCGCAACGGTGTCGATGAAGTCGTTGCCGGCGGTGAGCGACGCCAGGCCGAGACCGGTCGGATTGAAGGTCACACCCGGGATCGTCGAGGTCGATTTTCCGGTTTCGTCAAACACCAGCTTCAGCGAATCGCCGTTGAGCAGGTTGATGCCGTTGAAGGAAGCATCCTGCGCCGTGGTGGTGATCTGCGTAAGGATCTGGTTGTACTGACTGACCAGCGACGAGCGCGTCGCCTGCGACACCGGGTCGGCAACCGCCGCGGTGACCGCGCCGAAGGTTGCCGTTCCCGAAACGTCCACCGAGGTGGAGGAACCGGCGGGCGGAGCCACAAAGGCGCCTGTGGCGGTGATGGTCTGGGAGGCGGCATCGTTGCTCGAGGTGAAGGTGATCGAGCCGTTGCTGTTGAAGCTTGCCTGCAGCTGAACGCCCGCCGCTGAAAGTGCGCTGTTGAGGCTGCTGATCGAGTTGACGTTGCCGGCGCCGGCGACGTTGCTGAGGGTCAGCGTGGTCGTGCCCGTCGACGTCTTGAAAATCAGCGTCTTGCCCTGCAGCGTACCGGCGCCGGCGTTGGTCAGGTCGGTTGCGGTACCCGCGCTGGCCGGTGTGGCGATCGTCACGTTGGCCTTCGTGGTGTAGCCGGTGGGCTGCTGCAGCACCTGGTTGGCGATCGACTTGGCGGTATCGACCAGCTTGGACAGCGAAGTGATGCCGGTGTTGGCGGCCTGCAGGACCTGCACGCCGTTGCCGATGCTGTCGAGCAGGTTGCTGATGTCGCTGGCGCGGGCGTCGAGGCCGGCAGCGGTGAAGAAGTTGGTGGGATTGTCGAGCGCGCTGTTGACCTTCTTGCCGGTGGCAAGGCGGCCCTGCGTGGTCGCGAGCAGGCTAGCGGTATCCTGCAGCGAGAGCAGGTTCTGGCGGACTGCCGCCGTGAGGGTAATGTTGGACAAAGACATGTGAACGACCTTTCTGGCGTTACGCAACCGTCGGCCTTCTTGGCCGGACACGGGCGGACTCTAGGAATCATATGGTCAACAAAATATGAATCGGTCCGGCAGGCGTTCTGATCGCGGCCGCTTTTCAAATTGTTATGGTTAAAAAAGCCATAAGGATTGTTCGGCGGGCTTAAGCAAACGTCAACAGCGCAAGGGCCGCGCTCGACGACAAGGCAGACACAAAGACAATGCAGACACAAAAAAACGGCGGGGCCAAAGCCCCGCCGTTCTGGTTTGTCGAAGGTTTTGTCGAGATCAGCGCAGGAGCTGGAGAACGCTCTGCTGCGACTGGTTGGCGAGCGCCAGCGCGGACGTCGCAATCGACTGGCGGGTCGACAGCGCCTGGCTGTTGGCCGCTTCCTCGTTGGAGTCGGCGAGCGTCAGGGCGGACGAACCGGTCTGCAGCACGTTGATCAGGTTCTTGTTGAAGTCCTGGCGGATCTGCACGATCGACAGGTTGGCGCCGAAGGCCGAAGCCTGCGACCGCAGCGTGACGCTGGCGGTATTGAGCTTCGTCAGCACGGCGTTGGTCGTGTTGTTGTCGAGGAAGTCGGTGCCGGCGGTGAGCGACGCCAGGCCAAGACCGGCCGGATTGAAGGTCACGCCCGTGATCGTCGAGGTCGATTTACCGGTTTCGTCAAACACCAGCTTCAGCGTATCGCCATTGAGCAGGTTGATGCCGTTGAAGGAAGCATCCTGCGCTGTGGTGGTGATCTGCGTGATGATCTGGTTGTACTGACTGACCAGCGACGCGCGCGAGGCCTGCGACACCGGGTCGGCGACTGGCGCGGTAGGGGCTACGAACGTCGTAGTACCGGCAGCGCCAGGGGTAACCGCACCGATCGTGGACGAAGCGAAGTCGTTGGTCGTGGTGATGACGAGCTTGTTGGAGCTGTCCAGGCTGGCTGTCAGATTGCCGGCCGCCAAAGCGGTGTTCAGCTGGTCGAGCGTCTCGGTGGCGCCGAAGGTAACGGTGACTGTCGGCAGAGCTCCGCTCGCTGCGAATGCGAGAGTCTCACCGGATTTAATACCGACGCCGTCAACCAGATTGGCCGCGTTGCCAAGGATGGCTGCTGTCGAAACAACCTGCGACTTCGTGGTATAGCCCGACGGCGCCTGCAGCACCTGGTTGGCGATCGACTTCGCGGTATCGACCAGCTTGGACAGCGAGGTGATGCCGGTGTTGGCGGCCTGCAGGACCTGCACGCCGTTGCCGATGCTGTCGAGCAGGTTGCTGATGTCGCTGGCGCGGGAATCGAGGCCGGCGGCGGTGAAGAAGTTGGTCGGATTGTCGAGCGCGCTGTTGACCTTCTTGCCGGTGGCAAGGCGGCCCTGCGTGGTCGCGAGCAGGTTGGCCGTGTCCTGCAGGGAGAGCAGGTTCTGGCGGACTGACGCGGAGAGGGTAATATTGGACAAGGACATAGGACAACCTTTCTGGCGTTACGCAACTGACGACCTTCTTGGCCGCATGCCTGACCCTAGGAAGCAAATGCTCAATGAAAACTGAATCGGCACTGGCGGATGCCGCGATACCGGCGGGCTTCCAAACTCATGCTTAAAAAGGGGTCAAGACTCATGCTTTAGAAAGCGTAAAGGCAATTCGGCGCGCTCGGCGGCGCTGCGCCCGCCGAAGATCGCCATAACCATAAGGTGTGTCCCGCGCGTCAAGCGGGCGGATAATAGAGACGTCGGACAATATGGTGGTGCGGAATTGCTCAACCACGCCTGCGGCTCGCGTGCGGCGTATGGCGAGTCACCGTCGGCCGCACGCCTCAAGGCTGAGCGAAAGTTGGTTCGAGCGCCCGAACTATCCGACCGGCAGGTATTTCACCAGTGTCAACTGCGAGAGCATCGACGTCGTTTGATACGACGCCTGCAATCTGGTCTGGAGCGCCAGAATCTCGGTCGCGACCTGATCGCTGGAGATGGTTTCGGTCTGATCGACCAAATTCTGCAGCGTGACCTGGGCCTGGCTCTGCCGCGCGGAGACGTCTTTCATCGCGATCTGCGCGGTTGCCAGATCGGTCTCGATGTCCGCGACGCTCTGTTGTCTCCCCTGCGGCGTCAGGCTTGTCGCCACCCGCTGGTTAAGGGCAGACACCAGCGCGGTCGCGTTGGGACTCGCGGGCAATGTCGTGACGGCGGCGTAGGCCGCGACGGCCTGCAGGGCGGAACGGATCGCTTGCTCGTTGGCGCGCACGCCGTATTGAATAGTCGCGGTCTGATCGACCCGCGCAGTCGATGACGCGCGGGCCGGGCCGCTGCCGGCTTCGCCGGTGTACCAGGCCACCGTGTTCGCCGCGCCGCTGACCAGACTGGTCGCCGTATTCAACGGCGATCCTCCGACCCGAAGCGGCGGCTGGATCGCGGTCGCCGTGGCGCCGAAGCCGAGCGAGCCGAACGCCGCAGCATTCGAACTCGTGACGGAAAGGCTCGCGGCGTTATCGGTATGCAGCGTGATCACGCCGCCGCTGACCGTCGAGGGGGTCGAGGTGCCGGTGATCTGGTCGATCTTGGTCAACAGCGTCTGGACGCTGTCGGTGACGTTGAGCTGGTTGCCGGTCGCGCCCGAGAGGACAAAGGTGAGGGGTGTGCCATTGACGGTGATGGTGTCGCCGGCCGCGAAGTTCGTGCCCAGCGAATCCGTTCCCGCAGCGCCTGACAATAGCGTCGCCCCGGTGATGGGCGCCGGGATCGCCGCCTTGTTGTTGACCACGCTTCCAATTGCCGTACCGTCGGTATTGAAAAAATTATCCGACGCCGCCATCGCCGAGGCGGCGACCAGCGAGCTGCTGGCGAGCGTACCGATCGCGGCATTGATCGCGGCCTTCAGATTGGCAGCCGTCGCGGTCGACGTGGCGCCGATCGCGAAGCTTCCGGTCGGTGTCGGGGTCGCTGTTGAGGCGGTCAGTTGTATCGCTTCTGTCGTGCCGTCCGGCAGGTTGAAGGTGAAGGTGACCTGGTCGCCGTTGTTGGGATTGGTCGGGCCGAGGTCGACCGAGACCGCTGGCGGTGAACCGCTCGGGCCGGTGACAACGGCGCCGGTCAGCGAGGACGTGACCGCATTGAGCTTGAAGCCGAACGGCGAACCCGCGACATCTTCGGCGACCGACACCGACGTAGGCGTGGGCGAAGACAGGACAAGCCGTCCGAGGCCGCTGGCGCCGAGATCAGCCTGGTTGCGCTCTGCGATCAGCTGTTTCAATCCGGCCAGCGCGCCTTTTCCGTTGAGGATGTCGTCCGCCGACGCGACGGAGGGCGTGTCGATGGCGCTTCCCGAAAACAGGAAGCGATCGCCGGCCTGGGTATTGAGCATTTCCAGCATCGACCTCAGCTGCAACACCGCGGTCTGTTGGCCGGTGGTCTGTCCGGAGCCGTTCACGGTCGTGCTGCCGGTGCTGGCGGCGGATTTCACCTGCGTCGCGATCTGGGCGAACGATTGCAGCGCCGTGCTGGCAGTGTCGATCGTGGTGTTGATATTGGTGATCGTCGTCGTGAACGCGGACAGATTTGACAGCTGCGCCCGCGCGAAGATCGCAAAACCCTCGTTGACGCCCATCCCCGAATAGACCGTCGACTTCTTGCCGCTCGCGAGCTGCGTCTGAAGGTCGTCGAGTTGATTCTTGAGATCCAGAACCGATTGCCCGATGAGAGAGCTGCCGAAGCCTACGCCGTTTATCGCCATCTGGACCGCCCTACAACTGAATCTGCATCAACGTCTGCATCATGCTTTGCACGACCGACATAATGTGAGCGTTGGCCGCGTAAGTATTCTGCAGCGCGATCAGGCTTGACATTTCGGCATCGATGTTGACGCCGGAAGTGGAGTTGAATTTTTGCTGCAGCGTGTTGACCACGACATCCTGGCCTTGCGCTAGCTGCTGCGCTGATGTCGCCGCATTCGACTGCAGGCCGAGGAATTGCTGCAGATAATTCGGCAGCGTCCCCTTGAGCGGCGCCGCCCTCGAGCCGAGCCCGGTTTGCGGTGAGTAGGTAAACGACCCGGCCGTCAGCTGCGAGTAGAGAAAATCCGAGCGCGCGGTGTCTCCAGCCGTCGTCAACGGCGAGGTGTTGTAGACGATGAACTTCGAGGGATCACTGACCAGCGCGGCATTGACGGTGATGCGCCCCGCGAAACCGGTTAACTGCGTTCCGCGGCCGGTGATCACGCCGGTATAGAGCGTGCTGCCGTCGGTAAACACAAGCAATTGCAGATTGCCGTTCGCCAGCGCCGACGCCGTGACCGTGGTCGATGCCGCATTGACACTGAGCGCCCCGGCGCCATTGTCGAGAACCCGTAACGTCGAGCCTGACGGATTGGAGAATTGAAGGTTGGTGTTGCCGATCGCCGCGGTCAGCTGCGAAATGATCGACGCCATGCCGCCCTGGAAATTGACGCCGATCACCTTGTCATTGGGATTGGCGGCCGTGTTGGCCAGCGGCAACGCGGTCGGGTCATCGACGCGCACGATCGTAATCTGATGTGGCGTATTGGTTGCCGTGTCCGTGTAGGTCAGATTTAGCGAATTTCCCGGCAGCACGTTCGACAAATCGACATCAAACCCCGACTGGCTGCCCGACGTCACTGCCGTACCGGCTGTGGTGATGTCCGACAGCGAACTCGACAGCGTCGCGGCGAGCTGATCGAGCTGGGTTTGCGCCTGCACCAGGGTGCTGTCTCGCAATTTCAGGTCGGCGCCGATGCGGCCCGACCCGATCGAGTTCGTTGCGATCAGATCGACGCTCGCCCCGTTCGCGAATGTCAGCGTCAGCGTGCCGGCCCTGGACATAGCCGGGTTGCTGTTCCACAGGGAACTGGCGTTGAGCGTGCCTTGCCCGCTGAACGATAACAGGGAGGCCTGGTTGCCGACGAGCTGAAGGCCGGACGTCGTGTAGACCGTCGCCTGGTTGGCGCTGTCCGTGACGACCCTGATGTCCATCAGCTTCGAGAGATCGTTGATGGCGTTGTCGCGCTGATCCATCAGGGTTGCGGCGGTGTTGTCGGTCGAAGGAAGGCTCTGCAGCTGCGCGTTCAGCTGTGCGATCTGCGCCAGGTCGTTATTGGCCTGATTGACCGAAGCCCCGATGTCCTGCTCCGCGTTCGAGCGCAACGCCTGAATTCCCTGCGTCGTGGTATTCAATTCCTGCGCCAGCGATTGCGCTGTCGTCAGGGCCAGGGATCGCGCCGACGAGGCGCCCGAATTCGCCGACAGCGCCTGCAGCGCCGAGGTGAAATTGTTGTATGTCGCCTCAAGCGTGCCGGTGCCGCCCGGCGTCCCATAGAGACTTTGGAGCTGGCCCAGCACATTTGATATCTGGTCGGCGTAGGCGCCGCCAGAGGTTTCGGTGCGCAATTGGGATTGCAGGTACAGGTTGATCTGGCGATTGACGCCGATGGCGCGAACGCTTGCTCCGGCATCCGCACTGCTGCCCGCGACCTCGACCTGATCGAGGGTTCGGGTGACGTAGCCCGGGGTCTGCGAGTTGGCGACGTTCGATGATACGATCGACAGCGCGGCCTGGTTGGTGCTCAAACCCGCCATGATGGTCGAAAGGGCCGAACTTAAACTCATGATGGTTCCGCGCCTGAATTTACGTCACGCTGCTGCCGGGTGTGGTCACCGCAGCACGTTCAGGAGATCCTGAACCATGGTTTGCGCCGTGGTGATCACCTTGGTGTTGGCGGAGTAGGCCTGCTGGGTCACGATCAGCTTGGTGAATTCGTCGGCGATATCAGAATTTGAATTTTCGACCGACGATCCGCTGATTGAGCCGGTCGCGCCGGAGATCGCCACGCCCGATTGATCGGTCGCGGCATAGGCGCCGCCGTCGAGGGCTTTCAGGTAGTTGGTGCCGTTGAAGTGAGACAGCGAGACCGCCGCGAGATCGAGGTTCTGGCCGTTGGAAAACGTTCCGACCACGAGCCCGCTATTGCTGACGGCGACCGACTGCAATTGTCCGGCGGCGAAGCCATCCTGCTGGACCTGATTGATGGTCGCGGTGCCGCCCGTGGTGGCGAACTGGGTGATGCCGCCGGCGCCGAAACTGAAGGTGAGATTGCCGAGCGGCTGGTTGTTGACCGCAACGTTCGAGAGCGTGATGCTCGATCCGGAGGGGGATACCAGCGCTCCGTTGGCGCCGAAGACAAAGTTGGTACCGGCGTTGACCCAGGCGGTCTGCGTACCCGTCGCGCTCGAGTTGGTCTGATAGAACAGGTTCCAGACATCGGTGTGCCCGGCGCCGAGCGCCGCGCTGTCCATCTTGGCCCAGCGCAGTTGCAGGTTGATCGGCGTTCCCGTGGCGTCGAAGGCCGTCACCGCGCCGCCGCTGATGGATTCGTTGGTGAAGGCCGTGGTGTCGCTGCCAATGACGACACCGGCGCCCGCGGTACCGCCGCCGCCGCGCGCCGCGTTCACGGTCGCGGGGAAGCCGAGGGCGCCGAACGCCGAGGCGTTCGAACTCGTCACCGTCAGGTTCGAGGTCGTACCGGTATGCAGGGTGATCGCGCCGCCGGCGACGGTCGAGGGGTTCGCGGTGCCGGTGATCGAATCGATCTTGGCGAGCAGCGTCGTGACGTTGTCGGTGACGTTGAGCTGGTTGCCGACGGCGCCGGCGGCGACGAATGTAACGACCGTGCCGTTGACGGTGATGGTGTCGCCGGCGACGAAATTCGACGTCAGCGAATCGGTGCCCGGGGCGCCGGACAAGGCCGTCGCGCCGGTGATGGGCGCCGGGACCGCAGCCTTGTTATTGACCGCGCTTCCCGAGACGGTGGCGTCGGTGAAGGGCGTGGCCGGGGTGCCGATGATCTGCGGATTGAAGCCCGGGGTGAAGTCGGCCGGATTCAAGCCGCCCAGCGCCGCCAGCGTGCCGGCGGGGGCGATGGCGCTCGCCACCGTCGACGGTTTGGTTGGAAGGTTGGCGGCATACGTAATCTTGGTCGTCGCCTGAGCCGGGATAAAGTTGTTCTGAAACTGCAGGACCTGGGGCACGTTTCCAATCGGGTTGCCTGTCTTCGGGTCGACGGACACGCCCAGCAAATAATATCCGGCGCCGTTGACGAGGTTGCCGTTGGCATTGAGCTGGAAATCGCCGCGGCGCGTGTAGTCGGTCACCCCGTCGAACACCGGCACATTATCGGTAACGCCGATCGGCTTCTGAACGTTGAAAAAGCCCACGCCGCTGATCGCCATATTGGTCGCTACGGAAGTCGAGGAGACCGTGCCCTGGGTGGTGATCGAGGCTTGCGCGTGGGCTGTGACGCCGCCGGCCGCCTGCTTGTCGGGCGTCGTGCTCGCCGGCACGAGATCCTCGAAACTGGTGCCGATCCCCTTGTAGCCGACCGTCGATGAGTTCGCGATGTTGCCCGAAATGTTCTGGAGCGCGAATGACTGCGCCTGCAGGCCTGAAACCGACGTGTTGAGTGCGTCGAAAATACCCATAACATTTTCTCCAACTTCGATCCGGGCGGTCGACCGCTGATCTCAAAATGCTTGAGACGCACGACCACGGCTGGAGAAAACCTCGCAATTCGCGTGCCAAGGCTTAAAAAGCATATTTTTCAATGGCTTAAAGAAAAAACCCCGGTCCGAAGACCGGGGCACAATTGCCGGGCGGGCAACAATTGCCGGACGCGAAGGTCAGGTCGCCGACGGCGCCGCCGGATGAAACACCAGCGCATAGCCGTCCATGCAGTAGCGCAGCCCGGTCGGCTTCGGCCCGTCGTCGAAGACGTGACCGAGATGGCCGCCGCAGCGGCGGCAGTGAATTTCGGTCCGCAGCATCCCAAAGGCGCGGTCTTCGGTCTTGCCGACGGCGTTCTCGAGCGGCTGATAGAAACTCGGCCAGCCGGTGCCGCTTTCGAATTTGGTCTCCGAGGAGAACAGCGGCAGGTCGCAGCCGGCGCAGGCGAAGATGCCCTTGCGATGCTCCCTAAGCAGCGGGCTCGAGCCCGGCCGCTCGGTGCCTTGCTTGCGCAGGATCTCATATTGCTGCGGCGTCAGCTGCGCGCGCCATTCCGCGTCGGTCTTCTCGATCTCGAATTTCTCGGCGGCCTGTGCCGGGGAAGCGCGCAGCCAGCGGAAGGCGGCGAGCCCAAGCAGACTGGCGACAGAGGCGAGCAGGATGCGGCGGTCAATCATTAATGGTCTCCGTGCAAAGCGATATAACCGAATCGTTCGCTTTCAACTACGTGGCGCAGGCGCGGAAGTTACACCGATTGTGGCGGAAATTTCTCACTTTCTTGCGAGGCGAAGAGGTCAGGAAGCCCCCTTGCCTTCGCCCGGCTTTGCCGGCGCGGGCGGTCGTGGACGCGATCGCGGCGGCGGGCGCCGCGGTGGTTGTCGGGTTCCGGCCTGACGATTGGCTTCCGCCAGACGGGCCTCGCGGATGCGCTCCTGGGCCTGCGCCCGTTCCCGATAGCGGGCGAACCGGCCGGCCAAGGCGGAACTTCCCCGCCCCCACAATCCGATGGCGTATCCGGCGACCCGGCCGGTCGCACCGCCCGCCCACACCAGTTCGAACGGCGAAAACAGCCGCCAGCGCTCATCGCCCCACAAGATACTGCGGGCGATCAGCTGGCCCGCCATCGCTGTGGTGTTGAGGCCATGGCGGCCGAAGCCGCTGGCGACCCATAACCCCTTACGCAACTGGCCGATCTGCGGCATGCCGTGCACGGTTTGCCCGATCGCGCCGCTCCAGACCTCCGATATCTCGACCGGTCCGAGCTGGGGAAAGATCGTGCGCATCCGGCGCGCGATGGCGGGCGCAAAACGCGCGGGGTTCACGGCCCAGGTGGTCTCGGGACTGGCCCACATCAGGCGGTCGCCGTCCACGACCCGGAAATGATCGATGCCGTCGCTGTCGGTCACCGATCCCTGAAACGTTATCGCCTCGGCCAGCCGGTCGCCGAGCGGCGCCGTCGTCGCGGCATAGCGCCAGACCGGCAGCAGGGTTTCCGAAAGCCGTCGCAACGGCGCCCCCAGATGGATATTGCCGGCAAGCACGATGTGCGAGGCGCGCAGCCGCGCCGACGGCGTGACGATGCGCTTGCGAATGCCCGATGGATCGATGCTGACGACCGGCGTGTCCTCGAAAATCCGCGCGCCCGCCCGCCGCGCCAGCGCGGCAAGGCCATGGACATATTTGCGGCCGTCGATCTGAAACGCCTTCGGATAATACACGCCGTGGAAATAATGGTCGGTCTTCAGCTCGGCGCGCACGCGATCGACCTGCCAGCCCTCGACTTCCGTTGCAAAATCCTCGCCCAGCATCTGCAGCCGGCTGATCAATTGATCCCCGGCCTCGACGTTGGAAACTTCAAGGGCGCCCTCGCTGAGCGCAATGCCGGGAATCAATTCCTCGGTCGCGGTGGCCCGAACATATTCGGCGCCTTCCATCGACAGCGCCCAGAGTTCGCGGCTGTCCTCGAAGCCGATGCGCGCGATCAGCTCGCCAATCGGAAGACCGTAGCCCGGCATCACCGTGCCGAGTTGATGGCCCGATGCGTTCCATCCGACGTGCCGGCCTTCGAGAACAGCGACGCTGGCGCCCAGCCGCGCGGCCTCCCGCGCCACCGTCAGCCCGGCAAGCCCGGCCCCGACCACGGCGATGTCGACATCAAGATCGAATGAAAGCCGCAGGCGCTGGTGCGGCGCGGCCGCATCAGGTTCGTTGCCGGTGCTTGTCGTGATCTCGCTCATGTCGTTTTCTTACGGATCGATCCGGCACTTGTCACCTTGTCCCGGGCTTCGACTTGTACATTAATCCAGGAGCCGGGAACGAATCGAGTTTGCGCCATGCGCCGTTTGATGCTGCTGCGTCACGCCAAGACCGAAAACGACGCGCCCTCAGGCCGCGATCAGGATCGTCGACTCGACAACCGTGGCCGCAATGACGCCACAGAGATTGGCGGCTGGATCGGCCGGCATCCGCCTTTTCTTCCCGATCTGGTGCTGGTTTCGCACGCAGTCCGGGCGTATCAGACCTGGGAAATCGCCTGGCAAGCAATGAAGGAGCGCAGCCCGGAGCCGCAGGTTGAACTGACGCCGGAACTCTACGGCGCCGATCCCGTGCAGCTGTTGCAGATCATCCGCGCCGCATCGGAAGCGGATCCGCAGCGGCTGATGCTGATCGGGCATAATCCCGGAATGCATGAGCTGGCGCTGGCGCTGGCCGGAAGCGGCGGGGAGCCCGCCGGGCGCAAGGCGCTCGCCGACAACCTGCCGACATCGGGTCTTGCCGCATTTGACTTTGCGATCGACGACTGGGCCGACGCGGCATTCCGCCGCGGCCGGCTGGTGCAGTTTGTCAGCCCAAAACTGTTGAAGCAGGCTTCGGACGATTGATGCGGACGCGCCAGTCGCGTCGCCAAACCGTCAAATTATGCTAGGCTGGTGACGGACACGGAGGCGCAGGCGCAGATGTTCAAATCCATTCTGGTCCCGATCGATCTCGCCGACACCGATCTGGCAAAACCCGCGATCGCGACGGCGGCGACGCTGTCGCAGACCTACAGCGGCACGGTGCGCCTTCTCAACGTATTGCCGATGACGCCGGTGATGCTGGCGGAATATGTGCCCGCCGACTTCGACATCCAGCAGCGCCAGACCTCCGAAGAGGCGCTCGCCATCGTGGCGCGCGAATCCGGAATCGAACCCTCCCGCGTCTCCAGCGTGGTGCGGCAGGGCGGCATCTATCACGAGATTCTCGAGGAGGCGGCGGCGATCAAGGCCGACCTGATCGTCATGACCTCGCACCGGCCGGCGATGCGGACCTATTTTCTCGGCTCCAACGCCGGCCATGTGGTGCGCTACGCCAAATGCTCGGTGCTGGTGGTGCGGCACTAATCTCGCACATGATTTCGACGTGAAGCGCTGCGTTAGCAGCGCTTTACTTCTCCACATTCCGCCTCGCGTGAGCGCCGAAACAGCGTCGCCAGGTTGCCTTGCGCCAGGCGCATCGCGAAGTCACATTTCATTGCGCTTGATTGCGGTGTCGAGGAAACCGCCGGCGCAAAAGGATGCCCTTCCCTTTTGCCGCGCTTCAATGCAATATCAAGTTGAATGGAAGATTGACTGCAATTTCCCGACGACGGGGCAATGCCCGGAATCTTTTTTCAACCGACTTGCCACTCATTCATTTGGGGGCCGCCATGAATAACGGTCAAACCCGGTCACCCGCCGCGGCAGGACTGCCGATCGCCAATTTCCCCAAACAGGCCATCGTTGTCATCCACGGGATGGGCGAGCAGATGCCGATGGACACCATCAAGGGATTTGTTCGCGCGGCATGGGAGACGGTGACCGGTCTGGCGACCGACAAGCTTCCAGACCCCGCGGAAGTATGGAGCAAGCCGGATGGGCGAACCGGTTCGCTGGAGTTGCGCCGGATCACGACGCGGCAAACCATTCCGACGCGGACCTTTGCCGACGGAGTTCGATCGGATTTCTACGAATTGTACTGGGCGGACCTCTCCGGCGGCTCGACCTGGAATCAGGTGCAGGACTGGATCGGCGGGCTATTGCTTCGAAATCCCTTCACCAGGGTGCCGCCTCGCGTGTTCCTTGCCTGGGTCGTGTTATGGCTTATCGCATTGACGGTCATCGTGCTCTCGATCGCCGCCGCGCTGCCGGAGACGGCGTCGATCGGATCGGTGCATCTGTGGGATTACCCGCCTCTGAGATATCTGCGCAGCTACAAGGGGTGGCAACTCGGAATCGTGATCGCAGCGCTCGGCTGGGTGGCAACAAATTTCATCGTGCCTTATTTCGGGCGCGTGGTTCGCTACACGCGGGCGAAGCCGGACAATATCGCCGCCCGCAAGAATATTCGCGAGCGGGGACTGGCGCTGCTGTCCGAGCTGCACGACAAGGAATACGTGCGCATCATCATTGTCGGACATAGCCTGGGTTCGATCCTGGCCTATGACCTGATCAGCTATTTCTGGGCCAAGCATCAGGATGCGCGTGTCGTGGTCAAAGGCACGCCGGAATTCGACGCTCTCCGCGAAATCGAAACGGCCCTCGCCGACCCCGCATGGCCGGCCGAACCTGCGCTCGCCGCCTACCATGCAGCGCAAACGAAGATGGCGCATTTGCTCCGCCTCCGCCCAAAGCCGGTCGGCGACGCCGTCGACACCCGCTGGCTGATCACCGACTTCATTACGCTTGGGTCACCGTTGACCCATGCCGAATTTCTGATGGCGGCGAGCAAGCAGGACCTCGAGAAACGTCAACAGGACAGGGAATATCCGACGTCGCCGCCGCTGCGCGAACTGCTCGATCCCAACTATTTGGAAGAAGCGCGAAGAGCCGAATTTCCACTCGAGACTCCGCCCAAGCTCCTTGCCTTTCCCTTCGGCGGCAACAAATGGCAGCTCCATCACGCCTCGCCCTATGCGGCGGTGCGCTGGACCAATATTTACGACCCGGCGTTGCTTGTGGCGTTTGGCGATCTGATTTCGGGGCCGCTCGCCCCGGTTTTCGGTCCTGCGGTTATCGATAGAAATCTAAAGACGCTTCGCGGTCGCCAGTCATGGAGCTTCACGCACACCAAGTACTGGTCGCTGCCGGGTGACGGCGCGGATGTCCCGATCCATATCGCGGAGTTGCGGAACGCGCTTGACCTGGGCGGACAGCGCAGACCGCTATGACTGTGTGTTGATCACGGCAGCAACGCCCGCGGCAGGTGATCGAAGGTGTAGGCCTGCGGCCGGTTGCGCAGGACAAAGCCGCCGATCTGCCAGGTAAACAGCGCGGCAAAACCAACCAGAAACAGCCCGCCCGCCCATTCACCCGTCGCGATGGCGCGAACCAGGAGCCCTGCGATCGCGATCGCAACCAGCGCCAGCAGCACGATGCCGGCGGCATAGGTTTTCGGCCCGATCCCGCCAATCAGCGCCGCCTTGCCGCCGGCCTGCCGCATCCGCGCATGCAACTGCGTGATGAAGGCGCGATAATCGGCGTCCTGCGGCGCCATCAATGCCACCGTCTGCCAGCTCGTCGAGAGGATGACGACGCGCTGAGCGGTTGCCGATTCGATGTCGGCGCGAAATCGGCGCGACTGCATCGATACCGGCCGGTACGACAGCCGGATCGCCACGATATCGGCATAGGGCCATACCCCGGACTTGCTGCCGGCCTGCCAGGACAGGCCCTGCTCCGTCAGCTCGAATTGATGCGCCGAACCGATCAGCGACGCCTTGTAGGCATAGCGGGTGGCGGGCGCGTCGCCGGCTGATGTCGTCGGCTGGTCCTGCGGCGGTTTTGGCAATTCCATGAATCCCGGTGATGGCAACGCATGATCCGCCAGAGCGTGAGCGATTTGGCGACAGGATCATGCGGGCTTCAACAAACGAAGGCGTCGGCTTGCGCGCAGCGCCGGCTTTATCTTACAAGGGCAGCATGGCCGAGACGACCTATTTTCCGCGCCGCCTGATCCTCGCGGGCGCCATGATTTCCGGGGTGCTGCTGGCGCTTGCCGTGCACATGCTGGGCGCGCGCTACGGGCTCGACCTTGGCGGCCTGTGGCGATCCGATACCAGCGACTTGCCCGCGGGCGCCGCCGTCGCGTGGTGGCTGATCGCAACCGTGGGCTTCTCCGGCGGCTATTTCACCGCGACCCTGATGGACAGCGCGGTCTCGGGACAGATTCCGCCGCGGATGCGCCAGTTCCTGATCGCGGTCGGCGTGCTGGTGCTGGCGGGCGCGGGCCAGGCGGCGTCCGCGCCCAGTCCGATCCCGACCATATCAGGCGTGCTCGCCGGTCTCGCGGCGCTTTGCCTCGGCGCCTTGATGGCGTTCTGCGGCGCGCATTTTGCGCTGCGCAAGGCGTAGCATTCGATTTGCCGGGAAAAGCCATCCCGGTCTAGCGCCGCCGCATGGTGCTGTCCTGCCGGGCCGGGGCGGCGCGCCAGATCGCGATCCCCGCCGCGAGCAGAAGGCACGCCGAGATCATCAGCGACGCGTGTGTGCCGGCCATGAAGCTGCCAGGTCGACCGATGAGCGCGCCGAACAAGGCGACGCCGAGCACGCTGCCGGTCTGCCGGGTTGCGTTGAGGACGCCGGCGGCGATGCCGGAGCGGGACTTCTCCACGCTTCGCAACAGCGTCGACGTCAGCGGCGGCACCAGCAAGCCGAGACCGGTACTGATTGCGATCAACTGGCCGCAGATCGCCCAGTAGCTTGTACCGGGCTGCATTCCCAGCAACGCCAGGCATCCGATCGCCGACAATACTGCGCCGAAGGCAATGGTCGCGGGCGCGCCGATGCGCTCGGCGACGCGCGGGGCAATCAGGTTGACCGGCAGCACCGCGCCGAGCATCGGCACGAAGGCAAGACCGGTTGCGAATGGCGAGAATCCGTTGACCTGCTGGAAGTACAGGCTGAACACGAAGATCAGCCCGTAGATCGCCACATTGACGAGAAGCCCGATCAGCGAGGTGAGCGCAAACATCCGGTTTCTGAACAATGACAGAGGCAGCATCGGTTGCGGCGCGCGCGACTCTCGCCAGACGAACAACGCGGCGAGCGCTACGCATGCAGCAAAGCCTGCGATCACGGACGAGTTCTTCCAACCGAGCGCACCGCCTTCGATGATCGCCCCGGCAAGACAGCCCAGCGCGGCGATCGCGGCGACCTGGCCGGGCACGTCGATCTCGCGTTGCGGGGAACGCGTGGTCTCGCTGGCAAAGCGCCAGGTCAACCATAGGCCGGCAAGGCCGATCGGCAGATTGACCAGAAAGATCGAACGCCAACCGACGAGCATGATCAGGCCTCCCCCGACAAGGGGCCCCGCCGTCAGCGCGAGACTGGCGCCAGCGGCCCAAACGCCGACCGCGCGTCCACGCGCCTTTTCGTCCGCATAGGCATGACTCAATAGCGCCAGCGAGTTCGGAACCAGTATGGCCGCCGCAAGTCCCTGAATGCAGCGCGCCGCAATAAGGACAGCGGCAGTGGGCGCCAGCGCGCAGGCGACCGATGCCGCGGTAAAGATTGCAAAGCCCGCCATGAAGACGCGTTTCGCGCCGATGCGGTCCCCGAGCGCGCCCGCCGTCAGAAGGAAGGCGGCGAAGGCGATCGTATAGGCGCTGACGACCCATTGCAGCTCGGCGACGCCGCCGCCCAGCGACATGCCGATGCTGTTAAGCGCGGTGTTGACGATGGTGACATCAAGCTGAACCACGCCATAGCCGAGACTCATGGACGCGAGCGTCAGCGGCCCCGACAGGCTCGCTGGTTTGGTTTCCGAACGGGGCATTGCCGGCGCATTGGACAGCGCAGGGAACTTCAGGGAAGTCGTTCGCATGGGTCGCCTCATGTTTTGAGGAACCAACACGACGAAAATGTTTCCGTTTCATGGCACACACTTCGTTATCGGTCGAAGTATGCACGTGACCGCAGGCGCCGAGCCGGGCTCCTCGCGCAAATACGCCGCGCGGGCGGTCCGCGCGGCGTATCGTCTCAACCATGATTCGCCTGGCGGATCAGCTGGCGGCGCGCAGGTTGACCTTGCTCTCGGCGATCACGGTCAGCTTCTTGTCGGCCGCCTTTTCCTCCTCCAGCGTCTTCTGCAGCACGCTGGCGCAATCGTTGCGGCCGAGTTGCTTCGCCCACGCGATCAGGCTGCCGTAACGTGTGATCTCGTAATGCTCGGCGGCTTGCGCGGCGTTGATCAATGCCGCGTCCAGCACCGAATTGCCGGCGACTTCGCCGGCGATCTCGTCGGCTTCCTCGATGATGCCGTCGATCGCCGGGCAGTCGACCGCCTTCACTTCGGCGCCATGCATCTGGAATACCTGCTCGAGCCGCTGCACATGCGTCTTGGTCTCATCGAGATGGGTCAGAAAGCCCTGCTTGAGCTGCTTGTCGGTAGCCTTTTCGGCCATTTTCGGCAGTGCCTTCACCATCTGCTTTTCGGCATAGTAGCCATTTTCGGCAGTGCCTTCACCATCTGCTTTTCGGCATAGTAGATGTCCTGCAGCTGATGCACGAACAGGTCGTTCATGGTCTTGATGTCTCTGGTAAAGAGTCCCATTGCTTATCCTTTTTGTTGCTGGGAACACCGCCGCGCGTCGCCGTCACGCCGAATGTTCGATGGCTGCACCGCTAACCGGGGGATCGCGAGGTTGTTCCTGAAAAATCGAAAAACGTCGGGACGGAACGGCGGAACATTGCAGGCGATGGAACAATTGATACGCCGCAATGCCGAGACTCGAATCTTTTGCCCTCAAGACATATGTACGGCGTGTGACAGCCGTGCCGGTCAAAGGCTGAAGCGAGCCTTGTCAAGGACTGCACAACGCGGCCTTTTTGCCTTATGGATGCTTCCACGTAGAGCAATCGGCCGCCGCCTGTCCCTCAACTTCGACGGGACCACACTTGTTGCCGCCCTGCCGGGAGGATGAATGCACGGACTGCTGACCGCGCTGGGGCGCGGCTTCAAGAGACGGATCGGCTGGAAACGGCTCGGAATCGCGGCGAGCCTCATCATCATCGCCTTCGCGATGACGACCCTGGTCCGCACCCTCAAGGGGGTCGATACCGGCGTCATCCTGACTGCGCTGACGGAACTGCCGCCATACCACATCGCGCTCGCCGCCCTGTGCGTGACCGGCGCGTTCTGCACGCTGACGTTCTATGATTTCTTCGCGCTGCGCACCATCGGCAAGAAGCAGGTGCCCTACCGCATCGCGGCGCTGTCGAGCTTCACCAGCTATACGATCGGCCACAATATCGGCGCTACCGTGTTTACCGGCGGCGCGATCCGGTTTCGGATCTATTCGGACTACGGCCTGAGCGCCATCGACGTCGCCAAGATCTGCTTTCTCTCCGGATTGACGTTCTGGCTCGGCAATCTGTTCGTGCTCGGGTTCGGCATGGCGTGGCACCCGTGGGCCGCCTCCGCGATGGACCTGCTGCCGCCAGCCATCAACCGGCTGGTCGCGCTCGGCTGTCTCGCCGGCATTGTCGCTTA
Source organism: Bradyrhizobium sp. (assembly GCA_036266415.1). Classification (GTDB taxonomy): domain Bacteria; phylum Pseudomonadota; class Alphaproteobacteria; order Rhizobiales; family Xanthobacteraceae; genus Bradyrhizobium. The sequence goes on along the minus strand of DATANB010000005.1, from coordinate 14,834 downwards.
TTTCATCTGGCTGGCGCTGGGCGAGAATCGGCGCGAGCTCGGTCAGCACGGCTGGAAGGTAGTGTTGCCCTCGGCGCGCCTGACGCTGCTCCAGGTCCTGATCGGCGTGGTCGATCTCGGGTTCTGCGCGATGGCGATGTATCTGCTGATGCCGGCGGAGCCCGGCATCGATTTCATTTCGCTGGCGGTGGTGTTCATTCTGGCGACCCTGCTCGGCTTCGCCAGTCATGCTCCCGGCAGCCTCGGCGTGTTCGATGCCGCGATGCTGGTCGCGCTGCCGGAGTTCGGCCGGGAGCAGTTGCTGGCCACGCTCCTGGTGTTCCGGATCCTGTATTTCCTGATCCCATTCTCCATCTCGATCAGCCTCATGGGAACGCGAGAGCTCTGGCTCAACGTGGTCAAGCCCTGGCAGGAACGCCGCAGGCTCCACGAACTGAGCGAGACCTTCCCGGCCCCCACCGCCGTGCCGCAGCCGCTGGAGGGCCGGCAAGCGCAACCGGCGAAGCGCCGGCAGTCGCAGCGCTAGCATGATCCGCCACAGCAGGCCGCTCGCGACAGACGCGGCAACGGGTCCGCAGAAACCGCGACGGTCTGGAATCTGCTGATTTTGGACCATCTCTCTTATTTCCGCCCCAACCGTAACGTCAAACGCGCCATGGCCCGAATTCGCTTCCGCTGGATCGTTGCATGCGCGCTTTTGGCGGCAGCGCTGGCGGCACTGCCGACGCAGCGGTCGGCAGCGCAAGGCGCGCCGGCGGCAGCGCAAGGCGCGCCGGCGGCAGCGCAAGGCGAGCCGGCAGCGGCCGAGACCGACAGCCCGCTGCAGATCTCGTGGGAGGTCCGCAACCGGTTTCGGCTGTTCCGCGAGGAACGCGACTTCCTGCTTCATGCCGAAAGCGCGCGCGGCCGCAGCGTTCTCGCCTCCGAGCAAGCGCTGGAACTGCAGAGCGACGGCCGCGGCTGGGCGCGCAATGTGGTGAACCGCCTCTGCATCGACCTGTCGGGCCGGGTCAGCGAGCCCTGTATCCGCGACAGCGTCAAGGAAAGCTACCTGACGCCGGCCGATCATCCGGTCACCGTTCGGCTGGCCGGCCCCATTCCGGTTGGCGCCACCTGCGCCTGGTCGTTCGACGACGGCGATGGCCCGCAAGTATCGACCTTCGATTGCGCCGAGCCGGTCAATTTGCGGGTGCGCTATGGCCGCACCACCGTTGCTGCCGTCGACGTCTCCTCCGGGCCGGAGGCGCCGCAGCGGGTCACCGCCGAGATCATGGTGCGCGATATCTTCATCGCCGGCCTCGGCGACAGCATCGCATCGGGCGAAGGCAACCCGGACCGGCAAATCGCCCTGGCCGATGAAGGTTTTTGCTTCCGCAATTATCTCGGCACCGCCAGCGGCCAGTATTACCGTCCGAGCCGCGCCGGCTACAAGGGCGGACGTGCCTGCGAAGCGCCCGACTCGCTCCAGCTATGGCAACGCCAGAGCGCGCTGTGGTTCAATTCCGCCTGCCACCGGTCGCTGTACAGCTATCAGACCCGCACTGCGCTGGCGCTCGCGCTGCGATATCAGCACATCGCCGTCACCTATCTGCCGCTGGCCTGCACGGGAGCCACCATCCCCGAGGGATTGCTCGGCGCACAGCGTGCGCGCGAATGCCCCCCGACGAAATCCGCCGCCGGTTGCCGGGGCACGGTCAACGCGCAGCTGGACGAGTTGCGCACCGCCGTTACTGCGGCGAAGCGCCGGCAGCCCGACCGCAAGCTCGACCTGATCCTGTTGTCGATCGGCGCCAATGACATCAATTTTTCCGGACTGGTCGCTGACGTGATCGTGGATACCCCGACCGAGCGCGCGCTGTTCAGGCGCAGCGGCGTGATGGGAACGGTCGACGATTCACGCGCGGCGCTGGCGCGGGATCTGCCGCAAAGCTTCGGCAGACTGCGAGAGGCGCTGAAGCCGCTGGTCGGCGGCGACCTGTCGCGTGTGGTGTACGTATCCTATGCCAACCCGACGCTCGCTGGCGACGGCGCGCCCTGCCCCGGCGGACGCGCCGGCTTCGATATTCATCCTTCGTTCAACGCGGCGCCGGCGCGGCTGGCCAGCGTGTCGGACTACGTCGAGCGCGAGTTCCTTCCGCAGTTGAGGGCGCTCGCGCTGTGCCGATCGGGCGTGCTGTGCCGCGATCCCGCCGCCGATCGCATGACCCTGGTCGACGCCCATCAGGCCGCGTTCGCCGACCACGGATTCTGCGCCCGCGCGGAAACCGATCCGGAATTCGATCGGGAGTGTTTTTCTGCCAAGGGCGACAGTTTCGATCCCGACATCGTCACTGCGGCCAACCAGCCCATGCTCTGCGGCCGCAGCGCCGGCGAATACCGCGCCTATCTGCCACGCGCGCGCTGGATCCGCGACGCCAACGACAGTTACTTTGCGGCGATGACCTATCCGCAGGGACTGCCAGCTTCGAGTCAGCCGGCCGATATCCATGACGCGACCTGGGGGATTCTTTCCGCCGTATATGGCGGCGCCGTGCACCCCTCGGCCGAAGGCCACGCCGCGATGGCGGACGCGGCCCTGCCTAGCGTCGCCGCGCTGCTGCAGCTCAATGCCACCGTGCCCGAGGTGATCCAGGAGCCGGCGGCGCCCATCGCGCCTTCGTCCGACGTGCGGTGACGCCGGGCCGCAAGATCACTTCGGCAATTGCGGAGCGGCGCTCTTCTTCGCGGCAACGGGAGGCTTTGCCGCCACTGGCGGTTTCATCGCTGCGGCCTGCGCCGGCAGGTATTTTGCGACGATGGCGGGATCGAGTTGGGCCATCGACGTATCCGGCAGCCGGTACCAGGTCTCATCCTTGCCGAGCAGCGAAATGCCCCAATAGCCGCGCATCGTGAGTTCCTGGCCGTCGGGGCTGACGCTCATCTTGGCTTTGTAAATCTTGCCGTCGCGCGGATCGAGAACGTTGCCGCCCTCGTACTTCAGTCCCTCGCGCTTCATATCCCTGATGAAGGATATTCCGAGCACCGGCGCGTTCTTGCGATCATCCGTGCATTTCGAGCAAATATCGTTGGAGGAGTCCTCGCCCGGCAGCGGGAACGTCTTGGCGATCACGCCTTCGAAGATGCCATCGTGATCGAGCACGAGAAACCACGCCACCGGCTTGCCGTCCGCGATCTTCTGCCACAGCCCCGCGGCTGACGGCTCGGCGGACTGCCCGGCGGCAATCACGACGGCCGCCAACAGCACAACACCGGTCATGAATGGGAACGCCAGTCGAAGTCCGGATCTCGCAGTCCACATCATCACCACCTGACCAATCCATAAAATATTGGTCGCAGACTAAGGCCATTTCGCGGATGGTTCCAGTGCCGCGGCCGGATATCAGGGCTGCGGAGCGGCCGCATGCCTGCGCGGCACGGCGTTATCGGACCGCATCGAGGGGTTAGTCAGCTAACTCCAAGCTTTTTCTGCAGGCTCGAGGACGACGTCGTGTACTGGAACACCAGCCGCTTGTCCGGATAGACATAACGGTACGCCTTCTGCGCCATCAGCGCGCCCTCATGGAAGCCGCAAAGGATCAGCTTCAGCTTGCCGGGATAGGTGTTGATGTCGCCGATGGCGAAAATTCCGGGCACGCTGGTCTCGAACGCCGAGGTCTCGACCGGCACCAGATCGTTTTCGAGCGCGATGCCCCAGTTCGCGACCGGCCCAAGCTTCATGGTCAGGCCGAAGAACGGCAGCATGGTATTGCAGGTGACCTTCGAAACGGTGTTGTCGTTGGCCTTGACGGTCGCGCCGGTGAGCAAGCCGTTCTCGCCTTCAAGTCCGGTGACCTGGCCGATTTTCAGATCCATTTTCCCCGCGGCCACCAGCGCGCGCATCTGTTCGACGCTGTGCGGAGCTGCGCGGAAATCGTCGCGCCGGTGCAACAGCGTGACGCGCCTGGCGATCGGGTGCAGATTGAGCGTCCAGTCGAGCGCGGAGTCGCCGCCGCCGACAATCAGCAAATCCTTGTCCCGGAACTGCTCCATCTTGCGCACGGAATAAAACACCGAGCTGCCTTCATAGGCTTCGACTCCCGGCACCGGCGGGCGCTTCGGCTGGAATGAGCCGCCGCCGGCGGAGATTACCACCACCTTGCACTCGAAGATCTGGCCGGCATCGGTAGTGACGCGAAAACCGGGATTGCCGATCTTCTCGATCTTCTCCACCATTTCGTTGAGGTGGAAGGTCGGGTTGAACGGCTTGATCTGTTCCATCAGCGCGTCGGTCACACCCTGGCCGGTGACGTAGGGGATGCCGGGAATGTCGTAGATCGGTTTTTCCGGATAAAGCTCGGCACACTGGCCGCCGATCTTGTCGAGGATGTCGACAAGATGCACCTTCATATCGAGCAGGCCCAGTTCGAAGACGGCAAACAGTCCGCACGGGCCCGCGCCAATAATCAGCACGTCGGTTTTGATCGCTTCGCTCATATCGTTTCTTTTCGGTTAGACCATGCCGGCAACCGGCTTCTGGCTGCGCCTGTCTAGCCAACGCCGCGGAGCGAGGAAAGCCATAAAATGGCGCACACGAGCACACCAACCCCTTGCCGCCATTCGACAACTGCGCTGTAAGGGCATGAAACTACGGAGATCGTCGCCGTGAACGCACCTGCCCGTCTCAGTTCAACGCCGCGCCTGGAGGATTTTCCCTACCGGCTGAGCGACAATGTGCGTTACGCCGATCTGGACCCCAATCAGCACGTCAACAATGCGGTTTACGCCAGTTATTTCGAAACCGGACGGGTCACGCTGATGAAGGACCGCAGTTACGGATTAATGCCGGAGGGCCTGGCCTGGATCATGGTGCGGCTCGACATCCATTTCCGCGCCGAGCTGCGCTGGCCCGGCACGATCGAGATGGGACTCGGGGTTTCCAGATTCGGCCGGACATCCGTGACCTTCGATCAGGTGGTGTTTTCCGAAGGCCAATGCGTCGCCTCGGCGCAATCGGTCTCGGTGCTGATCGACGAGAGCACACGCAAACCGGTGCCGCTGACATCCGAGATCGTCAGGAATTTTCAGCCCTGGCTGCGCCGCGGCATCGAGATAGCGCAGCCGAAATTCTAGAGCTAGGCCTGCCGCTCCGGCGTGGAGACCACGAGACCATCGAGTTCGTCGCTCACCTTGATCTGACAGGACAGCCGCGAATTCGGCCGCACGTCGAAGCCGAAATCCAGCATGTCCTCTTCCATCGGAGAGGGCGGGCCGACCTTCTCGCGCCAGGCTTCATCGACATAGACGTGACACGTCGCGCAGGCGCAGGCGCCGCCGCACTCGGCTTCGATGCCCGGGACGGCGTTGCGGATCGCCGCTTCCATCACGGTCGCGCCGTTCTCGACGTCAATGATGCGGGTTTCGCCGGTATGGTCGACAAAGCTGATCTTGGCCATGTTTGCTCGTGCTGCCGGATGAGGGGTCCGGGCAGTCCTATAACGGGTCGATCCGTTCGGCGCTAGTGCGGGGGATTTGACATTCGGATCGGCCTGCCAGCGCATCCTGCTTGCGCATGTCAGATGCAGAAATCCGCTGGAATCCGGGATTTGCGGCGCTGCTGCCGCGGCGATCGGGGATCAGGACCGGCGCAGGATCGCGTCGACCGCGGCGCGCGCCTGCGCAATGCAATCAAGGAGCTCGGCGAGCGCCTCGCCCGGATCGCCGCCGTTCCGTATCAGCGTTTCCAGGCGACCGGCGGCGTCGGCGACGCGAAATGCGCCAATCGCGTGTGCCGAACCCTTCAGCGTATGCGCTAGAGCACCGGCATTGGCGGGTAAGGCACCGAGCGTGCCGATCAGGCCGACGGCCTGCGCCGAAAACATCGCCAGCACCTCGCGCTCGAGGCTGGCATCGCCCAGCGTCATGCGCTGGAGATGTTCGGTATCGATCGGGCCGTCATCGGGAGCGAGCGGCGGCGATGGCATCCAGTCAATCCGTTCCCCATGCATGGCGATAACCTGACTGTCCCCGCTTGACCGGCGCGGCGGCGAAGTTTGGTCAGCCAATCATGGAAAGGGTTAACGGAACGTTTTTCTATCTGCCGCAAGTTTGCCTTGTTTTGAGCAAAAAGTTGTCTCAATTCCCGGACCCAAACGAAAAATTCGTGGACTTGTAAGGCCTTACCGCGTCGCGCTGTTAACGATGATTAAGATTGTATTAATCGCGGCCATTTCATTCGCACCGCCTAGCCAATAGGATGCGTCCGGATGGCAGCGGACAGCCGGCCGACGGCCGCGCTTTCGCGACGAGCGCAGGGCAGGACATCCGATTTCGAGCTTCGCGAGCGGCGCTCGCGCAAGACCGTTTCGGGATGCGTAAAAAGCAAAACGAGGGCTCAGACTGAACATGGCGAACAACCCCAAGAAGGTCAAAGACCCCACTGAAGTCGCGCTTTCCGCCATTCAGGAAGCCTTGAACATCAGCGATGCGTCCGCGGCCGACAATGAGCGAAGTTCAGTCCGCAGCGATGTGACGCCGACCCATTCACCTTCGCCATCGGCTTACGACGAGAGCGCGTTCGATACCCGCCAGAGCGCCGAGCGGCCAATGTTTGAACCGATCGAGGAGCCGCGCCCGAGCCGCCGCGCCGCCAATGACGACCGCGAAACCATCGGTCAGATTCTGCAAGCCATTCAGAAGGGCCGCCCCGCCCGCAACGTCTATACCCTCGCCACGCTGTTTGCCGGCGTCTGGATTCTCGGCGCGGCACTGCTGACGATCAGCTTCCTTCCCTCGCTGCAGGCGGCGATCGGTCAGGGCAGCGGCGGCACTTTGGTGCTGGCCGGCCTCGCGGCATTGTTCTTCGCGCCGGTTTTGCTGTTCTATTTCCTGGCGAGCCTTGCCTGGCGCGGCCAGGAGCTTCGGATGATCGCGCAGTCGATGGCGCAGGTTGCGATTCGCTTTTCCGAGCCCGAGGGCGCCGCCAGCGACTCGATGGTTACCGTCGGCCAGGCGATCCGCCGCGAAGTCGCGGCCATGGGCGACGGCGTCGAACGCGCGATCGCGCGCGCCGGCGAACTCGAAACCCTGGTCGCCAACGAGGTCTCGGCGCTCGAGCGCGCTTATAGCGACAACGAGGTGCGCATCCGCGCGCTGTTGCAGGACATCGCCCATCAGCGCGACAACCTGGTCGGCCAGGCCGAGCAGGTCCGCAGCGCCATCTCCGGCGTGCAGATCGACCTGCGCCACGATATCGCGCTGATCTCGGACGCGATCGCCTCCCGCGTCGACGAGGTTGCCAAGAGCATCACCGGCGCGCTGGAAGAACGCGGCGCCCACATCACCACTGCGCTCAGCAACGCCGGCGACAACATGATCCTCGCGCTTGGCGAGCGCGGCGGCGACCTGCTCGACCGGCTCGAGGAAGCCAGCGCCGAGACCACGCGCGCCGTGCTCGACGCCAGCGAGCGCCTCACCACCAGCCTCAACTTCAAGACCGGGCACGTCCACGAAGAGTTCGTCGATCTGGCCGACCGCGTCCACGAGATGTTGAACGAGCGGATCGACCGCATCACCGGCGAATTCGAGCAGCGCTCCTCCAGCATCGTCGACGGGATTTCCGACCGCACCGAACAGGTTCATGACTCGCTGAAGAATTCCAGCGACTCGCTCCTGCTCGAGCTCGAACTGCGCAGCGGCGACCTGGTGAGCAAAATCGATGACGCCGGCAACCGCCTGGCGAACCAGATCCTCTCTTCCGGCGACAAGGCCAGCGAGGCGTTTGACGCGACCGTGAACTCGCTGGTGGCCAAGGTGGTCGGCCAGACCGAGTCCGCGCACGACACCCTGTCGTTGCAGTTGAGCGCGTTCGATGAACTGGTGAAGAACCAGGGCGGTGAACTCGCGGAGAAATTCGCGCGCGACAGCGGCACGCTCGGCGCGCTCATTACCCGCCATATCTCGGAATTCGATCGCACCGTCAAAACCTTCGGCGGCGAGATCGTCGACCGCATGGGCCAGCGCACCCAGGATATCGCCGAAACCCTGAAGACCTATGTCGACAGCTTCGATAACCGCCTGACCTCGAACGGCGGCGAGATCACCGCTTCGCTCGACCAGCGCCTCGTGCAATTCGAGACCACCCTGGGAACCCGGGTGGCCCATCTCGATAGCTCGCTCGACAGCCGGATCAAATCCTTCGACCAGACCGTCGATGGCCGTCTCAAATCGCTCGAACAGAATTTCGATACGCGGGCAAAGTCGGTGACCGAAACCATCGACAACCGGCTTGGCACGCTGTCGACATCGCTGACCGAAGGCGCCGCGCAGGCGATCCACGCGATCGATTCACGCCTTACCTTGCTGGCCTCCTCGCTCACCGACGGCACCGCGCAGGCGATTGACGCGGTCGACCGGCGCATTGCCAACGTGACCCAGACCGTCGATGGCCGCAGCGCCCAGCTCACCGACACCATCACGGCGCGGTTCCAGGAAATCCACCAGGGTATCGAAACCCGGGTCGGCGCCGTCGCCAGCGATATCGATACGCGCGTCGCGCAGTTCGAGGACCTCCTGGGTTCGCGGGTCGAAGCCGTGGCGGGCCGCATCGAAAGCAGCGGGCGTCAGGCCAGCGACGGCCTGATGGCGCGCGCCGAGGAACTGTCGGCAGGGATCAAGTCCCATGTCGAGGATGCGGAACGCTCGCTCACCAATCTTGTGGTCAACACCAGCGAGACCATTCAGACCGGCGCGCGTGCCGCCCAGCAGTCGCTGCTTTCGGTTTCGTCCGACGTCGGCGCGCAATTGAAACTGACCTCGGGGGAAGTCGAGCGCGCGCTGACCTCCGTCGGCGCCGGCGCCGCGAACTCGATCCTGACCAGCGCCCGCGACGCGCAATCGACCCTGCTGACGGCGTCATCGGATGCCGCCAGCCAGATCAAGTCGCTGTCCGCCGATGTCGAGCGCACGCTCTCGGCCGCCGGCAACGCCACCGCCGCCTCGATCCTGTCGGGCGCGCGCGAGGCGCAGAGCACCCTCGTCACCGCGTCGTCGGACGCCGTCAACCACGTCAAGACGCTGGCCGTCGATATCGAACGGTCGTTGTCGATCGCCGGAACCTCCACCGCCGAATCGATCGCCGCCGGCGCGCGCGAGGCGCAGAACACCCTCCTCAGCGCGTCAGCGGAAGCCGCCGGCCAGATCAAGGCAATCTCCGCCGACATCGAGCGGTCGCTCGGCACGGTCACCGCGAATACCACGGACAATATCCAGACCAGCGCGCTCAATGCGCAGAGCGCTTTGGTAGCGGCGTCGAACGAAGTCAGTTCCAGGGTCAAGTCGACCTCGACGGAAATCGAACGCGCGGTTCTCGCCGCCAGCGGCACGTTCGGCTCGACCATGACCGGCAAGACCGACGAAATCGTCAGCTACGTCCAGCAGCAGACCGATCGTCTGTCGCAGATGATCGACGGCAAGCGCGGAGCGCTGGTCGAGGCGATCGGCGCCAGGACCAGCCAGCTCACGGTCGATATCGACCGTGTCACCTCCGATGCCCTGAAATCGATCGAGACCCGGGGACAGAGCTTCTCGCACTCGATGCTGAACCACGGCTCCGATGTCGCGCGGACGATCACCTCCGCGGGCGAGTTCGCCACCGGCGCCGTCAGCAAGTCGCTGAAGGAACTGGAGCAGGCGTCGCGGGCGGCGATCGACCAGTCGCGTCAGGTCTCGGTTGCGGCGGTGACCGAGATGCAGGAAACCAGCAAGATACTGCGGACCGACACGGTCGCGCTGTTCGAGCGGCTGCGAGAAGGCAATATCCTGCTGCAGGAAGTGCTGACCGGCGCCCACGACAACCTCAATTCGCTCGAGCGTGCGCTGGTGACCCGCGTGGCCGACTTCGTCTCCGCCATGAACGACGTCACCTCGCGCAACGGGGTCGCGACCCAGACGCTGGAAGACCAGTTGGGTGTCTTCCACACCAAGACGACGAAGGCGCTGGAGGATCTCGGCTCGCTTTCCAGCCAGTTCGAGCATCACGGCAAGGCCCTGGTCGAGGCCGCCGCCGTTGTCGAGCAAAGCAACCGCAACACCACCGCTTCCGTCGCCGAACGCAAGACGGCGCTCGAATCGCTGGTCACCACGATCGATCTGCGGACCGCCGACCTCGATCAGCGGCTGTCACGCTTTACCGGCCTGCTGGATGAATCGCTGGCGGCCGCCGAAGAGCGCGCGCGCGACATCGCCCGCGTGGTGGCGGAAACTGCCGGCGCCGGTTCTGTCGCGATCAGCCGGCAGTTCGAGGCGGTTCGCTCGACGGCCGAAGAGGAGCGCCGGCTGACCGCCGAAGCCATGAACGATATCTATCAGCAGAGCACGCAGCAAGCCGACGCGATGTTCAAGCAGTCCGCGGAAAAGTTCGCCACCATGGTGGCGAGCATGAAGCAGATGGCCGCGGAAATGCACCACGAACTCGAATCCACCCGCGGCGAACTTCGCCGCGGTGTGCTGGAAATGCCGCAGGAGGCCGCCGAAAGCACCGCGCAGATGCGCAAGGTGATCGTCGACCAGATCGAGGCATTGGCGGAGCTAAACCGGATCGTCGCCCATCATGGCCGCGGCCTTGACGTGGTGACCACCAACAACCGCGCCGGCGCGCAGCGCGACGAGGAGCTGGTCGCCGCTGGCGGCCAATCGCGCTCGGCGCAGCCACGCATGCGCGATGCCGGCAGCGCCTCGACTTTGCCGCCGCCGGATCTCGGCGGACCTGCTTCGCGCCGTACCGAAGCGCCGCCGGTCAGCCCCGCCAGTTCGGACCAGGGACGCGACGGATGGCTTTCCGACCTCTTGAGCCGCGCCGACACCGGCGGCAGCGACCGCGACGTCCCGCGCGGCCGTGCCCAGCAGGGCGCCAGTGCCAACCCGCTGGAGTCGCTGTCGCTCGACATCGGTCGGCTGATGGATCGCAATCTCGCCGCCGAGATGTGGGATCGCTATCAGCGCGGCGAGAGCAAGGCCTTTACAAAGCGGCTCTACACCCCGGCCGGCCAGAAGGCGTTCGATGAGGTCGCCCGCAAGTATCGCGCCGACCGCGGCTTCAAGCAGACGGTCGACCGCTACATCACCGAGTTCGAGCGCCTGCTCGACGAGGCCGCGCGCGACGAGCGGGGCCCTGCTGTGCTGCGCAGCCACCTCACCTCGGAGACAGGCATGGTCTATACCCTGCTCGCGCACGCGGCGGGACGGCTGGGCTAAGGGTCGGACGGATTGCGGAATGAAAAACGGAGGCAGCGATGCCTTCGTTTTTGTTTTCCGCGAGCGAACCCTTGATAAAGGTCGAACCTTGAAAATGAAACGTAGCCCGCAGCGCGCAATAGGAAGCGCGCCCTGGGTACAGCCGGCGGATTACGCTTCGCTAATCCACCCTGCGAATTTCGAGCCTACGGCTTCCTCTTCTCCGCCGCCGCCGAAGCAGCCGCCGGAGTCGGGCCCGGCCGGGCGGGCGCCGCCTCCGCGGGCGCAGGCGCGCTGTTGCCCGCGCCGAACAACAGCCGTGTCGGGTTGCGGTCGAGATTGTTCACGGCGCGGCTGATATCGGCGAGGGTGCGGCGGCCGTCGATCATCAGGGCGCCCGAGCGCTTGTCGAAATCCTCCGCCAGCTCGCGGATCGATTTCACCGCCTGGAACAGCTCGCCCCCCTCCTTGCCGCCGGCCAGTGTGTTGAGGCCGAGCATCAGGTTGTCGGCCTTGACCATCACGCCGTCGACTTTCAGCATGACGTTGTCGATCTTCTCGGCGTTGCGCGCCAGCGACGAGGTGAAGGTCTCGAGGTTATGCAGCGAGTTCTTCACCGCCTCCTGATTGTCTGCGACCACCCGGTTGATGTTCTGCAACGTGCCGCGGATCGCCTCGGTGACGTCTTGCAGCGCGTTCGGATCGGCCGTCAGCATGGGAACGCCGTCCTCATCCAGGGGAACCGGGGGCGCGGTCTCCTCGCCGCCTTTCAGCGATATCGCGGCGACGCCGGTCAGGCCCTGAAACTCGAGCCCGACCAGGGTGTCCTTGCGGATCGGCGCGTTGTGCTCGACCATCGCGAGTGCGACGACACGACGCGGGTTGTCAAGCTTCACGGACATCACCTCGCCCACCCGGATACCGTTGAAATTGACGCTGCCGCCGTTGCGCAGACCGGTCGCCGGGCCTTCGAAGACAATGCGCAAGGGACTGCGCGCCTTGGTGGTGTGGAGCGACTGGAACCAGAGCACAAAACCGAACGCCGCGGCAATCACCGCCAGCGTGAACGATCCGATCAGGACGAAGTTCGCCCGCGTTTCCATCAACCCAACTCCGATACTGCTATCTCTTGTCTAAGCATGGTCGTTCCGCAAAAACCGGTATCCACTCTTGGGGATCACGCGCTAGCCCATCACCGCGCGGGCGCGCTTGCCGTGGAAATACGCCCTCAACCAGGGATGCTGCGAGGCCTGCATGTCGGCCATCGATCCCGCGGCGATGATCTTGCCGTTCCCCAAAACGGCGATCCGGTCACAAGCGGTATAAAGGCTGTCCAGATCGTGGGTTACCATGAAAACGGTCAGGCCCAAAGTGCGCTGGAGGGTCCGGACCAGCTCGTCGAAATCGCCGGCGCCGATCGGATCCAGCCCCGAGGTCGGTTCGTCGAGAAAGACCAGCTCGGGATCGAGCGCTAACGCGCGCGCCAGCGCCACGCGCTTGACCATGCCGCCGGAGAGTTCCGAGGGAAAACGGTCGGCCACTTCGGGGCGCAAGCCGACCATGCCGAGCTTGGCCACCGTGATCTCGTCGAGCAGCCGCTGGCTGACGTTGAGATATTCGCGCACCGGGAACTGGATGTTCTGCCGCACCGTGAGCGAGGAAAACAGCGCGCCCTGCTGGAACAGGATGCCCCAGCGCCGCTCGACCCCGCGCCGCTCCGCGGCGTTGGCGGCGTCGAGATCGATCCCGAATACCTCGATGCGTCCCGAGATTTTGGGGACAAGGCCGATGATGGTGCGAGTCAAGACCGACTTGCCGGCGCCGGAGGGTCCGACGAAGCCGAGGATCTCGCCGCGCCTGACGTCCAGATTGAGCCCGTCGAGCACCTTGGTCCGGCCGAACTGCACCGAGATATCGCGAACCCGGATGATGGCGTTTTGCGCTTCAGCCGCCATCATCACATTCCGATCGACGCGAAAAAGACCGCGAACACGCCATCCATCACGATGACGAAAAAAATTCCCTTCACCACCGAGGAGGTGGTGTGCTGGCCGAGCGATTCGGCGCTGCCCTGCACCGCAAGCCCCTCGACGCAGGCGACGATGCCGATCACCGCCGCCATGACGGGCGCCTTGATGATGCCGACGGTGAAGTGATCGATCGAGATGGCGTCGCGCAGGCGAAGCAGGAACGCCTCGGGATCGACGCCGCCGTAAAGCCACGCCACCAGCCCGCCGCCATACAGCGCAGCGATGCCGCCGAGAAAGGCCAGGATCGGCAGCGCGATGATCAGCGCCAGCATCCGCGGCAGGATCAGAACCTCGATCGGGTCGAAGCCCATGGTGCGCAGCGCGTCGATCTCCTCGCGCATTTTCATCGAGCCGAGTTCGGCGGTGTAGGCGCTGCCGGAACGGCCCGCCACCATGATCGCCACCAGCAGCACGCCGATCTCGCGCAGCACCAGGACGCCCAGCATGTCGACCACGAAGATATCCGCGCCGAATTTGCGGAAGTGAAAGATGCCCTGCTGGGAGATGATGCAGCCGATCAGAAAGGTGATCAGCACGACGATCGGCACCGCGCGCCAGCATACCTGCTCCAGATGATGCACGGTCGAGGTCAGGCGGAAGCCCCTGGGGTGAATCATTACCCTGCCGCTCGCGGCCAGCACCGCGCCGAGCATGTCGATCAGAGAGGCGATGGTGCCGCCAATGCCGACCATGCTGCGGCCGACCTGATCCAGCATCCCCGCAATCGTTACCGACGTGGTGTCGATGGCGGGGCCGGCCTTCACCCGGCGCACCTCGTCGACCAGGCTCGAATAATTGGCTGAAAGCCCGGCGATCTTTGCTTCCACGCCGCCCTGGGTCAGGCTGCGGCGAAGCCGCTCGATCAGCCAGGCCCCGAAGGTGTCGAGTTTTGAAACCTGCGAAACGTCGATGAAGATATTGGGCCGGCTTCCCGCCAGCTTTTCCGCGTCAGCGACGATCTGCTCCAGATCGGGCGCAAAGCGCGCGGTCCACGACCCGGCGGCGCACAGCGCAAGCCCGTTGCCGCGCGCAATCCGCTCCAGTGTCGGATCGCCGTTCACGTCGCCGTCTCCTGCGCCGATTCTCCGCTACCCATGGAAAAGGAAATATCCAACTCCCCCGCCGCCGCCTTGTAGAGCACGCTCCTAACCAGCCATAATTGGTTGCGCCGGGCAAGCCGGCGGTTCAGAAATTGCCAGATTTTAAAATGACTTCCAGCCAACCCTCAATGCTGTCGGCGAGAATCGAGCGCTGGCCGATCGCGGGCGCCTTCACTATCAGCCGCGGCGCCAAGACCGAAGCGGTGACGGTCGTGGCCGAAGTCAGCCGCGGCGGCCTGACCGGCCGCGGCGAATGCGTCCCCTATCCGCGTTATGGCGAGACCCCGGAAGCGACGCTGGCCGCCCTCCAGACCATGCGGGAACCTGTGCGGCGCGGGCTCGACCGGCAGACCCTGCAGACCGCGATGCCTCCCGGCGCCGCCCGCAACGCGCTGGATTGCGCGCTACTGGACCTCGAGGCCAAGACCAGCGGCCAGCGGATCTGGAACCTGCTCGGACGCCCCGCCCCGGTCGCCTGCATCACCGCCTATACAAT
>DATANB010000004.1:0-29177 GCA_036266415.1 Bradyrhizobium sp. | reverse complement strand
AGTCGTGTGGTCCTGACGCCCCGACGCTGGCGTCAAGTTCGTGGAAGACAAATCCAGGGATGACGGTGGCAAGAAAGCCCGGTCGCCGAGGAGAGCACGAAGGAAGCCGTTAAAACCATTGCGCGGGGAATGCCGGGTGATTTCCGGTGTGACCTGACCAACGCGTGTGCGTCTCTCACTACCATTGCACACGCGGCTATCGGGCGCATCGGGCGCCCGGCATTCCCTGCGCCCTCTGGTTGGAGGGTCAAGGAATCTTGGCAAAGCTCGGGTGCATCGCGCCGCGAGATCGCGAAGGTGTGCACAGTTAACTCCCCTCCTCCCACGCGCTCTTGCGCGTGGTGGGGAGGGGTCGGGGGTGGGGGGTAGTCCCCCGAGCTCCACTGGCAGCGAATTTGCGGAGGCGCCCCCCACCCCAACCCTCCCCACCGCTTCGCGGGGGGAGGGAGGAATTGTCGCCGTGATGGCAGGCTGTTTGACGGTGTCAACGTGTTTCGCCGCTGCGCGCCCCTCCTCCCACGCGCAACTCGCGTGGTGGGGAGGGGTCGGGTGAGGGGTCTATCCAGCAAATTCGCTGCAACGGAGTTCGCGGGACGACCCCCCACCCCAACCCTCCCCACCGCTTCGCGGGGGGAGGGGAAGAATTGTCACCGTAGTGACGGGAGGCTGGTTGAAATTCGAATCGGTTACGCTACGCCCTTGCCTTCTTGCGATAGGCCAGATGCACCGCGCAGTTGCAGCCCGGCGGATGCGAGGCCAATTCCTTCGACGTGGTGTCGTTGGCGGGAACAGCGGACGCCGGCGCCGATGTCGGCATTGCCTCTTTCACGCGGCGATCCTGCGCGGATTGATCCTGCGCCGGGATGTAGTTCAGGACCGGCCCCAGCCAGCGCTCGGTCTCGGCGACGCTCCAGCCCTTGCGCGCGGCATAGTCCTCGACCTGGTCGCGCTCGATCTTGCCGACGCCGAAGTAAAAACTTTCCGGGTGGCTGAAATAAAGCCCGGACACCGACGAGCCCGGCCACATCGCATAGCTCTCGGTCAGTTTGACGCCGGCGGTGTTTTCCGCATCGAGCAGCGCGAACAGCGTCGCCTTCTCGGTGTGATCGGGCTGCGCGGGATAGCCGGGCGCGGGGCGGATGCCCTTGTACTGCTCCAGAATGAGCTGATCGGGCGCCAGCGTCTCGTCGGGCGCATAGCCCCAGAATTCCCGGCGCACGCGCGCGTGCATCCGTTCGGCGAAAGCTTCGGCGAGGCGATCGGCCAAGGCCTTGCACAGGATCGAGGAGTAATCGTCATTGGCATTCTTGAAACGGTCGGCGACTACGTCCTCGCCGATCCCGGCGGTGACTACGAAGGCGCCGATATAGTCGGGCACGCCGCTTTTAACCGGCGCGATGAAATCCGCCAGCGCCGCGTTGAAACGGCCCTCGCGCTTCTCCAATTGCTGGCGCAGCGTGTGGAAGGTGGCGATCCTTTCGTTGCGGCTGTCGTCGGCATAGACCGCGATGTCGTCGCCCTCGGCATTGGCCGGCCAGAAACCGACCGTCGCCCGCGCCTTGAACCAGTTCTCCCTGATGATGCGGTCGAGCATGTTGCGGGCATCGTCATAGAGCGAGCGCGCGACTTCGCCGACCTTGGGGTCGTCGAGAATGGCGGGGAAACGCCCGGTCAGCTCCCAGGTCTGGAAGAACGGCGTCCAGTCGATGTAGGAGGCCAGCTCGGCGAGGTCGTAGTCGGCAAAGCTTTTGACGCCCAGAAACGCCGGCTTCTTCGGCGGCGTTTTGGCAAAGTCGATGGCGACCTTATTGGCGCGGGCGTCGGCCAGCCGCAAGCGCTTCTTGTCGGCCTGGGCGCGGAAATGCGCCGCGGAAATCTTTGCATAATCGGCGCGCACTTCAGCGGCGTAGGCCTCGCGCCGCTCCGGCGACAACAGCGACGAGACGACGCCGACTGCGCGGCTGGCGTCATTGACATGCACCACCGGTCCGCCGCGATAGTTCGGATCGATCTTGACCGCGGTATGCACGCGGCTGGTGGTGGCGCCGCCGATCAGAAGCGGCAGCTTCAGGCCCAGGCGTTCCAGTTCGCCGGCGAAATGGCTCATCTCGTCGAGCGACGGCGTGATCAGGCCGGAGAGGCCGATGATGTCGGCGCCTTCGGCCTTCGCGGTCTCGATGATCCTGGCCGCCGGCACCATGACGCCGAGGTCGATCACCTCGAAATTGTTACATTGCAGCACGATGCCGACGATGTTCTTGCCGATGTCGTGGACGTCACCCTTGACGGTGGCGAGCACGATCTTGCCGGCGGAGTTGCGGCCGTCCCCGACGATGCCGGCGGCGAGGTTGCGCGCCTTCTCCTCCTCCATGAACGGCATCAGATAGGCCACCGCCTGTTTCATGACGCGGGCGGACTTCACCACCTGCGGCAGGAACATCTTGCCGTCGCCGAACAGGTCGCCGACGATATTCATGCCGGCCATCAGCGGGCCCTCGATGACGTCGAGCGGGCGCGTCGCGAGCTTGCGGGCGTCCTCGGTGTCTACTTCGATATATTCGGTGATGCCATGCACCAGCGCGTGGCTAAGCCGCTTGTCGACCGGCCATTCGCGCCAGGCGAGATCCTGCTCCCTGGTCTGCTTCTCCTTGCCGCGGAATTTCTCCGCCAGCGCCAGCAGCCGTTCCGATGCGCCTGGATCGCGGTTGAGGATGACGTCTTCGCAGATCTGGCGCAGTTCCGGATCGATGTCGTCATAGACGATCATCTGTCCGGCATTGACGATGCCCATATCCATGCCGGCATGAATCGCATGATACAGAAACACCGAATGCATGGCCTCGCGCACCGGCTCGTTGCCGCGGAACGAGAACGACAGGTTGGACACGCCGCCGGAGATATGGGCATGCGGCAGGTTTTTCCGGATCCAGCGCGTCGCCTCGATGAAATCGACGCCGTAATTATTGTGCTCCTCGAGCCCGGTCGCGATCGCGAAGATATTGGGATCGAAGATGATGTCCTCGGGCGGGAAGTCGAGCTGATCGACCAGGATGTCGTAGGCGCGCTTGCAGATCTCGGTCTTGCGCGCGAACGTGTCGGCCTGTCCCGCTTCGTCGAACGCCATCACCACCACGGCGGCGCCGTGACGCCGCGCGATCCTGGCCTCGTGGATGAACTTTTCCTCGCCTTCCTTCATCGAGATCGAATTCACCACCGGTTTGCCCTGAACGCATTTCAGGCCGGCCTCGATCACGGCGAATTTCGAGGAATCGATCATTACCGGAACGCGGGCGATGTCGGGCTCGGCGGCGACGAGATTGAGGAAGGTCACCATCGCCTTCTCGGAGTCGAGCAGCCCTTCGTCCATGTTGACGTCGATGATCTGGGCGCCGTTCTCGACCTGGTCGCGCGCCACCTGCAACGCCGCGGTGTAGTCGCCCGCGGTGATCAATTTTCGGAATCTCGCCGAGCCCGTGACGTTGGTGCGCTCGCCGACATTGACAAAGGGGATCGCCGGCGCGAACTCGAACGGCTCGAGGCCCGAAAGGCGCAGCCGCGGTTCGATCACGGGAATCGCCCGCGGCTTGTGCGGCGCGACGGCGGCGGCGATCGCGGCGATATGATCGGGCGTGGTGCCGCAGCAGCCGCCGACGATGTTGACCAGGCCGGCGCTCGCGAATTCGCCGATCAGGCGCGCCATGTAGTCCGGGCTCTCGTCGTACTGGCCGAATTCGTTGGGCAACCCGGCATTCGGATAGGCGCACACCAGCGTGTCGGCGACGCGGCCGATGTCGGCGATATGGGCGCGCAGATCGGCAGCGCCGAGCGCGCAGTTAAATCCGACCGTGATCGGCCGGGCGTGGCGCACCGAGTTCCAGAAGGCTTCGGGCAATTGCCCCGACAGCAGGCGGCCGGATTTGTCGGTGATGGTGCCCGAGATCATCACGGGCACGTCGAGCCCGCGTGCTTGCGTAATTTCGGCGATCGCATACAGCGCCGCCTTGGCGTTGAGGGTGTCGAAGATGGTCTCCACCAGCAGCAGGTCGGCGCCGCCGTCGAGCAAGCCCTTGATCTGCTCGCCATAGGCCGCGCGCAGATCGTCGAAGGTCACCGCACGGAAGCCGGGGCTGGAAACGTCGGGCGAGATCGACGCGGTGCGGTTGGTAGGTCCAATGGCGCCGGCGACAAAGCGCGGCTTGCCGTCCTCGGCCGTCACCCGCGCCGCGGCCGCGCGCGCCAGTTTGGCGCCTTCGAGATTGAGCTCATAGGCAAGGCCCGAGAGGTCGTAATCGGCCTGCGCGATGGCGGTCGAGGAAAACGTGTTGGTGGCGACGATGTCGGCGCCGGCGCGCAAATATTCGGCGTGGATGTCCTCGATCGCCTCGGGCTGCGTCAGGATCAACAGATCGTTGTTGCCCCTGAGGTCGCGGTGGAAATCCTTGAAACGTTCGCCGCGAAACCCGGCCTCGTCATATGCGAGCCCCTGGATCATGGTGCCCATCGCGCCGTCGAGCACCAGGATGCGCTCGCGGGCCGCGGCGAGCAAAGCGGTTCGTTTTGGGGAAACCGGCGGGGACATCAGGCGGCTTTCTCCGCGCCCCTGGGGCGTATGCCGAGCAAATGGCAGATCGCGAACACGAGGTCCGCGCGGTTCATGGTGTAGAAGTGGAAGGTATCGACGCCGTGCTTTGCCAGCTTTTGCACCTGGCCCGCCGCAACGGTCGCCGCCACCAGCTTGCGGGTATCGGGATCGTCGTCGAGGCCCTCGAACTTTGCCGCGAGCCAGTCCGGCACACTCGTGCCCGCGCGGGTCACGAAGGCTCTCGCCTGTTTGAAGTTATGCATCGGCATGATGCCGGGCACGATCGGAATAGCGATGCCGCGGGCACGAACCCGGTCGAGATAGCGAAAATAGAGGTCGTTGTCGAAAAAGACCTGGGTGATGGCGCGGGCAGCCCCGGCATCGACCTTGGCCTTGAGCGTGTCGATATCGGCGTCGAAGTCGCGGCTCTCGGGATGTTTTTCCGGATAGGCGGAGACGGAAACTTCGATGTCGGGATGGCACTTCTTGATGCCGGCCACCAGCTCGGCCGAGGTCTTGTAGCCGTCCGGATGCGTGGTGTAGGCCGTGCCGATGCCGCCTGCGGGATCGCCGCGCAGGGCGACGATATGGCGGACCCCGATGTCGTGATAGCGGCTGACGATTTCGTCGATCTCGCCGCGCGCAGCACCTACGCAGGTGAGGTGCGCCGCAGGCGTCAGGTCGGTTTCGGCGAGGATGCGGGCGATGGTGGAATGGGTGCGCTCGCGGGTCGAGCCGCCGGCGCCGTAGGTCACCGACACGAAACCGGGCGCGAGCGGCGCAAGACGCTTGATGGTCTCCCAGAGACCGCCTTCCATCTCCGCGGTCTTCGGCGGAAAGAACTCAAAGGAGATCGCGGGCGACTTCAGCGCACGGTGCCCATCCGAGACGGGTAGCGTAACCTCGGTCATGGCACCACAAACTCCACTCAAGCGCAGGGAACGGGCAGGCTTAGCTGCAGGACGCTAAAATAAGCCAAACACCGGCATCCAAACAGCCCATCGGTGATGGGAAATTGCCCACTATTTCGATAGATGTATAAAATCAGAAGCTAAATAATCGATGTATGGGCAAATATTCAGAAGGTGGGTAGGTCTTATCTAAGCAACTTTCTTCGATATAACAACATGTTATAAAAAACTAACTCATTTTTCTCTCACGCTCTGGATATGGGCAGAATGAAAACAAATTGGATACTCCGTATTTCTCCCACTTCGCGGTCCGAGGCCCCATTGCGCCGGCCTGGCGATGCGCCCCTGATCTGTCCGCCAAGACCCTTTGTCGGCCCGATCCGGCGCACTAGGTTGATGCCATGATTCCTCTCTCGATCCTCGATCTCTCCGTCGTCACCACCGGCACCAGGCCTGCCATGGCGCTGCGCAACAGCATCGATCTGGCGCGCCACGCCGATGCGCTGGGCTATGTCCGCTATTGGCTGGCCGAACATCACAATCTGGCGTCGGTCGCGAGCCCGGCGCCCGACCTCATGATCGGGCAGATCGCCGCGGTGACGAGCCGGATCCGGGTCGGTTCCGGCGGCGTCATGTTGCCGAACCATGCGCCGCTGGTGGTGGCCGAGCGCTTCAAGATGCTGGAGGCGCTGTTTCCCGGCCGGATCGATCTGGGCCTGGGCCGCGCGCCGGGCACCGATGGCGCCACCGCGCACGCGTTGCGCAGCCGGCTCGACGCCAGAGAGGGCGACGATTTTCTCGAGCGGCTGCACGAACTGACGTTGTGGGAGACCCGCGATTTTCCGTCCGGCCATCCCTACAATAATGTGGTGGCGATGCCCGATGACGCGCCGCTGCCGCCGATCTGGCTGCTCGGCTCCAGCGATTACAGCTCGGAACTTGCAGCCCAGGTCGGAATGGGTTTTGCCTTCGCGCATCATTTTGCGTCCTATGACGCGGTCGAGGCGATGACGAATTACAAGGCGCATTTCAAGCCGTCGGGCTGGCGTTCCGCCCCGCACGGCATTCTCGCGGTGGCGGCGATCGCCGCCGCGAGCGATGCGGAGGCCGAGCGGCTGGCAACGTCGATGGATCTCAATCGCCTGCGCCGGGATCGCGGCCAGTATTTGCCGCTGCCCAGCGTCGAGGAGGCGCTGGCCTATCCCTACGCCGACAGCGAGCGCGCCTCGATCGCGCGCAATCGCTCGCGATTGTTCGTCGGCAGTCCGGCGACGGTGATGCAAAAGCTGCAGCCGATGATCGCGGCAAGCGGGGCCGACGAATTGATGATCATCACCGCGGTCTACGACCACGACGCGCGCAAGAAATCGTACTCGCTGCTGGCGGACGCCTTCGGGCTGGGGAAGAAGGCGGCGGCGTAACCTACCCGCCGTCATTCCGGGGCAGCCCGCAGGGCTGAACCCGGAATCCGGAGGTGATTAAAGAGAGATTCCGGGTTCGACGCTGCGCGTCGCCCTGGAATGACGGCCTTACATCACTCCGCCTTTTCGCTGAAGGTCGCGCGGAAGGGATGACCGGGATAGACCCCGAGGATACGGAATTCGCGCGAGAAGAATTTCAGTTCCTCCAGCGCGAACGCCAGACTCCTGTCCTCGGGATGGCCGTCGACGTCGGCATAGAATTGGGTGGCGAAGAAATTGCCGTCGACCATGTAGCTTTCGAGCTTGGTCATGTTGACACCGTTGGTGGCAAAGCCGCCCATCGCCTTGTAGAGCGCGGCGGGCAGGTTGCGCACCCTGAACACGAAAGAGGTGACCAGCGCCCCCGAGCCCTGGGCGGCCCACTTCGCCTCGCGCGCCAGCACCACAAATCGCGTGGTGTTGTGGGTCTCGTCCTCGACATCCTCGGCCAGGATGTCGAGACCGTAAATCTCGGCCGCAAGCCTCGAGGCGATCGAGGCGCACGACTTGTCGCCGCGCGCGGCGACGATGCGTGCGCTTCCTGCGGTATCGCCCGACACGATCGGCTTGATCTTGAGCTTGCGGATAATGTTGCGACATTGGCCGAGCGCGTGGACGTGGCTTTCCACCGTCCTGATATCGGTCAATTTGGCGCCGCGCGGCGCCATCAGCTGATGACGGATCGGCAAAAACCATTCGCCGACGATGAACAGCCCGGATTGCGGCAGCAGATGATGGATATCGGCGACGCGGCCGGCGACCGAGTTCTCGATCGGGATCATGCCGAGCTCCGCCTCGCCCGACGCGATCGCGGCCAGCGCGTCCTCGAAGGTCGGGCAGGCCAGGGGTTCCGCTTTGGGATAGGCTTCGACGATGGCGATATGGGAATTGGCGCCCGGCTCGCCCTGGAATGCGATCTTCATGGTTTTGGTCATTTTGTTGTCCTGGCGCCTTGTATCAGCCGCTCAGGCTTTTGCCAGTATGAGACGGGCGGTTTCGAGATCGGCGGGACTGTCGACGCCGCGCGGCACGGTATCGACGATGGTGATATCGATCCGCATGCCGGCCTCCAGCGCCCGAAGCTGCTCGAGTTTCTCCTGCCGCTCCAGGGGCGAGGGGGCAAGCGCGACAAAACGCTCCAGCGCCGCGCGGCGATAGGCATAAAGCCCGATATGATGGTAGCGCGGGCCGTCGCCGTAAGGCGCGGTGGCGCGGGTGAAGTAAAGCGCCCGCAGCCGCCGCGCGGCAATAGGTGAGCCGACCGCCTTGACCACATTCGGATTGGTGCTTTCCTCCTCGGTGTGGATTTCGGCGGCCAGTGTGGCGATATCGACCGTGGGGTCGGACAGCGGTGTCAGCACGTCGCGGATATTGTGTGGCGAAATGGTCGGAAAATCGCCCTGCAGGTTGACCACGATTTCAGCCTCGCGGCGGCGATCGAGCTTGCCAAGCGCCTCGTAAATCCGATCCGACCCGGAAGGGTGATCGGCATGTGTCATGACCACTTCCCCGCCATGCGATCTGACCGCCGCGGCAATCTCGGGCGTATCGGTAGCGACCGCGACGCGGCCGATCCGGGCGGCCTCGGCCCGCCGCAGCACATGCACAATCATCGGCAGCCCGGCAATATCCAGCAGTGGCTTGCCGGGCAGGCGGGTCGCCGCCATGCGGGCGGGAATCAGCACCAAAGTGCGGGTATCTGGCATCAGATTGAGGTCTGGACCCCGTTGATAAAAAGCCGGAAATGATGGGGATGGGTCGAAAGCCAGCGCATTTATACGGGTTGCCAGAGCACGGGCAAACCGATATCTCATCGCTGCTCGGGGTGCGGTGCGAAAGCCTGATTCCTGTGCATTCGCGGCCGCTTCTCGCCGGCCTATAGTCGACATTTCCGGCCTGGAGCCTGATCCGAAATGGACTCCTTCGAACTCAATAAAATTATCGGCGCCATTCTGGGCACCTGCCTTGTCCTGTTGGTGACGAGCTTCACCGCCGGCGCGTTGTTCGCGCCCCAGTTGCCGGAAAAGCCGGGCTACGAAATCGTCGCGAAGGCCGAAGGGGAGGCCGCCGGCCACGAAGCCGCTGCGCCTGCGCCGTCCGAGCCGATCGAAAAATTGCTGCAGACCGCCTCCGTCGAGAAGGGCTCCGCTTCGGCAAAGAAGTGCGCGGCCTGCCACACCTTCGAAAAGGGCGGTCCCAACCGCGTCGGCCCGAATCTCTACGGGATCGTCGGCGATCATAAGGGTGAAGGCCGCGGCTTCAATTTCTCCGCCGCCATGAAGGCCAAGGGCGGCACCTGGACCTATGACGATCTCAACAAGTTCATCGCCAATCCCAAGGGTTTTGTGCCGGGCACCGCGATGGGCTTTGCCGGTATCTCGAAGGACAGCGAACGCGCCGACGTGATCGCCTACCTGCGTACGCTCTCGGATAACCCGGTTCCGCTGCCGACGGCGGCGAAGTAACGGCCGTTGGTCCCAATTGAATTTCGTCGAACGGCCGGGCCATCGCCTGGCCGTTTTGCTATTTGACGTCACCGGCGCATGATCCGCCAAAGCCGGTTCCCGTGTTGCGGTCGGCTCTCGCGACCGGGACGTTTCGCCGCAGCCGGCCCGTTCACAAGCTAGTATCATGAGGAAAAAGCAGCGTAATCGGTCGAAACCTTGCCTTATATTGCGCCTCTAAGGGTGCCCTTTCCCAAGCCTACAGGAATTTTTTCATTGGCCATTACCCGACGACATCTTCTGCAGAGCGGCGCTTTTGCCGCGGTCGCCCCGGCCCTGGGCGCCGCAACCGTCCTTCCGGCGGCGAGCCCGGCGGTGGCGCAGAGCGCAAGCGGCGAACCGGCCTGGCGGCACGCGTTGTCGCTGTTCGGCGACATCAAATATCCGCCCGGCTTCAAGCGCTTCGATTACGTCAATCCCGATGCGCCCAAGGGTGGCGTCGCCCGCACGATATCGATCGGCACCTTCGATAATTTCAACATCGCCGTTGCCGGCGTCAAAGGCTCGATCGCGCCTGCCGCCGCCATGATTTACGAAACGCTGATGGCGCGGTCGCAGGACGAGGTCGGCACGGAATACGGTTCGCTGGCGGAAGCCGCCGCGCATGCCGACGATTTCGGGTGGGTCATCTACCGTCTACGCAAGGAGGCCCGCTGGCACGATGGCAAGCCGGTGACCCCGGAGGACGTGATTTTCTCGATCGAGGTGCTGAAGAAGTACAGCCCGATGTACGGCTCATATTATCGTCACGTCGTGAAAACCGAAAAAACCGGTGAACGCGACATCAGGTTCACCTTCGACGCTCCCGGTAACCGCGAACTACCCACCATCGTCGGCGAACTGATCGTCCTGCCGAAGCATTATTGGGAAGGCACCGACAGCCAGGGCCGCAAGCGCGACATCTCCGCGACCACGCTGGAGCCGCCGCTCGGCTCCGGCCCCTACCGCATCAGGGAATTCGTCGCCGGCCGCTCGGTCAAGCTGGAGCGGGTCAGGGATTATTGGGGCGCCAGCCTGCCGACGCAGGTGGGCCAGAACAATTTCGACGAATTGCGCTTCGAGTTCTTCCGCGACAATCTGGTGGCGCTGGAGGCGTTCAAGGCCGACCAGGCCGACTGGATCGCCGAGAATTCGGCGAAGCAATGGGCGACGGCCTATGATTTCCCGGCGATCGCGGAAAAGCGCGTGGTCAAGGAAGAATTCCCGATCAACGATTCCGGCCGGATGCAGGGTTTCGTGCTCAATCTGCGCCGCGAGCAGTTCAAGGACGCGCGGCTGCGCCGGGCGTTCAACTTCGCCTATGATTTCGAGGAGATGAACAAGCAGCTGTTCTACGGGCAGTACAAGCGCATCAACAGCTACTTCGACGGAACGGAACTGGCCGCGTCAGGATTGCCGGAAGGGCAGGAGCTGCAGATTCTCGAAACCGTGCGCGACAAGGTGCCCGCGGAAGTCTTTACCACGCCCTACAGCAATCCGGTCGGCGGCAATCCGGAAGCCGTGCGCGCCAATCTGCGGGAGAGCATGCGGCTGCTGAAGGAAGCCGGATTCGAGATACGCGACCGCAAGCTGGTGGATGCGGCGGGCAAGCAGGTCGCCGTCGAGATACTGGTTCAGGATCCGTCCGCCGAACGCATGGGGCTGTTCTATAAACCGTCGCTGGAACGCATCGGCGTCACCACCTCGATCCGCGTCGTCGACGATGCGCAATACCAAAACCGGATACGCAGCTTCGATTTCGACATTATCATCGATGTCTGGCCCGAATCGCTGTCGCCGGGCAACGAGCAGCGGGAGTTCTGGGGATCGCAGGCCGCCGACGTGCCAGGCTCGAAGAATACCATCGGCATCAAGAATCCGGCCGTCGACGCGCTGATCGACAAGGTGATCTTCGCTCGGGATCGCGCGGGCCTGGTGGCCGCGACCAAGGCGCTCGACCGCGTGCTGCTGTGGAATTTCTATGTCGTGCCGCAATTCACCTATGGCTTTTCGCGCTATGCGCGCTGGGACCGCTTCAGCCACGCCGAGCCGCTGCCGAAATATGGCCGTTCCGGGCTGCCGGCATTGTGGTGGTTCGACGCCGACAAGGCCGCCAGGATCGGCAAGCGCTCTTGAGGGATCCTTCACGCATGGCGCTGTTCTCCCGTCGGCATGTGTGCGCGCTCGGCGTTGGTGCGTTGAGCGCGCCGCTAGTGCTGCGGCCTGCGCGGGCGACCGACTTTGGCGCCGAGGTTCACGGCCTGTCGGTGTTCGGCGACCTGAAATATCCGGCGGGCTTCGATCATTTCGACTACGTCAATCCGGCGGCGCCGAAGGGCGGGGTGTTTTCGTTGATTCCCTCGGTGCGCGCCTACAATCAGTCGTACCAGACCTTCAATTCGCTCAACGCCTTTATCCTGAAGGGCGACGGCGCGCAGGGCATGGACATGACCTTCGCGCCGCTGATGGTGCGCGCCAATGACGAACCCGACGCGATGTACGGCCTGGTCGCGAAATCGGTGCAGATTTCGGCCGACAAGCTGACCTGCCGGTTTACGCTGCGGCCGGAAGCGCGTTTCCACGACGGATCGAAGCTGACCGCGCATGACGCCGCCTTCTCGCTGACGACGCTCAAGGCAAAAGGCCATCCGCTGATCGTGCAGCAGTTGCGCGACATGGTGAAGGCGGAAGCGCCCGATGAGGTTACGCTGGTCGTGACGTTTGCCGAAAAGCGCGCCCGCGACGTGCCGCTCTATGTCGCGGGCCTGCCGATCTTCTCGAAGGCCTATTACGCGACGCGGCCGTTTGACGAATCGACGCTCGACATCCCCCTGGGGTCGGGGCCTTACAAGGTCGGCAAGTTCGAGGTCAATCGCTACATCGAATACGAGCGCGTCAGGGATTGGTGGGGCGCCGAGCTTCCGGTGACGCGCGGCAGCTACAATTTCGACAGCGTGCGTTACGAGTTCTACCGGGATCGCGACGTCGCGTTCGAAGGCTTCACGGCCAGGAGCTATCTGTTCCGCGAGGAATTCACCGCGCGGGTATGGGCGACGCGCTACGATTTCCCCGCCGTGAAGGACGGTCGCGTCAAGCGCGAAACCCTGCCTGACGAGACGCCGTCGGGCGCACAGGGCTGGTTCATCAATACCCGCCGCGAAAAGTTCGGGGATCCCCGCGTTCGCGAGGCCCTGATCCAGGCGTTCGATTTCGAGTGGACCAACAAGACCATCATGTACGGCGCCTATGCGCGCACCCATTCGCCGTTCCAGAACTCCGACATGATGGCGGAGGGGCCGCCGTCGCCGGAAGAGCTCAAGCTGCTCGATGCGTTTCGCGGCCAGGTGCCGGACGAGGTGTTCGGCCCGCCGTTCCTGCCGCCGGTATCCGACGGGTCGGGGCAGGACCGGGCGCTGCTCCGCAAGGCCTCGCAATTGTTGCAGGACGCCGGGCTCGTGATCAAGGACGGCAAGCGGCTATTGCCGAATGGCGAGGTCTTCAAGATCGAATTTCTGGCCGACGAGCCCAGCCTGCAGCCCCATCATGCACCCTACATCAAGAATCTCGGCACGCTGGGGATCGAGGCCAGCTTGCGGGTGGTCGATCCCGTGCAGTACCGCGCCCGGGTGGAAGACTTCGATTTCGACATGACCATCGAGCGCTTCAGCATGTCGGCGACGCCGGGCGATGCGATGCGGCCGTTCTTCTCCTCGCAGGCGGCCGCGACCAAGGGATCATACAACCTCGCAGGCATCGCCAGTCCCGCCATCGATGCGCTGATCGAAAAGATCATCGGCGCCAACAGCCGCGCCGACCTGACGATCGCGTGCCGCGCCTTTGACCGGGTGTTTCGCGCCGGGCGCTATTGGGTGCCGCAATGGTACCGGACCAGCCATCCGATCGCCTATTGGGATGTGTTCGATCATCCCGCCAAGCCGCCGCGTTACGCGCAAGGCGTCGGCGCCCCGGAAAACTGGTGGTTTGACGGCGGCAAGGCGGCCAGGGCGGAGCAGGCGAAATAATCCATGAGCGCCTATATCGCCCGCCGCATTTTTCTGATGATCCCAACGCTCCTGGGGATCCTGTTCGTATCCTTTGTCGTGGTGCAGTTCGCGCCGGGCGGGCCGGTGGAGCGCGTGATCGCCCAGCTTAGCGGCGCCGATACCGGAGCCAGCTCGCGCATCTCCGGTTCGTCGGGCGGCGATTTCGGCGCGCGCGGCCAGGTCGGCGCTTCCTCCGACGCCGTCAATTCGAAGTACCGCGGCGCGCAGGGGCTCGATCCCGACTTCATCAAGAGCCTGGAAAAGCAGTTCGGCTTCGACAAGCCGGCGCCGGAACGCTTCGCGCTGATGGTGTGGAATTTCGCCAGATTCGATTTCGGCAAGAGCTATTTCCGCGATGTCAGCGTGCTGCAGCTGATCAAGGAGAAGCTGCCAGTTTCGATGTCGCTCGGGATATGGATGACGCTGTTGACCTACCTGATTTCGATCCCGCTCGGCATCCGCAAGGCAGTGATGGACGGCTCGAAATTCGACACCTGGACCTCGGCGGTGATCATCGTGGGCTTTGCGATTCCGGGATTTCTGTTCGCAATCCTGTTGATCATCCTGTTCGCCGGCGGCTCGTTCTTCAACATCTTCCCGCTGCGCGGGCTGACCTCCGACGGCTGGTCGCAATTCCCTTGGTACTGGAAAATCCTCGACTATTTCTGGCACATCACGCTGCCGCTGATCTCGATGGCGCTCGGCGCCTTCGCCACCATGACGCTGTTGACCAAGAATTCGTTCCTCGATGAGATCCGCAAGCAATATGTGATGACCGCGCGCGCCAAGGGCTGCAGCGAGCGGCAGGTGCTCTACAATCACATCTTCCGCAACGCCATGCTGATCGTGATCGCCGGCTTTCCCGGCGCGTTCATTCACGCCTTCTTCTCGGGCTCGCTGTTGATCGAAACCATCTTCTCGCTGGACGGCCTCGGCCTGCTCGGCTTCGAAAGCGTGCTGAACCGCGATTACCCCGTGGTATTCGGAACGCTATTCATCTTCTCGCTGGTCGGCCTCGTGGTCAATCTGATCTCCGATCTCGCCTATATGTGGATCGATCCAAGAATCGATTTCGAGGCGCGGGAGGTCTGATGACGATTATCGCGCCGCCGCCGATCGAGACCACGACGCAGGCCCCGCTTGGCGAGGCCGTGCCGATGACGCGCGGCCGCTTCACGCCGTCGCCGCTCAACCGGCGGCGCTGGCAGAATTTCAAGTCGAACCGCCGCGGCTACTGGTCGTTCTGGATCTTCCTGATCCTGTTCTTCGTCTCGCTGTTCGCCGAGTTCATCGCCAACGATCGCCCGTTCCTGATCAAGTTCGACGGCCATCTGTATTGGCCGGCCTTCGTCAGCTATTCCGAAACCACCTTCGGGGGCGACTTCGAAACCGCGGCCGACTATCGCGATCCCTATCTGCAGAAGCTGATCGCGGACAAGGGCGGCAGCATCGTCTGGCCGCTGATCCGCTACTCCTACGATACCCACAATCTCGATCTGCCGACGCCCGCGCCGTCGAAGCCGACCTGGATGCTGACGGAAGCGCAGTGCAAGGAAGTGGTGCAGAAGAAGGGCCTGAAGAGCTGCCGCGACCTCGAATACAACTGGCTCGGCACCGACGACCAGGGCCGCGACGTGGTCGCGCGCCTGATCTATGGATTCCGCATCTCGGTGCTCTTCGGCCTCAGCCTGACCATCATATCCTCGATCATCGGCGTCGCCGCCGGCGGCGTGCAAGGCTATTTCGGCGGCTGGCTCGATTTGGGCTTTCAGCGCTTCATCGAGGTCTGGACGGCGATCCCCTCGCTTTATCTGCTCTTGATCCTCTCCTCGGTGCTGGTGCCCGGCTTCTTCGTGCTGCTCGGCATCCTCTTGCTGTTCTCATGGGTGTCGCTGGTCGGCCTGGTGCGCGCGGAATTCCTGCGCGGGCGCAATTTCGAATACATCATGGCGGCCCGCGCGCTCGGCGTCTCAAATGCCGTGATCATGTTCCGGCATCTGTTGCCGAACGCCATGGTGGCAACCATGACGTTCCTCCCCTTCATCGTGTCGTCGTCGGTGATGACGCTGACCGCGCTTGATTTCCTCGGCTTTGGCCTGCCGCCGGGCTCGCCCTCGCTCGGCGAACTCTTGTCGCAGGGCAAGGCCAACGTGCAGGCGCCGTGGCTCGGCTTCACCGGCTTCTTCGCGGTCGCGATCATGCTGTCGCTGCTGATTTTCATCGGCGAAGCCGTGCGCGACGCCTTCGATCCGCGCAGGACGTTCAGATAGGCCGCTCATGGACGCCGTCAACCAGCCTTTGCTCGATGTCCGCGATTTGTCGGTGGCGTTTCACCAGCCGAGCGGCGCGTCGGTCGCGGTCGACCACATCTCCTACGAGATCAAGCGCGGCGAATGCGTGGCGCTGGTCGGCGAATCCGGCTCCGGCAAATCCGTGAGCGCGCTGTCGATCCTGAAGCTGTTACCATATCCGACCGCGTCGCATCCCTCCGGCAGCATCCGCTTCAAGGGTCGGGAGCTGCTGGAGCTGTCGGAGCGCGAGATTCGCGGCATCCGCGGCAACGACATTTCGATCATCTTCCAGGAGCCGATGACCTCGCTCAATCCGCTGCACACGATCGAGTCGCAGATCGGCGAAATCCTGCAACTGCATAGCGGCGTCACCGGTACGAAGGCGCGGGCGCGCACGCTCGAACTGTTGACCCAGGTCGGCATTCCCGAAGCGGAATCCCGGCTTGCCAGTTACCCGCATCAGCTATCCGGCGGCCAGCGTCAGCGCGTCATGATCGCGATGGCGCTCGCCAACGAGCCCGATCTGTTGATCGCCGATGAGCCGACTACCGCGCTCGACGTCACCGTGCAGGCGCAGATCCTGGCGCTGCTTGCGGAAATTCGCACCCGGCTCGGCATGAGCCTGTTGTTCATCACCCACGATCTCGGCATCGTGCGCCGCATCGCCGACGTGGTCTGCGTCATGAATGGCGGCAAGATCGTCGAACAGGGACCGGTGGAACAGGTTTTTATGGCGCCGAAACATCCCTACACCAGGGCGCTGCTGGCCGCCGAGCCGAAACCCGACCCGGCGCCGGCCCGGCCCGATTCTCCGGTGGTGATGTCGGCCGACGATCTGAAGGTGTGGTTTCCGGTCAGGCGCGGCCTGTTGCGCTCCACGGTCGGACATATCAAGGCGGTCGACGGCGTCAGCCTGAAGGTGCGCAAGGGCGAGACGCTCGGCGTCGTCGGCGAATCCGGCTCGGGCAAGACCACGCTTGGCCTGGCGCTGTTGCGGCTGATTTCCTCCGACGGGCCGATCGTGTTTCTCGGCAGCAATATCCAGGGCCTGCGTTTCAAGGCGATGCGGCCGTTCCGCCGCGACATGCAGATCGTGTTTCAGGATCCGTTCGGCGCACTATCCCCGCGCATGTCGGTCGGCGACATCGTGGCCGAAGGCCTCAGCGTGCATCAGCGCACGCTTTCGGAAAGTGAGCGCGAGGCGCGCGTGATCAAGGCGCTGAGGGATGTCGGCATGGATCCGGCCACGCGCTTCCGTTATCCGCATGAATTTTCCGGCGGCCAGCGCCAGCGCATCTCGATTGCGCGGGCCGTGGTGCTGGAGCCGAATTTCGTCGTGCTGGACGAGCCGACCAGCGCGCTCGACATGTTGTTCCAGGCGCAGATGGTCGATCTGTTGCGCGAACTGCAGCGCAAGCGCGACCTCACCTACATGTTCATCTCGCATGATCTGCGCGTGGTCGCCTCATTGGCGAGCCACCTGATTGTGATGCGGCAGGGCAAGGTGGTGGAGGAGGGACCGGCATCGGAATTGTTCAAGAATCCGAAGACCGACTACACCCGCGCGCTGTTCACGGCGGCGTTCCGGCTGGAAATCGCTCCCGGCGGTGCTGAGGCGAGCTAGTGGATGAAATCCAATGCTACATCCACAACACGGCTCGGTCTTTTATCACGCCACTGTTTCAGACACCGTTCGGTGCGAGCCAGCCCGTTGCGGCAGAATGAGCAGACACCCGATTATGAAAGTCGCGATGACGGCCGATGCAATTGGACGGCTCAAAGCGAGACCACCATGGTTTACGGGCTTGTCGAGAAAATCGCCAACAGTGGCTCCCAGCGGTCGGGTAAGGATAAAGGCCGCCCAAAATAGCATTACTCGCGATATCTTCGTCCAGTAATAGGCTGCCGCGATCACTGCGAGCGCGGCACCGAATATGACCGCACCGCCTTCGTACCCGAGCCCCGTTGAATCAGCCATCCAGTCCCCGAGTGCCGTGCCTAATGTTTGCGAAAACGTGATCGCGGTCCAATAAAACGCCTCCACTCTTGGCGTGTTGACCGTGTCGACCGATATTGAGCCCAGCGAACAGTACCAAATGCCGAGTGTCGCCAGGAGACAGAATAATAACATCGATGAGCCGCCGGCGTAGCCAATCCCCAGCGACCTATCGGCGAAATCGGCCATCGTAGTGCCAAACGTCGTGGAAGCTATGATCGTGGCCCAATACAGAGAAGGATGAAACTTCTTCGTCACAATTTGAGCAGCAACGAGTGCGACGAGCGCCACAAAAAACAAAAATGTCCCGGCCAAATATCCCCAATTTAGCGTCATGGTCACTGTATCGCCACCGGTCTCTCCCAATGTCGTTGCGGCGATCTTTAATATCCAGAAAACAAGTGCAACCTCCGGAATTTTGCTTAAAGTATATTCGCCGATTTTATTCATGCTAACGATTTCCGTCTCGACCGGTCAGTGGGTAAATGAAGCGAATATATTTTGGTTCCAGAGACTTCAGACCAACTGCCCCCGGCTATTTGTTAAATATTAGTAACGTGCTGCAATTGGCAGAGTCGCGTCAGTTGGTGCTGCGCAACGATATGTCCGGAGTTGGGAGGAGTAACCAGGACGCGGCGTCGGATTTCATCCACTAGCTAGACTGGATGGATCGACTGGCTTTATGTTAGCCGCTTGATGGCAAGGATCTCGCTGCCCGCCGCCTTGATGCGGGCGATGGCGTCGCGGGTGTCCTCGATCACGGTGGCCATATGATGCGCATTGGCGTGAACGATGCTGTCGGCATCGCGCGCGATCGCGACATGCCCGTTCCAGAACATCAGATCGCCGCGCTGCAGGTGGGCGGATTCCGCCAGCCCCAATATCCGGCCGAGGCCATCCTGCTGCATGTCGCTGTCGCGCGGGCAGCCGGTGCCGGCGGCGTTCAGGGATATCTGGACGAGACCGGAACAATCGATCCCAAGACTGCTCTTGCCGCCCCAAAGATACGGCGTGCCGATAAAGCGTTCGGCCACGGCGACGAAATCCTTCTCATGGCGATCGATGCCGCCGACATGCTGCCGCGGCAGATGCCAGCCCTCGCGCGTCACCGCGAAAGCGCCGTCGTCGCGGATCAGCGTGACCATGGTCCCCATCACCAGCGTCGCGACGGGCGGCAGCTTGATGGAGGGACCGGGAAAGGCAAAGGTCCTGATCGCCGTGATCTTGTGCATCGGCTTGCCCGCCGGCTTCGCCAGCGCGCGATCCGGAAGCCAGCCGACATAGCCGTCGCTGTTCAACTGGCCCCACGTAAAACCTTCACCGTTGCGGTCGTAGATGGTGACGCGCTCGCCTTTCAGCGCCTGCGTCAGCAGCGTGCCGTCGGAGGAGGGCGCCTCGCGCAGCGGAGCCAGCGCCTCGATGATTTCGAACACTTCGCCTTCGACAAAGCGCGTCGCCTTGACCTTGCCTTCAAGATATTTCGCGGCAAGGTCGCCCCGCGCCGGCGTCAGGCGCGGATCATCCATAACGTTCGTCCAGCAATTTGTAGATCGCGCGCGCGGCCTGGCATTCGCCGCCCTCGGGGCGCCCCGGCCTGGCCTGTGGCGTCCAGCCGTAGATGTCGACATGCAGCCAGCTTTTCGCGTTCGCGACGAAACGCTGCAAGAACAGCGCGCAAGTGATGGAACCGGCAAACGTGCCAGACGGCGCGTTGTTGACGTTGGCGACCTTGGAATCGAGCCAGGTATCGTATGGGGGCCATAGCGGCAATCGCCACAACGGATCGTTCTCCTCTCTGGCGCAACGCGCCACATCCAGCGCCAGCGTCTCATCATTTGTGTAAAAGGGCGGTAAATCCGGTCCCAGCGCCACCCGCGCCGCGCCGGTCAGGGTGCCCAGGTCGATCAGCAGGTCGGGCTTTTCCTCGTCCGCCAGCGTCAGCGCGTCGGCCAGGATCAAACGGCCTTCGGCGTCGGTATTGCCGATTTCCACCGTGATGCCCTTGCGCGAGGTAAAGATATCGAGCGGGCGGAAGGCGTTGCCCGCGACCGCGTTCTCGACCGCGGGAATCAGGACGCGCAGCCGCACCTTGAGCTTCGCACCCATCACCATCTGCGCCAGCGCCAGCACGTTGGCGGCCCCGCCCATGTCCTTCTTCATGATCAGCATGCCGGCGGACGGCTTCAGATCGAGTCCGCCGGTATCGAAGCAGACGCCCTTGCCGACCAGGGTCACCCTGGGGTGGTCAGGATCACCCCAGGTCAGATCGATCAGCCGTGGCGCGCGCGACGACGCCATCCCGACCGCGTGAATCAGCGGAAAATTCTGTCGGGTCAGATCGTCGCCGATGAGGCAGTTGAAACGCGCGCCGAAACGCTGGGCGAGATGTTGCGCCGCCTGCGCCAGTTCTTCCGGCCCCATATCGTTCGACGGCGTATTGATGAGGTCGCGGGCAAGCTGTGCCGCTTCAGCGGCTCGCATGATGGCGGCGAGGTCAATGCCGTCAGGCGGCACCAGCCTGACGTCGGTCGCCTCCGCCTTGCGGTAGCGGCCGAAGCGATAGGCGCCGAGCGCGAAGGCGAGCGTGGCGAGGCGCATGTCGTGCGGCGCGTTGGCAAAACGATAGACGCCGGGCGGCAACAGGCCAGGCAGGAGACCGGGTCTGAACAGATCGCGATATTTGCCGGTCTCGTCCTCCAGACCGAACACGACATGGGCGATCGTTCCGTCCTCGGCGGGGAGAGTGAGACACGCGCCGGGTTTGGCCGCAAAGCCGTTGGCCAGCGCGAACTGCCGGGCCTTGCCGGGAAGGCCTGCGCAGACCGCGTCCCATGTCGCTGTGGTCGCGAAGGTGATGGGAATGGCTGCAGCAGCAGGCGCGGTCGCGAACACGGAAGGCATGCGGTTCTCGGTCTTCGATTGAAGCGGGGCACGGCGGGCTTGGAGGTCAGTTGCTCCGACGTTGCAGGCTGGTGGCGCTTCTACAATGGCTTGCAAGGTCACACCAGCCTCGACGGCTTTCAATCGTCCCGGATATTCTTGTCATGGTGTTTGTGTGCCGCTTGTGCGTGCGCGGGCTCGGATCACGATTCAAATCTCGCCTAAGCGCCGAATGAGGGGCCGCCCTCGATCCGGCCGGCTTTCGCATGGACGGATATTAACCGGACGTTAGGGTTAACAGTCTATTGCTGGCGCGATCGGCTCGATCAATTCGCCTGATATCGTGAGTCAAAGTGCCATGCGTCAGCAGTCCAGCCTTGCCCGGCTTCTTGCGTCCGCGGCCGTGACGGCGATTTTGGCCGCAGGCCTCGGCGGCTGCCAGACCATGTCCGATATCACGGGCTCGATCAGCTCGAAGGCCGAGGTCAGCCCCAACGCCGATCCGCGGAGCGCAGTGGAAGCCTATGGCGCGCGCTACCGGGCCAATCCCAGGGATGCCGATGCGGCGCTGGCCTATGGCCAGGCGCTCCGCGCCACCGGGCAGCGCAGCCAGGCTGTCGCCGTGCTCGAACAGGCCAATATCGTCCATCCCGGCAACAAGGCGCTGCTCGCCGGCTATGGCCGCGCGCTCGCCGACAATGGTAATTTCCAGCAGGCGTTCGACGTTCTCAGCCGCGCCCATTCACCGGATAATCCCGACTGGCGAATTCTGTCGGTGCAGGGAACCACGCTCGACCAGCTTGGCCGGCATGACGAAGCCCGCCGCTATTACGACAGCGCCTTGAAGATCGTGCCCGAGGAGCCATCGGTGCTGTCCAACCTCGGCCTCTCCTATGTTCTTTCCAAGGAGCTGCCGAAGGCGGAAGAGGTTCTTCGCCGGGCCTATGCCAACTCCCGCGCGGACGTGCGGGTGCGGCAGAATCTGGGCCTGGTGATAGGCCTGCAGGGCCGCTTCGCCGAGGCTGAAGACATCGTGAAGGCCGATCTGCCGGCGGACGAAGCGGCGGCGAATGTCGCCTATCTGAAGCAGATGCTGAGTCGCAAGGACAATCCGCGGGGCGGTCCCGGGGCGATCCCGGTGGCGGGGCTCAACCGGCCGAATTGATCGCCTCCAGACGGGATGACTTTTCCTCGAATTGTTTGTGGATGATTCCGGGTAAACGCTTTCGCGTGTCCCGAGGAAAAATCGTTTCCCGCTTTTCCGGATCGTGCCTTCCAATTCAAAGGTCGATATTACCCGCTACCGGAGCGCCCGGACGAAGGCAATCCTGATCAATTGACTGTCGACCCCTCGCCGACACGTCACTGCATCGCGGCGATCTTGATGCCGGTCGGCCCGAGGATGACGACGAACAGCACCGGCAGGAAGAACAGGATCATCGGCACCGTCAGTTTCGGCGGCAGCGCCGCCGCCTTCTTCTCGGCCTCGTTCATGCGCATGTCGCGATTTTCCTGCGCCATTACGCGCAAGCTTTGACCGAGCGGCGTTCCATAACGTTCCGACTGCTGCAACGACAGACAGACCGACTTCACCCCTTCAAGGCCGGTACGCTTCGCCAGGTTCTCGTAAGCCACCTTGCGGTCCTGCAAGTAGGACAGCTCGGCCGTGGTCAGCGTGAATTCCTCGGATAGCGCGATCGACTGCGTCACGATCTCGGTTGAAACCTTGCGGAAGGCGACTTCGATCGACATGCCGGACTCGATGCAGATCAGCAGTAGATCGAGCGCGTCGGGAAACGCGCGCTTGATCGAGAGCTGGCGCTTCGAGATCGCGTTTTTCAAAAACAGCATCGGCGCCTGCAATCCCAGATAGGCCGCGGCGACGCACATGCCGATCTTCACCGGTAGCGACTTCTGAATATGCGAGATCACGAAAACATAGAGCACCGCCGCCACTAACATCACGATCGGCGTCACCAGTCGGAAGAACAGGAAGGTGATGTAGGGCGCCTGGCCGCGATAGCCCGCCATGGTAAGCTTTTCGCGCGCGGCCTCCTGCGCCAGCCATTTCCCGAGGTTGAAGTCCTCCACCACCTTGGAGACCAGTTGCTTCGGGGTCTGCCGCAGCGACACTTTCTCGGTCTTGGAGAGACGCTCACGCTCCCGCTGGCGGATCCGCTCGCGTTCATTGGCGACCGCCTTCATGCGCTTTTGCAAGCCTTCACCTGCAAGCAGCGGCATGATCAGGGTGTAGGCCGTCGCGCTCACCGCGATGGCGGCGAGCAACATGGTCATGAAGTGCGCGTCGTGGAGCTTGTCGACCAGAATCTGTATCATGCTGCACCGTCAGAAGTCGAAGTTGATCATTTTTTTCATTACGAAGATGCCGATGGACATCCAGACTACGCAGCCGACCAGCATCAATTGACCGGTCGGATGGGTCCACAGCAGCGAGATATAGTCGGGGGTCGAGAGGTAAACCAGCAGCATGACGATGGGCGGCAGCGAGCCGATGATGCCCGCGGACGCCTTGGCTTCCATCGACATGGCCTGGATCTTCTCGGCCATTTTCTTGCGGTCGCGCAGCACCTTTGACAGGTTGCCCAAGGCCTCCGACAGGTTGCCGCCGCTCTTTTGCTGGATCGAGATGACAATCCCGAAGAAGTTCGCTTCCGGCACCGGCATCCTTTCGAACAGGCGCCCGCAGGCCTCGCCCAGCGGCATGCCGATCGCCTGGGTTTCGATGATGGCGAGGAACTCGCTCTTGAGCGGCTCCGGGGCGTCGGCGGCCACCACCTTGATCGATTCAAACAGTGGCAGGCCCGCCTTGATGCCACGGACAATCACGTCGACGGCGTCCGGCAGCGCCTTGAGGAAGTTCGCTTCGCGGCGCTTCTTGAAATAGCTCAATCCCCAGCGCGGAAGGCCGAAGCCGGCGGCGAACGCCAGGCCTGCGGCGGGAAGCAGTCCGGCCCCGAGCAGCAGCGCCGCTGCAAAGCACGCGGCCGCAAGAACGCCGGAAATGACCATGAATTTTCGGGTTGACCAGTTCAGGCCGGCCTGCGTGAGACGGCTGCTCAGCGGCACCTTGCTTTCCCTCTTGCGGCGCGCTTCGAGATCCTTCAGCGTCCCTTCGACCTGTTCGCGGCGCGACCGCTGGTTCTTGTCGACGCCGCGAGCCGAAGGCTCCAGTTTCGCCACGGAGGCACGGCGGCTCTCGGCCTTTTTCTCACCCGACAGAAGCGGATAAATAAACACCCAGGCGGCGCCGCCGAGGGCGGTAGCGGCGAGGAAGGCCAATGCGAGCGCTTGTATGTTCATGGTGCGCCCCTCTAGACGCTCGTGTTGACTTCGGCGGCGTCGAGGGCTGCGGCAAGCCGCTTCTCTTCGCCGTAATACCTTGCGCGATCCCAGAAGCGCGGCCGCCCGATGCCGGTCGAGCGATGGCGGCCGATTATGTGTCCGTTGGCATCCTCGCCCATCAGGTCGTAAAGGAAGAGGTCCTGGGTAATGATGGTATCGCCTTCCATACCCATCACCTCGGTGATGTGGGTGATGCGCCGCGAGCCGTCGCGCAGACGGGCGGCCTGGATAATGACGTCGATCGAGGCGCAGATCATCTCGCGAATGGTCCGCGACGGCAGTGAAAATCCGCCCATCGTGATCATCGATTCGCAGCGCGACAGAGCTTCGCGGGGATTGTTGGCATGCAACGTTCCCATCGATCCGTCGTGACCGGTATTCATTGCTTGCAGCAGGTCGAATGCTTCCGGTCCGCGGACTTCGCCGACGATGATGCGTTCGGGGCGCATACGCAGGCAGTTACGGACCAGTTCGCGCATGGTGATCTGACCTTCGCCCTCGATGTTGGGCGGACGGGTCTCCAGCCGCACCACATGCGGTTGCTGCAGCTGAAGTTCTGCCGCGTCTTCGCAGGTAATGACGCGCTCGTCGTCGTCGATGTAATTGGTCAGACAATTCAGCAGCGTCGTCTTGCCCGAGCCGGTGCCGCCGGAAATCAGGACGTTCGCACGACAGCGCCCGATGATCTGCAGAATTTCCGCGCCTTGCGGCGAGATCGCTCCGAATTTGACCAGCTGGTCCAGCGTCAGCTTGTCCTTCTTGAATTTTCGGATCGTCAACGCCGGGCCGTCAAGCGCCAGCGGCGGAACGATGGCGTTGACGCGTGAGCCGTCGGCAAGGCGTGCGTCGCAGATCGGCGAGGATTCATCGACACGCCGGCCGACCTGGCTGACGATGCGTTGACAGATATTCAGCAATTGCTGGTTATCGCGAAAGCGGATGCCGGTTCGCTGGATACGGCCCGCGACTTCAATGAACACCGTCCCGGCACCGTTGACCATGATGTCGGAAATGTCATCGCGCGACAGCAGCGGCTCGAGCGGACCGTATCCGAGCACGTCGTTGCAGATGTCGTCGAGCAACTCCTCCTGCTCGGCGATCGACATCACGATGTTCTTGATCGCGATGATCTCGTTGACGATATCGCGGATTTCCTCGCGCGCCGACTCGCTATCGAGTTTGGCGAGCTGGGCGAGGTCGATCGCCTCGATCAGGGCGCCGAAGATTGTCGCCTTGACCTGGTAATAGTTGTCCGACCGCCGCGTTTCGATCACCGGCGCCGGCGCCGCCGGTCTGGCCGGTGACAGCGGCGGGGAAGGAACGGTCGGCGGGGCTGCGCTGCGCGATACGGCCTGCGGCACGCCGGAAGCTGATTCCGGCGCGTTGGCGACGGGCTTTGTCGCCCGGGATTCGGTTTCAGGTCCGCTACGCTTACCAAACACGAGTGTACTCCATGCGGGTGACTTACTTGGCCCGCAGCTTCTGGATCAGGGGCGACAGGAACGACCCCCGCGGCTTTTTGGTCTCACCCCGGCCTGTCAGCCGTTGCGCGATCTGCAAGAACATTTCGGTGGTGCGATGATTGGCGGAGATTTCCGCGATCATCTGGCCGTTGTTGGCCGCCGAACCGAACATTTGCGGTTCGAACGGAATGCTCGCGATCGGCGGGCTCTCGATCGCCTTGGCGAATTCGGTTGCGTTGATTTCAGGCCGCTTGGGTACGCCGACCTGATTGAGACAATACAGCGGCACCCGGTCGTTGGGCCGCGATGCCTTCAGGAGGTCGAAGATATTCTTGGTGTTGCGCAGGTTGGCGAGGTCCGGCGCCGCGACGATCAGAATATCGTCCGCGCCGACCAGGGCGCGCCTGGTCCACCCCGACCATTGGTGCGGAACGTCGAGCACGATGCACGGCATGGTGGTGCGAAGCGTGTCCAAAATCGAGTCGAACGCGTCGGCGCCGAAGTCGTAGACCCGCTCGAGCGTCGCCGGCGCCGCCAGCAGGCTGAGGTGGTCGGTGCATTTCGACAGCAGACGGTCAATGAAAGCCGTATCGACTCGATCGGGCGAGAATACCGCATCGGCGATGCCCTGCGCAGGATCCTGATTGTAGTCGAGGCCAGCAGTACCGAACGCGAGGTCGAGATCGGCAACGACGGAGTCCAGCGTCAGATCGCGCGCGATTGCCCAGGCCACATTGTGCGCGACAGTGGATGCGCCGACGCCGCCCTTTGCCCCGACGATGGCGATGACCCGGCCGACCGCCTTTGCCTCCGGCGCCGAAAACAGGCCACAGATCGAGCGCACCACGTCAATCGCGCCGACCGGCGCAATGACGTAGTCGCTGACGCCGCGTCGCACCAGTTCGCGATAAAGCGCGACATCGTTGACGCGGCCGATCACGACGACGCGGCTTCCGGCGTCGCATACGGTTGCGAGCTGATCGAGGCCGGC
This sequence comes from Bradyrhizobium sp., assembly GCA_036266415.1. GTDB lineage: Bacteria > Pseudomonadota > Alphaproteobacteria > Rhizobiales > Xanthobacteraceae > Bradyrhizobium. The sequence goes on along the minus strand of DATANB010000004.1, from coordinate 2,714 downwards.
AAGGATATCGCTGCGGCCTTCGGTTTCCAGGACGATCACGTTCGGCGTGGGAGCCGTGCGGTAGGCCTCGATGGCGACCGGCATGCCGCCCATCTGAATCTTGAGATGAGCCTTGCCGAGGCGACGGTCTTCGCCCGCCGCCTGTACGGCAGCTGCGGTTTCCACCGTCTCGCAAAAGGCCTGCACCGACACACGCGGCGAAGGCGCGATGTGATCGTCCGCGGACGGCGCTGTGGCGTCCGGCTGCGCGTCTGGACTCTGATGGGCGTAGTTGATCATTTGCCTGTATCGCTGAGTTTGGCCTTGTCAGCCTCGGGATAAGTGGTCGTGGTTGAGGTGCCCTTGCGGTATTTCTCGAAGGCGGTCGAACGCCGGATCGTATAGGGCGGAGTTTCAGGCCGCGGCTGCACGAAGTCCGCCGGATTGTCGATCATAGCCGCCATGTTGCGCTGGTAGGCGCAGCCGAAGTTGTAGTACGGCTTGTTTTCGAAATAGGTCTTGTTCTTGATCGAGGGTCCGAGATCCTCGGGCCACAGGCCGCAAGGACCGGCGACCGCCGAGATTTTCGGATAGTTCAGCCGAATCGCCGCCATCTGGCGGGGATCGTCGGGATGATAGCGGTGCACGACAAGGCCACGCGGTGGCACGCCGGCGGAAGCGAGCAACGCCTGAATTTCCCGCAGTGTGTCCGCGGCCGCGCGTGCGTTGGGCGTATCGACCGGTAGATCAGCGCTGATTGCGCCGGTCCCTTCACGGAGCCAGGTTTGCGCAAGCCCCGTCACATCGGCGCGCTGCGAAGCGGAAAGGCCGCCACGCGCATGACCGACGAAGATGACGATCGACTGATCGGCTTCCTGGATCGCGATCGGATGACGCTGGCGATAATCGTTGGGAATGCTCGCCGTCACCGCTTGCTCGGTATGGGTGCAGGCTCCCAGCACGACGGCAAGACCAACAAGTGCCCCCGCGATGCGGAAGGCGCGATTGCGATCGACGGGTAAATGGGCTGTCATCATACTTTTCCTCGTCCCGCCTCAGTCGGTGATAAAGCCATAAGTGCCGCGATAATTCCGGGCCGGCTCGACGCGGCCTGGAACGCCGTAGATGCGATTGATGCTGCCGAGCAGATCGGCCTGCGGATCCGAGACCGCCGCAAATCCGTCATCCGGACGCGACAGGTCTTTCTGCGCCACCGCGCGCACGACGTAGGGCGTCACCAGCACCATCAGCTCGGTCTGGCTGTTGACGTAATCCCGGCTGCGGAACAGCGCGCCGAGAACCGGCAATTGCGCCAGTCCGGGCAAGCCGTTGATGGCCTGCTTGGTCTGCTCCTGAATCAGGCCTGCCATCGCCATCGCGCCGCCCGAGGGAATTTCCAGCGTGGTTTCGGCGCGGCGGGTTTTGATCGACGGAATGGTAACCGAATTCACCGTCGAGTTGCTGACCGACTGCGACAGCGTGATCGAGTTGTCGTTCGACAGTTCGGACACTTCCGTCATCACCCGCAGGCTGATTCGCCCCTCGGCCAGCACCACCGGTGTGAAGTTGAGCGAGATGCCGAATTTCTTGAAGCTGATCTGGGTCGTACAGACGTGCGTGACGGGATCGCAGGAATAGCCTGCGGGAACCGGAAACTCGCCGCCGGCAATGAAGGTCGCCGACTCGCCGGAAATCGCCGTCAGATTGGGCTCCGCCAGCGTCCGCACCACGCCCGCGCTCTCCATCGCGCGTAACGTGGCCTGCACCGACGGGGTAGCGCCGAACGCGGCGCCGATGGTGTTGGCGCCAACAAGTGCGCGGCCGTTCGCCGTAAAGGGATTGGTATTGTTGAAATTCACAACGGCGGTGCCGTAATTCAGGCTGGCACTGAGGTCGATGCCCATCTGCTTGATGATCGAGCGCGCGACCTCGGCGACCGTGACCTTCAGCATCACCTGGTCGCGACCGCGGACGGCGATCGAGTTGACGACCTTGTCGGCGCCGCCGACCAGCCGCGCCGAGAGATCGGCGGCCTGTTGAGCCTCGATCGGGTTCGCCGCCGAGCCGGACAGTATCACGCCGTCGCCGACGCCTTCGATCTGGATGTCGGCGTTCGGCAGCGTCTGCTTCAGTGCGGCGCGCACGCCATTAAGGTCCCTCTTGACGGCGATATCGTAGGCGGCGATTTGCTGGCCAGCCGAATCGAAGAACACGATATTGGTCTGGCCGACCGCCGCGCCGATGATGTAAGCGCGCTGCGCGGAACGAACGACGGCGTTCGCGATCTTGGGATCGGCGACCAGCACGTCCTTGATGTCGCGCGGCAAATCGATCACGACCGATTTGCCGATGCCGAGCGCAAGGAAGCGTGCATTCATCTGTGCGTCGGCGGCAGCGGGCGCCGCAACGCGGTAGTCGCTCGCCACGACCGGGGTCATGGCGGGATAGAGTATCAGCGCCGCAACGGCCGAAAACGCCAGGGCGCGGACCATGACGGTCCGCATTAACAGCTGATTTCCCCTGCATTGCATATCTAGCGTCCTTACTTCTGTATTGTCGTCGAGCTTTGGATACCGTAGCGAACCACGTTGACGCTTGCGCCCCGCTTGGCCTGATCGTCGGATCTGTTCTCGACCATGTTGACATCGGCGATGCTGCGCAGTGCCAGCGCCAGCGTGCCGGTCTGGCGCGCGCGCGCCAGTGTCTCGGCCTGCTCGGGCCTCAACTCCAGCGTG
>DATANB010000003.1:0-16043 GCA_036266415.1 Bradyrhizobium sp. | reverse complement strand
AGCGTAGCGTAATCCGCCGTTAAAGCCGCCGTGTTGGCGGATTACGCTACGCTAATCCGCCCTACGCGCTGACGCGCGCCCCGGAATGACGGCTGACGCCGTCACTTCTCCCCGATCTTGCCCTCGGTGCCCGCCTGCAACCGCCCAATGTTTTCGCGGTGCGCCCAGAACAGCAGCCCGTAGGGCGGATTAGCGATAGCGTAATCCGCCGTTAAAGCCGCCGAGTTGGCGGGTTACGCCTGCGGCTGACCCGCCCTACATATCCCTTCGCTCCCCAAACTCGCCGTCCTGCTCGACTTCGCCCGCCCAATCCAGCGGCACAATTTCCGCGCGGACGTCGCGATGAAACGACGAGTGCGGCCAGTCGCGGACGCGCGTGACCAAGCCGTGTTTCACCGGGTTGATGTAACAATATTCGACATGGCGGGCGTAATCGGCTTGATCGCGGATCAGATGTTCCCAGAAGCGGCGCTGTCAGATGCCGCGTTCGTTGCGTGCGACCCGAACGGCGCTGAGCCGTTCCCGCTTCGGTAGCGCCTTCGCAAACCGGCTCTTGATGAGCCGCCAGCGGATCGGGAAATCGGCATCGTCCGGCGGCAAGGTCCAGATCGCATGGATATGATCCGGGAGCACGACGAAAGCGTCGATCGTAAAAGGGTCGGCTTGCCGCGTCGTGGCAACGGCCTCGCGCAAGATCGCGATATGGTCGACGAGCAAGGTTTGCCGCCGCTCCAGCAGATTAACCGTAAAGAACCAGCAGCCGCCCGGCACGAAAGCGCGACGATAGTTTGGCATGGGGAGCGGCTCTCGCGCATGTCGCGCCGGTGTAGACGGGGCGGCGGATTACGCTATCGCTAATCCGCCCTACAATGACGCCGTCACTTCTCCCCGATCTTGCCCTCGGTCCCCGCCTGCAACCGCCCAATGTTTTCGCGGTGCATGTAGAACAACAGGAGCGTCAGCACGACGAATAGCGAGGCCAGCGCGGCGTGGCCGAACCACCACAGGAAGATCGGCGTGACAAAGCTCGCAACCAGCGCCGAGAGCGAGGAATAGCGCGAGGTGAGGGCGGTGGCGACCCACAGCACGCAAAACACCGCCGCCGCCGGCCAGAACAGCCCGATCAGCACGCCGATATAGACGGCGACGCCCTTGCCGCCTCTGAATTTCAGCCAGACCGGGAACAGGTGGCCGAGGAAGGCGCCGAGCGCCGCCAGCATCGCGGCGTTGGGACCGCCGAAATAGCCGGCGATGATCACCGCAACCGTGCCCTTCAGCATGTCGCAGATCAGCGTCGCCGCGGCGAGGCCCTTGTGCCCGGTGCGCAGCACATTGGTGGCACCGATATTGCCCGAGCCGATCGAGCGAAGGTCCTGCGTGCCCGCGAGTTTTGTCAGGATCAGCCCGAACGGAATCGAGCCGAGCAGATAGCCGAGGATGAAGGCGACCGGCAGAAATGCTTCAGCGGACATCGGCGTTCCCCCCTGTGAGTCTTTATGTTGACGCGCTTCCCCAACGCGAACCGGTATCCACGTCGCTTGAAAACGCTCTAGACATGCTCGTAGACCGTTCGTCCGCCGACGATGGTGCGCACCACGCGGCCCGAGAACCGCGCTTCGTCGAACGGCGTGTTCTTGCACTGCGATTTCAGATCGGCGGGATCGAGCACCCACGGCGTATCGGCATCGATCACGATGATGTCGGCGGGCGAGCCCGCGCGCAGCGTTCCGCCCGGCAGGCCCAGCAGTTCGGCGGGGCGCGTCGACATCGCGCGGATCAGCGTCTTGAAATCCAAATCGCCGCTGTGGATCAGCCGCAAGGCCGCCGGCAGCATGGTCTGCAGGCCGATCGCGCCCGAAGCGGCTTCGGCGAACGGCAGCCGCTTGACCTCGACGTCCTGCGGATTGTGATCGGACATCACAACGTCGACCAGTCCGGAGGCGAGGGCTGCGACCAGCGCGAGGCGGTCGTCCTCGGTGCGCAGCGGCGGCGACAGTTTCAGAAATGTCCGGTAGGGGCCGATGTCGTTTTCGTTCAGCGTCAGATGGTTGATCGAGACCGAGGCGGAGACGGCAAGGCCGGCGTCGCGCGCGCGCTTGAGGATTTCCAGCGATTCGATGCAGCTCACCGATGCCGCGTGATAGCGCCCGCCGGTAAGCGCGACCAGGCGCATGTCGCGCTCCAGCATCACGGCTTCGGCCGCATTGGGAATGCCGACCAGGCCCAGGCGCGTGGCGAACTCGCCTTCGTTCATGACGCCTTCGCCGATCAGATGGGGATCTTCGGTGTGGTGCACGATCAGCGCGTCGAAATCCCGCGCATAGGTCAGCGTCCGCCGCATCACCTGCGCATTGATCACGCTTCTGTCGCCGTCGGTGAAGGCGACGGCGCCCGCGGCTTTCAAGAGACCGATCTCGGTCATCTCCTCGCCGCGCATGCCCTTGGTCAAAGCCGCCATCGGGTGGATGTTGACGATCGCGGTGTCGCGGGCGCGGCGGAGGACAAAATCGACCGTCGCGGAATTGTCGATCACGGGCGAGGTATCGGGCTGGCAGATGATGGTGGTGATGCCGCCGGTCGCGGCGGCCTGGCTTGCGGAGGCAAAGGTTTCGCGGTGGCTGGCGCCGGGCTCGCCGACGAAGGCGCGCATGTCGATCAGCCCGGGGGTGATGATCTTGCCGGCGCAATTGACGATGTCGGTGCCCTCGGGCACGCCGGCCGCGCCGATGCCGCGCCTGGAATCGCGGATCACGCCGTCGGCGATCAGGACGTCGCCGGGCCCGTCGAAATCGCGCGAGGGGTCGATCAGGCGGGCGTTGGCGAGCAGGATCGGGCGGCGGTCGGTCAGCATGATGTCACGCATTCGGCAGGTTGCGGGCCAGCGCTTCCAGCACCGCCATCCGCACCGCCACTCCCATCTCCACCTGTTCGCGGATCAGCGATTGCGCGCCATCCGCCACGATCGAGTCGATTTCGACGCCCCGGTTCATCGGCCCCGGATGCATCACCAGCGCATCCGGCTTGGCATAAGCCAGCTTCTTCTGGTCGAGACCGAAATAGTGGAAGTATTCCTGGCTCGACGGCACGAACGAGCCGTTCATGCGCTCGCGCTGCAGCCGCAGCATCATGACGATGTCGGCGCCATTGAGGCCCTCGCGCATGTCGCGGGCAACCTCGACACCCATCCGTTCGATACCGCGCGGCAACAGCGTGGAGGGCGCCACCACGCGGACGCGGGCGCCCATCGTGTTGAGCAACAGGATATTGGAGCGCGCCACCCGCGAATGCATCACGTCGCCGCAGATCGCGATCACCAGCCCCTCGAGCCGGCCCTTGTTGCGGCGGATGGTGAGCGCATCGAGCAGGGCCTGGGTGGGATGTTCGTGGGCGCCGTCGCCGGCGTTGACGACTGAGCCGTCGACCTTGCGCGCCAGCAGCTCCACCGCGCCGGAGGCATGGTGGCGGACCACCAGAATGTCCGGGTGCATGGCGTTGAGCGTCACCGCGGTGTCGACCAGGGTTTCGCCCTTGCGCATCGAGGAGGAGGTGACCGACATATTCATCACGTCGGCACCCAGCCTTTTTCCCGCGATCTCGAACGAGGACTGGGTGCGGGTCGAGGCCTCGAAGAACAGGTTGACCTGGGTGCGGCCGCGCAGCGAGGTGCGCTTCTTGTCGACCTGGCGGTTGAGCTCGACATATTCCTCGGAAAGGTCCAGCAGGCCGGAAATATCTTCAGCCGAAAGCCCCTCGATTCCCAGCAGGTGCCGGTGACCGAGGACGAAGGTCGATTTCGATGCAGGGGTCATTAAAACCAGAGCTATAGGCAGAGATGCAACGGGGGGCAAGGGCCAATAGGGGGCTCGCGAGTTATCCCCCGATCTGTCGGAGCCAAGGTAAACGCTGACGCCGTAAAGTCGCCGCGATTGGATTGCCAACCATCCGGGATGCGCACTTTGATTTGGTTTGCACCGATCCTCCTGGTGGCGATGACGCCGGCAAACCCGGCTTCCGCGCAGCCCTTGCCCGGCGGCTTTGTCTTTCTGCGCGACATCGATCCGACCATTCTTCAGGACATCCGCTATGGCGGATCGAACAATTTCGTCGGCCGGCCGCTCAGGGGTTACGAGGCCGCCGAATGCGTGGTGAAGCGCGACGTCGCGCTGGCGCTGAAAAGCATCCAGCGGGAGCTCGCGCCGCAACGACTGTCGCTGAAAATGCTGGATTGCTACCGCCCGGCGCGGGCGGTTCACGACATGGTGGTGTGGGCGCGGAACGGCCGGGAGACGCCGGCCGAGCGAAGGTACAGTCCGGCGTTCAACAAGAAGGACCTGTTCCGTCTGGGCTATATCGCGGAGCATTCCCTCCATTCCACCGGCGCCGCCCTCGACCTCACTTTGGTCGATCTGACAGCCGACAATTCGGCCCGCTTCGATCCGGGTCAGGCCTATGCCGACTGCACCGCGCCCGCGGCCGCCCGCGCGCCGGAAGGCGCCGTCGACATGGGTACCGGCTATGACTGTTCCGACCTCAAGGCACATACCGCGGCCAGCTCCATCACGCCGGCCCAACGCCAATGGCGAAAGCGGCTGGTGGGCGCGATGGCGAAGCAAGGTTTTGTCAATTATTCGAAGGAGTGGTGGCATTTTTCGCTGCCGCGGGCGGGTGGTCCCGCGTATGATTTTCCGGTAACGGCGCGCCGCAATTGAGTCTGACCGCGTAGTGATCCCACTGCCGAAATCCGCGGCAACCAGCTTTCGTCAGGAACGGCCAATGACCCAGCCTTCATTCGCGACCCATGAAGTGTTCAACCAGTCGCCGCCGTTTTGGGATGTCGACCTGTTTGGGGTTGACCGGCCGCTGGTCGAGGCGGTTGCGGCCAATGGCGGGGCATCGGCGGGCAAGGAATTGTCCGAGTTCGGGCAGCACTGGGGTTCGGCTGCCATGGCCGAGCGGGGCCGCATCGCCAACGAGAACACGCCAAAGCTGCGGACCTTCGATTCCCGCGGCGTCCGGCGCGACGAGGTCGAGTTTCATCCCGCCTATCACGAGGTGATGGCGCGCAGTGCCCATGCCGGCATTCACAATTCGACCTGGGATGCCAATGGCAAGCCCGCCGGCGGTGCCGCCGAAGTGGTGCGGGCTGCGAAATTCTACATGGCAACCCAGGTCGAGACCGGTCATCTGTGCCCGATCACCATGACGCGCGCGTCGGTGGCGGCATTGGCGGCGCAGCCGGACCTGCTGGCAAAAGTGATGCCGGTCATTTCCACCCGCGCCTACGATCCCAGTTTCGCGCCGTGGTGGACCAAGCGCGGCATGACGCTCGGCATGGGCATGACCGAGAAACAGGGCGGCACCGACGTGCGCTCCAACATGACGCGCGCCACGCGGGACGGCGATGCCTATCGCATCACCGGGCATAAGTGGTTCATGTCGGCGCCGATGTGCGACGCCTTCCTGGTGCTGGCACAGGCCGACGAAGGCCTGACCTGTTTCTTCATGCCGCGCTTTGCGCCGGACGGATCGATCAACGCGATCCAGTTCCAGCGCCTGAAGGACAAGCTCGGCAACCGCTCCAATGCCTCCTCCGAGGTGGAATTCGTCGGCGCCTACGCGATGCGGGTCGGCGACGAGGGCAAGGGCATCCGCACCATCATCCAGATGGTGCAGTTGACGCGGCAGGATTGCGCGATTGCTTCCGCTGGCCTGATGCGGTCCGGGCTCGCCCATGCGCTGCATCACGCCAGATATCGCAGCGTGTTCCAGAAGCACCTCGCCGATCAGCCGCTGATGCGGGCAGTGCTCTCGGACATGGCGCTGCATGTCGAGGCTTCCATTGCGCTGGTGATGCGGTTGTGCCGCGCCTTCGATCAGGCTCCGCTCGATTCAAGGGAAGCGGCATTCATGCGGCTGTTGACGCCAGCGATAAAATACTGGGTCTGCAAGAGCGCGCCGGGATTTCTCTACGAGGCGATGGAGTGCCTCGGCGGCAACGGCTATGTCGAGGAGGGCATTCTGGCGCGGCATTATCGGGAGTCGCCGGTCAATGCGATCTGGGAAGGGTCGGGCAATGTGATGTGCCTGGACGTGCTGCGGGCGTTGTCGCGCGAGGCCGAGGCGGCCGGCGCGGTGTTGCAGCAGCTCGCCGCGGAAACCAGCGGCCTGTCCGGCGCCGGCGATGCGGTGACGTTCATCGGCAAGGCATTCCGCAGGCCCGACAGCGAGCGCGTGGCGCGGCTTGCGGTCGAGAAGCTGGCGCTGCTCGCGGCGGCGGCGGCGCTCAACCCGGTGTCGCCGCATCACGCCGAATTGTTCGCGCGGACGCGGCTTGCCCAGAATCATGCGAGCATGTATGGCGCGGTCGAACTCGCCAGCGACGATATAAGAGGGTTGCTGGACCGGGCGCTGCCGTGATCTTGAAAGCCGGATGATGGATTCCCTCAGTTCTGAAATTGCTGCGGCGCCAGCCGCGGTCGTTGCCGCCCGGAGGCCGCCACGCATCTGGAAGTTCTGGGGCACGGCGCTTTGGGGACTGCTGATCTTCGCCGCGATGTTTGCCGGACAGATGGCGGTCGTGGCCTGGTTCGTGTTGCAGCGGGGCGGGCCGATCGACATGGCTGCCGCGATCCATGTCGTCGGCGGCGGCCTGACGATCTCGCTCTCCGTGATTACGGGCCTGCCGGCGGTGCTCGCCGCGCTGTGGCTCGCGATCCGGCCGTCGCGCACCCGGTTCGCCGACTATCTGGCGCTGCGCGGGACCTCCTGGGTTCATTTTCTGATCGGCGCCGTCGCGCTGGGCGTGCTGGTAATGGGGTGGGACCTGCTGTCGCGCGCGACGGGACGCGAGGTCACGCCGGGATTCATGGGGGAGGTGCTGCAATCGGCGCGCGCCGAAGGCGCGCTATGGCTTCTGGTGATCGCGTTCTGCATCGCGGCTCCCGTCTCGGAGGAATTGTTCGCACGCGGCTTCCTCTACCGCGGCTGGTCGGAATCCTTTCTACGGCCCGCCGGCGCCATTCTGCTGTCATCGCTGGTGTGGACATCGCTGCATCTGCAATACGACTGGTTCTTCTTCGGCGAGGTGTTTTCGATCGGGCTCCTGCTCGGTTATCTCCGCTATCGCTTCCATTCGACCTGGCTGACGATATTTGTGCACGGCCTCAACAATCTGGCCGCGGTGGTGCAGACCTTGGCGATCTCCGGAGGAAGCTGAAGGGTGAAGCCGCGACCGCGTCAGCGTGCTTCGCGCAGGGTCGCCAGCCGGTCTAGCGCGCCCTGCAGGATGAAGATCGCAGCGTGTTCGTCGATCACCTTCGCGCGGCGGGCGCGGCTCATGTCGGTGCCAATCAATTCGCGTTCGACCGCCGCGGTTGAGAGCCGCTCGTCCCACAAGGCAATGGTGAGGCCGGTCAGTCCGGAGAAATTGCGGGCGAAGGCGCGGGTGGATTGCGCGCGCGGTCCCTCGCTTCCGTCCATGTTGATGGGCAGGCCGAGCACGAAACCGGCCGCGTTGCGCGCGGCGGCAATCGCCAGCAGGCGCGCGGCGTCCGACTTGAAGGCTTTTCGCTGGATGGTCTCGACGCCGGTCGCAAGCCTGCGATCGGGATCGGACACCGCGACGCCGATGGTCTTGGTGCCGAGATCGAGGCCGACCAGCGCGCCGCGCTCAGGCCAGTGCGCGGCGGCTTCGATCAGCGGCAGGATGAGGGCAGGCATCGCCTCGCATAACACGCGGGCCGCGAGGCGTGCAAAGCGGGGAGGTCGGGTGCGATGGATCGGCTGACATTATTTGGCTTGTTTGCGGTGTCGGCAATGCTGGTGTGCTACGCGCTGGAGGATCGCAGCCGCTGGTTCATCCTTGCCTTCGCGGTCGCCTGTGCATTGGGTTCCGTTTACGGCTTTCTGCAGGGCGCCTGGCCGTTCGGGCTGGTCGAGGTGGTTTGGGCAGGGGTCGCGCTGCGGCGCTGGAGCGTCAGGCGAGGCGTGATTGCATAGCCGGCCGGCGCTGCAGGGTGCTAGTCTGTTGGTGGCCTGCGGCAACGATGCCGCCGCGCCGATCCCCAACACCGAAAATGAGCAGACCATGTGGCCGGACCGCCGATTCCTCGAGCTCTTCAAAACCGAATTTCCCATCGTTCTCGCGCCGATGGCGGGGATCATGGATGCGGAGCTGGTGATCGCTGCCGCGCAAGGGGGTGCGCTCGGTTCGCTGCCGTGCGCGATGTTGTCGGCGGACAAGGCGCGCGAGCAGGTCAACATCATCCGGCAGCGGGTGTCGGCGCCGGTCAACATGAACTTCTTTTGCCACAAGGCGGTCGACGCCGATCCGTCGCGCGAAGCCGGGTGGAAGCAGCGGCTTGGGCCCTATTATAAGGAGCTGGGGCTCGATCCGGCGGCGCCGCTCCACGCCGCCAACCGCGCGCCCTTCGACGCCGCGATGTGCGACCTCGTCGAGGAGCTGAAGCCCGAGGTCGTCAGCTTCCATTTCGGCCTGCCGGATACGGCGCTGCTCAGGCGCGTCAAGGCCGCCGGCTGCATCGTGATGTCGTCGGCGACCATCGTAAAGGAGGCGATCTGGCTCGAGGAAAACGGCGCCGACGTCATTATCGCGCAAGGCGCTGAAGCCGGTGGCCATCGCGGCATGTTCCTGACTTCCGATGTCGCCGAGCAGCCCGGCACCTTCGCGCTGGTGCCGCAGGTGGTTGACGCGGTGAAGGTCCCGGTGATCGCGGCGGGCGGCATCGCCGACGGGCGGGGCATCGCGGCGGCGTTCGCGCTGGGGGCGGCCGGTGCGCAGATCGGCACCGCCTATTTGCGCTGTCCGGAATCGAAGGTGAGCGCCCCAGCGCGGGTGGCGCTGGCCCAGGCGCTGGACGATTCCACCGTGATCACCAACGTCATGACCGGCCGGCCGGCGCGCGGGATTGTCAACCGGGTGATGCGCGAGGTGGGTCCGATCTCGGCGGATGCCCCGGCCTTTCCCCATGCCGCGACCGGCCTCGCGCCGTTGAAGGCGGCGGCCGAAAAGCTCGGCAAGGTCGATTTCACCAATCTTTGGGCCGGGCAAGCGGTGCGGCTCGGCCGCCCGATGCCCGCCGCCGAGCTGACCCGGGCGCTGGCCGGCGCCGCGCTGGCGCGGCTCAGCCAGATGGCCGGCTGAGCGGGGCGGCGGCCGCTGTTGCGGCGCAAAAGCCCCCTCTGCTATACGGCGGACTGAATTCTGCCGTTAGAGGCCATATATAATGTCCGTCGACGCCGACACCGTTCGCCGCATCGCGCATCTTGCCCGGATCGCGGTCTCAGAGACCGAGGTTCCGCATCTGCAGGGCGAGTTGAATGCCATGCTGGCCTTCGTCGAGCAGCTTTCGGAAGTGAATATAGAAGGGGTCGAACCCATGACCTCGGTGATGCCGATGGAAATGAAGAAGCGCCCCGACGTGGTCAATGACGGCGAGATCGCCGATGACGTGATCAGGAATGCCCCGGCGACAGAGGATCATTTCTTTCTGGTGCCGAAAGTCGTCGAGTAGATCATGGCGTTGTCGGGCGAGGGGTGCCGGCTCGCGTGGAGATCGCCAAGCAAAAGCGCTAAACCAAAGAGACTTCGAGACGGGAAATCCGATGTGTCTGCTCTGCGACGATGAAAAGGCCTATCAGGCCTATATGAATTATCTCGACGCGATGGAGCGGCAGGGCAAGGCCGCCGATCCCGACAAGGCCATGGATGCTGTGCTGGATGCGCTGGAGGCCGCCGACAAGGCAAGCGGCAAGGTTTTGCGCGACGACCCGGCCAACGACAAGACGCTGTCTCCGTTCTTCTGCAGCCCGGTTGATAAATGACCGATTTGACATTGCTGACGCTCGCCGAGGCTCGAAGTGGCCTCGCGGACAAATCCTTTACGTCGCTTGAACTGACGGATGCGCATCTCGGCGCGATCGAGGCCGCGCGCGCGCTCAATGCCTTTGTGATGGAAACGCCGGATCAGGCCCGCGCCATGGCGCGCCAGGCCGACGCCAGCATTGCGAAGGGGCAGGGCGGCCCGCTCGCCGGTATTCCGCTCGGGATCAAGGACCTGTTCGCGACAAAAGACGTGCGCACCACCGCGTGCTCGAAAATCCTCGACAATTTCGTGCCTTCTTACGAATCCACGGTGACCTCGCAGCTCTGGCGCGACGGCGCGGTCATGCTCGGCAAGCTCAACAATGACGAGTTCGCGATGGGCTCGTCGAACGAGACCTCGTGCTTTGGCCCGGTGGTCAATCCGTGGCGGCGCGACGGCGCCAACACCGGGCTGGTGCCGGGCGGCTCATCCGGCGGCTCGGCCTCGGCGGTGGCGGCGTCGTTGTGCATGGGCGCGACCGCGACCGATACCGGCGGTTCGATCCGCCAGCCGGCGGCGTTCACCGCGACCGTCGGGATGAAGCCGACCTATGGGCGCTGTTCGCGCTGGGGCATCGTGGCGTTTGCCTCCTCGCTCGACCAGGCCGGGCCGATCGCGCGCAGCGTGCGGGATGCTGCGATTCTGATGCGCTCGATGGCCGGTCACGACCCCAAGGACACCACCTCGGTCGACCGCGCGGTTCCGGACTACGAGGCCGCGATCGGCAGATCGGTGCGCGGCATGAAAATCGGAATACCTCGGGAATACCGCCTCGAGGGCATGCCGGCCGAAATCGAAAAGCTCTGGAGCGAGGGCGCGGCCTGGCTCAAGGCGGCCGGCGCGGAGCTCGTCGAGGTGTCGCTGCCGCACACCAAATACGCGTTGCCGGCCTATTATATCGTCGCACCCGCGGAGGCATCCTCCAATCTCGCCCGCTATGACGGCGTACGCTACGGCCTGCGCGTGCCGGGCCGCTCGATCGGCGAGCTGTACGAGGGCACCCGCGCCGAGGGATTTGGCGCCGAAGTCCGCCGCCGCGTCATGATCGGCACCTACGTGCTCTCGGCCGGCTATTACGACGCCTATTATCTGCGCGCGCAAAAGGTCCGCACCCTCATCAAGAGGGATTTCGAGGATTGTTTCGCCACGGGCGTGAACGCGATCCTGACGCCGGCGACGCCGTCGGCGGCGTTCGGCATCGGCGAGAAGGGCGCCGACCCCATCGAGATGTATCTCAACGACATCTTCACGGTGACGGTGAACATGGCGGGGCTCCCCGGCATTGCCGTTCCCGCCGGCAAGGATGCGCAGGGGCTGCCGCTCGGCCTGCAGCTGATCGGACGTCCCTTCGACGAGGAAACGCTGTTCTCGCTCGGCGAGGTGGTCGAGCAGGCAGCGGGGCGCTTCACGCCGCCGAGGTGGTGGTGACCATGGCGGAATTCAAAGCCAGTTTTTCGGGCGCAGCACCGGCGCCCGGTCTCGATGCGGCGCTTGCCGCGCTGTGGTGGGCGGCCAAGGGCGGATGGGATCAGGCGCACAAGATCGTCCAGGATGAATCGAGCGCCGACGCGGCATGGGTTCATGCCTATCTGCACCGGGTCGAAGGCGATTCCGCCAACGCCGGCTATTGGTACCGGCAGGCCGGCCGGCCGGTGGCGAAGGGGCCTGTCGAAGCTGAATGGGAGCGGATCACTTCCGCGCTGCTTGAGGCTGGAAGAGCATGAGTGCGACAAGCGCAAAACTGATAAAGGGCTCAACCGGAGACTGGGAGATGGTGATCGGGCTGGAGGTCCATGCCCAGGTCACCTCGAAGTCAAAACTGTTTTCAGGCGCCTCGACCGAGTTCGGCGGTGAGCCGAACAGCCATGTTTCGCTGGTCGACGCCGCGATGCCGGGCATGCTGCCGGTGATCAACGGGGAATGCGTGCGGCAGGCGGTGCGTACCGGGCTTGGCCTCAACGCCCAGATCAATCGGCGCTCGGTGTTCGACCGCAAGAATTACTTCTACCCGGATTCGCCGCAGGGCTATCAGATCAGCCAGTACAAGTCGCCGGTCGTGGGGGAGGGCGAGGTGGTCGTCGAGTTGGCGGGTGGCGAAACTGCCACCATTGGCATCGAGCGGCTGCATCTGGAGCAGGACGCCGGCAAGATGCTGCACGACCGCAGCCCGACCATGTCCTATGTCGACCTCAACCGGTCCGGCGTCGCCCTGATGGAGATCGTTTCCAAGCCCGATATTCGCTCCTCGGAACAGGCGAAAGCCTATGTGACAAAACTGCGCTCCATCCTGCGCTATCTCGGCACCTGCGACGGCGACATGGAGAAGGGGAGCCTGCGCGCCGACGTCAATGTCAGCGTGCGCAGGCCGGGAGAAGCGCTCGGCACCCGCTGCGAGATCAAGAACATGAACTCGATCAATTTCATCGGCCAGGCCATCGAGTACGAGGCGCGCCGCCAGATCGAAATCCTGGAAGACGGCGGGACAATCGAGCAGGAGACCCGGCTGTTCGATCCGAACAAGGGCGAGACCCGCTCGATGCGCACCAAGGAAGAAGCGCACGATTACCGTTATTTCCCTGATCCCGATCTGCTGCCGCTGGAATTCAGCGAAGCCTGGGTCGCCGGATTGAAGGCCGATTTGCCGGAATTGCCGGACCAGAAGAAAGCTAGGTTTATCAGCGAGTTTGGTATTCCGTCCTACGCTGCGGGCGTGATTGTGAGCGAGCCTCAACTTGCGAAATACTTCGAAGATATGATCGTCAATAGCGGTGATTCCAAAGCCGCCGCGAACTGGCTGATTAACGAGCATCTGGGAAGACTAAACAAAGAGGGGCTGTCTATCGAGGAAAGCCCAATCGAGGCGACCGCCAATGGCGCGATCGTGTCGCTGATCTACCGACGGGTCATTTCGGGCAAGATTGCTAAGGAAATCTACGAAATCACTTGGAAAAACAATACGGATCCCTCCGCGCCAAAGAAAATCTATACCCTCAGCGACGTTGAGCATCTCATAGAAACCCGCGGCATGAAGCAGGTCACCGACCTCGGCGCGATCGAGAAGGTGGTCGATGACATCATCGCCGCCAATCCCGACAAGGTCGCGCAGGCGAAAGCCAAGCCGCAACTCGTCGGCTGGTTCGTCGGCCAGGTCATGAAGTCATCCGGCGGCAAGGCCAACCCGCAAGTCGTCAACGATCTGCTCAAGTCCAAACTCGGCCTCTGAAAGTCCGCGCGAGGTGACGCCGGCGTCGTCGCCGATGTCGTGCTTGATGCGCATGCGCGCATGCATCGATCGCTTGCCGTGAGCGGCGCTGCATCGCGCGAGACCGCGACGCTGTTGCGAATCAGCGGCACGCGATTCGCGTAAAAAGCCGGTTTTGGCGAGCGACGATGAGACGCGAAGCCGGCGAGCATGAAAATTTTTTTATTGCCAAAAACCGCGACTCAGAGTCCGCGCAATGCGTCTTCGGCAGGCCCCGATGCGTTGCGACGACGTCCGCCGCGTGCCGATCGTTCAATGCGTGGATAACAAAAATACCTGCGGCACAGTCGCTTCCTGCGATATCGGCAATGGCCCGCATTGGCTTTCCACGCGCTGTTCGCATCGTCGCGTGCATGGTTTGCCACGTTGTCGGTGAACGCGCGTCGCGCGCTCTCACATCGCCGCGTCAATACTTCCTTAAGCAGGACGCTGTTTTTTTGGATGCGTTGGTGTATTCGGGATGTAGTGCATCTCGATTCCCGAGTGCACGCAGCGATTAAGCCATCTCACTACATCAGGAGGGCAACATGGCCAAGAAAGCTAAGAAGGCGAAGAGCGCAGTGAAGAAGACTGCGAAGAAGACCCGCAAGGTCTCCAGGAAGAAGTAAATCTCGCTTCAAAAAATTGCCGGTGACTTGATGCCGGCACGTCACAAGAGCCTTCAGGACGATTTGCTTCTCGAAGCGGATTTTGGATAGGCGGCTCTGGTCGACGAAAGAGGGTGTCGGCGAGACATCAGGTCAAACGGCTGGATCGACTTTTTGGGGAGTTCGCTCTTTTGAAAACCGGTCCGGCAGAAGAAACAGGTTTTCTTCGTTCGGTGCGGATCTTGAGGTCCGCAATTTCACCGGCACTCTCTAGCCCAAGTGAAATCTGGTCCTGACGTGTTCGCCGACGCCCTCGTTCCCCGGGGCGAGTCTTCGCCCTCGAGGCCGGTGCCGTGGCGCCCGGCGCTCCGATTTCCCGAAATTCCCCGCATCCGCAGTATCGTTTGGACCGCGCAGTGCGATGCGTCTAGTCTAGGGCGCCGCGTCGAAGACGCGGACCGAGACTGCGCCGATGGTTATCGTTTTGCCAAATGGCAGGGTAAACTGAATTCGGCGAACGTACGGAAACCCCTGTGAAAGCGGCATTTCCCTGACTTCGCGAGAATGGCCGCCGGCCATGCGTTTACGCCGGATTCATCGCGATATTTAAACCGCCCTTCAAATCTGATCGGTGATGATCATCCCAACAAGCCGGTAAACGGCGTGGGGAATGAATAACCGGGACGTTTTTGCAATTGGACAGGAGCCGCGCGCGGCAGGCGTGGCGGCCGACAAAACCAAAAAGGAGAGGGCGGATGTTTCAGGGGCACATCGATCTGGATAGGGCGACGGCGGTGGAGGCGAGCGCTATCCCCGACGTGCTGTTCGAGCGCGGCCTGTACTGGGCGAGCGGTCGTTCCGGCGTGGTCAATCTGGTCGCCGCGCATAAGTGGTTCAACCTCGTAGCCCTGAAAGGGCGCGCCGACGCCATTCGGCTGCGCCGCGAGGTCGCCGAAATGATGTCCGAAGCCGAAATCGCCGCGGCCCAGCGCGAAGCCCGGGCCTGGATGACCGCGCATTAATATTCCTTCCTTGGCCGGGTGCTTTTCGATCAACTCGCGCTGTGATCCCATCACGCTGCTACTTGATGCGATATAGCTTCGACTCAATACCGGTATCGGTCCCGATAGGCGCCGCGCCGCTGCGGTCCGAACGCGTACATCGGATTGATCCCGCAATAGGCGTCAGTTCCGCTCGCGGTGGCCATGCATTGGGCGTAACTGGAGAATTGGCAATTGCCTGGATAGCCCCATATGCGTCCTTGCAAGCAGTAAGTGTCCTGTATTCTTCCGGCAGATGCGGGCGATATTGATCCGACCACAGTCAGGACGGAGATAGCCAGAACGGCGAGGGAAACAGGGCGAGGCATGGGTGTGACTCCTTGGATTCCATTCAACCGGCCGGTGTCGCTTGTGGACAGCCGGGTCTTCGAACTGGACTAGCTTAGTAAACGCGGGGATGCCGCCGATCGTTTCGTCCCGGCGATGCTTTTGCGCCCGCGTAATACGGGTTAACGCCGCACTGGCCCCCATTGCCGTAAGCCGACGCCGCACATTGGGCCAGCGTGTAATAGGTGCAATCCTCGAAAGCGCCTCCCCAGACGGTGCGGTGCATGCATACTGGAAATGCCGGATCATATGTTTGAGCCCCAGCTTGCCCTGCTGCCGAAAGCAATCCGATCGCCAAAATCACCACGGCCAGAATACGCATTCGACCCTCCTTCGAAACCGGCGCACCATCAGCGCACCGAAGCTGACAGGCCTTATTGATCCCGGTCAATTCACGTTCTCGCGCGAGCCTGCGCAGGCGCGGAGCGTGAAATTCTGACCGTTATTCGCTCTTCTGCAGGAAATGTTTCTTCGCAAAAACCTTGTCCGAGCCTGATTTGAAGTATCGCTCAAGCCTGCGCGCCGTAACTTCATCCGCGACCGCCACATAGGAGCGGAGAACTGCCGGGAAATACTTGCTTGTGGAAACGACTTGCCCGCTCTGACGAGATGCCAATCGACGCCGGAGATCATCGGTCGAGCCGACATAGATGTCGCCGTTGCTGAGCTCGCGGAAATAGACGTACCACAAGCGGAACAGTCTCCCTGCGCTCCTGCGAACTTCGGGAGACACCCTTCGCCCTGCGGTCTGCGGTGGCCCGCCACCCGTAGCCCGCAGGGCTGAGCGGCCCGAGACATAGGTGACAGAACGTACCGGACACATGGGTTACACTTTTCGCTTTTTTTGGGCGGGAGGTGTGGATGCCGTGGAAAGCGAGTTCGGTCATGGAAGAGCGCCTGCGCTTTGTCGCCCGCCTTCTGG
>DATANB010000002.1:0-21081 GCA_036266415.1 Bradyrhizobium sp. | reverse complement strand
GGGACCCATATGTGGACGGCCCCCGTGCCGCAAGAGTTTTTTCGGGGTCTGATCGGATCGCTTGCATCCATATGTCCGGCCTGTTGGTGCGGTCGGTTTGGACCGCTGGCCAAGATGGTTTCCGCGACGCGAGCTCCAAACAACCACACGACCTTTCTTCGGCCAATGGGTCCCACGGACTGTCTCGCACCTCGGATCGATCGATCCTACCATCTACTCCTCTTGCAGCTCCGGCTCGACTGGTAAACTAACCCACCGACCGGCCGATCTCTCAAGCAGCCAATGCCGATGCACCAGACATCCGCGCGCCGTCGTAACTCTCGCCTGTCGTCATCAGCTTCCAGGCGATGCGGGCAATCTTGTTGGCGAGCGCCACGGCCGCGAGTTTTGGCGGCTTGCGCTTCAGCAGGGCGAGCAACCAGGGTGATGGATGGCCACGGCCGTGCTTTGCTTGCTGGATCACGGCGGTCGCTCCCGCCACCAGCACGCTGCGCAACCTCTCATCGCCGGCGCGAGTGATCTTGCCGAGTCGGGTCTTGCCGGCGGTGGAATGGTCTTTTGGGGTCAGCCCGAGCCAGGCCGCAAAGTGCCGGCCGGAGGGAAACGCGCTCGGATCTGGTGTCTTCATTACCAGCGCCGAGGCGCCGATCGGCCCGACCCCTGGAATCTTCGCCAGGCGCCGGCTATCGGCGTTGGCGCGGTGCCAGGCCCTCAGCCTGGCCTCGATTGCCTTCAACTCCGACTGCAACTGCGCGTACTCGCGGCCCTGGACCGCAAACGACCCGCGCGCCAGCGCTGGCACGCTCTCGTCCTGCGCGATGTCAGCCAACAGCGGTTCGATCTTGTCGAGCCCCTTGGCCGCCGTGATACCGAACTCTGCCGCATAGCCGCGGATCGCATTGCTCAGTTGGGTGCGCCGGGCGACCATCTGTTCGCGCAGGCCAGCCAGCATCAGCGCGGCCTGCTGCTCGGCCGTCTTCACCGACACAAACCGCATCGTCGGTCGGCCCGTCGCTTCACACAACCCCTCGGCATCCCGCCTGTCATTCTTGTTGCGCTTAACGTAAGGCTTCACGTGTTGCGGCGCGATCAGCTTCACCTCATGGCCGAACTCTCCCAGCACCCGCGCCCAGTAATGCGCCGCGCCGCAGGCCTCGATCCCGATCACGGTCGCAGGCAGCTTGGCAAAAAAAGCCACCATTTGCCTGCGCCCAAGCCGCTTGCGCAGCACCGGCCGTTCGGCCGCATCAACCCCATGCAACTGAAAAATATGCTTCGACGTATCCATTCCAATACGGATAATCTGGTCCACGGACGGCTCCCTTGTCTGAGATTTGCAACAACCTCATTCTGGCACACTGATGCCGTAGGGGGCCGTCCACACCATCAATCTCAGGCCTTGGTTGTTGTAGAAGCCGTCTCCCCGTGTGCCAAAACGATAAGCCGCGGCGTATGGGTCCCCGCCTGCGCGGGGACGACAATCTCCGCGGGGACCACAACCCTTATGACAAGGCGTCGATATCCCGGTCGCTCAAATCGCCGGAAACGATGGTGACGGGAATCGGGAACGAGCCGACCGTCTCGGCCATCGTGGTGATGATCGGGCCGGGGCCTTCCGGCCCGGAATTCGCCGCCAGCACCAGCATCGCGATATCGACGTCCTTGTCGATGACGTCGAGGATCTGCTCGGTCGGGTCGCCCTCGCGAATCACGCGTTCCGGGGTGATCGCGGCGATGCCGTTGGCGCGGCCGGCGGCGCGATCGAGCGCGGCATTGGCTTCCTCCAGCGCCTCGGCGCGCATGACTTCGGCGACGCCCAGCCATTGCTGGTTGCGGTCCTCGGTCTCGATGACGCGCAGCATCACCACGCCGCCGCCGACCCGCATCGCCCAGCGGCTGGCGTAGTAGACCGCGCGGTCCCATTCGGCGGTGTCATCGACGATAACCAGGCATTTCGGCTTGTGACCCGTCTCGTAGCTTCGTCGCTGGGTGGTCATGCAGGTCCCGCTGTGCGCCAGGCAGGCCCCATGCTGCCACGGCGCGGCCATGTCAGACAAGCGGCGGCGTGAACGCGTGCGCGGTTGAATTGCGCCGCCGTGAAAGAGTTCTGCTTCGCTCTCGCGGCATCACTCCCCTCCCTCCACGCGCCCTTGCGCGTGGTGGGGAGGGGTCGGGGGTGGGGGGTCTATCAGCTTGCTCCTCTGGCAGCGGGTTTGCTGAGGTACCCCCCACCCCCGACCCCTAAGAGCGAGCTTCGCTCGTCTCGACCCCACCGCTGCGCGGGGGGAGGGGAGAAGATATCCTTCGCCGGCTTGAACTTGAAACGACGCTACCGTTTGCGGACGAAACCGACGATGTCCTTTGTCGCCTTCATGGTCTCGGCGGCGATGGCGCGGGCGCGGTCGGCGCCGTCGACCAGGATCGCGTCGACATGGCCGGGGTCGGCGACCAGCCGTTTCATCTCGGAGGCGATCGGCGACAGTTTTGCGACGCAAAGTTCCACCAGCGCGTTCTTGAAGCTGGAAAACTGCCCGCCGCCGAATTCGCCGAGCACCTCGGCCTTGCTGCGGCCCGACAGCGCGGCGAAGATCCCAACCAGATTGTCGGCCTCAGCGCGCGCCTCAAGCCCCTTTTCCTCCGACGGCAGCGGCTCCGGATCGGTCTTGGCCTTGCGGATCTTCTGCGCGATGGTGTCGGCATCGTCGGTCAGATTGATCCGCGAATTATCGGATGCGTCCGATTTCGACATCTTCTTGGTGCCGTCGCGCAGGCTCATCACCCGCGTCGCCGGCCCCGTGATCAGCGGCTCCGGCTGCGGGAAAAACAAACCATCATTGAATCCGTGGCCGCGGATCGAATCGGAAAAGTCGTTGTTGAATTTTTGCGCGATGTCGCGCGATAGCTCGAGGTGCTGTTTCTGGTCCTCGCCAACAGGCACATGGGTGGCGCGATAGAGCAGGATGTCGGCCGCCATCAGCACCGGATAGTCGTAGAGGCCCACGGAGGCGGCTTCGCGGTCCTTGCCGGCCTTTTCCTTGAACTGGGTCATGCGGTTGAGCCAGCCGACCCGCGCCACGCAATTGAAGATCCAGGCGAGCTCCGCGTGCCCGGACACCTGGCTCTGGTTGAAGACGATATGTTTTTTGGGATCGATTCCGCTCACGATAAAGGCCGCGGTCACTTCGCGGGTATTGCGGGCGAGCTCGGCCGGCCCGCCCCACACCTCAACCGGCTGCGTCAGCGCATGCAGATCGACGACGCAATAGAGGCAGTTGTGCGTCTCCTGCAATTTGACGAAATTGACGATCGCGCCGAGGTAATTGCCGAGGTGCAGATTGCCCGTCGGCTGGACGCCCGAAAAAACCCGTTCGACGAATGCCATGGTCAGCTTCCCGCGCGTGCCCCTTGCGCCCGCAATAGCCAATGGGCGCGGGCGCGCCGTCCCATGCCAATAGGCGCGGCGCGCCGTCCAATGACATGCGGGCCTCAGTCGCGCAAGTCGGAGAGCCCGGTTTGCCTCGCCGCGTTGACCGCCTCACCCCAGCGGATGACGCCGAACAGCGCCAGAAGCCCGCCATAGACAGCGATTGCCGCTGCTATCATCAGCAGCAGAAGCGCGGCCTGCAGCAGAGCGTGGGCGTTCGCGCCCGGCGCTGCCAGCAGCCCCGCCGTCAGCCACAACAGCCCGCCCATAATAAAGGCTGCCCCCACGATGCGCGGCAGCCGCCGGCGCGCCGCGGCATCGATCGAAAATCCGAAGCTACCGCCCCGGATCAGGGAAAACGCGCCGCTCCAGGCGCCGACCGCGATGCTGGCCGCAATCCCGCTGGCGCCGAAGATCTGGCCGAGCACCACGGACAGCACCAGGGTGACCGCGAACCCCTTCAGCGTTGCCAACAGCGGCGTGCGCGTATCGTCGCGGGCAAAGAACGCCGGCGACAGCGCCTTGACCAGCACGTGGGCGGGTAGCCCAAGCGCAAGCCACGCCAGCGCCTGCGCGGTCGCGGCAGAGTCGGATGCGGCAAACGCGCCGTGCTCGAACAGCATGCGGACCACCGGCGCGCTCAGCACGATCAATCCCAGCGTCGCCGGCAGCGCCAGCCCGACCGCGAGTTCGAGACCGCGCGATTCGGCGTGCGCGAGCGCGGTCGCGTCGCCGCCGCGCAAGGCGCGCGTCAGTTCCGGCACCAGCACGGTGCCCATGGCGACGCCGACGATGCCGAGCGGCAGCTCGATCAGGCGGTTCGCAAAATACAGCCACGACACCGCCGCGGGCGAGGTTGAGGCGATCACGGCGCCTGCAACGACCAGCAATTGCGGCGAGGCGCTGGCGATCATGCCGGGAACGGCCTTGCCGAGGAAATCGCGCATCGGGCGATCGAAGGCAATCCGCAGCGGCGAGGCGATGCGGGCGCCGCCGCCGCGCCACAGCAGGATCGATAATTGCAGGAGCCCGGCGATGCCGACGGTGGCCGCGAGTGCAAGCGCGGCGGTGGCCGCGTCCTGTCGCCAGCCGAAGAGGGCGACGATGACGGTTATCAGCGCGATGTTGAACAAAAGCGGCGAGAACGCCGTCAGCGCGAACCGGCCTTGCGCGTTCAACAGCGCCATCATCACCGTGACGGGACCGGCGAAGGCGAGATAAGGCAGCATCAGGCGGGCATTTTCCACCGCAAGCCCCAGCGTCGGATGCCCGGCGAACCCCGGCGCGAGCGCGGATATCACAAACGGCATCAACAGGCCGATCAGGATTGCCGCCACGATCAGCGCCGTGCTGATGGTGCCGAGCACGCGGCCGGCGAAGGCGGCGGCCGCGTCAGCGCCCTCCGCCTCGCGCACGCGCAGCCATGCCGGCACCAGCGCCGCGTTCAGCGCGCCTTCGGTCAACAGCCTTCTCACCACATTGACCAGCTGAAACGCCACCAGGAACGCATCCGCCACCGGCCCCGCGCCAAGCAGCGCCGCCAGCAGCGCGTCGCGGGCGAATCCCAGCAGCCGCGAGGCCAGCGTTCCCGAGGACACCGTGAGGAAGGAGCGGATCATGCGGGCTGTATAACACCGTCGCTTGCTCGCAGAAGGGCTGTGCTCACCTCTCCCATCGGGAGAGGTCGGCGCGTAGCGCCGGGTGAGGGGTTACGGTCCCTCGTGAGAGCTGCGCCCCCTCACCCGATTTGCTCTGGACGATGCTTCGCATCGCCAGGAGCAAATCGACCTCTCCCCGCTGGGGAGAGGTGGGCCTGAGCACCTTCGCTTGCTGACGCTAAGGGGATCGTGATAGCCCCCCACCTCTCCCCGCCGGGGAGAGGTGGACCGAACACGCATCCCCGCCATTAGGACAGCTCAATGACTGCAGCGAAATACGACGTGCTCGGGATCGGCAACGCGATTTTCGATGTGCTGGTGCAGACCGACGAGAGCTTCCTAGCTTCTCACGGCATGACCAAGGGCGGCATGGCGCTGATCGACGAGGCGCGCGCCGCGGCGATCTACCGCGACATGGGCCCGGCGACCGAGATGTCCGGCGGCTCGGCGGCCAACACCATTGTCGGCATCGCCAATCTCGGGGGCCGCGCCGCCTATGTCGGCAAGGTCCGGGATGACCAGATCGGGCGGCTTTACAGCCATGACATCCGCGCCGCCGGCGTCGCGTTCGCGACCCGGCCCGCCGCCGAGGGTCCGGCGACGGGCTGCTCCTACATTCTGGTGACGCCGGACGGCGAGCGCACCATGAACACCTATCTCGGCGCGGCGCAGGAGCTGGGCCCTGCCGATATCGACGCCGCCGACGTCGCGGCCTCGCGCGTGCTCTATCTCGAAGGCTATCTCTGGGATCCCAAAAACGCCAAGGACGCCTTTGTGAAGGCCGCGACCATCGCGCATGATGCGGGCCGCCAGGTCGCGCTGACGCTGTCGGATTCCTTTTGCGTCGACCGCTATCGCGGCGAGTTTCTCGAGCTGATGCGATCAAGCACCGTCGATCTCGTGTTCGCCAACGAGGCCGAGCTGCATTCGCTGTACCAGACCGCGGATTTTGACACCGCGCTGAAGCAATTGCGCGCCGACGTCAACCTCGGCGTCGTCACCCGCAGCGAGAAGGGCTGCGTGGTGGCCTCGAGCGACGGCCTGATGGCGGTGCCGGCGTTTCCGATTCACAGGATGGTCGACACCACGGGCGCCGGCGATCTCTTCGCCGCCGGATTCCTGTTCGGCCTGGTGCGCGGCGCCGGCCACGAGGCGGCCGGACGGCTCGGCGCGCTCGCCGCGGCCGAAGTGATCCAGCACATCGGCGCGCGGCCGCAGGTATCGCTGAAGGAATTGGCGAAGGCGAGCGGATTGCCGGTGTAGAGTTTTCTTTTCACTCGTCCGCCGAAGCCCGCCTTCGGGCGAAGACGGATGCGGGGAGAGGTCGCCGCGTTCTTCGCGCGGCGGGTGCTCAACCGTCATGCCCGGGCTTGACCCGGGCACCCACGTCTTGATCCAGCGCGCGACCTCGGGTCATTCTGCCGCTTCCATCTCGCGATCCTCGGTCGGCACAAGGGCTTCGGCCAGCAGCGCTTCGAGAAGGCGACGACGGGTGGCGGCTGTAGCAGCGAGGCTGGCCTCCAACCGGTCGCAGACAGCCATCAGCGTCTCGACCTTGGCAACAATGCGCTGTTGTTCACCGAGGGGTGGAAGAGGAAAATCAATCGCCGCAAGATCGCCCTTGTTGAATCCTGCTTGCGCCGATCTGGTGGCTCTTGCCAATGGTTCTTGGAGATACTCGGATTTCAGAACCAAAAAAGCGAAAGTTGAAATGAATGCGTCATCGGGCCAGATAAACTTGGCCATAGCGACGTTGTAGGCACCGTTCTGTGCCCAGAACACCTTACCGACCGATGCCCCATAGCGACCGATGAGGATTTCGCCTTCTTTGCAAAAACGATTTGTTGATCCAATCGGAATGTATGTTGGGACCGGACGTCCGCCCAAATCGCGGATTTGGAGCAGTCGAACATAACCTGCTCTGGGTTCGTTGATAAACTGGCTCTTCGGCGGTTGATTGCCGCCCTCGATGTCACAAAACTTTCCGAAATTCAGTACCCGCCAGTGGGCAGGTAAACCATCCGATCCCAATCCCTTTTCATAGCGTATGGAAACCCGCTTTTCGTTCGGGTCACGTGGCACGAGCTTGCCGCGCACGGCGAGGTTCAGGATGGTTTGGTGCAGTTGCTTGATCTGGTCGGGGCGCGTGGTGAGGGCGGGCAGGGCGTCGAGGGCGAAGTGGACATCGGCCTGAAAGGTTTCAGGATCTGGCGTATTAAGGCGGGCGAGGCTCTCCTTCAGGAACTGGGTGACCTTCTTTGCGGTCAATATCGTGCGATCGTCCAGCACCAGCGTCCGGTCGAAATCCTTGGCGTTGTAGATGCGATCCTCGATCTCTTCGCCTTCCCGGTCGAGTTGACCTTTTTCGGGCCGATATCCCTCAACGTCGCGATCGATATGCACCTTGATAACCTTGTAGGGCGCAAGGAAGCCGTCGCTTATGCCCTGACGCAAGGAATAGGTGAATACCGGCTCACCGAAGTAATCGGTGTTGGAGACGTATTCGGTTTCCTTGGGGGTAGCGGTAAGGCCGATCTGGGTGGCACCGGTAAAATGCGTCAAAATCTCGCGCCAGGCAGAATCCGCGGCGGCACTTCCGCGATGGCACTCATCAATCACGATCAGGTCGAAGAAGCCGGGCGAAAATTCGCGGAACAGTTTTTGCCGTTCCTCAGGGCCGGTAATGGCCTGATAGAGCCCAAGATATATTTCGAATGCCGTATCGATGCGCCGCTTCTTGTCGAGGGCAAGGGTCAGATCGACCTTTGTGCCGTCAAAACGCTCGATCGTCTTGGCATTGGTCGAGAGTTTCGCCATCGCCGGGCCGAAGGGGCGGAAGTCGTTCACCATGGTCTGGTCGATGAGGACGTTGCGGTCGGCAAGAAACAGGATGCGCTTCTTGCGGCCGGCTTTCCACAAGCGCCAGATGATCTGAAAGGCGGTGTAGGTCTTGCCGGTTCCGGTCGCCATGACCAGCAGGACGCGGTCTTTCCCCTTGGCTATCGCTTCAATCGCGGCATTGACCGCATTGACCTGATAGTAGCGTGGAGCTTTGCCGCTTCCGTCGTCAAAATAGTCCTGAAGCACGATCTGTTCAGCGTCCGGCGTCAGGCCTTTCCAGTTGCGATAGCGTGCCCATAAGTTGGCGGGGGAGGGAAACGCGTCGAGTCCGAGGTTTGCTTCCTTGACGGCGCTTGCGCCGGTGCGGTCGTGGAAAACGAAACCATCACCGTTTGACGAGAACACGAAAGGGATGTCGAGAGTCGTTGCGTAGTCGAGGGCCTGCTGGATGCCGTCACCGACGCTATGGTTGTTGTCCTTGGCCTCGACGATCGCGATCGGCATGTTCGGCTTGTAATAAAGGACAACGTCAGCCTTTTTCGCCTTGCCGCGCGTCACCAGTTTGCCGCGGACAATGATCCGGCCCTTGGTGAAGTAGACCTCCTCCCGAACCTGCAACATTTCGTCCCAGCCCGCGCGCTTGACAGCGGGCAGGATGAACTTGGTACAGATATCGCGTTCGGTGAGGCCCCGCTTGTCCATTTCCCCTTGCCGTTCAAGAGTTTATCTTGGCTTGGATCGACTATAGCGAGCCAAGCCGGGTATGCAACGCGAGCGAGACACTACGGCTCATCAATTAGTAGCTGCAACTATCGGCCTCGATGAAATTTCTGATTTTCCGAAATTCCACTTGACGCATACCCCAAATCAGCGGTACATCGCTTGCCATCCCGTCCCGGAAGAGGGGCGTTGGCCATCGTCACGAACGTTGGGGCGGGATGCGGTGGACGCGGATGGTGCTACTGACGAGAGCGCCTGAGGCGGACGGTGAAGTCGTGTGGTCCTGACGCCTCGACGCTGGCGTCAAGCTTCGCGGGAGATTTTTCGCGAAGCGACGGTGACAAGAAAGCCCGATCGCCGGGGAGAGCTCGCTATAAGCCGTAAAACCATTGCGCAGGGAATGCCGGATTGCCTCCGCTGAACCTGTTTGCTCGTGTGCGTCCTTTGCATATTTTGCACACGAGACCGCGGGGTGCAGCGCGCACCCGGCATTCCCCGCGCCCTCTGATTTTCCGGGCGTGAAACGATTTTGCAAAACTCGGGCGGATCACGCCGCGGGAATGAGAAAGCGTGTCTTCTCCCTCGCCCCTCGCGGTGATCTCCCCTCCCTCCACGCGCCCTCGCGCGTGGCGGTGATCTCCCCTCCCTCCACGCGCAGCGTGGTGGGGAGGGGTCGGGGGTGGGGGGTCTATCAGCTTGCTCCTCTGGCAGCGAGTTTGCCGAGGCACCCCCCACCCCCAACCCCTCCCCACCGCTTCGCGGGGGGAGGGGAGGAGATGATCGCAATGCCTACGGCACTGTCTGCGATGTGCGCCGCCCGATCGCGCTCACGCCGCCTTTTGGCCGGTCGCGTCGAGGCCGGCATAGACGCCGCGCTCGAAGCCCGCGAAGGCTTCCAGGCATTTCTGGTCACAGAACGGCAGCACCTGCATCAGGATCACGCCCGCCACGTCGCGCGCGGGATCGATCCAGAAATAGGTGTTGCCAAGCCCGGCCCAGAACAGACTGCCGGGGCTGCGTCCCTCCGGCGTCGTGGCGGTGTTGATCAGGAAGCTCAGGCCCCACTTCTTCACCATGCCGGGGAAGAGGTCGACATCGTTGGTGGCGAATGCGACCGCCGATATCATTTTGGTCTGGACGAGATCGCCGATGTGGTTCTGGGCCATCAGCGCGACCGTCTCGGGCTTCAGCACCTGGTTGCCGTTGCCCTTGCCCTTGTTGAGGATCATCTGGGTGAACTTGATGTAATCGCCCGCGGTGCCGTAGAGGCCGCCGCCACCCATGTGGAATTCCGGATCCTGCTCGAGTTCGAACGGGATCGGCGCCAGCGATCCGTCGGGCCCGCGCCCGTGCATGGCGACCAGGCGCTTGCGCTGGGCGTCACCGATCTTGAAGGCGGTGTCGGTCATGCCGAGCGGGGTAAACAGGTTTTCGCGCAAGTAAACATCGAGCCGCTTGCCGCTGACGGCCTCGACCGCCTTGCCGACGAAATCGATGTTGATGCCGTATTCCCAGCGCGTGCCGGGATCGGACACCAGAGGAATCTTCAGCGTGTCGTTCTTGCACGAGGTGATATCCGGCAGTCCGGACTTCTCCAGATACCGCACCATGTCGCCGTTCCACATATTGTAGCAGAAGCCGGCGGTGTGGGTCATGAGATGGCGCAGCGTGATCGGATTTTTCGCCGGCCGCAGCTTCGGCTCGCCCCTGGCGTCGAAACCTTCCAGCACTTGCCGGTTGGCGAGATCGGGCAGCACCTTGTCGATCGGGGCCTCGAGCGAGAGCTTGCCCTGCTCGACGAGCTGCATGGCCGCCGCCGCCGTGATCGCCTTGGTCATCGAGGCGATCCAGAACACGCTGTCGGCGGTCATGGCGTCGTCCTTCGACAGGTCGCGTTTGCCGTAGGCGCCCTGGTAGATGATCTCCTTGCTGGTGGCGGCGATCGCCACCACGCCGGGAATTTCTTTTGCCTCGCTCTTCTGACGCAGGACCTGATCGATATGCGCTTTGCCTTGCATGGTGTCCTCCCGTTATTTTTGAAACGGGCAATTTTCCTCCCGGCCGCGATTTGCCGCAAGCTTGGGTGCGGCAGGAGGGCGCGGCGGTCGCGATCTCGTGATCGAGGCCGGGTTGCGACTCGCCATCATTTCCGGTGGATTGGCCTGCATCAAGCGGTGACCTCCCGGCCTGTGAACAGTATCCTCCCACTTCCAAAGGTGGAACCAACTCCGTTGTAAGGCGTTCAGAACGCAGCACAAACCGTGCTTTCGACCGATTATTTTGATGATGTGTTTGCGGCCGGCGGTGCCGCGAAGGGGCAGTAATGATTTCGACCTGGAGCGAGTGGAAACGATACCCGCGGGCTGGCCGCGGCGAAAACATCGAAGCGCCGATCACGCCGGGCATTTATGAGGTTCGATATGCTGCGACCGGCGCCCTGCACTCGTTCGGCGCGGTCGACAATGTCGCCCAGGCGCTCGCGCTGTTGCCGGTCGGTTCCAAATCCTGGTTCGCGCGACGCGGGCCGGTCGCAATGCCCGACCTCGAATATCGGACCTGCGCGACATCCACCAAGGCGGACGCCAAGGCCGCTGCCGAGCGCATGATCGGCCGCCGCGAAACCTATATGAGCGGCGCGGCCTGACGCGTACCAACCCTTACTTCCGGAACATCGCTAAAGCGGGATGGTTTTTGGTTGAATCAGTCAGTCCGCGCATTCGGTTTACCTCTCCCCGGCGGGGAGAGGTCGATTTGCGCAGCAAATCGGGTGAGGGGACGCCGCCCTCACTGAGAGACCGTAATCCCTCACCCGGCGCTACGCGCCGACCTCTCCCGATGGGAGAGGTGAATTTCCGATGCTGCTCCAGTTCAACCTAACCTCATCACGCCCCAGTCCTCAAGATTGCTTGAAGCAGCTGTGCTTTTGCGGCCGGTGCATCGCGGCCGGTTTCGGCCTATATTTGGATCAATACCCAAAAATCCCAGGGAGTAATGCCATGACCCCAACCGCCGCCGCACGCGCCCCGCACGCCTCAACCCCATCGCTGCGCGACCGTCTGAAGGATGCCTCGCTGCTGCGCGACCGCTGCTACATCGACGGCGCCTGGACAGGCACGCCCGTCACTCCCGTGACCAATCCCGTCAACGGCGTCGAACTTGCCAAGGTGCCGAAGATGAGCACGGCGGAGGCGACGCAGGCGGTGGAAGCCGCCGAGCGCGCGTTCCCGGCCTGGGCCAGGCTCACCGCCAAGCAGCGCTCCAATATCTTGCGCAAATGGTTCGACCTGATCATCGCCAACCGCGAGGATCTGGCGCTGATCCTGACCTCGGAACAGGGCAAGCCCTTAGCGGAGGCGCTCGGCGAAGTCGACATCGGCGGCGCCTATGTCGAATTTTTCGCCGAGGAGGCGCGGCGGGTCTATGGCGAAACCATTCCGTCGCAGCGCCCGGACGCGCGGCTACTGGCGATCCGCCAGCCGATCGGCGTCTGCGGCGCGATCACGCCGTGGAATTTCCCGAATTCGATGATCACCCGGAAAGTGTCGCCGGCGCTGGCCGCCGGCTGCACCGTGGTGCTCAAACCCGCCAATGAGACACCGCTATCGGCGCTGGCGCTCGCGGTGCTGGCCGAGAAGGCAGGCGTGCCGAAGGGCGTATTCAATATCCTGACCGGCAATTCGTCGGCGATCGGCAAGGTGTTGTGCGAACACCCCGCGGTGCGCTTCGTCGGCTTCACCGGCTCCACCGAGGTCGGCAAGATCCTGTTTCAGCAGGCCGCGGTGGGCGTGAAGAAGCTCGGGCTCGAGCTCGGCGGCAATGCGCCGTTCGTGGTGTTCGACGATGCCGATATTGACGCCGCAGTCGACGGCGCCATGGTCTCGAAATACCGCAACATGGGCCAGACCTGCGTCTGCGCCAACCGTATCTACGCCCAGGACGGGATCTACGACCAGTTCGTCGAAAAGCTGTCGAAGAAAGTCGCTGCCATGAAGATCGGCGACGGCACGGAGCAAGGCGTGACACAGGGGCCGCTGATCAACATGGCGGCGGTCGACAAGGTCGAAAAGCATATCGCCGACGCGCTCAAGGGTGGCGCCAAAATCATCACGGGGGGAAAGCGCCATTCGCTCGGCGGCACCTTCTTCGAGCCGACGGTGCTGTCCAACGTCGCGCCCGGCGCGCTGGTGTCGCAGGAAGAAACTTTTGGGCCTCTGGCGCCGGTGTTCCGCTTCAAGGACGAGGCCGACGTGATCGCGATGTGCAACAATTCGCCGTTCGGGCTCGCCTCCTATTTCTATTCGCGCGATTTGGGGCGGGTCTGGCGGGTGGCCGAAGCGCTGGAGTCCGGCATGGTCGGCGTCAACACCGGATTGATCACCACCGAGGTAGCGCCGTTCGGCGGGGTCAAGGAGTCCGGCCTCGGCCGCGAGGGCTCGCACCACGGTATGGAGGAATATGTCGAGATCAAATACGTGATGATGGCGGGGATCTGATTTTTAGTGGCGCTACCCGCCGTCGCCGCCGAACGCGCCGTGACGGCCGGCGCCTGAGGCAAAGCGGGTGGCGCCGGACAGCGTTTCGCCGGAGGCAATGACCTCGAGCCCGCCGCGCATCTCGCCGGCAATCGCCTCTTCCTCTGACAGGTCCCACTGCCGCAGTGCCGACAGTCGGTCGGCGCGCAGGCAGGCTTGCGGGAAGCGCGCGATCTCCTTCGCCAGCGCGATCGCGTGCGCGAGGGTTTCGCCTTTGGGCACGAGGCGGTTGGCAAGACCCATCCGCAACGCCTCGGCGCCGCCGACGGGGCGCCCGGTGAGAATGAGGTCGATCGCCTGGGAATGGCCGATCAGCCGCGGCAGCCGAATGGTGCCGAGATCGATCAAGGGCACGCCGAAGCGGCGGCAGAAGATGCCGAAGGTGGCGTCCTCGGCGACGACGCGCATGTCCGCCCACAGCGCCAGTTCCATGCCGCCGGCCACCGCGAAACCTTCCACCGCCGCGATCACGGGTTTTGATAGGCGCAGCCGGCTCGGTCCCATCGGCGCAATCGACTGATGACCGCCGACCTCGCGCTTCTTGTTGGGATCGCCGGACGCCACCGCCTTGAGGTCGGCGCCGGCGCAGAAATAGCCGCCGGTGCCGGTGAACACCGCGACCGACGCCCCGGCGTCGGCGTCGAAGCCCAGGAACGCGTCGAACAGTTTGCGCGCGGTGGCGCCGTCGACGGCGTTGCGGCAATGCGGACGGTTGATGGAGACGATGGTCACCGGTCCATCGCGTTCGACAAGCACGGTGTCAGCCTCGGTCATGTCTGCGTTCCCTATTTTTCTTTGTTCGTCATTCCGGGATGGTGCGAAGCACCAGACCCGGAATCTCGAGATTCTCCGATGTGCAATTGCACATTATAGTTCGATGCTTCGCATCGCCCCGGAATGACGGCCTCAAATTGTGAGCTCATGCCCAGTAATGCGGCGATAGGCCTCGAGATAGCGCTTGCTGGTGGCCTCGACGACGGCGGCGGGCAAGGCGGGGGCGGGCGCCTCGCCGTTCCAGCGGCCGGCGCGGCGCTCCGCGTCGAGATAATCGCGCAAGGGCTGCTTGTCGAAACTCGGCTGCGGCCGCCCGGGCTTGTAGCCATCCGCCGCCCAGAATCGCGAACTGTCGGGGGTCATCACCTCGTCGATCAGGATGATGCGGCCATCCTTGTCCCGGCCGAATTCGAATTTGGTATCGGCGATGATGATGCCCTGGTCGCGGCTGATTTTCTCGCCGAGCGTATAGACCGCCCGCGTCATGCTCTCCAGCGTGTAGGTCACCTCGTCGCCAAGGATCTCGCGCATCCGCGCGATGGTGATGTTCTCGTCGTGGCCGGTCTCGGCTTTGGTTGCCGGGCTGAAGATCGCGGGCGCCAGTTTCGTGCTCTCCACCAGGCCGCGGGGAAGTTGCTCGCCTGCCAGCGTGCCATGTTGCGCGTATTCCTTCCACGCCGAGCCCGAGAGATAGCCGCGGATCACGCATTCGATCGGAAACACGCTCGTGCGCCGGCACAGCATCGCGCGGCCGGCGAGCGAGGCGCGATGCCCCCTTAGCGCGGGCACTTCACCGATGATGGCCTCGGCATCGGCGCTGATCATGTGGTGATGAACCACGCCCTCAATCTCGTTGAACCACCACGCGCTGATCTGGGTCAGCACCGCGCCCTTCATCGGGATGGTCTCGGCCATGACGACGTCGAAGGCCGAGATGCGGTCGGTGGTGAGCAGCAGCACCCGGTCGTCGCCTGCGTCGTAGATGTCGCGGACCTTGCCGCGCCCGATCCGCGGCAGGGGCAGGTCGCTGGCGAGCATGGTGGTCATGGGTAAACTTTCAAAAAGCGCATCGTCTCGCGTCGGCGCGAGGGTGATGACAAATATGGGAAAACGCTCACTCCGGCAGCGGAATGAACTCGTGCTCGTTGGGGACGGGCGCAAAACGGCCGCTCTTCCAGTCCGCCTTGGCCTGCTCGATCCGCTCTTTCCTGGAAGAAACAAAATTCCACCAGATATGGCGCGGGCCTTCCAGCGCGTCGCCGCCGAGAAACATCATTCGCGTCGGTTTTTTCGCTTTTACCGTGATGCGGTCGCCGGGACGGAAGATCAGAAGCCGCGGCCCCTCGAAGCGATCGCCGGATATTTCGACTTCGCCGTCGACCAGGTAGATCGCGCGCTCCTCATGGTCAGGGTCGAGCGGCACGCTGGTCCCCGCTTGCGCCGTCACCTCGGTGTAGAACCATGGCGACACCATCGCCACCGGAGACGAAATGCCGAAAGAACTGCCCGCGATCACCCGCGCGGTAAAACCGCGCTCCGCGATCATCGGCAGATCG
Organism: Bradyrhizobium sp.; assembly: GCA_036266415.1. Taxonomy (GTDB): domain Bacteria; phylum Pseudomonadota; class Alphaproteobacteria; order Rhizobiales; family Xanthobacteraceae; genus Bradyrhizobium. Next base: position 5,576 of record DATANB010000002.1, on the reverse strand, counting down.
CCGGCGGCATAATGCTGGAACGACGGCGCGATCTCCTCGGATCCCACCGGCAGTGCGATCCAGCTCTGCAGGCCGAGCATCTCCTGGCCCGTTTTCCGCTGCAGGTCCGGGGTGCGTTCGGAATGAGCGATGCCGCGGCCGGCCGTCATCAGGTTCATCGCGCCGGGCTCAATCTCCTGGATATTGCCTTCGCTGTCGCGGTGCATGATGCTGCCGTCGAACAGGTAGGTGACGGTGGCAAGCCCGATATGCGGGTGCGGCCGCACGTCCATGCCCTTGCCGGACATGAACTGCACCGGCCCGAAATGATCGAAGAAGATGAAGGGGCCGACCATCTGCCGTTGGCCATGCGGGAGCGCGCGCCGCACCTGGAATCCATCGCCGAGGTCGCGGGTGCGCGGTACGATGACCAGCTCCAGTGCGTCGCAGGATTTGACGTCGCCGAGCACGGGATCCTTGTCGGGTAGCCAGCTCATGGGGAGCTCCCTGGTTTTTGCGGCAACTATAGCACATTGTGGTTGCTTGCGCGCCGCGCAATGGTGGAGCTAAGCACTCAGGAAACGCGAGGAAGGAAGATCGATGCTACCCCCGCTCAAGCCCGGCATGGCACTTCCCAGGCATGAGGGTCCCGTCATCGAGACGGAACGCCTGAAGTTGCGGCCATGGCGTAGCGCCGACATCGTGCCCAATACGGCGATGCTCGCCGATCCCGCCTCAGGACGCTTCATCACCGCGGATGGAAAACCTGTCACCGACTCCTGGATAGGCTGGCGCAACGCCGCGATCCTGGCCGGGCATTGGGTCCTGCACGGCATCGGTATGTTCGTCGTCGAGGAAAGACAGACCGGAAAATACGTCGGGCGGGTGGGGCCGTGGTTCCCACCGGGCTGGCCGGGCTTTGAAGTCGGCTGGGGTATTGCAAGGGAGTTTCGCGGCAAGGGTTACGCGCTGGAGGCCGCGCGCGCGGCGATCGACTGGTCGTTCGCGACCTTCGATGTCGACGAAATCATCCATGTCATCGACCGCGAAAACACCGCCTCGCAGGCGGTGGCGCGGCGGCTCGAGGCTGAAAAGGAACGCGAGATCGACCTGTTCGGCCATGTCGCTGACGTCTGGGTGACCCGGCTGGATGGGTGGGCAGTTCGACCGCGGGCTTAAGGGTTAGCCGCGCCCTACCGCCGTCCGAGCTGCGTTGCTTTCTCGACGCGATCGAATCGCTCCAGCGACAGGATCGCGTCGGCGAATTTATCGGCACGATCCTGCAGCACCGGACGCGCGAGGGTGAGGAATTTCTGCGTCATCGCCTGCGGATCAGGGAATGAATTCGGCTCGCCGGAGGGGTCGGCATAGAGCCGCTCATGCACGCCGTCGTCGGTGGTGATGCTGACGCGAGCGCCGAACGGATGGCTGCGACCGGTCTCGAGACGATCGTCCTGCACCACGTCGAACTTGTCGGCCAAGGCGTCGACGGTCGCGTCGCCAAGCCGCTCGTAATCGTCCCAGCCGAAGCGGCCCTGATCGAGCGCCACCGCGCCGGTGAAGAACATCGAGAACTGCCCGCCGACGACAGAGGTCGGATGCCGCTTGGTAGCAGCGTCACCGGTCAAAGTGATGCCGTTGCGATGCAGCCCGATCTCGACGCGCCTGATCTGGTCCGGCGTCAGATTGTGGTCCCGGCGCATCGCGATCAGCGCGTCCAGTGCGGCATGGGTGTAGCGGCAGCTCGGATAGGGCTTAACGCCGATCTTCATGGTCTCGTAGATATTGCCGAGGCCGGCCACCGCCTTGTCCGGGTGGGGGTCGTCGCTGTAGCCGACCAAAAGCCCGTGCTTGCCCTCGACCGATTCGGTCGCGCCGATGAAATCGTTGCGCGCCAGGGTCGCGGCGATCACGCCGTTCATCGCCGCCGCCCCGACCTGGTAGCGCTTGTTCCAGGCGCCATTGACGAGAAACTGCAGGGAACCCGCGGCCTGGCTGCCGGAAACTCCGAACGCGGCGATGATCTGCTCTCTGGAGAGCCCGAACAGTTTCGCGGCGGCGGCCGCCGCGCCATAGGTTCCGGCGGTGGCGGTCGGATGAAAGCCGCGCGCGTAGTGCGAGGTGGGATCGAGCGCGTTACCGAGACGGCAGCAGACCTCATAGCCGGCCACGATCGCGGTGAGCACGTCGCGGCCGGAAGCGCCGACCAGTTCGCCGACCGCAAAAGCGGCGGGCACCACCGGCGCGCTCGCATGCAGCGAGGAATCCGCGTGCGTGTCGTCGAAATCGAGGGAGTGGCCGAGCGCGCCGTTGAGCAAGGCCGCCACAGCGGGTGTCCAGGTCTTGGCATCGCCGAACACGGTGGATTCGCCGTCGCGATCGAGCGCCAGCGCTTCCAGCATTTTCAGGAGCGACGGTGTGGATTCCGCATCGCGCCGCGCCCGGATGGCGCTGCCGAGAAAATCCAGCGTCAGAACTTTGGCGCGCTCCAGCACTTCGCGCGGGATGGCCTCGAATTTCAGGTCCGCGACATAGGCAGCGAGCGTTGCGGTTTCATGGGCCATGGCGTTGCCTCTTGCTATGAGCATTGCGAGCCAACGGATCGGCGCGGAGCGCCAGCCCCGATGACGGGCTCCACGAAGCGATCCATCTTCGGATTCAGCGCGAGCAATGGATTGCTTCGTCGGCAATGACGGGGAGATATCCCCGGGCGTTTGGTACGGCTGTCGCGGCGCGCCGTCAACATGCGCTAACGACGGGTCAGCCCCTTGCCCTGCATGCGCCAGTGGGTCGGGGCGGGGAAAGCGGAACGGGATGTCTTCGTGCCTGGCGACGCGACCGGTGTCCAGCACCACGTAACGCAAATCGTGGGTCGGCGCGCCTGAAAAATCCGGGCACGCGCACCGCAAGCGGATGGACCGGGCGCAGGTTCACGGCCGCGTCGTATTCGGCGACCAGCTTCAGCGCTTTCGGCAGTGCAAGATAGCTGAAGGGACTGCGAGAGGAAAAAAACAGGTCGACGGATAATGTCATCGCGTCATTCCGCTACCTGCCGCATCTTGACGCGGGCGATCAGGCGGTGAAACGGCATAATGACCGCGAGATACGCCCTGCCGAGGAGGTTATGCGTCAGCACCAGCGTGGTCATCGTGACCTGCTGACCCGCTTCGGCAGGCGCGACGTCCACCACGACGCGAAAATCCAGATGATGATCGTTGAAGCCCGCGACCAGCCGTTCCGGCGTCTCGCTCAGAACGGGAAAAATTCCGATCACCCCGCCGGGTGCGGACTCACCTGCACCGGACTTTTTCAGCCCGAAGGGCGCGACCATCGTGTTGCGCAAACGCAGCAGCACGTCGATCCACCTCGGCCCGCGCGCGAACATCTTCGCTGCGGCGTTGCGCGCATCGAGGGTGGTCCCTTCGAGCGCGACACGATAGGCATCGGCGAATTGTGCGCCGGCGAGCAGCGCGCCGGTATCAACCTCGGGTGCGACTTCCCTGATCTTCATGCGGCGTCAATCTGCTCGCCAGCAGACGAAAGCGCAAGACGAGAAGGATGGCGTAAATCGTCGTGCCGCACGACAGCCCGATCCAGACGCCGACCGCGCCGAGCGGTGTCCAGAAGGCGAGCCCGTACGCCGATGTGAATCCGATCAGCCAATAGCTGATCGCGGCAAATAACAGCGGTATCTGCGTATCCTTGATGCCGCGCAGCGACCCGACGGCGACGCTTTGCACGCCGTCCGTGACAAAGAAGGTCGCGCCGACCAGCAAGAGCGTTGCGGCAAGGTCGATCGTCGCGGTTACGTTGTCAGCCGTCTCGCCCAAGAAGAACCGCGCAATCGCGAACCGGGCCAGGACTACGGCAAGCGTCAGGATCGCGACCAGCGCGATTCCGAGCAGCATGGCCGTGAACCCGGCGCGCTTGACTGCGGCCGAGTCGTTGCGGCCGGCTGCGTGTCCGACCCGCACCGTTGCCGCCATCCCAATGCCGAAGGGCAACATGAAAAGGATCGCGGTGACCTGCAGCGCGATCTGATGGGCCGCGAGCGCGGTCGTTCCGATCAGGCCCATCAATAATGCTGCGGCGGCGAACAGCCCGTATTCCATCAAGAACGCGATCGAGATCGGCGCGCCGATGGCGAAGAGGTGCCGCACCAGCGTCCAGTCGATGTGCCAGAGATGTCCAAGGACGTGAAATTTCCGAAATGGACGGCGTCGCGTCGCAAACCAGAGGCTGGCGAGAAATGTACCGCAATTGACCATGGTCGTGGCAAGGCCAGCGCCGAATAGCTCGAGTCGCGGCAGGCCCCACGCGCCGTACATCAGGAAATAGACCAGGAGCGCATTGGCCGGGATCGCGGCCAGTGTAATCCATAATATCGGCTGCGGACGATGGACCGCGCCCATGAACCCGCGGATGGCGAGGAAGCACAGCGCCGGCGCAATTCCCCACGCCAGCCCGAACAGATATTGCTGCGCAAGATGGGCCGCTACCGGTGCCTGACCCAGCGCCAAAAGGATTTGTTCTCCGCGCAGGGGAAACGCCATTACAGGTAACGCAATCAGCAGCGCGGCCCAAAGGCCGGCGCGCAGCGCACGCCGCACGCGATGCGGATTGCGGGCGCCGAAGGCCTGCGCCACCAGCGGCGCCACCGCGGAAAGCACGCCCATGCCGAAGGTGAAGCTGACGAAATAGACGGTGCCTCCCAGTGCCGCTCCGGCAAGGGCTTCGCTCCCGAGCCGCCCGATGAAGGCGAGATCGGTCGTCATCATCGCCTGGTGCCCGAGCTGCGCCAGCGCCATGGGCGCGGCGAGCCTGAGCGTTTCGGTGAGCTCGAGGGTGAGATCATTAGTGGACGGTTGCGCGAGTTCGCGCGGCGAGCCTGGTCCTGCCTTGTCGAGCAAAGTCATCGGACGACCTTAGCATCACCTCGCCGCAGCGGGCTAGCGGCGGTCCCGCCGGCAAGATCGCGGCGCGTATCCGCGCGCGCTGGACCGCATCGAGGTCGACAGTTTTCTCACACGTCCACATTGGCGCTGAGCGAATTGTCCTGGATGAATTCGCGGCGCGGCTCGACCACGTCGCCCATCAGCTTGGTGAAGATGTCGTCAGCCTCGTCGACCTCCTTGATCTTCACCTGCAACAGCGAACGCTCGTTGCTGTCGAGCGTGGTCTCCCAGAGCTGACTCGGGTTCATTTCGCCGAGGCCCTTGTAGCGCTGCAGCTTCACGCCCTCGCGGCCGGCGTCGGTCACCGCCTCGAACAGGTCGACCGGGCCGTGGATCGCGGTCTCCCTGTCCTTGCGACGCAACACGCCGGGCTTCGGATAGGCCTCCTGCAGCTTGGCGGCGTAATCGTCGAGCTTGCGGGCGTCGGCGGAGCCGAGCAGCGCGTCGTCGATGATGGCGATATCCTTGACGCCGCGCACGGTGCGCTCGAAGAAGAAACCCTCGCCCTCGGTGAAGCGCCCGGTCCAGCCGCGCTCGACCTCATCGGCCAGCGCATCGAGCCTTCGCGCGATATAGCCCGCCGCGGCGTTGGCGGTGGCGACATCGCCGGTGATTTTTGGGCTGAGCACGCCGGCAATCGCG
>DATANB010000001.1:0-90444 GCA_036266415.1 Bradyrhizobium sp. | reverse complement strand
TATGTTTTGATACCGATATACCAGTCTTGCAATGGGTACCTTAATGCCATTGAGCGATCGCATCGGACTACGGATGAAGCTGCACGACCTCCGTGTCCTGATGGCCGTCGTGCAGGCCGGCAGCATGAGCAAGGCGGCCGCGCTCCTCAATACGACCCAACCCGCCATTTCCAGATCAATCGCGGATTTGGAGCGCACCATTGGGGTACGACTGCTCGACCGTAGCCCTCAAGGTGTCGAGCCGACCGTGTACGGTCGCGCCTTGCTCGATGGCGGCGTGGCTGTGTTCGATGATCTGCGCCAGGCGGCAAAGAACATCGAGTTTCTCGCTGACCCCGCGGCCGGCGAAGTGCGGATCGGATGCACCCCCTTGCTGGCGGCGAGCTTTGTTTCGACCCTCATCGATCGGCTCTCGCGGCGATATCCGCGCATCGTGTTTCACGTCGTGACCGGATATGTGGAGGCACTGCACCAGGAGTTGAGCGAGCGTAACGTCGATCTCCTGATGGTATGGAGATTCGGTCTCGTCGCTGACGAGCGACTGGATTTCGAATTTCTCTTCGATGACTCGTGTGTCGTCGCGGCGGGCGCGCAGAGTCCGTGGGCGCGGCGGCGCAGGATCGGGCTTGCCGAGCTAACGAACGAATCCTGGGTGCTGCCACCGCCGGGAAGCTGGATTGGGTCGGTGGCAAGGGAAGCCTTCCGCGCCAGCGGGCTCGATTATCCCCGCACGACTGTGGTCACCGATTCCCCCCAGGTGCGGATTAGCCTGTTGGCAACGGGGCGCTTTGTCACGATTTTCCCAGCTTCCGCAATGAGATTTCCTAACCCGCGCCCGGAGATCAAGGCTTTGCCCGTTGAACTGCCGGTTGCCCGCCTTGCAAACGGCATCGTCACCCTGAAGAACCGCACACTCAGCCCGGTCGCGCAACTTTTCATCGAATGCGCCCGCGAAGTCGCAAAGCCGCTGCCGAAGTGAAAATGCCAGACGCGTAGCTAAATTGGATTCGGTAACGGGCATCGTTGCGGCTCAATACGACAGTGAAGCTGTCCTATCTTTTGCATCGCAAGGTTCTGATAATAATTCGAGTTGGAGCGAGCCTTTCCGACACCTCAATTTCAAAACAGCATAAGCTCGGCAGGCCATAAAATCCCCGGGGGAGGAAAACGATGGACCGTACGCTCGAACGATCGACCATGCGCAAGGTGTATCTGCGGCTGCTGCCGTTTGCGGTCTTGTCTTACGTGCTCGCCTATATCGATCGGATCAATGTGAGCTTCGCGGGCCTCACCATGCGCGGCGACATCGGGATGTCGGCCGGCACCTTCGGGTTTGCTGTCGGCATGTTTTATTGGGGCTACTTCATCTTCGAGGTGCCGAGCAATGTGATCCTGGAAAAGATCGGCGCCAGAATATGGATCGCCCGGATCATGATCACCTGGGGCATCCTGGCGGGCCTCACGGCCCTGGTGACGAGTTCGACCACCTTCGGGATCGTGCGCTTCCTGCTGGGCGTCGCCGAAGCCGGATTCTTTCCCGGCATCATCCTCTACTTCACCTACTGGTTCCCGAGCCGTCATCACGCCCGCATCGTGTCAGGCTTCCTGGTCGGTCTGCCGGTCGCGGTCGCACTCGGCGCACCGATATCGACGGCGCTACTTGGCCTCGACGGTCTGTTCGGCCTCAAGGGCTGGCAAGTGATGTACATCGCCGAGGCGATCCCGACGGTGCTGATCGGGGTGCTTACGCTCTTCGTGCTCACCGATCGACCTGCGCAGGCAAAATTCCTGACCGCGGAAGAACGCAACTGGCTCGTCAACACGATCGCCGCCGAGCGCCACGCTACCGAGTCGGTGCGCAAATTCACGCTGTGGGAGGCGCTCTATAATCCCAAGGTGCTGCTGCTGGCGTTGAACTATGTCGGCATCGTCAGCGCCAGCCTGGGCATGCTGATTTTCGTTCCGCAAATGATCAAGTCGCTGGGTAACTACAGCAACATGACGGTCGGCTGGCTCACCATGATCCCCTATATTTGCGGCGGTATCGCCATGGTGGTGTGGGGGCGCGTTTCCGATCGCATGAACGAGCGACGCTGGAATCTGTTCATCGCTTGCGCGTTCTCTGCGGTCGGCCTGACCATCGCCGGCATGACGATGGGGACCTGGTGGGCGCTGGTCGGAATGTCGATGGCCACGATGGGTTTTTATGGCTCCAAGGGTCCTTTCTTTGCCATGCCGCCCATGTTTCTTAGTGGCGCCGGACTGGCGGCAGGCATTGCCTGGATCAACTCGCTCGGCAATCTCGGTGGCTTCTTCGGCCCCTGGTATGTCGGCGTCATGAAGGACCTGACCGGCAGCTACGCGGGCGGACTTTATGGACTCGCTTTGCTCTGTCTGCTCTCTGCGCTCGTTTGCGCGCTGTTTCTGCACATTCCAAATCGCCTTCCGTCATCGGCGGTCGGCGCGCCCGCCGAATGAGCCAAAACGGACGTCGGGGCGGGTACTGATGCTGATACCGCGTTGAGGCGGTTCGGTGGATCGAGCCGCCCGCCGCCTCAGTGAAGGCTTCGGCTGCAATCGCTGTGATCAGCGAAGAAGGCAGCCAAATGCCGGGCGCTTACGACGATGCGATGGCGGCGCCGCGACTCGCGGGATCGATCAAAGTCAAAATCCACGGGCCGCTCCGCGGGTCGTGGACCACCAATGAGGGACACTGTTTCACTGTGAGCGGAGCTTCGTAAGTGCTGAGGCGTCGGCAGGACCGCATTCATGGCAATCTTCCCAACCATGCCGTTGCGGCCATAGTAAATGATGGCAGCATGAGCGCTCGCAGCGCGGGGACCGTGGCGCCTTTCAGGTCCAGCGCATCGTCTGAGGCGACTTGGCCACTGACCGGATAACTGCGCGCGATCGTGAGTTGCGTTGCGAATCGGACCAGCGAGGTATTTGGCCAATCAGAAGCCCGACATCGTTAATAATTGGTTACTGGCGTCGGGAGCCTTCCGCCGCCGCCTTGCGACCATCAGTGTTTGCGTCACCCGGCGCAGAGGCTGTTCTTTTGACCTGACCGTGGTAACGCTTTGATCCTGCTGGCTTTGCCTTGCCACCGCCATATCGCTAGGGTATCGCCGCCGCCACGTGGGGACTGGACGGGTGGCAGGTCGGCGGATTCGGCTCGGTTCATCGGGGATGGGATAGCTTTAAGTGTCTGAATTATTTGACGAAGTCGACGAGGACGTCCGTCGCGACCAGCTTAAAAAGCTATGGGACCAGTATTCCATCTACATCGTCGCCGGGGCGCTACTGATCATCGCCGCCGTGGGTGGCTGGCGCGGCTATCAGTATCTGGAGGCCAAGAAGGCGGCCGAGGCGGGTAGCGCCTTCGACAAGGCTGTCGAGCTCTCGGAAGCGAACAAGCATGCCGAGGCGGAGGCGGCCTTTAACGATTTGGCGGCGAAAGCGCCATCGGGCTATCGCATGCTGGCGCGGATGCGCGCGGCGGCCGAGGTCGCACGCCGCGATCCGCAAGGTGCGGCGAAAATGTATGACGATATATCGGCCGATCGCAGCGTCGGTGCGGAGCAGCAGGATCTTGCCAGGGTCCGCGCCGCCGGATTGCTGCTGGCAACATCGAGCTATTCGGGCATGCTTGCGCGTCTCGAGACTTCCACCGGACCGGAGGCGACCTTTCGCCACACCGCGCGCGAACTGCTTGCATTGTCGGCCTGGCACGGTGGCGACACCGTGGCGGCGCGGAAGTGGCTGGATCTGATTGCCAGTGACGGTGAGACCCCGCCAAGCCTGCGCTCGCGTGCCGAGGCCCTGCAGGCGTTGCTTCCGCCGGTCGCCAAGAGCTGACGGCAGAGAACGAGTTGAGTGAGAAATCGACCATGCGCCGCTCGCAACGTCTGATCGCAGCAACCGTCCTCATCGCGCTGTCGAGCGCGTTGGCCGGCTGCTCCAGCATGTACAACTGGGATCCGACCGATCTGCTCGATTTCCTCGACACCAAGAAAAAGCTGCCGGGTGAACGCAAGCCGGTTTTCCCCGACGGCGTGCCGGGCCTCGAGCAGGGCGTGCCGAAGGAATTGTACAAGGGCTCCCGGCAGGAGCAGATCGACCAGCAGGCAGCCCAGGCCGCGGCCGCGCCTCCGCCCGAGGATTCGAAGTCAAAGCACGCTGCCAAAACCAAGGGCAAGGGCAAGTCGCCGGCCACCGCCAGCACCGAGCCTGCCGCGGCTCCCGACGCCGCGCAGGAAGAAGAAGGCAGCACGGCGGCGGCGCCGCCGGCACCGAAGCCCCAGAAAATCGTCCGCAAGCGCACCACCGCGCCACCACCCGATCAAACGGCCGCGCAGCCGGCGCCTGCGTCACAATCACCGCAGCAATCCGCGGCCCCATTCCCGGCGCCACTGCCGAGCGGCACCTTCACGCGCTGATCTTCACGTTTCTCATCTCATTGACACGCGCTCGAAAAAGAGCGCAGGGATCGCTGATGTCCTTCACGATTGCCATCATTGGCCGGCCCAATGTCGGAAAATCGACGCTGTTCAACCGGCTGGTCGGGCAGAAGCTCGCGCTGGTCGACGACGAACCCGGCGTCACCCGCGACCGCAGGGAAGGCGAGGGACGTCTGGGCGATCTCGAATTCACCCTGATCGATACCGCCGGCCTCGACGAGGGCGCCAGGGGTTCGCTGACCGCGCGGATGCAGGAACAGACCGAGGTTGCGATCGGGCTTGCCGACGCCCTGATGTTCGTTGTCGACGCGCGCGCCGGCCTGACGCCGAACGATCGCGCCTTCGCCGATTTCGCGCGGCGGGCCAACAAGCCGGTGGTGCTGGTCGCCAACAAGAGCGAGGGCAAGCAGGGCGATGCTGGCGCGATGGAAGCCTACGCGCTAGGCTTGGGCGAACCGATCCAGATCTCGGCCGAACACGGCGAAGGCCTCAGCGATCTCTACGACGTGCTGCGCGCATTGATGCCCGAGCCGGCTGAGGCGGGCGAAGAATTCGACGATGACGATGTCATCGAATCCGATGAGGAGATCGGCAAGCGCCCGATCCGCGTGGCCATTGTCGGTCGTCCCAATGCCGGCAAGTCCACGCTGATCAATCGCCTGCTCGGCGAGGAGCGCCTGCTGACCAGTGCCGAGGCCGGCACCACACGCGATTCCATTTCCGTCGAGGTCCACTGGCAAGGCCGGGATTTTCGGGTGTTCGATACCGCGGGCCTGCGGCGGCGATCGCGGATCGAGGAAAAGCTCGAAAAACTCTCGGTGGCGGACGCGCTGCGCGCCATTCGTTTCGCCGAGGTTGTGGTGCTGATGATGGACGCCCAGAACAAGTTCGAGGAACAGGACCTGCGTATCGCCGACCTGATCGAGCGCGAGGGCCGGGCGCTGGTGATCGCGGTCAACAAGTGGGACTTGATGGCGCCGCAGCCCGGTCTGATTTCGGCGCTGCGCACCGACGCCGACCATCTGTTGCCGCAGGTCAAGGGCATGCCGATAACAGCGGTATCCGGCTTGACGGGCGAGGGCATCGACCGGCTGATGAGCGCGATCGAACAGGCCTATGCGGTGTGGAACCGGCGGGTGCCGACCGCCTCGCTCAATCGCTGGTTCGAGCAGGCGGTCGATGCCAACCCGCCGCCCGCGGTGTCGGGCCGGCGGCTGAAGCTGAACTATATCACCCAGGCCAAGGCGCGACCGCCGAGCTTTATCCTGTTCTGCTCGCGCGCCGAGGCCGTGCCGCAATCCTACCTGCGCTATCTCGTCAACTCCCTGCGTGAATTCTTCGAGCTGCCGGGCACGCCGGTGCGGATCGCCTTGCGCGAAAAGGCCAACCCGTTCGCCCACAAGCGCAGGCGGCCATCGTGAGCGAAGGCGCTTCCGAGAGCGTTGTCGAAACGCCCGCAAAAACGTCCCAACGAACCGCGCCGGTGCGCGGCGCGGCGGTGGCCTTCATCTTCGTCACGATCCTCTTGGACATGCTCGCGCTTGGCCTGGTGCTGCCGATCCTGCCCAAGCTCGTTGAGAGCTTCGTCGATAACGACACCGCCAGCGCTGCGCGGATTTTCGGGCTGTTCGGCACCGTCTGGGCGCTGATGCAATTCGCCTTTTCTCCAATCCTGGGCGGCCTGTCCGACAGGTTCGGCCGGCGGCCGGTGGTGCTGTTGTCGAATTTCGGCCTCGCGCTGGACTACGTCCTGATGGCGCTGGCGCCGTCGCTGATCTGGCTGTTCATCGGCCGGGTGATCTCGGGCATCACCTCGGCGAGTGTCTCCACCGCCTATGCCTACATCGCGGATGTCACGGCTGCGGAACAGCGCGCGGCGATGTTCGGCAAAATCGGCGTGGCCTTCGGCGCCGGATTCATTCTCGGACCGGCGATCGGCGGGCTGCTTGGCGGCATGGATCCGCGGCTGCCGTTCTGGGTCGCGGCGGCCCTGAGCTTCGCCAACACGCTTTATGGTCTGGTGATCCTGCCGGAGTCGCTGCCGCTTGAGCGCCGCTCGCCGTTCCGCTGGAAAAGCGCAAATCCGATCGGCGCGCTGCGCCTGCTGCGCTCCGACCGGGTTCTTGCAGGATTGTCGGTGGTGAATTTCCTGGCCCAGGTCGCGCACGTGGTGCTGCCGAGCACGTTCGTGCTCTACGCCAGCTATCGTTACGGCTGGAACGCGACGACGGTCGGTCTGACGCTGGCCATGGTCGGTGTTTGCTCGATGGCGGTGCAGGGTGCTGCGATCGGACCGATCGTCAGGCGCCTCGGCGAGCGCCGCGCGCTGTTGCTGGGACTTGGCTGCGGCGCCGCGGGCTTTCTGATTTACGGCGCGGCGCCAAGCGGACCGTTGTTCTGGATCGGCATTCCCGTGATGGCGTTGTGGGGGGTTGCGGGTGCGGCGACCCAGGCGCTGATGACGCAGCTGATCGCGCCGGACCGGCAGGGCCAGTTGCAGGGAGCGACGTCCAGCGTGCAAAGCGTTTCCCAGCTGGTGGGGCCATTTCTGTTCACGCTGACATTCGCCTACTTCATCGGCGCGCAGGCGCCGCTGAAATTGCCGGGCGCGCCATTCCTGCTGGCGGCAACGCTGCTGGTTCTGGCGATGGTGATCGCGGCCCGCACTTTCGCGATCGCGCGGGTTCGCTAGGAAACGGGCGCGGCCTTTTATTCCGCCACGCGCTCCAGACTGACGCTGCACATGCCGTCGCAGCCGATCGCCCTGGATGCGGGCGGCGTCAGATCGACTTCGCGGCGCGGCCAAAACTTGCGGTTCGGTCCCTTATCCGCCACCGTGCAGACCACGGATTTTCCGTTGGCGACGTTGGTCACGCGAAGCCGCTGCCCAAGCGGCTCAAGCATGTGCGCACAGACGAGGTCGCGACGGGGATAGAGCCGCTTGCCGTCAGCCGCGATGGTGTCATCGAACTCGGTAGCGACGCCGGCATATGGCGGCGGCTTGATGCGGGTAAGCCAGCGGTCGTCGAAGGTTTCAGCGCGGGCGCACAGGCATGTGGCGATCAGCAACGCCGGAAACATGAGGAAAATGCGGGCATCCATGCCGGCCATAGATCGGGGGCTTGTGGGCAAGATCGTGGCGGCACCATGCCGATTTTTTGGCGGGTTCGAGCTGCCCTCGCCGCTTCGGCTTGCTCCCGGCCGGACCTTGCGATGTGCAAGGCCGGCCGGGCGCGCGTCGCAGCTATTTCTTGACCAGCGGACACTCGCTTTCGCTGAGCGGCCTTGCGGCTTCCTCCGCCGGAATGGTCGCGACCAGCTTGTAGTAGTCCCAGGGATATTTCGATTCCTCGGGCTTCTTGATCTCGAACAAATAGGCCGGGAGCATCTTGCGGCCGTCGGCGCGGATGGTGCCCTTGCCGAACAGGACGTCGTCGGTCGGCAATTCCTTCATCTTGGCGACGACCTTGGCGCCGTCATGCGGATTGCCGCCCATCGCCTCCAGCGTCTTGAGGTAATGCAGCACGCCGGAATAGAGCCCGGCCTGCGTCATCGACGGCATCGAGTTGGCCTTGGTCTGCGCCGCAAACTTCTTCGACCAGGCGCGGGTCTGGTCGTTCATGTCCCAGTAGAAGGATTCGGTAAAGGTGAGGCCCTGCGCGGTCTTCAGGCCCAGCGAGTGCACGTCATTGATGAACAGCAACAGCGCAGCAAGCTTCTGGCCGCCCGCGACGATGCCGAACTCGGCCGCCTGCTTGATGGCGTTGGTGGTGTCGCCGCCGGCGTTGGCGAGCCCGACCACTTTGGCTTTCGAGGCCTGCGCCTGCAGCAGAAACGAGGAGAAGTCCGAGGTATTGAGCGGGTGTCTTACCCCACCCAGCACCTTGCCGCCATTTGCGGTGACGACCGCGGAGGTGTCGCGCTCCAGCGCGTAACCGAAGGCGTAATCGGCGGTCAGGAAGAACCAGCTGTCGCCGCCGGCCTTGGTCAGCGCCTTGCCGGTGCCGTTGGCGAGCATGTAGGTATCGTAGGTCACCGACAGTGTGTTCGGCGTGCAGGCCTTGCCGGTAATGTCGGCGCTGGCGCCGCCCGAATTGATCAGGATCGAATTCTTGTCCTTCACCAGGTTGGAGACCGCGAGCGCGACGCTCGAAGTCGGCGTATCGAGGATCGCATCGACCTTGTCGACATCGATCCATTGCCGCGCCATGTTGACGCCGACATCCGGCTTGTTCTGGTGATCGCCGCTCAAGACGTCGATCTTCCAGCCCTTGGCGATGAGACCGGAATCCTGCACCGCCATCTTCACCGCGACCACCGAATTGGGGCCGCCGATGTCGGCATACAGGCTCGACATGTCGTTGAGCACGGCGATCTTGGCGGTCTTGTCCTGCGCCAGCGCTGGGGTGAGCCCCAGTCCGGCGCATGCGATGAGCGCGGCATAGCGCCACGCGAATGTGGTCTTCATGGAAAAATCCTCCAAATGTTAAATGCCGTGGCGGCTTTCTTCGGAGCCCACCCAGGGCCTTGATCGAACCGACGATCTGCGCTCCCGGATAGTCCTTCTGGCGTCGTCCGGCAATGCGTCAGATCAATGCCCAAACAAAACGGGAACGCCGGGGGTCTGGTTCCTCTCGATGGGAATCACCGCAACGCGTCCGAGGTCAGCCTGAATTTCTGGATGCGCTTTCCGTTGTCGACCTCGGCGGTGTAGACGTTGCCTTTGGCATCCACCGCCATGGCGTGGATCCAGTGAAATTGCCCGGCGTTGCGGCCGCTGCGCCCGAAGCTGCCGACCACGGTGCCGTCCTCGCGCTTCAGCACCCGGATTTCGTTGTTCTCGCCATCGGCGCTCAACAGGTAAGTCTGCATCGGATCCGGCCAGATCGCGATATCCCACACCGCGCCGTTGCCGAGCGTGTTCTTCTCGAAGAACCACTCCTTTACAAACGTGCCGTCCTTCTTGAACACCTGGATGCGGTTTTGGGTGCGGTCGCACACATAGACGAGGCCATCATTGGAAATCTTGACGCAATGCACGGGATTGCCGAACTGCTGCGGCGCCGGCGCCTTCGGATCGTAAGGCGGCAGCTTGGCGTCATCAGGGGGATGGCCATAGGCGCCCCAGTGCCGCTTGTAGGCGCCTGTCGTGGCGTCGAACACGATGACGCGGCGGTTGCCGTAGCCGTCGGCGACGTAGAGTTCGTTCGCGTCCTTGTCGATCGCGGTTTCCGCGGGCTTGCCGAGCTGCGTGGTGTCGTTGCTTCCCTTGCTCGGCGCGATCTTGCCGATCTGCATCACGAACTTGCCGTCGAGGGTGAATTTCAGCAGCGCGTTGTCGTTGTCGGCGTTGCCGCCGATCCAGACAAAGCCTTTTTCGTCGACTTCGATGCCGTGCTCGCGCCCGACCCATTCATAGCCTTCGCCCGGTCCGCCCCAGGAGCGCAACAGATTGCCGTCGGTATCGAATTCCAGCACCGGCGGCGCCGAAACGCAGCATTTCGAACGCGGCGGCGTCAGTGAAGCGCCCTTCTCGTCGTCGGTCAGCGAGCGCGGCCGGTGGATGACCCAGATGTGCCCCTGCCAGTCGACGGTGATGCCGCCGACCTGGCCGAGGATCCAGTTGTTGGGCAGCGGCTTCGGCCAGGATGCATCGACCGCGAAAGTCGGAATCTCGCCGGCATGCGCGGCGCGCGGAAGCGCCGAGGCGGCGGTCAACACGGCGGATGCGATCAGGATCGAAACGGTTCTGGAAAGCCGCGTGGCGGCACGTGTCTGATGAGCGCGATGATGCATCGGCGTCATGGCAGCCTCCCTTGATTTTTTGCGTCCGGGTTTTCCCGCTTGGCGGCCAGTGAATAGCGCGAAGGTTCGAGTGTCAATCGGGCGCCGGCGCCCTGAAGCTGAGCAGTCGGCGCGTCTTGTACTCGAACAGCTGGCCGGTTCTGGTCCAGTCCGGAGCGCACATCGGCACGATGAATTCGGCGGCCTGCTCCGGCGTATCCAGCGTCAGCGGGTCTTCGCCGGGAAACACGCTTGCGCGCATCCGGGTCCGGATCGGGCCGGGATCGAACAGGTTGACTCGGATCGGCGTACTTGCTGTTTCCTGCGCCCAGGCCCGCGCTAGCGTCTCCAATGCGGCTTTCGAGGCCGCGTAGGGCGCGAGATAGGCGCTGGCCATGCTCGCGGCCGCCGAGGTGACGAACACCGCGCGCCCGGCGTCGGACTTCTTCAACAGCGGCTCCATGCAACGGATCAGCTGGAAGTTGGCGGTGACGTTGACCGCCATCACCTCGTTCCACGGCTTCAGGTCGATATGCCCGAGCGGCGAGGAGGGGCCGGCGACCCCGGCATTGCCGACGAGAATGTCGAGCTTGCCGTGGCGTTCATGCAGCGCCGCGCCCAGCCGGGCGATGCCGTCGAAATCGCTGAGATTGAGCGGCACGAGCGTCGCGGCTCCGCCCGCCTTGCGGATCTCGTCGTCGAGTTCCTCGAGGCCTGCCTGCGTCCGCGCCACCGCCACGACATGCGCGCCGGCTTTCGCCAGCGCGCGCGCGGTGGCGTAGCCGATGCCGCGCGAGGCGCCTGACACGAGAGCGATGCGGGAGGCGAGGGGGAGGGCGGTCATCGACGTATTCTCTCCACGGTCGTCCCCGCGAACGCGGGGACCCATACGCCGTGACGGTTATGATGTGGGAAAGTGTTCGTTTCTATTTCTGTTCAGACAACGAAAGCCGGTGGTTATGGTCCCCGCGTTCGCGGGGACGACACCGTGAATGTTGCTAGCTCGCTTCCGCCAGCAGCGACAATTGCCGCGGCTGCGGCTCGGCCTGCGCCATGTCGGTCAGCGGGGTGGGATAGTCGCCGGTAAAGCAGTGATCGGTGAATCGGGGATGGGCGGGATCGCGGCCGGGCTCGCCCATCGCGCGGTAAATGCCGTCGACCGACAGGAACGCCAGGGTGTCGGCGCCGATCAACTGGCGCATCTCCTCGAGGTTATGGGTTGCCGCGAGCAGGCCGGTGCGGTCGGGGGTATCGATGCCGTAATAATCGGGATGGGTGATCGGGGGCGAGGCGATGCGGAAGTGCACCTCGCGCGCGCCGGCGTCGCGCATCATCTTCACGATCTTCTTCGAGGTGGTGCCGCGCACCAGCGAATCGTCGATCAGCACGATCCGCTTGCCCTCGATCGCCGCGCGGTTGGCGGAATGCTTCATGCGCACGCCGAGTTCGCGCACGCTTTGGGTCGGCTGAATGAAGGTGCGGCCGACATAGTGATTTCGGATGATGCCGAGCTCGAACGGCAGGCCGGATTCCCTGGAATAGCCGATCGCCGCCGGCACGCCGGAATCCGGCACCGGCACCACGACGTCGGCCTCGACATGGCTCTCGCGGGCAAGTTCGGCGCCCATCGCCTTGCGCACGTCGTAGACCGAGCGGCCGCCGACGATCGAATCCGGCCGCGAGAAGTAGATATATTCGAAGATGCAGGGCCGCGGCGGCATCGGCGGAAACGGCTTGTGGCTTTGCGCGCCGCGCTCGTCGAACACGATGACCTCGCCCGGGTTGACGTCGCGGATATATTTCGCGCCGATGATGTCGAGCGCGCAGGTCTCCGACGCCAGAATCGGGCAGCCGTCGAGTTCGCCCAGCACCAGGGGGCGGATGCCGAGGGGATCGCGGGCCCCGATCAACTTCTTGTTGGTCAGCGACACCAACGAATAGGCGCCTTCGATCGCGCGCAGCGCCTCGATGAAGCGGTCGATGAAGCGGTTGCGCCTCGACTGCGCCACCAGGTGCAGGATGACTTCGGTGTCGGTGGTGGACTGCATCATGGCGCCGTTGCGCACGAGTTCGCGGCGCAGGGTCAGCCCGTTGGTGAGATTGCCGTTGTGGCCGACCGCAAAGCCGCCGGCATTGAGTTCGGCGAACAAAGGCTGCACGTTGCGCAGGATGGTCTCGCCGGTGGTGGAATAGCGGACGTGGCCGATCGCCGAGGTGCCCGGCAACCGCTCGATCACCTCGCGGCGGGAGAAGGTGTCGCCGACCAGGCCGAGCCGCCGCTCGCTGTGAAACCGGCTGCCGTCGAAGGAGACGATACCCGCGGCCTCCTGGCCGCGATGCTGCAGGGCATGAAGTCCGAGCGCGGTGATGGCCGCGGCCTCGGGGTGGCCGAAGATGCCGAACACGCCGCACTCCTCGCGCAGCGTATCGCCTTCGAGGTCGGAATCTCCCAGGTCGATCGGGCCGAGATCTAGTTCGTATTGGACGGCGTCATCGGAAGGGCTCTGTCTGCAGTCCATCGCGCCTCTCTTTTGGCCTGATCTCAACGTGCCGCGGGTTTCTCGATCAGCTTTTTCAGGCCGTCGCGGGCCGGCTTGCTGTAGCCATCACCGGTACCCGGCTCGGTGTCAGTCTGCTCATCTTCCGGTTTATTCTTCTTGAATCTCTTCAAGATGGTGTTCTCGGGGTCATCCGGCAAGAGCGACATTAACCAATCGCCCGTTCCCTGCAGCACCACCCGGGACTTCGCCCCGCTCACCCAATCGGGCCGCTGCTTGTCCGGAACCAGCCAGCTGAAAAACAGGAAGGCGACGACCACGATCAGCAGGCCCCGCGCCAGCCCGAACAGGAACCCGAGGGTGCGATCCAGCGCGCCGATCCGGGAATCCAGGATCATGTCGGAAATCCGCACCGTGATGATGGAGACCACGATCAGGGTGCCGACGAACACGCCGGCCACCACGACCACGGCCGCGACGGTGTCGTTGTTGAAATAGGTCTTGGCGGTCGGCAGCAGCTTTCCGAAGGCATAGAGCGTGACCAGCGCCGCCGCGCCCCAGGCCGCGATCGACAGGATCTCGCGCATGAAGCCGCGCACCATCGCGAGCAGGCCGGAAACGAGCATCACGGCGAGCAGGACGAGATCGAGTATCGTTATCGGCATCGGCTAGTCAGGTCCGCATCAAGGTTCAAAACCGCGAATCGGCGTGTCGGTGCCGTCCTAGGTGAGGGGCATATCGCCCCTCCCGCAAGGCCGGAAGTCTGCCAGCCGGCCTTACGCGCGGGTTGTATAGCGGCGCCGACGGGCAAGGTCACGTCCGGCTAGCCCTCCTGACGCCGGAATCTCGCAGGTGTGGCATTTTTCTCCACTTCGGCGCCCTCCCGGTTTCCCCTGGGCGCGCCGCGCGCGGCGATGTCGGCGACCAGGCTGGTCAAACCGCCAACGGTATTGAGGACGAGGCCGGCGTCGCCGCCGACCTCGCCCCGGGCCGATTCCGGCAGCACCGCGCGCCCGAAGCCGAGCTTCGCCGCTTCCTTCAGGCGCGCCGAGGTCTGCGCGACCGGCCGCACCGCGCCGGACAGGGAAACCTCGCCGAAATACACCGCATCCGTCGGCAGGGGCGCATTGACCAGCGACGACACCAGGGCGGCGGCCGCCGCAAGGTCGGCCGCGGGTTCCTGGATGCGCAGGCCCCCCGCGACATTCAAATAGACGTCATGGCCGGACAGCTTGACCCCGCAATGGGCCTCCAGCACCGCCAGCACCATCGACAGCCGGCTCGGATCCCAGCCCACCACCGCGCGGCGCGGCGTGCCGAGCGAAGTCGGCGCCACCAGCGCCTGCAGTTCCACCAGCACCGGGCGGGTACCCTCGATCCCGGCGAAAACCGCGGTGCCCGGACTGCCCAGATCGCGTTCGGACAAAAACAGCTCGGACGGATTGGAGACCTCGCGCAGGCCGAGCCCGGTCATCTCGAACACGCCGATCTCGTCGGTCGGCCCGAACCGGTTCTTCACCGCGCGCAGGATGCGGAATTGCTGCGAGCCCTCGCCCTCGAACGACAGCACCGCGTCGACCATGTGCTCGACCACGCGCGGTCCCGCGATCTGGCCGTCCTTTGTCACGTGGCCGACCAGGATGATGGCGGCGCCGGATTTTTTCGCAAACCGGATCAGCGCCTGCGCCGAGGCGCGCACCTGCGTCACCGTGCCCGGCGCGGACTCCACGGTGTCGGTCCACATGGTCTGGATCGAATCGATCACGATCAGGCGCGGCACCGGGCCTTCGGACAGCGTCGAGACGATGTCCTCGACCGAGGTTTCGGCTGCGAGCTGCACCGGCGCGTCGGCAAGGCCAAGGCGCTCGGCGCGCAGCCGCACCTGGGCGACGGCCTCTTCGCCTGAAATGTAGACTGCGCGGTGGCCGGCCCGCGCCATCAGCGAGGTCGCCTGCGTCAGCAGCGTCGATTTGCCGATCCCGGGATCGCCGCCGACCAGCAGCACCGAGCCCCGCACAAAACCGCCGCCGGTGACGCGATCGAGCTCGGCCATCCCGGAAGGCAGGCGAGGGGCCTCATGGCTCTTGCCGGTCAGCGTCTCCAGCGCGAACAGCCGGCCCTTGCGCCTGGAGCGGATCGAGACCGGCATCGCGGTGGCGCCGGCCTCCTCGACCAGCGTGTTCCACTCGCCGCAGGATTCGCACTTGCCTTGCCAGCGGTTAAAAGCCGCGCCGCAGTTCTGGCAGACGAAGGAAAGGGTGGATTTGGCCATGAACGGGTGAGTCGCGCTCTAGGGATGGTCGTGCCGCGTTCCATAGCACGGAAAGACCGGCAGTGAGCATGATGCCGTCCATCACAAGCCGAAACATTTCCGGCTTCAGCCGCAGCCCGGCGCTGCGAACGGGCTTTTCACCATTCAACTCTTCTAATGGGGTCAGTACCTCGCCACCACCGGAGCGTTGAAGTGGTAGTTCAAGCCGCTGCGGAAGATGTGCTCGTGCACGTGGCTGCTGATAGTAATGATATTGAAGGTCGAATCGGTATCCGAGATGTTTCCGAGATCGACATAGAGATATTCGGTCTTCGAGGTCCAGTTCCTGCCGAACAGACCGAACAGTTCGAAGGGCGTCTCGATGCCGCCACCCGCGGTCCAGCCGGTCCTGGTGTGGTTGAAGCTTGTGGCGACCGGAAGAGAGACCGACCCGGAGAGTCTATTCTCGATGCCGCCGTAAGCCAGACCCGCGGTGGCGTAGAACAGCGTCGATCCCAGGGAATAACCTAGGCGGCCGCGCACGGTGCCGAGCCAGCTCATGCGTTGATCGACCATCAGAAACGTACCACCCGTCGCGCAGGTCAGCATGCAGTTCTCGTTGTCCTTCTGGGTCGAGCCCTGAATGTCGGTCTCGAGGCCGAACACCCAATTGGCGGCCTGCCAGTTGTAGCCGGCCTGCACGCCGCCGAGGAAACCATTGGGCATCAGCTCACTGGTTTCGGTTGCGAATGGATTGCCCACGTTGTTGATGCCGTTTGTCGCCGTGCTGTTGCGCGCAAGCGCGCCGCCGGCATTGCCGCCGATATAGAAGCCGCTCCAGTTCGCAACCGGAGCCGCCGCGTAAGCCGCGTTGCCGCCGATGCGATAGTTCAGGCCGGCGCGGAAGATGTGTTCGCGGATCTCCGAGTTGAAGATGCCGGGAAAAGGGCCAGTGCCGAAGCCGCCGGATTGCGTGCCGAGATTCAGATAGAGATATTCGAGCTTGCCGGTCCAGTTGCCGCCGAGCGAGGCTTCAACGCCGCTGCCGTAGGTATAGCCGGTTCGGGTCTGGTTGAACGATCCGCTGGACAAGTTGGGGCCGAGCACCGTCGCCACGTCGGTGTTGACGCCGCCATAGGCGAAGCCGCCGGTGACATAGCTCAGCACCGGGCCGGTGGCGAGGCCGATGCGGCCTCGCGTGGTGCCGAACCAGTTGAGCCTCTGGTCAACAGTATACGCGCGGCCCGTGATCGGGGTGCATTCATCACCGCAGAATCGGTTGTCACGCATGCTCGCCGCCTGGATATCGGTCTCGACTCCAAGCACCCAGGTACCGAATTGCAAATTGTAACCTAGCTGGCCGCCGCCAATGGCGCCTTCGCGGCCGACAATTGCGCTCGCAGATTCGAGCGTGCGCGGTGTTGCGAGGGAGGTCGGGCTGCGTCCCAAACCGAGACCGGCGTTTACGCCGAGATAGAAGCCGCTCCAGTCATAGGCCACGGCAATCGGCGGCGCCTTGGTGTAGATGCGCGCCGGAAGGTCAGCTGCGAAGGCTGACGTGGTGCTCAAACCGGCCAGCGCCGCTGCAACGAGAATCTTTTTCACTGACATCCCCCCGAGGGCCGGCGGCGACCCTAAAACCCCAAGAATCCGGTGTCAGCTTAGGCCGAAAGTGTTGCCTGAGATGTATCTCTGGAGCAACACTCTTGGCCATCATTTGATCGAACAGGCGTCCGCAATGCGTTTTAAAGGCGGACATCGGCCAACCCGCGATCGACTCGGTCATGCCGGTACGCGCCAGTGACATCGATTAATCGGTGGCCGGCCGCCCGGCAAGCTCGCTCACAACTCTCGCAAGAAATCGATCATCGCAGCGTTGACCTCTGACGCGCGTCCTGCTGGGCCCAATGGCCGCAGTCGGCGAGAATGAACTTGCCGCGCAATCGCGGCACGTTGTTTGCCAAATTGGCTATCGCCCGATCCATACCTGGCGGCGCTACTCACCAGCGAGCCATTTGAATTACGACTTCCGCTTGGTCCGACGAACGAACGGATCGAGCACGGCGACCCCGGTGGGCTCGAAATCCGATACGTTGCGCGTGACCACAGTGAGCCCGTGTTCCAGCGCCGTGGCCGCGATCATCAGATCGGCACTGTCATTGCCAAGAGCGGCGCTCAGGGCGCCCCAGCGGCGCGCCGCTCGCAGATCGAATGGCACGACCCGCTCGCCGTAGAGCCTCAAGACCTGGTCCAGCCAGGCTGCGAGCGCGCCCGCAAAGCCGGGATCAGTCGCGCGCTGTCGCGCGATGCCGCGCTCTATCTCGCCAATGCTGATGACGCTGAGGAAAAGATCGGCCGTCCGCTGCCGTTCGAACCACTTGACGACCATTGGATCGCGCTCCCGCCGGCGCAGTTCGGATAGCGTGACGGTATCGATCAGGAACATCAGAGGTCGAGATCCCGCACCCGCACCTTGCGGCGCGGGAATTCGCCATCATCCTGCGGCATGGCGAGTATGACATCGGCAAAGGAAGGTGCGCTTGCGCGCTCGAGGCGCCGCAGGCGGTCGTATTCCACCACGTCGACTACGACGACGGCAGGCTTGCCGTGCTTGGTGACCGTCTGCGGCGTGCGCCGCGCGGCCTCGACCACTTCGCTGAACCGGTTCTTTGCGTCCTGTACCGACCAATTGCGCCCGGCCATCCGGCCCTGTTCCTTCTAGCTAGAATCTCTGGCTAGAATATGATGACCGCTAGCCTCCGTCAAGCCAGAGCCGCGCGCGGCGGCGCCTGAATTCGAGCTCCGTATTTCACCGACACGAACGGCGCCGCCGGGCGCGGCACCATGGTCGTCGGCAGAATCTCGCTCCAGCGCTATTCGGATTGCTGTCGAGCGCCTTGGTGCATGCCTCGATCGCGGCGGCTTCGGCCTCGCCAGTGATCCTGATGCCGCGCTGGCTTCGCTGTCCAACCCCTTTGGCGCCCGCGGTTGGCCTTATCCACGCCAGGCCGATTGCGCGCAAAACGAAATTTATTGAGGCGGATCAGGCTGATTTGGGCTGTCCAGCCCCGTCGGCAAAAATATTTCTGTTTTTCCGAAACCCAAATCAGCGCTATATCGTCAGCCGTCCCGTCCCGGAAGAGGGGCGTTGGCCATCGTCACGAACGTTGGGGCGGGATGCGGTGGACGCGGATGGTGCCATAGACGAATGGCGCCTGAGGCGGACGGAGAAGTCGTGTGGTCCTGACGCCCCGATGCTGGTGTCAAGTTCGCGCTTGAGCGCGGGCGACGGTGGCAAGAAAGCCCGGTCACCGGGGAGAGCTCGAAGGAAACCGTTAAAACCATTGCGCGGGGAATGCCGGGTGATTGCGGTGTGACCTGACTAACGCGTGTGCGTCTCTCACTACCATTGCACACGCGGCTATCGGGCGCATCGGGCGCCCGGCATTCCCTGCGCCCTCTGATCGAGAGGGTTTGAAGTTGTTAGCAAAACTCGCGCGAAACGCGCGGCGAGATCGCGAAGCTATGCACCGTCGACTCCCCTCCCTCTACGCGCCCTTGCGCGTGGTGGGGAGGGGTTGGGGGTGGGGGGTCTATCGGCTTGCTCCTTCGACAACGAATTTGCTGAGGCACCCCCCACCCCCGACCCCTCCCCACCGCTTCGCGGGGGAGGGGAGAATTGCTGCCGTCGCAATGGCGGGCTGTTTAAAATTCAAATCCTACGAGCGTTGTGCATGCTACTTCAGCACCACCCATGCCGGCGCGTGGTCGCTGGCGCCTTCCTCGCCTCGCACCTTGCGGTCGACGCCGGCTTTTGTCAGATGCGGCGCAAGCGCGGGGCTGAGCAGGAGGTGATCGAGCCGCAAGCCCGCGTCCCGCGGCCAGCGGTTTCGTTTGTAGTCCCAGAAGGTGAACATCGGCTTGGAGGGATGCAGCGTGCGGATCGCGTCACACCAGCCCTGCGCCACCAGCGATTTGAACGCGGCACGGCTCTTCGGCTGGATCAGCGCGTCCCTGTCCCACGATTTTGTCGGATAAATATCGAGCTCCGTGGGCGCGACGTTGTAGTCGCCCGCCAGCACCACCGGAAGATCCTGTTTGAGGAATTTCAAGGCGTGCGATTTGAGCCGCCTGAACCATTCGAGCTTGTGGTCGAATTTCGGGCCGGGCTGCGGATTGCCGTTGGGCAGATAGATGCTCGACACGATGATGCCGTTGACGGCCGCTTCGATGTAACGCGCCTCCCGGTCGTCGCGGTCGCCGGGCAGGGCGGTCCTGATCAGCACCGGATCGGCGTTGCGCGCCAGGATGGCGACGCCGTTCCAGGTCTTTTGCCCGCGCCAGACCGCGCCATAGCCGGCCTTGCCGATCGCGCTGGCAGGAAAATCATCGTCGGTCGATTTCAGCTCCTGCAGGGAAACGACGTCGGGTCTTGCCTGATCCAGCCATTGCAGCAGGTTGGGCAGCCGGCGGTTGATATTGTTGATGTTGAAGGTTGCGATTTTCATGCCCGACTAAGGACGTCAGGTCGATGCCGTGGAAGCCGGCTCAACCATGACCGCGCCGCCCTTGTAGATCCGCGCATAGCGCGGACCGAGGCTGGTCAGCACTTCATAGCCGATGGTGCCGAAATGGTGCGCGAGTTCGTCCACCGTGATGCCCTCGCCGATCAGCGTGACCATGTGGCCGCGCCGCGCCGCGTTGGGCGGCAGGTCGGTGATGTCGACGGCCATCAGGTCCATCGAAACGCGGCCCGCCACCGGGCAGCGCTTGCCCGCGACCACCACCTCGGCCCCGCGGGTGCCGTCATTGCTGCCGCCAGCGCGGAAATAGCCATCGGCATAGCCGGCCGAGACGATCGCCAGTCTGGTCGGCCGCCGCGCGGTCCAGGTTCCGCCATAGCCGACGCTTTCGCCCTTCTCGACATTGCGGATCTGCAAGATGCGGGCCTTCAGGTCGACGACCGGCTGCATCGGATTGTCGGCCTCCGGCGTCGGATTGACGCCGTAGAGCGCAGCCCCCGGCCGAACCAGGTCGAACAGGAATTGAGGACCCAGGTAAATGCCGGATGAATTCGACAGCGATGCCGGCACCCCGGAAAACAGGCTCGCGATCTCGCGGAAAGTCGCGAGCTGCCTGGCGTTGAGCGGATGGTTGAGCATCTCGGCGCAGGCGAGGTGGCTCATCACCAGCGTGATGCCGTGATCGCCGGCGGTGATCCTGGGAATAATGCCTTGCGCCTCGGTCAGCGTGAGGCCGAGCCGGTTCATGCCGGTGTCGATATGGATGGCGGCGCCGCCCGCCCAGCCCGAGCGGCGGCAGAACACGTCCCATTCGGCGAGCTCGTAGAGGTCGCCGATCACGGGCCTGGCGTCGATCCCGGCGAAGGCCTCGCCGGTGTTCTGGAAGAAGCCGTCGAGCACATAGATCGCAGCCTTCGGCACCGCGGCACGCGCGGCGCGCGCCTCATCCAGCGTGGCGACGAAAAGCGTCTTGCAGCCGGCGCCCGAGAGCGCCCGGGCGACCGGATCGACCCCGCAACCATAGGCGTCGGCCTTGATCACGCCGGCGCATTCCGCCGGCACCGCGGTCTTCTCCAGCTTGCGCCAGTTGGCGACGATGGCGTCGAGGTCGACGGTGAGCACGCCGGCGGCCGGCGCCAGCGCGGCCGTCCGGTTCGCTTCAGCGGAGAGCACGCTGCCGCCCGGAATCGACTTGGGATCGGAGACGATGTTCATGCCGCAGTTTACGCGCAGCCCCGCCGCGGTTCAACCGTGCAGGCGGTCTCAGTACGTTCGCTCCGGCAGGTGGCTCTCGACGGTCAAATCGCTGAACCGCGTGAACTGGCCCTCAAACTGCAATTCGACGGTGCCGGTGGGGCCGTGACGCTGCTTGCCGATGATGATTTCGGCCTTGCCATGCACCAGCGACATGTCGAGCTGCCATTTCTCGTATTCCGGCGTGCCCACGCGCGGCTCCTTGTTGGCGAGGTAATATTCCTCGCGGAACACGAAGATCACCACGTCGGCATCCTGTTCGATCGAGCCGGATTCGCGCAAGTCGGACAGTTGCGGACGCTTGTCGTCGCGGCTTTCCACCTGGCGCGACAATTGCGACAGCGCGATGATGGGAACGTTCAGTTCCTTGGCGAGCGCCTTCAGGCTGGTGGTGATTTCCGTGACTTCCTGCACGCGGTTGTCGTTACCCCGCTTGCTCGAGCCCTGCAGCAGCTGGATGTAGTCCACCACGAGGAGGTCGAGACCCTTCTGACGCTTCAGGCGGCGCGCCCGCGCGGTGAGCTGCGAAATCGAAAGACCGCCGGTTTCGTCGACGTAAAGCGGCAGCGACTGCAATTCGATGGAGTAGTCGCGGATCTTCTCGAAGTCGGTTTCGCTGATGCCGCCGCGGCGGATCGTGCTCGACGCGATGCTGGTCTGCTCGGCGAGAATACGCGTGGCGAGCTGCTCGGCGGACATTTCGCAGGAGAAGAAGCCGACGATGCCGCCATTGACGGATTTCATGGTGCCGTCGGCCTGAACCTCGGCGCGATGAGCTTTGGCCACGTTGTAGGCGATGTTGGTGGCAAGCGCGGTCTTGCCCATGCCGGGGCGCCCGGCGACGATGACGAGATCGGAGGGCTGCAGGCCGCCCATCTTGGTGTCGAGGTCGCGCAGGCCCGTCGCAATGCCCGACAGCTTGCCGTCGCGCTGAAACGCCTTGGCCGCCATGTCGACGGCGACGGTGAGCGCCTGGGAGAAACGCTGGAATCCACCGTCGTAACGGCCGGACTCCGCCAGTTCGTACAGCCGGCGCTCGGCGTCCTCGATCTGCGCCCGCGGCGCAAAATCCACCGGCGCGTCGAAGGCGACATTGACCATGTCCTCGCCGATCCGGATCAGATCGCGGCGCAGCGCCAGCTCGTAGATGGTGCGCCCGTAATCATGGGCGTTGATGATGGTGGTCGCCTCGGCGGCCAGGCGGGCGAGGTATTGGCCAACCGTCATGCCGCCGATATCGGTTTCCGCAGGGACGAACGTCTTCAGCGTGACCGGCGTTGCGATCTTGCCCATCCGGATCAGGCTACCCGTGGTTTCGTAGATCGTCTGATGGATAGGCTCGAAGAAGTGTCTCGGCTCCAGAAAATCCGACACCCGGTAGAAGGCGTCGTTGTTGACCAGAATGGCGCCGAGAAGGGCCTGTTCCGCCTCAATATTGTGCGGCGCGCTCCGATAGGCCGGAGTTCCCACGTCGGGAGCGAGCTTCAGGACGTTCGAATCAGTTGGGGCCATGATCTGGAATATGCTTCGGATTTAGTCGATATTGGGTTTTTCGGGCTGGGCGGCGATAAAGCGCCTGTCCCGGGCACAGCGGAAGCGACATCGCGCCTTATGCCCGATTCACACAATGCACGCGGGGAATTGGTGGATTTGCGCTTGACGGGTTTCCGGAAGGCCGTCCGGCCGCCGCCATCCCGGTTAGAGACTGCAAGAGCCCGGGCGCGCGCGCGGCCTGAACCTTATCCGGGCCGGGCACACTCATCCGATGGGCGGGGAGCTTCCCGAGCCGCGATCTCAGGCCTCAATCAGATCAGAAGGAGATAGATCAGCGCGATCAGGGCAGCTCCGACGCCGGCCGCGATCAGGGC
This sequence comes from Bradyrhizobium sp., assembly GCA_036266415.1. Lineage (GTDB taxonomy): Bacteria > Pseudomonadota > Alphaproteobacteria > Rhizobiales > Xanthobacteraceae > Bradyrhizobium. The sequence goes on along the minus strand of DATANB010000001.1, from coordinate 67,806 downwards.
GTAGTCGGTCCTGATGCCGGCCTTCGGATCGAACGGCGGCAGGTAGGTTTTCTGGGCCATTTTGAAAGTTTAGGCCAGGCCGGCCAGACCGTTAGTGAAACAGATCACATTTGACGCATTTTCGTTACGGCATGGTCATCGGGAACGGATTGAATATTTCCGGATTGGTAACGGCAGAGCTTGGTGGATACCGGTTTAGGCAAGGACGGGCGATGGGCCAACCGCTTCAGACATGGCGATCGGGAGACGGCGAAAGAATGTGGCTGTCAATGCTGGTCGACACCATGGAAAACGTCTCTCGTCCGGAAGTCCGCGGTCTGCCTTGCGAGCCGTCCATCATGGTCGCGCTGCGCGCCCAGCTTGCGCGCCCGGCATCGCCATATCCTTATTTCGCCTCGGATTTCAGCCTGCGAAACTAGGGCCTTCACTCGAAAACGCGATCGGTCTATTCGCCGGCAATCTGCAGCCGCGGCCGCTGGCCACGCTCGATCCCGCGCAGTCTCGCTTCCTCGCGTCCGATGTAATCGCGCGTCATCGGCACCACGCCCTGGCGCTTGGTGAGCTGGATCTGGAAGTTCATCATGGCCTGCTTGCGGAACGCCATCTCCGAGCAGGCCAGGTAAAATTCCCACATCCGCGCGAAGCGTTCGTCATAGAGCTGCACCGCGTCCTCCCGGCGCGCCATGAATCGCTCGCGCCATGCTTTGAGGGTTTCCGCGTAATGCAGCCGCAGAATTTCGATGTCGCACACCAGAAGCCCTGCGCGCTCGATCGCCGGGATCACTTCGGAAAGCGCCGGAATGTAGCCGCCCGGGAATATATATTTCGCGATCCAGGGATTGGTGGCGTCCGGTCCCTCCGAACGGCCGATCGAGTGCAGCATCATCACGCCGTCGTCGGTGAGAAGTTCGGCGCAGCGCCTGAAATAGGTTTCGTAGAAGTCGACGCCGACATGTTCGAACATGCCAACCGACACGATACGGTCGAACCGCCCGGTAATGTCGCGATAATCCTCGAGGAAAAATCTCGCCGACTGCGCCAGATTTTTCTCGGCGGCGAGGGCATTCGACACCTGAAACTGCTCGGTCGATAGCGTGATGCCGGTGAGGTTGGCGCCGGCCATCTCGGCCAGATACAGGCTGAGCCCTCCCCAGCCGGAGCCGATGTCGAGTATCCGATCGCCGCGCCCGATCAGCAACTTCGCGGCGAGATGGCGCTTTTTGGCGAGCTGGGCATCGTCAAGCGTCGCGTCCGGCGTTTCGAAATAGGCGCAGCTGTATTGCTTGTCGGCGTCGAGGAAGAGCGAATATAACCGCCCGTCGAGGTCGTAATGGCGCGCGACATTATCTTTCGAACGGTCGCGCGGATTGAACTGCCTGATATGCCTGATCAGATAGCGCAGCCACCACTGCAGCTTGGCATTGCGTGGCAATATTTCCGGCTGGTCCATCAGGATCGCCAGCGCATCCGCGATCGAGCCATTCTCGACGACGAACGTGCCTTCCATGAAAACTTCGCCGAGCGCAAGTTCGGGATTGAGCAGAACCCTGCGTTCAGCATCGGTGGTCAGGAATCGGACGGCTACGGGCTCGCCGGTACCGTCGCCGCAGCTGAATTTTACCCCGCTCGCGGTCGTAACTGTCATCGCGCCGCGGCGAATGAACTGCTGCAGGAAATAGCGCAACAAACGGTCCATCGAAACCACCGAACTGGGCGATCCGCAGAAACTAACTTACCGGCCGTCACACTCGACGCAGAGGGGACAGATTAGTTCCCACGTGCTTCGCCTGATCATAGGGGGGATGGAACCTGCACGCTAGTGCATTGTACACAAAGCGGATATTCCCAAATATCGTGTTCACGCAGTTGCGTCATAAGTGCGCTTCCATTCGCGGGATAATCGGCTAAAAGGTGACCGCTTCCAGCACCCGTTTTGGGGGGACGCCGGAAGCGATATCCGCATCAGGAGAGTCTGGAATGTTGGGCCGAGCGCTCAGTCTAGCGACGGTGACGTTTCTGATCGGCTGTTTCGCTGCGGACCCGGCGCGGGCGCAAAATCTTGAGGCTGGCAAGAGCCCCTCCCAGATTTTCGCGGGTACTTGCACCGCCTGCCATAAGGGTCCGCGGGGTCTGCTGAAGACCGTGCCGGCCGGTTCCCTCCAGGGCTTTCTGCGACAGCACTACACCACCAGTCCCGAGATGGCCTCGCTGCTGGCTGGGTTCCTCGTCTCCAATGGGGCCGCCGATACTCGCTTTGTCGGGGGCCAGCCCAAGCCGGCCAGGGATGAAAAACTGGACGCCAGGCCCGGCGGCGCACCCGAGCAACTCGACCGGTTTGGCCGCAGGCTGCGTCCCGCGCCGCCGCAGGACGCTGCCAGGCCCGGGGCAGAGCCGCGAGAGGCCGGAAAGCCGGATTCCGATGGACTTCATGGCCGCAATGCCAGGCGCTTGGCGCGCCCGGAAGAGGTGCTCCCAGTGGAAGGTCAGGGTCCAGCCCAGGCGGCGAGCGAGCGCGGCCCCGACGGTCGCAAATTGTCCGCCAAGCAGAGGCTGAGCAAGCAGGGCAAGCCCGGTAGCGAAGAGCCGCCCAGGTCCGAGGCTGTCAAGACCGATGCTGGCAACGAAGAGCCTGCAAAAGGTGAGGCGACGAAAGAAGATACACCCAAGAGCGAAACCGCCAAGGTAGAAGATGCCAAACCCGAGGGCTCGAAGCCGTCGGGTGAGGGTAATGCCGAATCCGCCAAGGTCGAGGCTCCAAACGAGACGGGGGGCAGCCAATCCCCCGCGCTGCGGGAGGACCCAGTCCCCCCCGTCACCCCCGCGCCGCCGGTCTCAGTGACCGTTTCCGGCGGGACGCCGGCAGAGTCTTCGGCTTCCGGGCCGTCCGTGGCGTCACCGGCACAGCCCGCACCCCCCGCCATGACCGCCTCTGTACCCCCTCCGGTGTCTCCCGCGGGACCGCCCGCACCGCCAATCTCGCAATAGCGCTTGGGCGGTTTCGCCTCGATCCAAACGAGGAGCCCGCGTTACTTTTCCGAGGCCGCTTCCCGCTGCGGCTCCACGACGTCGGGGCGGGCTTCGGGATCGAAGAATTCGCCGGCGGCGGCAATCGCTTCGGCGGCCGCATCCTGATCTTCCTGACGGGTCGAGATGTCCTCGCCGCGATTGATGCGTTCGGCCTCATCGGCGCTGCGCGCGACCGTCACGGTGACGCCAACCTCGACTTCCGGATGCACGGCGATGGCGATGGTGTGCTTGCCGATGGTCTTGATCGGCGCGTCCAACATGACCTGACTGCGGCTAATAGTGACCTTATCGGCCTCAAACGACGCGATGATGTCGCGAACCGTCACCGACCCGAACAACTGACCGGATTCGGAGGCCTGGCGCAGCACGACGACGTTGCGGCCGTCGATCTTCTCCGCAACCGTGGTTGCCTCCGCCTTGGCCTTGAGGTTGCGAGCTTCGAGGTCGGCCTTCATGCCTTCGAACTTCGCGCGATTGTCAGCGGTGGCACGCAGCGCCTTGCCGCGCTTCAACAGAAAATTGCGGGCAAATCCGTCCCTGACGCGGACGACTTCGCCCATGTGGCCGAGTTTGGCGACGCGTTCAAGCAAGATGACTTCCATATTCGTTCTCCTTTGGCAGTTATGAGGTTTGAGGGATAGGCTGACGGATGAGGGTTCAGGAGGCGGGGAGCGGCGGTGGCCTGCCACGCAGAAAGCGTTGGCGCAATCCGAGTACAGCGTCGGCAATCCCGAGGATCACCATCGCGACCACGAGCCATCCACCGGACATCACCAGTATAGCGTAGGCACAACCGAGCCAAAGCGCGCGGCTTTTCAATCCCAGCGTCAGCGTGTGCAGCACCGCCAATCCGGTGAGCGCGTAACTCATCAGCAGGGCCGCAGCGGCGGTTTGGGCCAGGATCGCAAGCAGCCCGCCGGCGAAACAGAATGCGATCGCGACCATCAATGCGGCGAGCGTCATCGGCGGCAGCTCGGTGCTCTTCAGAACCGGCCATGGACGATGCAATCGTCCCGACGTCGCCGTGATCTTGGCGGCGAGCCAGAGATTGAGCGCCATCATGATCATGGTGCTATTGGCGGCGGCGGCCGGCGCGATCATCACCACGGCATCGATCCGTTGCTTGAGCTCGTCACCGGAAACCGCGCTGCGCGGAGTAAGGATTCGCAGCAAGCCCGTCCGCAGCGTGTCGGTGATGGTGGCAGCGTCGGTTCCCAATGTGAGCAGGGTCGCCGTCGTGGTCAGGACCGCGAAGCCGGCGATCCACAACAGAAGGCGGCCGATCGGATACCACTCCAGCGTTGGGAAATCCGGCGCTGCAACGTCACCTGACGGCACGGCATTGACCACCGGCCGACCCAGCAGCGCGAGATGGCCGAGCCACCAGGCCGGGAGCGCCATCATGATGGCAAAAGCGATGCAAAGGGATAGGCCGAAGACCGCGCCAAGGCCGATCGCGGCCATGATGCCGCCAATGGTGGCGGCCAGCGGTCCCCAGCCAAGGGCTGCCACCATCAATGGCAGCGGCGCGAAGTAAAGTAGCAGCAGCGAGATCAGCGCGCCCGAGATGATCGAGGCGAACATCAGGGCCGACGCACAGCCGGCCGCAAGCGCAATGAGCAGAGTAGCAATCATCAGCTGTCCCGCTCCTTTCGAGCGGTTAGAGGTTCTGCTGAAAACCCCAACCATCGGCGACCGGACGACCCGGAAGCCTTATGAAGATTTCTCGAACCGCGGCGAGCGCGCCGCGGCCCGAGCACGTCTTTAGCGAATAACGTAAGGCAGCAGGCCAAGGAAACGCGAGCGCTTGATGGCGCGCGCGAGTTCGCGCTGCTTCTTGGCGGAGACGGCGGTGATGCGGCTCGGCACGATCTTGCCGCGCTCGGAGACATAACGCATCAACAGCTTGGAATCCTTGTAGTCGATTTTCGGCGCATTCGGACCTGTGAACGGGCAGGTTTTGCGGCGGCGGAAAAACGGACGGCGTGCACCAGCTTCAGCCATGATTCCTACTCCTCAATCGCTGCGTCGTCGTCGCGCGGACGGCGCGGACCACGGTCGCCGCGGTAGCCACCGCCGTCGCGATCGCCGCGGAAGCCGCCATCACGGTCGCCACGGAAACCGCCGCCACGGTCGTCGCGGTCGCGGTCGCGATCGGCCTTCCGCATCATCGCCGAGGGGCCTTCCTCGTGCTCTTCGACGCGGACCGTGAGATAGCGGATCACGTCTTCGCTGATCCGCTCCTGCCGCTCGACCTCGGCGACGGCCGTCGAAGGGCCGTCGATGTTGAGCAGCACGAAATGGGCCTTGCGATTCTTGTTCATCCGGTAGGTGAGGGAACGTACGCCCCAGTTTTCCATCTTGACGACCTTGCCGCCGAGACCTTCGACGATACCGGTCATCTGGGTGGTCAGTTCTTCGACCTGCTGGGTGCTCGCATCCTGACGCGCGAGAAAAACATGCTCATAAAGAGGCATGGTTGTCCTTTCCTAGTGTTGGCGCGGTTCCCGGCGGCAAGCCCTTCGAGACCTCTGGAAAGGACTCGGATTAGCTCAGAAGGCGGAAGCACGGGACGACGGACCGACTGGCCCTGCCACATCAACATCGCCTGAAAGGTGAGATTGCTGAGACCGTCCGTTCAGCTCCCGGCCGGGATCCACGGATGGCGCGGTTTATACGGATTTTGACTGGAATGGCAAGGAAAAGCGACGCAATTGACGCATCGCTCCGCGGGCCCGGGAACCGCAGCGCAACTTGACACAACGGTCTTCCGCGGTGTCTTTCGGCCCGACTTTAGACATTTCCCGAGGCCAAGGCATTCCAGCGGTATTTTAGGGGCATTGATGGCGGCAGCATTCACTTTTCCAGGGCAAGGTTCCCAGGCGGTCGGCATGGGCAAGGCCCTTGCGGAGGCTTTTCCGGTCGCGCGCGCGGTTTTCGACGAGGTCGATGTGGCGCTCGGGGAAAAGCTCACCGGCATTATCTGGGACGGTCCTGCTGAGACCCTGCAGCTTACCGAGAATGCCCAGCCGGCGTTGATGGCCGTCTCGCTGGCGACCCTGCGCGTGCTGGAGACCGAGGCCGGTTTCTCGGTAGCCCGGGACGCCGCGTTCGTCGCCGGACATTCGCTCGGCGAATATTCCGCGCTCGCTGCCGCCGGCAGTCTCAGCATCTCCGACACCGCGCGCCTGTTGCGCGCCCGTGGTCTTGCGATGCAGAAGGCGGTGCCGGTGGGCGTCGGCGCGATGGCCGCTTTGCTCGGTCTCGATTACGAGGCCGCGGTGGCTGTGGCCGATGAGGCCGCGCAGGGTCAGGTGTGCCAGGCCGCCAATGACAACGGCGGCGGGCAGGTTGTGGTCTCCGGCGACAAGGCCGCGGTCGAGCGCGCGCTCGAAATCGCCAAGGCCAGAGGCGCCCGGCGCGCCATGCTGCTGCCGGTGTCGGCGCCGTTCCATTGCCGGCTGATGCAGCCCGCGGCTGACGTGATGGCCAAAGCGCTTGCCGGTGTCACCATCAGAGCGCCAGTTTCGCCCTTGGTGTCGAATGTGCTGGCCGCGCCGATCACCGATCCGGACGAGATCCGGCGCCGGCTGGTCGAGCAGGTCACGGGAACCGTGCGCTGGCGCGAATCGGTGGCCTACATGGCGAGCCATGGTGTCGTCAGGTTCTTCGAAATTGGCGCCGGCAAAGTGCTAAGCGGACTGGTCAAGCGCATCGCCGAGGGCGCCGTCGGCATTTCAGTCGGCGGCCCGAATGACATCGCATCGGCGAAAGACGCGCTCGCCGCCGCGCGATCGGCCTGAGCGAGGGGGGCATGATGTTCGATCTGACTGGCAGAACGGCGCTCGTCACCGGCGCGACCGGCGGCATCGGTAGCGCAATCGCGCAAGCACTGCATGCCCAGGGCGCGACGGTGGCGATATCCGGGACGCGGCGCGAAGTGCTGGACACGCTCGCCGGCAAGCTCGGCGAGCGGGTTCACGTGCTGCCCTGCAATCTTTCCGACGCCGCCGAGGTCGAGGCGCTGGTACCTGCGGCGGAGCAGGCCATGGGCCAGGTCGATATTCTCGTCGCCAATGCCGGCATCACCCGGGACAATTTGTTCGTGCAATTGCGCGATGAGGACTGGGACGAGGTCATCAAGGTCAACCTGACCGCGACTTTCCGTCTCGCGCGGGCCGCGACCAAGCTGATGATGCGCAAACGTTTCGGCCGCATCATCGCGATCACCTCGATCGTTGGCGTCACCGGCAATCCGGGCCAGGGCAATTACACCGCCTCGAAGGCCGGACTGATCGGCATGATCAAGACGCTGGGCGGCGAATACGCCAAGCGCAACGTCACCGCCAACTGCATCGCCCCGGGATTCATCAAGACGCCGATGACGGATGCGCTAAACGACAAGCAGCGCGAATCCATCCTTTCGAAGGTTCCTGCAGCGCGACTCGGAACGCCCGAAGAAATCGCCGCGGCGGCGGTCTTTCTCGCCTCGAATGAAGCGGCCTATGTCACCGGGCAGACGATTCACGTCAATGGCGGGATGGCCATGTTTTGAGCCGGTTACCCGTCGCGATGGCGGGGGCGAAAAGCCGTTTCCGAAGGCCGATTGAGGCTTATAGTCAAGGCTAGGGAAGTATGATAACCGAACCACCAAAGGACGGGCAAAGAACGCCTTGCAGGATTTTGAAACCCTGTATATTGGCGGTGCTGAGCCTGCGTCGTTCGCCGGGCCTTTGTCGGTCATGACAAGGCCAAATCAAGACTATGCGCGATTGCGAAGGAAAGTTTAATGACCAGGATGGCTCGTATCGTCTTGGGGACGGGTCTAGTGGGAACAAGCACGGGGTTGAACGATGAGTGAGATTGGCGAGCGAGTTAAGAAGATCGTGGTCGAACACCTTGGTGTTGAACCCGAAAAAGTGGTCGACAACGCGAGCTTCATTGACGACCTCGGCGCCGACAGCCTCGATACCGTCGAGCTCGTGATGGCGTTTGAAGAAGAATTCGGTTGCGAGATTCCCGACGATGCCGCGGAGACGATTTTGACCGTAGGCGACGCGACAAAATTTCTCGAAAAAAACGCAAAAAGCTGACGCCCCGCGCGGTGCATGACGAAGCCGGACGGGCCGTGGTCGCGCGGTCCACCGGTTTCTTGTTGTGGGCTGCGAATTCTGGGCTGGAGTGCTGGACATGAGGCGGGTTGTCGTCACGGGCCTCGGCATGGTGTCGCCCCTCGGCTGCGGAGTCGAACCGACCTGGAAGCGCATCCTCAACAGCGAGAGCGGCGCCAAAAAGATCGATACCTTCGATGTCTCCGACCTGACCAGCCGGATCGCCTGCGTGGTTCCGCGCGGCGACGGCAGCAACGGCACCTTCAATCCCGACCAGTGGATGGAGCCGAAGGATCAACGCAAGGTCGACGATTTCATCATTTTCGCGATGTGCGCGGCGCGCCAGGCGCTCGATGACGCCAATTGGCATCCTGCCACCGAGCAGGACCGTTGTGCCACCGGCACAATGATCGGCTCCGGGATCGGCGGCCTGTCCGGCATCGCCGATACAGCGCTGCTGCTCAAGGAGCGCGGCCCGCGCAAGGTATCGCCATTCTTCATTCCGGGGCGCCTCATCAATCTGGCGTCGGGCTACGTCTCGATCGAGCACGGGCTCAAGGGCCCCAACCATGCCGTGGTGACGGCGTGTTCGACCGGCGCGCATGCGATCGGCGATGCCAGCCGACTGATCGCACTCGGCGACGCCGATGTCATGGTGGCGGGCGGAACGGAATCCCCGATTTGCCGGCTGTCAATGGCGGGATTTTGCGCGTCGCGTGCGCTGTCTACCGGGTTCAATGAAACTCCGGAGAAAGCCTCGCGCCCCTACGACAAGAATCGCGACGGTTTCGTGATGGGAGAAGGCGCCGGCATCCTGGTACTTGAGGAATTCGAGCACGCAAAAGCGCGCGGCGCGAGGATTTACGCGGAGGTGACCGGCTACGGGTTATCCGGCGACGCCTATCACATCACTTCTCCGTCGCCGGACGGCGACGGCGCATTCCGCAGCATGAGCGCCGCTATGAAACGCGCCGGGATCGGCGTTTCCGATATCGACTACATCAATGCCCACGGAACCTCGACACAGGTCGGCGACGAAATCGAGCTCGGTGCGGTCGAGCGGCTGCTGGGCAACGCGGCTTCCAGGGTGTCGATGTCGTCGACTAAATCGTCAACCGGGCATCTGCTAGGCGCCGCGGGAGCGGTCGAGACGATCTTCAGCATTCTGGCGATTCGCGATAACATCGCCCCGCCAACGATCAATCTCGAGCACCCATCGGTGGAAACGGCGATCGATCTCGTGCCGCTGGTGCCGCGCAAACGCGAAATCAATGTCGCGCTGTCGAATTCGTTCGGATTCGGAGGCACCAATGCTTCCGTGATTGTGCAGCGCGTGGCCAGCTGACGCGGCATTTAGGAAGTGTCCACCGTTTCGCCGTATTCGATGATAAATCCTAGATTTGGGCGTAGACTACAGGCCGCTCGCGGCAGCTTCGCGAGCCACGATTGAACCGACAGGATTCAGGTTGCATCGATGAGTGAGAGGCCGCCCATTTCGCCACGAAGCCCGCGCGCCGCGCTGGAACCAGAGCAGGTTCCGCCGCCGCCAAAACGATCCGAGCGCGCCCGCAATCCGTTCGTCGTGGTCGGCAACGCCGTCATCACCTTCGTGCTGGTCCTGATGATCGGCGTCGGCGGCGTGTACATCTACGGCAGACAGAAGATCGAGGCTCCCGGCCCGTTGCAGACTGACAAGATCGTCAACATTCCGGCGCGCGCGGGCATGACCGACATTGCCGACATCCTGCAACGTGAAGGCGTGATCGACAGCAATCGGTGGGCGTTCATCGGCAGCGTGTTCGCGCTGAAAGCGCGCTCGGAGCTCAAGCCCGGCGAATACGCCTTCCAGAAGAATGCCAGCCTGCGAGATGTCATCGGCACCATGGTTGAAGGCAAGGTGGTCCAGCACGCCGTGACGATCCCGGAAGGGCTGACCTCCGAACAGATCGTGGGTCGACTTTCGGACAACGACATCTTTGTTGGCTCGGTCCGCGAAATACCGCGCGAGGGCACGTTGTTGCCGGAAACCTACAAATTCCCGCGCGGCACCACCCGCGAGCAGGTTATTTTGCGCATGCAGCAGGCGCAGAAACGCACGCTTGCGGAAGTTTGGGAGCGCCACAGTCCGGACCTGCCGATCAAGACGCCGGAGCAACTGGTCACGCTGGCCTCGATCGTCGAGAAGGAAACCGGCAAACCGGATGAGCGCAGCCGCGTCGCTGCGGTATTCGTCAATCGCTTGCGGCAGAAAATGAAGCTGCAGTCGGACCCGACCATCATCTACGGGCTGGTCGGCGGCAAGGGAACGCTCGGGCGGCCGATCAGGCGCAGCGAAATCCAGCAGCCGTCGCCTTACAACACCTATGTGGTCGATGGCCTTCCACCCGGGCCGATCGCCAATCCCGGCCGCGCCTCGCTGGAAGCCGCCGCCAATCCAGCGCGTACCCGCGATCTGTTCTTCGTGGCTGATGGTACCGGTGGTCACGCCTTCAGCGACACTTACGACCAGCACCAGAAGAATGTCGCCAAGCTGCGCACGATGGAGAGGCAGATTCAGAACGACATGGTGGAACCGGCCGACGATCCTCCTCCGGCCGCGGCGAGCGCGCCGGCCGACGCCAGCCCGACCGCGGCGACGACCAGGCCCGTCCCGGCGAAAAAGCCCGCTCGAGCGGCGCCCGCGGCCCGGCAGGGGGCGGCGCACTCGCCGGCGCCGCCGGCGGTGGTCGAGGAGTAGCGCTTGATCACGCCGGTCACCAAATGCCACTTTGCGCTTCCAAGCGCTTCTGACGGATAACTTGCGGGCATTCCCTACGCAAAACCGGTATCCACTTTTTCGGAATACGCGCTAAGGTCACGCCGTACTTTTCTTGCGAATCTCACCCGTAACTGCCGGAGAAATTCACGCGATGGCGTTGTCGAGCATGACCGGCTTCGCCCGAAGCCACGGTGCCAGCGGTCCATACGCGTTCGAATGGGAACTGAAGTCGGTCAACGCCAAGGGCTTCGACCTGCGGATGCGGCTGCCCCCCGGATGGGACGACCTCGAAGCCTTCGCCAAGAAGCGCGCCGGCGAGATGCTGTCGCGAGGCACCGTGTACGCCAATCTGAACGTCAAGCGCACAGGCGCAGTGTCGACGATCCGGATCAATGAAGAAGTGCTTGCCTCGATCGTAAAAGTGGCCGGTCTGCTCGCCGGCAAGATCGACGCAGTGGCGCCGAGCATCGACGGTCTGCTGGCGATCAAGGGCGTCATCGAGGTCGTCGAGCCGGAGAGCAACGAGGCCGAGGACAAGGCCGTGAAGGCCGCCGCCATGGCAGCGTTCGAGCTGGCGCTACTAGACCTCGTCGAGATGCGCCGGCGCGAGGGCGTGACGCTCGGGCAAATCCTCGGCCAGCGAATGGATGAGATCGAGCGCCTGGCCAAGAAGGCCGAGGCCGCCCCCGGTCGCAAGCCCGAGGCGATCAAGGCGCGGCTCGCCGAGCAGGTCGCGGCATTGCTCGAGTCCTCCGATCGCTTCGACCCCGACCGGCTCAATCAGGAAGCCATCATGATCGCGGCAAAGGCCGACATCCGCGAAGAACTCGATCGCATCGCCTCGCATATCTCGCAGGCGCGCGAGATGATCGGCAAGGGCGGCCCGATCGGACGGCGGCTCGATTTCCTGGCGCAGGAGTTCAACCGCGAGGTCAACACCTGCTGCTCCAAGTCGAACGATCTCGAACTGACCAACACCGGGTTGGAGATGAAGAACGTGGTCGAGCAGTTCCGCGAACAGGTTCAGAATCTGGAGTGATGCATGACGGGAATCGGCCACGGCTTCGACGGGGTTGAGCGGCGCGGGCTGATGTTCGTGCTGTCGTCGCCGTCGGGCGCGGGAAAGACCACGCTGTCGCGGCTGCTGATCGAACGGACGCCCGGCCTGAAGATGTCGGTGTCGGCGACCACGCGGCCGATCCGGCCTGGCGAAGTTGACGGCCGCGACTATCACTTCATCGACAAGACAAAATTCGAACAGATGGCGAAGCGAGGCGACTTGCTGGAATGGGCGATCGTGTTCGAAAATCGCTATGGCACGCCGCGGGCGCCGGTCGAGGCCGCGCTATCGGCGGGACAGGACGTGCTGTTCGACATCGACTGGCAGGGTACCCAGCAGTTGCGGGAAAAAGCGCGGGCCGACGTCGTCAGTGTGTTCATCCTGCCGCCGTCCGTCGCCGATCTCGAAAAACGCCTGCACTCCCGCGCTCAGGATTCCGATGACGTGATCCACGGGCGGATGAGCCGCGCCAGCCATGAAATGAGCCATTGGGCGGAATACGATTACATCGTGATCAATCACGACATCGATACGGCCTTTGGTGAAGTGCAGTCGATCCTGAAGGCGGAACGGCTGAAGCGCGAGCGCCGCACGGGTTTGACGACGTTCGTGCGAGCGCTGCAGCGGCAGCTCGAGAAATAGCGGCCGTCAGAATCGGCCTTGTTTGGATAGTTGCAAGAGGAATTCCTCGATCTTGTCTGCGTCACTGGATTGATCAAGATCGCGGGCGAATACGGTCCGGTTCGGAACCACTTTCGCTCTCGGGTGAGCTGACAGCTGGATGCTATCGCCGCCCCTGCGTTCCCAGATCGCGCCGCGACGAACCTTGGCTCGTCGAGGGCGCCGTCGGCTCACCAATTTGAAAATGGCGCTTCCGACAAGACCTGCGAGCGCCAGCGCTCCCAGGAGCATGGCCAGCTCCATTCGTACGGAATAGGTCGGGGTCTCCGATGACAAATCGGCCGTCGCCAACTGGCCGGCCGCAAGCGGCGGCTGGGAGCGCGGGGGTGGCGGGTTGACGCTTGTTAGGGGATTGCCGCTGTTTGGCGTCGGAGCGGCCGGTACGGCTGCGCCGGGCGGGTCGGGCACGCGCCAGGTGCTGGAGGGGTCGGGCCAACGCCAGGCGATGACGGATGGCTGGGTTGCCGCGCCCGGCGCCTGCGTGCTCGTTACGTCCACAGGCACCGCCGGAATCAGCGCATCATTTCGCCTCGGCTCTTCGATTCTGGTCTGCGCGGGCAGTTCGGCGTGAGCCTCGGCGATCGAACGCTGCATCGGGCTCACCGCTTTCGGCGCGACTGGCTTTGCGGAGCGGGAGGAATTCGGCGCGGCGCCTTGGGACAGCTTCTCGCCTTCCTCCCGCAGATACCAGCATTGGCGTTTGCTGGCGTGGTCGATGCGGTAATACCAATGGCCGCCCTCGGGCGTTTCGTCCTTCGGAGCGGCAAGACAATCGTCCGCCGCGCGCGCGGCGTCTTGCGGCAGGGTCGCGAGAGAGGCGCCGGCGAGAACACTGGCGAAGACTGCTGACACGAATTTCGCGGTTCGGTTTGCCATCTGCGGCTCCGGTGATGATACGCAACACTTCACGCGCCAAATCTCCACAAAAACTTGGGTCGTAATGAGCCGCAATTCCGGACAGCATGGGGCTTAATTCGGGCTCGCTTTCACATCCGCGGGGGTCCGGCAACAGCCGGAAAAATCAGGGCCGGGGCGGCGCGAAAAGCTGCGCTCGCGTTTCCACATGGTTTACGTGCAATTCCAAAGCCGTATCCTGTTACGGCAAACCGGATTCGACCTGGCCGAAAAATGGCCTAATCCTAGTCGCTCGCGAGCACGTCGCTGAACAGCACGTAGCGCGATCCGTCGAAGCGCACCAGCCGCATCTGCTTGATCGGGCGCAGATCGGACGGGGTGGTCTTCAAACGGATTCCCGGCAGCAACAATGGCAGCTCCATGTCCAGATGGGACGCCTGCTTCATGATATTTTCGCGGCTAAGGTTGTCGCCGCACTGCTTGAGCAACTGCACCACCGCGTAACCGATGTTGTAGCCATAGGGTGCGTAGTAGTCGCTCTTGCTGATGCGCGGGTTGTACTTGTCCATCCATACATTCCACGCTTGCATCGCCGGATCGTCTTTCCACTGCGGGTCGGCCGGATCCTTTTGATAGGCCGCGGAGATGATGCCTTTTGCCGCGTCAAATCCGGCCGGCTTGATCGCGCCGGCAATCGACGAGCCGATGCTGACCACGATTTCCTGCGGGTGCCAGTCGATGTCATAGGCCTTGCGAATGGCTTGCGCGGAGAATTTGGGGATCGTGACGATGAAAAACACGTCTGCGCCCGAAGCCTTCAGCGAAACCACCTGGGAATCGACGGTCGGGTCGGTGGTATTGTAGGCCTGCGTCGACACGATCATCGTCGACGCCTTGTCGCCAAGTCCGCGCCTGAAGCCCAGCAGATAATCACGGCCGAGATCGTCGTTCTGCGCCAGAATGCCGATCTTGGCGTCGGGTTTCACCGACAGAATATATTTGGCGTAGATCTCGCCTTCCGACGCATAGTGCGGCGTCCAGCTCATCGTCCACGGAAAATGCTCGGGGTCGTTGAAGACCGTCGCGCCGGTGCCGATAAACAGATGCGGTACCTGCTTCTGATTGATGTACTTGACCACGGCCATGTTGGTGGCGGTGCCGACTGGATTGACCAGAAACAGCACCTCGTCGCTTTCGATCAGGCGTCTGATCTGCTCCACCGTCTTGGGCGGGCTGTAGGCGTCGTCAAGGCTGATGAAATTGATCTTGCGGCCGTTCACGCCGCCCTGGTCGTTGATCATCGCGAAATAAGCGGTGGCGGAGACCGCGCCGGCCGAATAGGCCGATGCGGGCCCACTATAGGGCGTGGTAGTCCCGATCTTGATTTCGCTGTCGGTGGCGCCGGGACTGTATTGCTTCTGCGCCAGAGCCGGTGTCGCGGCCAGGCCAAGTGATACCGCCGCCAGAGCGGCAAAAATAGGACGATTCCACCAAGCCATCAGTACTCTCCCTGTTCAAGCGCGGCTGGCCTGGCACTCCGCCTGTTATGGCGAGGCTTGCCAGATGCTCGCCTCAATTCTTCAGCACGACGCGCCCCACGACCTTTCCGGCACGCAACTCCTCGATCCATTTCTGGACGTCGCCCATTGGCTCTTCCTTCATGGGCGTCGGCTTGATCTTGCCGGCGCGCGCCAGCGCCATCAACTCATGTCCTTCGGCGAGCGTTCCGACCATGAAGCCTTCGATCGTCATGCGCTTGTAGATCCATTGTACCATGGGCAGGCTGAAATTGCCTCCCATCAGTCCGGAGACCACGATCTTGCCGCCGCGCGCGACCACGCCGACCGCAAAGGCCATCGATTTCTCGTTGCCGGCAAAATCGACGATCTCGTCGAAGCCGCCCTCGGTTTCCCTGATGATCCGTTTGACCACGTCGGCTTCCGAGGGGTCGTAGGCGACATCTGCGCCGTTCTTCAGCGCCGCCTCGCGCGCAGCCGGGCTCAAATCCGCGACAGAGATTTTCTGCCTGAACATGGCTTGCGCGAAAGCCAGCCCCATCATGCCGACGCCGCCGAGACCGATCAGCAGCAGATTGCGCTGCCGCGGCCTGTCGACCAGACGCTTCAGCGCGCCATAGGCGGTCACGCCGGAGCACATCAGGGTCGCGGCCTGGTTGACCGGCAACGGATCGTAATCCAGCAGGTATTTTGCATCCGGCACCAGCACATGGCTGGCAAAGCCACCGTCGATGGCGACGCCGAGAAAACGCTGTTTGACGCAAAGATTCTCGTCGCCATTGGCGCAGTCGCGGCACTGGCCGCAGCCGATCCACGGGAATACTGCCTTCTTGCTGCCGATCAGGTCCTTCGAAACCTCGGGCCCGACTTCCTCGACGATCCCGGCGATCTCGTGTCCCAGGGTGAACGGCAGCGTCATGCCGCGGGTGGTATCAAGGCGCTTGCCGCCGCCGAGGTCGGCGTAGCCGTCCTGGATATGCAGGTCGGAATGGCATAGTCCGCAGCGCTCGATGCGGACCAGGACTTCCCTTGCCACCGGCTTCGGCGTCTCGACGATGGTTTCACACAGTGGCGCATCGAATTTGACCAATGACTGGCGTCGCATCAGCGCCATGGCGTTTCTCTCCTTAAGGCACGTTCAATTTTGCGTTTCGTATATCGGTCAATTCACGGGCCATGGCAACAAAGCCGCTGACCGGAATGGTCTCGGCGCGCCGCGTCAAATCGACCTGCGCCGCGCGAGCCAGCCGGGCGGGGTCGACCGCCAGCGATTTGAGACTCTGTCGCAGCATTTTTCGCCGCTGGCCGAAGGCCGCCGCAGCGACCTGTTCGAGCGCCCTGCGGTCGCACGCCTGCGGCGTGCCGCGGGGCACCAGTCGCACCACCGATGAGGTGACCTTGGGCTGCGGCACGAAGGCGGCCGGAGAAATATCGAACAGGATCTTTGTCTCCGTGCGCCAGTTGGCAAGTACGGCCAGCCGCCCATAGGCTTCGTCATTCTCGCGCGCGACGATACGCTCGGCCACCTCGCGCTGGAACATCAGCACCATCATGTCGTACCAGGGCGGCCACGGCTCGATCGAAAGCCAGTCGACCAGTAGTGCGGTCGCAATGTTGTAGGGCAGATTGGCGACGATTTTGGCGCGGGTCGCCCCGAGCAGCGGGCGTGGGTCAAAGTGCTGCGCGTCGGCGCAGATCATTTCCAGCCGGCCGGGATATCGCCTCGAAATCTCTTCGAGGGCCGGTAGCGCGCGCTCATCGCGCTCCACGGCGATGACGCGGCGGGCGCCCATCGCCAGCAACGCGCGCGTCAGTCCGCCAGGACCGGGGCCGATCTCGATGATAACGGCATCTTCGAGCGGACCCGCGGCGCGCGCGATCCGCGCGGTGAGGTTGAGGTCCAGCAAAAAATTCTGGCCGAGCGATTTGCGGGCCGAAAGGGCATTCTGACGAATGACCTCACGAAGCGGCGGAAGGTCGTCGATCGCGCTCATGCCGGCCGCGTAGCCGCCATGCGGGCGGCCAGGCGCAATGCCGCGACCAAACTCGACGGATTGGCCGCCCCGGTGCCGGCAATGTCAAAGGCCGTGCCATGGTCCGGCGATGTGCGGATGAACGGCAATCCCAGCGTGACGTTGACGGCGTCGTCGAAAGCCAGCGTCTTCACCGGGATCAGCGCCTGATCGTGATACATGCAGATCGCGCAGTCATAGGTTTTGCGCGCAGCGTCATGGAACATGGTGTCCGCCGGCAGCGGTCCGCGGACATCGATGCCTTCTCCGCGCAGGATTTCGACGGCGGGCGCCACGATGGTCCGGTCCTCGGCGCCGAGCGTGCCGTCTTCGCCGGCGTGGGGATTGAGGCCGGACACCGCAAGCCGCGGATGGGCGAGGCCGAAACCGGCTTTCAAACCAGCGACCGCGATGCGGACCGTCGTGACGATCAACTCGCTGGACAGCCGGCTGATCGCCTCACGCAGCGCAAGATGGATGGTCACGGGCACGACGACGAGGGCAGGGGACCACAGCATCATCACAGGCTGTGGTGCGTGGGCCCCGGTCGCCGCCAGTTCGGCGAGAAACTCGGTGTGGCCGGGATGCCGGAAGCCGGCGCGATAGAGAACGCTCTTGGCTATCGGATTGGTGACGACTGCACCGGCCCGTCCGGCGACGACGTCGCCGACGGACTGACGAATCGAGGCTATGACCGCCTCGGCGCTGCTATGGTCCGGCCGGCCAGGCTGCGCCGTCGCGGCATGCCCGGTGGCGACGACCGGCAATGCATCCGCGAAGGTGGCGAGTGCATCCTCGGCGCGAACGCCGGCCACCCTGACGTCGACCCCGAGAGCCTCGGCCCGGCGAGCCAGGAAGTCGCGATCGCCGACCAGGTAGAATGCCGGAAGCTTCAGCTCATTGCGGCGCAGCCACGCCAGGATGGTGATATCGGGCCCGATGCCGGCGGGTTCGCCAGAGGTCAGCGCGAGGGGCTTTGCCATGCGTCAACGATATTCGATCATCGCGGCTTTGCGGACTTCCTGCAGGTATGCTTTCGATTTCGCCTCGTATTTCTCGGCATACATCTTGTCGCGGATTTCCTTCTTCTTCGGCGTGTCGATGGTGGTCGGATTCCTTGCGCACAGCGCCACCATCTCCACGCCCTGTTTTGTCACCTCGGGCGGGGTCAAATGGCCGACCGGAGTCTTGTCGAGCAGGTCGCGAAGAACCGGTGGTACGTCGGCCGAGGTCTTGACCACGATCTCGCGTATTGCGGCATTTTGCATCGACTTGAACAAGGCGTTCGCCTCGGCGCAAGTCTGCACGCGGCCGCGCAGGGCTTCGGCCTCTTTTTGTCTTGCTTCGATGGCGGCGGGTGCGGAGCCTCGCGGAACGATCAGGACGATCGGCTGCATCTTGTATTCGAAGGCATCGGTCGGCTGCTTCTCGTCGCCGCTGCTGACCTGGACGGCGGCGGCGACGTCCTTCTCGCCGATTTGAAGACTCTCCTTGTATCGGCCGCGGACCAGGCTGGTCCAAACCATATCAGCCTTGATACGGGCCTTCAGCGTCTCGGGCCGAATGCCCTGGCTTTCCAGCGATTTGGTCAGCTGCTCCGGCGTGATCCGCATCCGCGAACTCATCCCCGCGTAGGACTGATCGATATCGGAAGCGGTAGGGTCGACGCCGAACTTCTTGGCTTCCTTGATCTTCACCTTTTCATCGATCAACTCGTTGATCACCTCTTGCCGGTCGGCAGGCTTGTGGGTTGTCAGGAAGTTCAGCTTGCTGCGCTGTTCGATGTCGTAGTTGGTGATGGGTTCGCCGTTGACCATGACGGCGACGGTTTGCGCACGCAGCGGCGAAGCGCAACCCAACAAGACCAGCCCCGCGGCACAGCCCAGAATGAGAGGCGAGAGGCGATGAGAGAATGTGGTCGCTATGTTCATATTCGCCATATCAACGTTTCGAATTGGAGCCACGACGGCCCAGCCGAATCCGTGCTGCGGCACGTGTCGGCGCCGGTTCTACTGGACAACTCCGCCGCCGCCAGCCGCCGAGGTGTTGGCAAGGGTCCGCAGGCCGATCTGCAGCATGAAGGCGTGACTGAGCACGGGCGGCGTGGTGCCCGCTGAGTAGCTGTAGGACGTGACATAATTGGCCGCCAGCACGAAGCAATCGTCCACATATCCCGCGCCAACGATGTACTGGTTGACCTTGTTGGCTTCAAGGTCCCATCGGGCGCTTCCCGTCACCACCCAGTTCGCCGCCACCTTGACCGACGCGCTGCCGAGCAGCCCTTCGCGGCGGGTCAGATATCCCAGATCCGGTTGCTGGGCATAATTGCCGTACATCATGCTGACCGACCAGCGGTCGAAGGCGGCGCGACCTTCAGCCTCGAAGCGATTGATATTCAGCGTCGCTTCGTCCATGCGCGTGCGCACGCTGAAGGTATAGGTTCTGTTGGGCGAATAATTGACGCGGGCGACGTAATCGGAACGCGCATTCTGCAAGCCGGAATCGACGCCGGTGTTGGTCGCGTCCGCCACTGCGAATGAATTCATGCCGAACAGCTGATAGGATTGCCCGAACAGCACATTGACCGAACCGCCACGGTCGAATTGCGTTGTCGCCTGCACGCCGACATTGGCGCGACCGCCGCCTTCGACGCGGTCGTAGCCGGAGAATTTGTCGACGCTGAACAGGTTGCTGGCGTCGAAGACCATGCTCTGCGCGTCTTCGTTGGGAATTTTGCCCGCATAGGTCTCATTGGGGCGAATGATGACCTGTGCGATCGGCTCGATCGTCGTGGTGCCCCAGGGCTGGGCGTTGATGAAGGGATAGCGATATTCGAGACCGGCGGTGGGCATCAGCCGCACCGCCTGCGTGTCGCCGACCGGCAGGAAGTTCGAAACGCCGGGCTGGTTCGAGATCGAGGCATCGATCGCATCGGCGCGGATGCTCGCAAACGGCGTCCAGATTTCGCCCGCGGAATCGGTGAACGAGCGCCGCCACTGTGCCTCACCCGTCGCCCGCGTGTAGGTGCCCGGCATGCCGCGAAGCAGGCATTGCGTCGGCAACCGCGCCAGCGGATCGGCGGACGCCGTCGTGCAAAGGCTGAGGGTGTTTGCCACCGTCGTGATCGGATCGAAGGCGGCGGTATCCCGCGTCAGGCTGGTGAAATTCGTCTTGTAGCTGAACTCTCCGCCGAAGATCGGATTGTTGAGAACGTTCGAATAATCGACGACCGGGTGAATGACGGGAACCTTCTCCTGGAATCCCGAAAAGCTGAGATAATAGATCGTGCGTGCATCGAAGTAGCTGCGATTGCCGACGCCGGTCAGGTAAAGCTGCGAAATGGCTTCCGTCGGCAAGCTCAGAAATGAGCCGAGCGGATCCCTGTATTGGGCCAGCCGGTAGTCCGACATGAAATAGTAGTCCGAGAGCAGAACGCCGTCCCAGCCCCACACCCACTTGTCGTTCAGCGCAAACTGGCCCTTGGTTTCGACACCGCCGCGGAACTGGCGGTCGCCGGGCTGGCCGGCAAAGGCTCCCGGGTCGAGCTGATCGATGCCGTAGGCGCGGATCTGATACGATCCGTTCAGCAAGCGCTGGCGGAATTCGCCCTGGAACAGCACGCCCTGCCTGGTTGTGAAGCGCGGGCTGAAGGTTGCGTCGTAATCGGGAGCGATAGCCCAGTAGAACGGGGTTTCGACAGCGTACCCATAGGTCGAGACCGAGGAGAAAGCCGGCATCAAGAACCCGGTCTTGCGCTTGACGGTGGGATCGGGCGTCGAGAAATACGGTATATACGCCATCGGAACGCCGAAGAACTCCAGCTGTGCGTTCTCGAAGTACAGCATCTTTTCGGTCTGGTCGTGAATGATGCGCGCGCCCTTGACCTGCCACAGTGGCGGCTTCTTGGGGTCGTCCCTACAAGGCGCGCAGGCGGTATAAACACCATTCTCGAACACGGTGTAGTTGCCGCTTGAACGGTCGGCGCGCGTCGCAGCCATCCGCGTCGCGTCGGCGGTGTCGACGCGCAACGAATCGACGAACCCGTCGCGGTAGTCGTCGCTCAAATCCATGATATTGGCGTAGGTGATTTTGCCATCCGCATCGGTCATGCGGATGTTGCCTTCGGCGTGCAGCCGCTTGGTCTTCTGATCGTAGATGACCTTGTCGGCCTCGACGCTGGTGCCGTTGAAGAACATCTGCACGTTGCCGACCGCCGACACCCGTGAATTGTTGTAGTCGTAATCGACCTCGACGGCCTGGACGAGCATCTGTCCGTCGTTGGCGGGGCGCACGGGTACCGTCCGGGGGAGCCCGGCATTGTAGGTAAACCCTTGCGCCGAGACGGTAGTCGTCGTCGCCATGCCGAGCGCACCGGCCAGAACGAACTGCAAAACCAGGGCAAGAACGGATCCGCTGACGGCGGCCAAACGGGTACGATGACGGCGCACGGCAGTGCGCCGCCCGAATGCAGGCGACCTTCTCTGGCGGGCGGCGACAACGGCCACTACCCGTCCTCCTGGTACAGCAAGGCCAAAAAGCCGGTGAGGCCGCCCACGAACACGGGCAGCCACGCCGAAGCGATCGGATGCATCAGCTCAGCCTTGCTCAAATCTTCAGTTACTTTCGACAAAACGTAGAGCAGAA
Source organism: Bradyrhizobium sp. (assembly GCA_036266415.1). GTDB lineage: Bacteria > Pseudomonadota > Alphaproteobacteria > Rhizobiales > Xanthobacteraceae > Bradyrhizobium. The sequence goes on along the minus strand of DATANB010000001.1, from coordinate 46,141 downwards.
AGCCTGCTCCCACGCCACTTAAAACCATCTTCTGCACGCCGCCAAAACGGAAGAACCGCAGGGATACGGCCGCGGCCAGCATCACCATTGCAGCCAGCAAAAACGGCTGTGCGAGGAGCTTGTGGTACTGCAGCCGGTAACCGGCGGTCGCAAATCCCGAGCTTTCCGAGGACCGGATATACGTCGGGAGTTGCCAAAAAGACACAGTCTCGGGCGTGGAGAAACTATTGCGGACCTGGGCCGGTGTCAGGCTGGTCGGGAGGGAAAAGCTTTCCTGATCAATCGGCGGTAGGTCGAGGGAGTAGCGCCGGACAGATTTGAACAGCCAGCGTCCCTCCTCAAGCGTTGCTTCGCGGGCCTCGATACGCTCCTTGAACTGGTTGTCGACATCGAATTTGAACAAGGTCAGGCCGGTCAGCCGCACGCCCTGCTGCTCGCTGCGGGCCGCGTTGATAATGACCTGGCCATCGCTGTTGATCTGATTGAGCCAGAAGCCGGAAGCGTCCTGGATGCCACCGCCGGGAGCCGAGCCGAACAGTTCCGCCTCCATCCGCTTGGAGGTTTCACGCAAGTTGGCGGACAGAGGATTGTAGGCGGTGGTTGCCAGTATCCCGAGCACGATCGCGCTTGCCAGCGCCGGCGCGATGAACTGCCAGGCAGAAACACCGGCTGCGCGCGCAACCACGAGTTCCAACCGCCGCGATAGCGCGAGATAGCAGGTCATCGCACCGATCAGGATGCAGAAAGGCATCATCTTTTCGAGCAGTTGCGGCACGCGGAACAGCGATGTCTCGGCGACCGCGACGGCGGATGCCGTAACCAGCCCCGACGTCTTCCTGACCATTTCGATGTAATCGACCAGCACCAGGAGCAAGAAGATGCTGGCAAACACGCCCAGCGCCGAGATCACGAAGCGGCTGGCAAAATATCGTCCGAGCGTGTTGGTCATCATGCTCATGTTGCGACCGGCCGCCCAAACAGGCGCAAAAGACGCGCGTTCGCATTGCCGATCGCTTCGGTCAGGCCCGCCGGCAGTTCCAGCACGATTCCGCCAATAATGATCCAGAGGCTCGCGCCGATGGCCACAAGCAGCATCAGGTATTGAACGACCGCAGCGAGCGGCCATTTCACCGCCATCACGGAACAGGCGAAGCCCGCTATGCGCAGCCCGAACACGACAAGGATGGAGCTGCCGATCGAAAAATTGCGGCTCTGACGCGTGGTGCGCGGCGCGCCGAGAAAGGCAAAGGTGAGCGCCGCGAATGCAAACGGGTAGATAGGCGACATGAAACGGTCGTGTAATTCGGCGCGGAACTGTCCGGGCAACTGCTGGTAAACCGGATCGTCGCTGGACGGCGCGAGCAATTCCCAAATGTAGCGTTCGCGAATACCCAATGTGATATCGCGGCCTTGATTCGAGAATTTCGACATGTCGAATGCGTAGCGGCCGAACGCCACCAGCGCCGGATCGCGCTTGTCGGCTTCGAAGCGTTCGAGATTTCCGTCCTCGAGAATGAGAAACGAGCCGCTGTCGTTCTTCAGAACCGTTCCATGGTCCGCGATAATGGTGACGCGTTCCTTCGGGTCGCGGCGGTCATCGACAAAGATGCCGGCCAGCACGCCGCCCGGTTGCCGCTCCCTAATGCGGATGGTCAGGTTCTTGTCGAGCTGGGCGAAGCGTCCCGCCTGCAGGATGTTGGCGAGCACATCCGCCGTGATCTCGGCGTCCCATTGCTTGATGCGGCGCATGCCGTCGGGGGCGAGATAGGCGGCGATAAAGGCAACCATGATCGCCACCACGCAGGTGGCATACAGGAACGGACGGAACAGCCGGTACGGCGAGAAGCCGGCCGCATTCATCACGATAATCTCTGAATCGGTCGCCAGCTTGTTCAGCGTGTGCGAGATCGCGATCATCAGTGCGATCGGCGAGATGATCAGCACCAGCGCCGGAATCACCAGGCTGGTGATTCCCAGAAAGGTGACGATGGTCTGACCCTGGCTGGTCATCAGGTCAATGCCGCGCAACGCCTGCGTAATCCAGATCACCCCTGTCAGGCTGACCAGAACCAGCGCAAACGACGCGAGCGTCGTGCGAAAAATATACCTGTCGATCGACCCCATCGCCACCGCACGATCCCACTGCGAGCTGGACTGCGGCTCGCGACCAATCCCGAAATCGGGCCCCCCTGGTCGCGCCGTCGTTTGTCCGAACCGGCTCACTTTCTCACTACCATCCCTTTGATCCGTCAACAAAATGGCTGCGCCATGGCACCCTGAAGATAAGGTTAATTAATCGTGCTATGTGGCCCTGCGGCCACTGCGATGCTTGGCAGCGCAGCCGCTGACAGGCCATAGTGGCCAGGAAGCGAACATTCCGAGCCCGCCCGGCGGTTTCCCGGCCAGCGACAGCCCCGATTTTGGAGGATTTACCTATGCCCGACGCCGTCAAGGTCGGATTCGTCCCGTTTTCCGCCGCCCGGCGCGGCATTCTGGTGATTTTCTGCGACGATAGCCTGAAGTTCGGTGCGGCGACCCGCAAGGCGCTGGGCGCGTCGGCGAATCTGGTCGCCCGCGCGGCTGAGACCAACAAGTTCAAGGGCAAGAGCGGGTCGACGCTGGATATACTCGCGCCGGAGCGTCTCAAGGCCTCGCGCCTGATCGTGGTTGGCGCCGGCAAGCTGTCGGCCATCAAGGAACATGATTTTCTCAAGCTTGGCGGCGCGGCCGCCGGCAAGCTGCGCGGTCGCGACGCCGTGACGATTATTGCGGAATTGCCTGATGGGGCCATGAAACCCGATCAGGCAGCGGCGGTCGCATCGGGCGTGCGGCTGCGCGCCTATAAGTTCGACCGCTACAAGACCAAAAAGAAGGATGGCGAGGACGCCGCATTGCGCGCCGATATTTCGCTCGCGGTCGGCGATGTAAGCGCGGCGCGCAAGGCGTTTGCGCCGAGCGCTCATATCGTCGACGGGGTCGTCGCCGCGCGCGACCTCGTCAACGAGCCGCCCAATGTGCTTTTCCCCGAGGAGTTCGCGCGCCGCGCGAGCCAGCTGCGCAAGCTCGGCGTCGACGTCGAAATTCTCGACGTCAAGGCCATGACGAAACTTGGAATGGGCGCGCTGCTCGGTGTCGCCCAGGGTTCGACGCGGCCCGGCCGCACCGTGATCATGCGCTGGAATGGCGGCAAGCGTGGCGATGCGCCGGTTGCTTTTGTCGGCAAGGGCGTCTGTTTTGATACCGGCGGTATTTCGATCAAGCCGGCGGGAAGCATGGAAGACATGAAGGGCGACATGGGCGGCGCCGCCTGCGTCGTCGGTTTGTTGCACGCGCTGGCGGCGCGCGAGGCGAAGCTCAACGTGGTCGGCGCCATCGGCCTTGTCGAGAACATGCCCGATGGCAATGCCCAGCGCCCCGGCGACATCGTGACCTCGATGTCCGGCCAGACCATCGAGATCATCAACACCGACGCCGAAGGCCGGCTGGTGCTCGCCGATGTGCTCTGGTATGTGGCGAAGGAGTTCAAGCCGAAATTCATGGTCGACCTGGCGACGCTGACTGGTGCGATCATGGTGGCGCTCGGCACCGAATACGCCGGACTGTTCTCCAACAACGACGAATTGGCCGAACGCTTGACCAAGGTCGGGCTTGCGACGGGGGAACGGGTCTGGCGCATGCCGCTCGGCCCTGAATACGACAAGCAGATCGACTCGCAGTTCGCGGACATGAAAAACACCGGTTCCCGCCACGGCGGGTCGATTACCGCCGCGCAGTTTCTGCAGCGCTTCGTCGACGACACGCCGTGGGCGCACCTCGATATCGCCGGCACGGCGATGGGCGCGCCGAAATCCGAGATCAATCAGAGCTGGAGTTCGGGTTACGGCGTTCGCCTGCTTGAGCGGCTGGTCGCGGATTATTATGAAGCAAAGCGATGACGGAAGTTCTGTTTTACCACCTGCAGAACATGACGCTCGAAAGCGTCTTGCCGCCGTTGCTCGAGAAATCGCTGGAACGCGGCTGGCGGGTGGTCGTACAGTCGACATCGCAGGAACGCGCGGACGCGCTCGACGCGCATTTGTGGACCTATCGCGACGATTCGTTCCTGCCGCACGCCACCTGGCGCGCCGGCGACGCCCAGGACCAGCCAATCGTGCTGGCGGTGGAAGAAGGCAACCCGAATCGGGCCAATGTCAGGTTTCTGATCGATAACGCCGCTTTGCCCGCGGACTGCGATACCTATCAGCGGATGGTTCTGGTTTTTAACGGCGATGACGACGAGACACTCGCTGCAGCCCGCGGCGCCTGGACGGATTGCAAGGCGCGCGGCTTCGAGGTCACCTATTGGCAGGCCGACGAGCGAGGCCGGTGGCAGCGGCGGGAATAGCGAGATCGGGCGATTAATGATAATCTGCGGTTTCCGTACGCGCGCTTGCATACAGCCACGGTCGTGCCGCAAAGTGGTGTTGGGACAGGCGCATATTGGGCCGGGGTGGGAATTCAGTTCATCGTGCTAGAGCACAGCATCAATCGAAAAGGGCTATTGGCGCTGCTTTTGCTTGTGCCGATCATGGCGGGCTGTTCGGGCGCATCCGATCTGGTGTCGCGAGACGCGGAATGGTTCTCACGCCCCGGCAGGCTGTTCATCAGAAGCATTTCGATTGATACCCCGCCGCTCACGCCCGACAAGCCGGTCACGGCCGAGGATCTGGTCAGCGCCGAAGGATTTTGCCCGGGAATGGCGCCGTCCGGCGCTCCTGCGGATGCCAATGCGGCGACCCAAGGCGCCGCCGCTGCAGCGCCGGCCCCTTCGACGTCGGGAGCGGTGGCGCTCGGTCATACCGAATGCGATGTCGTGCGCGGCATTGGCGCGCCTGCCAGTGTCAATCTCTCCAGCAATGCGCGCGGCGACCGGGTGGCGGTCATCACCTATTCGCAGGGGCAGCGCGCCGGAATCTATACTTTCACATCCGGACGCCTGGCCTCGATCGAGCGCGGGCCGGAGCCGGTGGCGGCGCCGAAGACGGTAAAGCCGGCGGCGAAGAAGAAGCCGGCGGCGACGTGATCGTTTCCTGCTGGCTCCCGAACCTGATCGGTTCTGATTATGCTGTTTTGGTGAACCGGCTCAGCCGGCGGCCTCGTCATATTGTGAGTTTGCCGCCAGCCACGCTTCCTCGGCCCGCTGCAACGCGCTCTCGGCGCCGGCCCGCGCCTTGCTGAGTTGCGCGGCCTGCTTGGGATCGCGCTTGAACAGATCCGGCAGCGCCAGGGCACTATCGATCTTGGCGATGATGCCGTTGATGCGCGCGATCTCGGCCTCGGCTTCTGAAATCTTCTGCTTCAGCGGTACACGCTTTTCGTTTCTGTTGCGCGCAGCCTTGTCGCGGCTGCCGTCACGCTCATTGCCGCCGCGGTCGCGCGCATTGCTGCGCCCGCCGCGCGCCGACAACACCATGCGCCGGTAATCGTCGAGGTCGCCGCCGTAGCTGGTCACGGCGCGATCGGCCACTACCCATAATTGATCGGCGCAGGCCTCGATCAGATAGCGATCATGCGAGACCATGATGACCGCGCCTGGATATTCGTTGATCGCCTCGACAAGCGCGGCACGGCTGTCGATATCCAGATGGTTGGTCGGCTCGTCGAGGATGATCATGTTGGGGCCGAAGAAAGTCGCAAGCCCGAGCAGCAGCCGCGCTTTTTCGCCGCCCGACAGGCTCCTGACCAGGGTGTCGCCGGCCTTGCCCGAAAAGCCGATCGCGCCGGTGCGCCCGCGCACCCTGGTTTCCGGGGCGTCCGGCATCAGCCTGCGGACGTGATCGTAGGGCGAAGCGTCGAGATTGAGTTCGTCGACCTGGTGCTGGGCGAAATATCCGACCGAGAGTTTCTCCGCGCGGGTGACGTGACCGGAGAACGGCGGCAGCTTGTTGGCCAGCAGCTTGACCAGCGTCGACTTGCCGTTGCCGTTGGAGCCGAGCAAGGCGATGCGGTCGTCGGTGTCGATGCGCAAGGTGACGTGATTCAGCACCGGCCTTTTCGGATCGTAGCCGACCGAAACGTTATCGACCGCGATGATCGGCGGCGACAGCATCTTCTCGGGTACCGGAAATGAAATCTCGCGGACATCCTGCGTCACCAGCGCGGTGACGGGCTTCATCCTTTCCAGCATCTTGACGCGGGACTGGGCCTGGCGGGCCTTCGAGGCCTTGGCCTTGAAACGATCCACGAAAGCCTGCAGCCGCTTGCGCTCGTCGGCCTGGCGCCTGGCGTGCTTGGCATCGAGCATTTCGCGGGTGGCGCGCTGTTCCTCGAATGACGAGTAGGTTCCCTTGTAGAGCGTCAGCTTGCCGCGATCGAGGTGTAGGATCTGGTCGACCGAGGTGTCCAGCAGGTCGCGATCATGACTGATGACGATCACGGTGCGCGGATAGCTCGCCAGATGATCTTCAAGCCACAGCGTGCCTTCGAGATCGAGATAGTTGGTCGGCTCGTCCAGCAGCAATAGATCTGGCGCAGCAAACAGCGTCGCGGCCAGCGCGACGCGCATCCGCCAGCCGCCGGAAAATTCCGAACATGACCGCGCCTGGTCCGCCGTCGAAAATCCGAGGCCGTCGAGGATCGCCGCGGCGCGGGCGGGCGCCGAATGGGCGTCGATGTCGACGAGCCTGGTCTGGATCTCCGCGATCCGGTGCGGGTCATGGGCGACGTCGGCTTCCCGCAGCAGGGCATCGCGCTCGAGGTCCGCCTTGAGCACGACTTCAATCAGGCTTTCCGGCCCGTTCGGAGCCTCCTGTGCGAGACTGCCGATCCGCCAGCGCGGTGGGACGGTGACGGTGCCGGTTTCGGTCGGCAGTTCGCCTCGGATGACGCTGAACAGGGTCGATTTGCCGACACCATTGCGGCCGACGAAGCCGACGCGGGCGCCGGGCGCGATCTGCGCCGAGCTTTGGTCGATCAGGAGCCGTCCGGCAATCCGGACCGAGATATCGGTGATTGAAAGCATGCGGCGTTGTCACCGGAGACGCCGCCAAACGCAACCCCGTTATGCACCGGATAGGCCATTCCGGCGATTCGCCGCCGCTCCATGTTTGCGTGGAATTCAGCGCCGCTGCCCTTCGACGAGGTGCAACCGACATCAGTCAAATCGCTCTCGGCGGCCTGGCGTGAAGTCGCGTCCTAGTTCGGCCGACGCCGCTCGCCGTCGCGCCTGCGCAATTCATCAATCAGATGCTGGAGGCGGGGAGAGGGGCGCAAAGCCTCCGGGCGCAGGCTCTGCTGCAGCCGTTCACCCACGGCGTCGCAGATCGACCGGCTGGTCTTGCGATCGATCAGTTCGCCGCTGTCGTTGGTTCGGCTGTTCATGACGAGTTTCGCCTGGTGTCGATGAATTGATGCTGTACCAAGTCATTGGCAGGGTAATGGTTTCCCCACGGTAATCGATTGCATGCCTTTCTAGTAAAAATTGCATGAAGCACCGCGGGTTCCATTCAATCGAACCCGCGTGAAAAAGCCCCGGCGCGACAGGCGCCGGGGCTTTTTCACATCAGGATCGGGCGGTTGCGCTCAATAACAGCGATTAACCAGCCGCCAGCGCGGTCCCCACGGCGTCGGGACCAATCGCCGCACATAGCAGCCGCCATAGCCGTAATAGGCGGGGCCAGCGATGAAGAAGCGGGGACCGCCCCAGCCGCCGTGCCATCCACCGTGCCAACCGTGACCGCCCCAGGCGGAGGCGGAGGTCGGCGCCAACGCGGCCGCTGCAAGCGAAGCTGCGGCAACTGCAACAAGCGAGAATTTGCGTAACATGGTCGTCTCCTCGGGTTCGGCGCCGCTGGCGCCATCGGTGCTGCCCCTTAGCGCCCCCTGGAGTAGCAGCGGGCGCGTTCGGTCGATGGAGCCTAGCTCTGAGAAGCTGAACGAAACCGGGACGCTCGTTTCAGAGAGGGTTCATGTTCGTGAAATTGTTGTAATCCCGCAGCCCGCTTTGCCGGTGGGCGCGCGCGCGTTCGGCCTGATCGCTTGCCGTGCGCCGGCGGCGCCGATATAAGCCCGGCAATTCCCGTCAGCTTTGCAAGGACGAAATCATGGCGATTGAACGCACCTTTTCGATTATCAAGCCGGACGCGACCGCGCGCAATCTGACCGGCGCGATCAACGCGCTGATCGAGAAGGCCGGACTTCGCATCGTCGCCCAGAAGCGTATTCGCATGACCCGCGGGCAGGCCGAAACCTTCTACGCCGTCCACAAGGCGCGTCCGTTCTTCGGCGAGCTGGTGGATTTCATGATCTCCGGTCCGGTCGTGGTTCAGGTTCTCGAAGGCGAAAACGCCGTCATCAAGCACCGCGAGGTCATGGGCGCGACCGATCCTTCCAAGGCGGCCGACGGTACCATCCGCAAGCTGCACGCGAAGTCGATCGGGGAAAACTCGGTGCATGGTTCCGATGCCCGGGAGACGGCGGCCATCGAGATCGCCCAGTTCTTCTCGGGCAATGAAATCGTCGGTTGATTGACACCGACACGGGCGCGCAGTCTGGTCGAGGATAGCCCCGCGGGGCGGCCGCGCGCCAAGGGGGTTAAGCTGTGAACTGGCTGTTGCAGGTCGTTGATCCCGCAAATCTCGGTGCGTTTTTCACGCAGGTTCAAACCGACATGCAAACGCCGGCGTTCTGGCTGGCGGTTGGCAAGATCATCTGGATCAACGTGCTGTTGTCCGGCGACAATGCGCTGGTCATCGCGATGGCCTGCCGCGGCCTTGCGCCGCGGCAGCGGCTGTGGGGGATGGTGATCGGCGCCGGCATCGCGGTGGTGTTGCTGATCGCATTCACCGGCATCGTCGCGAAGCTGATGGTGCTGCCCTATCTGAAGCTGGTCGGCGGGATTGCGCTGTTCGTGATTGCAGCCAAGCTTCTGGTTCCCGAAGACGAGGGCGAGGACGTCACCGCGGGCACCAGTCTCTGGCATGCCATCCGGATTGTCGTGATCGCCGACATCGTCATGAGCCTGGACAACGTGATCGCGGTCGCCGCCGCCGCCAACGGGCAGCTTTCACTGTTGATTCTCGGTCTCACCGTCAGCATCCCGATGATCATCGCGGGCGCTGCCTTGATCATGATGGTGCTCGACCGCTTTCCGGTCCTGATCTGGCTGGGCGCAACGTTGCTGGGCTGGATCGCGGGCGACGTGATCGAAACCGATCCGGCGGTGCATCCCTTCCTGCAGCGGTTGCTCGACGGCCAGATCGCCCTCAATCTCGACGCGACCTCGGCGATCTTCGGCGTATCGCCGCACTTCAGCCTGGATGCGGATCTGGGCGAGTACATCTCCTCGATACTTGGCGCGATCGGAGTTCTGGTCGTGGGCTCGATCTGGCGCAAGCGCCGGCTGACCCAGCTCGAACATCTGGCGCTGCCGGACGCCGTCGAGGCGGCTCAGCCGCTCGACCGGCCGTAAGCGTCCTTGCGACAAACGCGAAGCGTTCGCCCGCAGATCATGCTCAAGCAAAAAGATGGAGCGGGATGACGAAAGTCTAGTCTAGCGCCGCACGATCGAACCGGAGCGGCCGACCAGCCGCGCCAGCTGCTTGAAACGGCTGCCGACGCGGTCGGCGACCAGATCGACCATCTTGTGTTCGAACACCAGCATCAGTTTGCGGCCCCGGCTCCGAAAGTGGGTCGCCGGCAATACGCCCGGCCGCGCCGCCGATATCAGGTGGGCGACGCGGAACGCGGCGCCGAGCAGGCGGGCGCGCTCGAGCAGCGCCGGCGGTACCAGCTCCTGAATGATCGCGGGCGGTTCATTCTGTTCGCTCAAGCCGGCATAGCGGTAGAACACCGACAGCGCGACAAATGCCCGGCCCTGGTGGCTGATCGAACCGAAATTGCCGTTGGTGATGAGATTGAGCGTTTCCTCGCCGCGATGGTCGGGATGCACCCGCCATCCGATGTCCGACAGCAGGCAGGCGGCATGGCGCAGGCGGCGATCCTCGTCGGTCTCCCGCAACTTCACGACCCGCACCAGACGATCGGTCCATTCAATCAGTTCCTCGGCATGGCGCGCCGATCGCGACAACAGCTCATTCAGAGACTGCGCTGCGCAGATCAGCCCGTCCCTGGCGCGCTCGGCTTGCGACAGTCTGGCGTAGAGCAGTCCTTCGCGCACGCCGAAGGTCGAAAACACGATGGTCTTCGGCCTTGCGACGCGGATGATGTATTCGAGAACAAGCGCCGCATAGGCCAGCAACGGCCGGCGGGCATCGGCGACGACTTCGATATTGGCCAGCATGTTCGCCGATACGAGACGGCGCAGGCGCCGCGCGAAATCGAGCGCATGCTCTGCCGGTATCGAATAGCCGTGCATGACCCCGAGCGGGTATTCGCTCTGGATGATGTGGATGCGCGCCAGCGCCCGCCATGTTCCTCCAACCGCGTAAAAGGTGCGGCCGCGGCCGGCCGTGAGCTGGGCCACGCCGGAGAGTTCGGCCTTGACGATACGCTCGGCGCGCTTCAGCGATTTATGGGACAAATCCTGCAACGCCAGGCTGCCGAGCGGGAGCGTGAGCCCGCTGCGAACCCGGTTGCCGCGCACATCGATCAGTTCCAGCGAACCGCCGCCGAGATCGCCGACGATACCGTCCGGCTTGTGGATGCCCGACACGACACCGAGCGCCGACAGTTTGGCTTCGCGCGGGCCCGACAGGATTTCGATTCTGACGCCGCAGATGCGCTCGGCCTTGGTGATGAAATCGGGGCCGTTGGTGGCGTCGCGGCAGGCGGCGGTGGCGATCGCATGCACGCGGCCGACCTTCATCACCCTGCATAGCGCGCGAAAACGCCGTAACGATGTCAAGGCCTTGGCGACGGCGTCCGGCGGCAGCAGGCCGGTGGTCTGAACCTCACGGCCAAGACCGCAAAGCGTCTTCTCGTTGAAGATGGTGATCAGGCTGCGCGCCATCGCTTCATAGACGACGAGGCGCACCGAATTCGAACCGATGTCGACGACCGCGACGCTGGATGCGCGCTTGCGCGGCCGCTTCACTGTTTGGACCCCTTACGGCGACTGATGACGCTCGGTGCGGCGCGTGAGGCGGCGCGGCGAAGATTCCTTGAGCGACTTTCCACGGCCTGACAGACTCGGATTCGTCATGAAGTAATTATGCAGGTTGAAGGGCTCCTCGCCCTTCGCGGCCTTCATACGCGTTGACGACCCATCCGGCAATAACTGCCAGCTTTGCTCGGTATCCTTCAGATTCGCCACCATGATCTGTTCGAGAACCTGCTGATGCACCGTAGGATTTTGCAGCGGGCAGAGCAGTTCGACGCGCCGGTCGAGGTTGCGCGGCATCATGTCGGCGGACGAGATATACACAGCAGCTTTTGCACCCGGCAGGCCGTGCCCCATCCCGAAGCAATAGATTCGGCCATGTTCGAGGAAACGGCCGATGATCGATTTGACGCGGATATTCTCCGAGAGTCCGGATATGCCCGGCCGCAGGCAGCAAATGCCGCGCACCACCAGCTCGATCGATACGCCGGCCTGCGACGCTTCATACAGGGCGTCGATGATATCAGGGTCGACCAGCGAATTCATCTTCATCCAGATCGCGCCCGGCCTGCCATGACGGGCGTGGCTGGTCTCGCCGCGAATATGTTCGATGATTCGTTTCCGCAAGGTGAGCGGCGATACCGCCATCTTCTCGATGTCGCTCGGCTCCGCATAGCCGGTGATGTAGTTGAATACCCGCGCGGCGTCGCGTCCGATGATCGGATCGGAGGTGAAGTAGGACAGATCGGTGTAGATGCGCGCGGTCACGGGATGATAGTTTCCGGTGCCGGTATGGACGTAGGTGGTGAGGCTGCCGCCCTCGCGGCGCACGATCAGCGACAGCTTGGCATGGGTTTTCAGTTCGAGAAATCCGTACACTACCTGCACGCCGGCGCGTTCAAGGTCGCGCGCCCAGCGGATATTGGCTTCCTCGTCGAACCGCGCCTTGAGTTCGATCAGCGCCGTCACCGACTTTCCGGCCTCGGCGGCCTCCGCCAGCGCGCGCACGATCGGTGAGTTGTTCGAGGTGCGATAGAGCGTCTGCTTGATGGCGACGACATCGGGGTCGCGGGCGGCCTGTTGCAGGAACTGCACCACGACGTCGAAGGATTCATAGGGGTGATGAACGATCAGATCCTTTTGCCGGATGGCGGCGAAGATATCGCCGCCGTGATCGCGCACGCGTTCAGGATGGCGGGGTACATAGGGCACGAATTCGAGATCGGGCCGGTCGAGCCGGGTCAGTTGCGACAGTTCGTTCATCGCCAGCACGCCGTCGACCAGCAGGACTTCGTCGTCGGAGGTGGAAAGCGCCCGCTGCACGAAGGCGCGCAGTTCTTCCGGCATCTTGGCCTCGATTTCGAGCCGGATCACCGATCCCCGCCGCCGCCGCTTCAGCGCGGTCTCGAACAGCCGAACCAGGTCCTCCGCCTCTTCCTCGATTTCAAGCTCGGAATCCCTGATGATACGGAATGCGCCCTGGCCCTTGACGGTATAGCCGGGGAACAGTCGTCCGATGAACAGGCCGGTGGCCTGCTCCAGCGTGATCAACCGTACCGCGCTATCCTTGCCCGCGGGCATCCGGATGAAGCGATCGATCTTGCCAGGCATGCGAATGAGCGCATTCATCGGCTTGCCGTCGGAGACGCGCGCCAGATGCAAGGCGACGGTAAATCCGAGGCTCGGGATGAACGGGAAGGGATGGGCCGGATCGATCGCAAGCGGGGTAAGCAGCGGGAAGATGTTGTGCAGGAAGTGATCCTCGATCCAGGCTCGCTCGGCCTTGGTGACATCGCGGCCATCGACGAGAACGATGCCGACATCGGCCAGAATGCCGCGCAGATCACGCCAGATCGCCTGCTGGTCGTTGGCGAGTTTCGAAACGGTCTCGTTGATCAGGACAAGCTGCTCGGAGGGGGTCAGTCCATCGGGACTGCGCTCGGCAATGCCCTCCCGCACCTGGGCCTTGATGCCGGCGACCCGGACCATGAAGAACTCATCAAGGTTATTGGCGGAAATCGACAGAAATCGCACCCGCTCAAGCGCGGGATGGCCGGGATTGACCGATTCCTCCAGCACCCGACGATTGAAATGCAGCCAGGAAAGCTCGCGATTGATAAAGCGCTCGGGGCTGTGGGCGATCGTTGGACCGGCACCGGCATCCGATTCTTTCTCTTTAGTTACAATGGCTTGAACGGAGTCCATCAAGTTTCAATCTATCCCAGACCAGACGCCGCGATTCCGGGCGCCGTTGCTGCAAACATGTTTTAGCGCGATGACGTTTCAATGGCATTGATGTTCCTGCCGACGGCGCCGTCAAGACGCGGAACCGGCAGCGGTCGTCAGGTATCCCGCAGCAATTCAGCCGCCAACGCCCGGGTGACCGGACGGCCCTGCCGCAAGGCTTCGGTGTCCAGCAACTCGACGGCCCGCCTTGCGGCCGCGTAGGACCGCTCGATCCTGGTGGCGAGGTATCCCACCACGCTCTCATCGGCAGCCATTTGACGGTCCGTGCAAAACTTGATGATCAGCGCGCGTAGCAGCTGATCATCAGGCGGCAATAACGCTACCGTCGGCGCGGCGCGCAGACGCGAGCGCAGATCGCGCAGCTCGATTTGAAACGTCGACGGCGGCGCGCGCGCGGTGATCAGAGCGAAAGCCCCGTCCTCCCGCGCCAAATTCATCAGATGAAACAGCGCCCGCTCATCGAAGTCCGGCGTATTCAGATCCTCCACCACCAGCGCCCCGGTTGCCAGTGCCCCCGGCACCGAAGCCGCAGTTAGCGCATGGGCCGATATCGAGCGTGCGCCCGATTGCTCGGCCCAGATCGTGGCGAGATGGCTCTTGCCGGAGCCTTCCGGTCCTACCAGCAGCATGATCCGGCTGGGCCATTCAGGCCAACTCTCAACCAGCGCCAGCCCCGCGGCGTTGGCCGGGCCTTCCAGAAAATTGTCGCGGGTCAGGCTCTCCGCGTGCGGCAGCGCAAATGCAAGCTGACGGGGTTGAACGCGGCCTGGCACTCGATGACTCCATGCCGGGCCCGGCCGGCGCATGACTTATGCGGCTTCGATCGTGCTCATGTGCCGCACCCACTCCACGAGATAGAGCGATACGGAAACCAGAGTAAAGACCGTGACGAAGCCCATCAGAATCAGATCATACGGCGTCGAGTTGAAGCCGAAGCCAAGCGCAGCAAGCACCAGGGCGGCGAAGGCCACCTGCGCCACCGTATTGAGCTTCGACACCATCAGCGGCTTCATCGGGATCGGCTTGCCGAACAACCATGACACGATGACGGCCGCCACGATCATGATGTCGCGCGAGACCACGAGGATGACGATCCAGCGCGGCACCGCGCCCCAGATTCCGAGCGCCACGTAAATCGAGACCAAAAGCGCCTTGTCAGCCAGGGGATCGAGCAGGGCGCCCAATTCGCTCGCCATGTTGAAGCGCTTGGCGAGGAAGCCGTCGACCGCGTCGCTGACGCCGGCGACGATGAAGATCGCAAATGCGATTTCCATCTGGCTGGACGCGATCGCCCAGACGATGAACGGCACCAGCAGGATGCGCCCCAGGGTGATGATGTTTGGAATGCTCACACGGCGCTTCCCGGCTGCCGGCCTGATGTTGCGAAAGATACGGCCCTTTGCCGCCCGAACCGGTTCCAGTCTACATAGTATATACGCGTGCCGCTTGCGAGCCATTGCACATGAGCGGAATCCGACGTAACCAGCCGCCATCAGCTGGAATAGGCCATGATCGACCGTAAAAACGGGCTTACCTACGCCGATTCGGGTGTCGATATCGATGCGGGCAACCGGCTGGTCGATCTCATCAAGCCGATGGTTCGCGCCACGGCCCGCGCCGGGGCGGACGCCGAAATCGGCGGGTTCGGCGGCTTGTTCGACCTCAAGGCCGCGGGCTTCAGGGACCCGGTTCTGGTCGCAGCCACCGACGGCGTCGGCACCAAGGTCAAGATTGCGATCGAGACCGGGCTACATGGCGGCATCGGCATCGACCTGGTGGCTATGTCGGTCAACGACCTCGTCGTGCAGGGCGCCGAACCGCTGTTCTTTCTCGATTATTTCGCCTGCGGCAAACTCGATCCAGAGGCCACCGCCGCCATTGTCGCCGGCGTTGCCGAAGGCTGCCGCGAATCAGGCTGCGCGCTGATCGGTGGCGAAACCGCCGAAATGCCCGGCCTCTACAGGGACGGCGACTACGATCTCGCAGGCTTTGCGGTCGGCGCCGCCGAGCGGGGCACTTTATTGCCGCGATCCGATATCGCCGAGGGCGACGCGGTACTCGGGCTGGCCTCATCCGGCGTTCACTCCAACGGATTTTCGCTGGTCCGCAGGATCGTCGAAGCCTCTGGCCTCGGTTTCGAGGTGCCGGCGCCGTTTTCGCCGGTCATGACGCTTGGCGGCGCGCTGCTGACGCCAACGCGGCTCTACGTCAGATCATGCCTGCGTGCGATCCGCGATACTGGCGCGGTCAAGGGCCTTGCCCACATCACCGGCGGCGGGTTCACCGACAATATTCCGCGGGTGCTGCCAAAGCACCTTGGCGTCGGCATCGACCTCGCGCGCCTTCCCGTGCTGCCGGTGTTCAAATGGCTGGCCGAGCAGGGCGGGATCGCCGAGCTCGAATTGCTGCGCACCTTCAACTGTGGCATCGGCATGGTCGCCATCGTGGAGCCCGATGCCATCGAAGAGGTTACCCAGGTTCTCACCGAGGGCGGCGAGGGCGTGGTGCTGCTGGGCCAGGTGATCCCGGCTTCGGGCGAACACCGCGTGGTTTACAACGGTCATCTCGATCTCGCATGGTGAGATCATCTCACATGGTGAGGTCATGAAGCGCCGGGTCGCAATCCTGATTTCAGGGCGGGGTTCGAACATGGCCGCGTTAATCGAGGCCGCGGCAGCCGAGGATTTCCCGGCCGAAATCGTCGTCGTCATTTCCGACCGGGCCGATGCCGGTGGCCTCGAAAAGGCGAGGGCACGCGGAGTTGCGACGCTTACCATCGAAAGCAAGCCGTTCGGCAAGGATCGAGCGGCATTCGAGACGGTTCTGCAATCGGCGCTGGACCAGCACAAGATCGACCTGATCTGCCTTGGCGGCTTCATGCGACTGCTCACGACCGCCTTCGTGCAACGCTGGTACGGCCGTATGCTCAATATTCACCCCTCGCTGCTGCCGTCTTTTCCCGGACTCGATCCGCAAGGCCAGGCGCTGCGCGCCGGCGTGAAGATTTCGGGCGCGACCGTCCATTTTGTCATTCCGGAAACTGACGCCGGTCCGATCCTGATGCAGGGGGCGGTAACGGTTCGGGATGACGACACGCCGGCGACGCTGGCCCAGCGGATCCTCGAGGTCGAGCATCGCATCTACCCTGCAGCGCTGCGGCTCGTCGCCGGCGGTCAAGTCCGGCTGGAGGGCGCGCTCTGCAAGACGGTGGGCGGCGCCGGTCCCGGCGGCACTTTGATTCCTCCGCTGTAAACCAGGCTTCCCGCTTGCACGGAGCGTAAAATCGCGAAGATTGCGATCGTTGGATGCGAGGCGATGGGATCGCTCTCCGGCGCGCTCTTCCGCGCAAGACGATGACCGAAAGATAAGTCGGCGAGAAGGTTCAAGTTGCGTATCGGGCCAGTGCACATTTGCCGCAGTTCACAAAAAGGAGATTGTGAAATCGATCACAACGGAAGGGCTCGCCCCACTCCTATTGTCCGCGCAATCTCGAACAGGAGCGACGGCAATGGCAGGTACACAATGGACCAGCAAAAGGCGCGCGCTCGTTATCTCAGCGGTTACGCTCGGCTTCGCGGCCTTTCTCAGGGTGACGGCGCCGCAACTGGTGCCGACCGCGGAGCTGCTGGGTAGTAACTGGCAATGCACCAAGACGGCGTTCGTGCTGACGACGTGCACGCAGATTCTTCAGCCCTTCAACGGGACGGCCCAGAGCCCGCACGACGACAAAGTTGAAGTAACTCGGAACTAGCGATCCCAAACTTGGCAAGCTGCCCGCGTGAACGCCGGAAGATCACCGGTTGCACAGAATATCCGGGAAAATAAAATCCCCCGGCGAGGGCCGGGGGAACATCAGGATTTGCTTGCGCGGATCGTGACGAAGCTTAAGTGACCTTCAGATTTTCCGCGGATGTCTTGCCGCGATTTTCCACGAGGTCATATTCGATAACCTGATTCTCATTGAGGGTTGAGAGCCCAGCGCGCTCGACCGCGGAGATATGGACGAAGACGTCCTTATCGCCGACCATCGGCTTGATGAAGCCATAACCCTTTGTCGGGTTGAACCACTTGACGGTGCCTTTTTGCATCGCCTGTCTCCTGGTCTAGACGTAAAAAAGACGCGGCCACGCTTTTTGCGTGCCACGCCACAAGCGGGCTTTTCGGATGTCTGCTCAATTTCTTGGTCGCGAAACGCACAGTCGATCGGCCTAAATCCGA
Source organism: Bradyrhizobium sp. (assembly GCA_036266415.1). GTDB lineage: Bacteria > Pseudomonadota > Alphaproteobacteria > Rhizobiales > Xanthobacteraceae > Bradyrhizobium. The sequence goes on along the minus strand of DATANB010000001.1, from coordinate 28,638 downwards.
TTGTACCGGATATTGCAACACGAAATTTGCGCGTTAGCAAGCCTCTGGCATGGCTGAAGAAATCGAAGCAGCGACGGGATCGCCCTCGCGACCTGTGGCAATCGAACAACAATGTTCGGCAATCGCCACTCGCGCGGAGCCATGACCGATTGACGCTCCCATCGAACTGAGGGCAAATCCTCGAGGGTCGATGGAATTTCCGCAGTTTTGTCGAGTTGGCGCTCCTCTTGGGATGGCATGGATGTGCGGCTCATCGCGGCCTTGGCGAGCAAAGCAGACCGGGACGCACGACGGGCTTGCCCCGGCCATCGCCATCGTTTTCGTCGTTATCCTGGCGGTTGCGACGCAGCCGCCCCCGGCTCGGGCACAGATCGCCTTCGTGCCGCCGGCCCCGCCCGTACCAACGCCCGGCGAGGTTAATTCCGGCGCTTCGGCCGGTTCGACGGTGACAGATCTCGGCAGTAATTTCCTGGAGCGGCTTGGAAACCAGGCATCAACCGGATTTCGCGGCGCGTTGCGATACAATCCGGGCGGCGGTGGCGCCTCCGAAGCGACGGACGTCCCGCCATACCGGACCTGGGCCGAGGCCTACGGAATCTCGGCCACGACCGGCCCGCTGGGCTTCTTCGTTGGAGACCGCCGTCAGACCTGGGGCGGCGTCGCTGGGTTAGGGGCGCGCTTAGCGCCTGGCGTCAATGTCGGCTTTTCGGTTGACCAAAGCCGCACCTCGATCGACGTTCCGCTGGCGATGCAGTCGGCTACCCTCGATCTTACCCAGCTCGGCTTCAACGCATCCGTCGACAAGGGGCCCTGGACCTGGGCCGTCGCGCTGGTCCATGGCTTCGGGAAAATCAATTCGAGCCGGGACACCGGATTTGGCACCGCCAGTGCCGGCTACAACGCCGAGATCGACGGCGCGCTGACCGAGCTCAGTTACTACTGGAACATCGACCAGAGCCGTATCGTGCCGAAAGCCGCGCTCGAATATGTGCGCGCCACGACTGGATCGCTGCAGGAGATCGGCGGCCTCGATCCATTGACGGCGAGCGGGGCGACGGTCGAGCGTTCGCGAATCCTGCTCGGCGCGGAGGTCGGCCACTACTGGATCTTCGATCGGAAGATTCTCGATCTTTCCGCCTACGGCAAGTTCGTCGACAATGTCGCGCAGAATTTCAGCTCGGTCACCGTCAGCCTCGGCGCCCAGAGCATCACCGTTCAGGGCATTGGCGAAAGCCGGTACGGGGCGGATGCCGGCGCGTCCGCGTCGCTCAGTCTGAGCAATGCGGCGCGGCTCTACCTCAACTATGACGGCAAGTTCCGCGCCGCGATGCAGTCGCATCAGGGAACGCTTGGCGTCGAGTTGAAGTGGTAGCCGGCGCGCGAATTGACGCCCCGTCTGGATCGATCCAAATCGTATCCCTAGGCCAACCCGGCGGCCGCGTATCCCAGAAGGCCGAAGTTGCGCCTTTGCTCCTTCATCAGGGGTACGAGATCATTGGGATGAATGAAGTCATCCCCGAAGCAAGGATAGGCCTTCGAATCGAATATCTTCTTGAGCCAATCAATTACGATTTTGTGTCGGTCGGAGTTGCGAAACTCCTTGTGGTAGGTAAGCCACAAATCCATGTGATAGTTGATCCCGAGATCGATTGCGACCAGCGGCGCGCCGAGCGCCATGATCGATGTCGGCAGAAATCCGATTCCGGCTCCTCGCTCGATTGCGTAGAGAACCGCAACACTGGAATTTGTGGATATGCCGACGATGCCTTCCAGCGATTCCAATCCCAGAATCCGGGCGTAGCCGGTCTCGTCCAGCTGCGCGCCGTGTTGCTTGACGATGCGGTGATTCCGGAGATCCGCGAGGGATTTTGGCAACCCATAGGCGTCCCGATATCCCTCCGACGCAAACGTGTAGATGTGAATCCTGCCAAGCTTCGCAACAATGAGGTCCGGGTTTGTCGGTCGGGCGAACTGGATCGAAATATCGGCCTCGAGGCGCGATACGTCGGCCTGCTCCATGGCGCAACGAAGATCGACCATAATCTTGCGGTAGGTTTTCTGGAAATCGATCAGCCTGGGGAGGACCCAGGAGATACCGGGTCCCTCGGTCACGGCGACACGCACGGAACCGTGTATGTCGGTCGACATGGACGCCCGACGGAACACGTTGAAGCTGAGGCGTTCCATCTGCTCGACATCGAACAGCAAGGCCCGTCCCTCATCGCTCAGCGACAAGCCCGACTGGTCGCGCAAAAACAGCTTGAACCCTAATTCTTCCTCAAGCCTGTCGATCTTCCGCATCAGGGTTGTGCCGGTCAATCCCAGCACGTCTGCGGCGTTCCTGAAGCTCTGATGCCGCGTACATAGGAGAAATGCGTGTAAATCTTGCCATGACGCGTTGAGGCTTTCTTCAGCCTTTTTGCGCTGCATTGGCGCAGCACCCCGATGCAAACCTTGCCGCATACCCGTTATCCCCGTCAGGTATGATAATCGTTACACGGATGGGACCTTAAATGCAGAAAATGTTTCAAGGAAGTAGGGATCTGGCTGCCCGGCACGAGTTGGATGAGCTTTCGCCGACCTCCGCGGTCACGGCCAGGCCGGCAACATATGGGCATCTGCACGATCTCGTGACCATCGCCCGGCGGGAGATTCCGGGGGTCAGCGTCTCGGAAGCCGGCCTTGCTCAATTCCTGCGCGGCGATCCGGAGTCGATCTTTGCCTTTGAACGGGCGGGAGGCCTGCTGGGCGGAATAGCATTCCTCTATCTCAATGACCGCGGGCATGATGCGCTGCTGATCGACGGCATCGACCTGAAGAATCCAGGCCGCGAGTTTTTGGCGCGCGGCGATGAAGAAGTATCGGCTATCTATGTTTGGGCTCTCGTATGTCACGGGCGCGCCGTTGTCGGACTCGCGAACGTCGCGGCATATTTGAGAAGGCAGCGATTCATAAATGCCGATTATTTCGCGCAGCCGGCGACAATGGCAGGCCGCGATTTGCTGATCGCAATAGGCTTCAAGCCGATACCGAGTTCGCAGCCCGACCTCTGGCGCTACGAGCGTCCATGGAATCGCCGTCTTGCGAATATGCCGGCATCACATGTTTCAGTAGGGAGTATCGCAGATGCATGGCACTAAACCCCCGCCCAGACAGGACTCGCGCGCGATTTCCATCCGCATCGCCCGCGATCCCAACGACCTGATGCTGGTCACCGCCATTCGCGCCGCCGTCTACCTCGCCGAGCAGGATTGCCCGATCGAGGAGGAATTCGACGGCAACGATCTGGTCGCCGCGCACTTCATCGGCTTTATCGGCAGCGAACCCGCGGCCTGCCTTCGCGTGCGATTTTTTGGAGAGTTTGCAAAGCTTGAACGCCTTGCCGTCCGCCATCAGTTCCGGCGGTCACGCATATCATTCAAGCTCGTGCAGGCAAGCTTCGAATACCTCAAGCGCAAGGGGTTCAAGAAGGTCTATGGCCACGCGCAAGACCGGCTGGTGAACTTCTGGTCGCACTTCGGCGCCAAGCCGCTCGGTCATAACCGGAAGATCACGTTCTCCGATTTTTCCTATACCGAGATGGTGCTTGACCTTGAGCCGGGCCCCGATGCCATCACGCTCGATAGCGACCCCTACGTGATCATCAGGCCCGAGGGGGACTGGGACAGGCCCGGGATCCTCGATGTCTCATCGCGGCGCGCCGTGACATCTCCGCTTCGCGCGCCGGCTTTGGCTGGAACATGATTTCGGGCAGAAAAATGACAGCTTCCCTCGATAACGATCCGCCGATCCTCGTCTGCGCCGATCTCCAGGCCGAGTATCTCACCGAAGGCCGCAGCCACGTGATATCGGGCGCGGACGCGATCACGCCCCGTTGCCTCGAATTGATGACGTTGTGGCGCGACAACCTATGGCCGGTTATGCATTTGAAGCGGATCGCCCAGGCCGCGTGGTTCAATCCGGCGTCGAACCTGACGAACTGGATTGCGGAGTTTAGACCGCGACCGGGGGAACTCACCTTCGAGCATCCGCTGCCATCGGCCTACAGTTCGACGCGGTTCGCCGAATACATGTCAAATCTGAGAAGCACGCGCTGTGTTCTGATGGGATTTTCGCTGGATGAAACCATTCTGTCGACCGTTGTCGACGGGTTTCATCGCAGCCATCGCTATCAGATCGTCAGGGACGCCGTGGCCTGCCGGCGCACCGACCTTGGAGACGCGGATACATATAAACTCGCGGTCGTCAAAGTGATCGGTAACTTCGCGCGGATATTGCGCAGCGACGACCTCGTCGGCGCAAGCGGCAAGATCGTGGTATGACCGGAGCTCGATGCCTTGCGGCAAGCTTTGCCTTGCAAATACTTGAGGCGGCGCGATAGCGATTCCGCTAGCTCCGGTCGACCCTGACCACGCGGCCCTTTTCGATCGCAAGCGCGAGCCGACCGTGCTTCAGCGACAGCGCCGCTTCACCGAACAGCTCGCGGCGCCAGCCGCGCAGCGCGGCCACGTCGGCGTTGTCGTCAGCCGCGATGTCTTCGAGATCGCCGACGGTCGCGATGATCTTGCTGGCGACGGCGTGACGCTCCGAGGTCATCCGCAGCAAAACTTTCAGAAGTTCGACAATCGCCGCGCCATTTGAATTGCCGCGCGGTTTTTCGATTTTCGGCAGGCTTGCGGGATCGCGCGCGAGGCCGCGCTGCACGGCGGCCACGATATCGGCGCCCCATTTCGAGCGGTCAAATCCCTTCGGCAGCGAGCGCAAATTCGCCAGCCGTTCCAGGCTGGTCGGCGCATGCGTCGCGATGTCGCCGACCGCATCGTCCTTGAGGACGCGGCTGCGCGGAACGTCGCGGCTCTGCGCCTCCTGTTCGCGCCATGCCGCGACTTCCATCAGCACAGCAAGTTCCTTCGGCTTGCGTACCCGCGTCTTCAGCCGTTCCCATGCGCGTTCGGGGTGGAAGTCGTAGGTCCTTGGGCTTGTCAGGACCTCCATTTCCTCGCTCACCCAGTCGCTGCGCCCGCGTTTCCTGAGGTCGGCGTCGAGCGCCGCAAACACGTCGCGCAAATGGGTGACGTCGGAGACGGCGTAATGCATCTGTTCTTCGGTCAGCGGCCGGCGCGACCAGTCGGTGAAACGATGGGTCTTGTCGGGGCGATGTCCGGCGATGCGCTCGACCAGCTGGTCGTAGGCGATGGAATCGCCATAGCCGAGCACCATGGCCGCGACCTGGGTGTCGAAGATCGGGTGCGGAACGATCCCGGCCTGATGCCAGACGATTTCGATATCCTGACGGGCAGCGTGGAAAACCTTCAGCACCTTCTCGTCGGCCATCAGCTCGAAGAACGGCTTCAGGTCGATGCCCGCGGCCAGCGTGTCGATCACGACCGCTTCCTCGGCGCTCGCCATCTGCACGACGCAGAGGAGGGGATAATAGGTCGTCTCGCGCAGAAATTCCGTATCGACGGTGATAACCGGGTGCTTGGCGAGGCGGCCGCAAGCCGCGGCGAGTTCCGAAGTGGTGGCAATCAAATCCATGAATAGTCCATAACGCTTCTTAAGAGGGCGTTCTGCCGAAAGCGTTGATATGTCAAGGGTCCTGGGACGAGAATTCAGGCCTTGCATTTCAGCCCGAGGGGGGAACTTTTCGCATCGATTCAATCGGTAGCGACACGCCCGGCGATGTGCGCCGATATTTGTTTCCAGAAATGTGATCGGTCAGGTGTCGCTGACGCGCCCCGCGGATGGGCGCCGCGAGGACGGAATGGCCAGCACGATGACACACAGCGCGATCATCGCCAGCCCCATGAATTCAAATACCAATGCGTCCACGGCGGCAATCCCCCAACAAACCGCTAGATTTGTGAGGAAGCCATTGACCGTTTCTTAATTCCTGGCGGCGGGCGGCAGTCGTGGGACCTGAAAGTTGGGCGGAGGGTTAACGATTCACGTCCCGCAAAACGTCTGATGCACGCGCTGGTGCGGTTGGGGCGGCTCGGCATAGTCGGCATAGGCCGGCAGGTCCTCGTACGGCTTCGACAGCACCGCGAGAAACTCCTCGAACAAGGCAAAGTCGTCGCGGTTCACGGCGGCGTCGATCATCGCCTCTACCCGGTGGTTCCTTGGTATGAAGGCCGGATTGACCGATCGCATCGCCATCCGCCGCGCGGCGGGATCCTGCGGCTCCTCACCGGTCCGCTGCCGCCAGCGCAGCGCCCATTCATCATAGGCTGTGGGTTCGGCGAACAATTGGCGGACGGCCGCGTCGCCAGCGGGATCAAGCGCGGCATCGCTCAACCGCCTGAAGGTGAGGGTAAAGTCGGCCTGGTTCCTCGCCATGGCGTCCAGCAGGTCTTGTGCGAGCGCCGGGTCGCCATCGCGCGCCGTGAACAGCCCAAGCTTTCCCCGCAGCCCGGCCTGATAGGCTGTGTTGAATCTCTCCGCGAACTCGCCGAGCGCCGCTTGCGCGTCCGCTATCGCCTTGTCCTGGTTTTCGGAAAACAGCGGCAACAGGCACTCCGCAAGCCGGGTCAGGTTCCAGAGCGCGATGCGCGGCTGGTTGGCGTAGGCGTAGCGGCCGAGTTCGTCGATCGAAGAGAACACCATCGCCGGGTCGTAATGGTCCATGAAAGCGCATGGACCGTAATCGATGGTCTCGCCCGATATCGAGGTGTTGTCGGTGTTCATGACGCCATGGATGAAACCCACCAGCAGCCAGCGCGCGACCAGGTCGGCCTGGCGCGCGATCACGCCTTCGAGCAGCGCATGATAGGAGCGGTCGGCATCTGCAGCTTGCGGATAATGCCTGACGATGACGTGATCGGCCAGCTGCCGCACGCCTTCGGTATCGCCGCGCGCGGCGAAATACTGGAAGGTTCCGACCCTGATGTGGCTGGACGCGACGCGGGTGAGGACTGCCCCCGGCAGCGGCGTTTCGCGCAACACGCTCTCGCCGGTCAGGACCGCGGCGAGCGATCGCGTGGTCGGAATTCCCAGCGCCGCCATTGCCTCGCTGACGATGTATTCGCGCAGCACCGGACCGAGCGCCGCGCGGCCGTCGCCCCGGCGGGAAAATGGCGTAGGGCCGGACCCCTTGAGCTGAATGTCGCGGCGGACGCCGTCGGCGTCGATCACCTCGCCGAGCAGGATGGCGCGGCCATCGCCGAGCTGCGGCACGAAATGACCGAACTGGTGGCCGGCATAGGCCATCGCGATCGGGTCGGCGCCGTCCGGAATCCGTTTCCCCGCGAGGATCTCCGCGCCATCAGGGCTATCGAGCCGATCGGGATCGAGGCCAAGCTGGACCGCAAGCCCCCGGTTGAGCTTGATCAGCCGTGGCGAGGTGACCGGCGTCGGCGCGACCCGGGCGAAAAAGTTCGCCGGCAGCGCCACGTAGGTATTTTCGAAGGGGAAGTGGACCGTCATGCGCTCAAGATAGGGATCGCTCGGAAATAGACAATCGCTTTGCGGGCCCACATGTTCGCGGCCCTTTGTTTTTCCATCACTTTTCCGGGTTTGTGGCGTGGCGCCGGGAGACCGGTCTTGGCGGTGCATTCGGTTGCCGCGCCAGACAGCCTCGGGTAAACCCTCAACCTCTTCGCAGGGCGGCCTCCGGCACCCGATTCGATTCTCCGACATCTCCGTATCCAGGACATCCATGCATCGTTACCGGTCCCATACCTGCGGCGCGCTCCGCGACAGCGACATCGGCGAGACGGTTCGACTGTCGGGCTGGTGCCATCGAATTCGCGACCATGGCGGGGTGCTGTTCATTGATCTGCGCGACCATTACGGACTGACGCAGTGCGTGGCCGACCCGGATTCGCCGGCGTTCAAGTCCGCCGAAAAGCTGCGCTCGGAATGGGTGGTGCGGATCGACGGCAAGGTACGGCGGCGTCCCGCCGGCACTGAAAACCCTGATTTGCCGACTGGCGCGGTCGAGATTTACGTCAATGAAATCGAGGTGCTGGGGCCGGCAGGCGAACTGCCGCTGCCGGTGTTCGGCGAGCAGGAATATCCCGAGGATATAAGGCTTAAGTACCGTTTCCTCGACCTTCGGCGCGAGCGGCTGCACCAGAATATCATCAAACGCGGCCAGATCATCGATTCGATCCGCAAGCGAATGAAGCAGCAGGGTTTCTTCGAATTCCAGACCCCGATCCTGACGGCATCCTCGCCGGAGGGCGCGCGCGACTTCCTGGTGCCGTCGCGATTGCATCCGGGCAAGTTCTACGCGCTGCCGCAGGCGCCGCAACAGTTCAAGCAGCTCACCATGATCGCGGGATTCGACCGCTATTTCCAGATCGCGCCGTGCTTCCGCGACGAGGATGCGCGCGCCGACCGTTCGCCCGGCGAGTTCTACCAGCTCGACGTCGAGATGAGTTTCGTGACGCAAGAGGATGTGTTCAACGCGGTTGAACCCGTCATGCGAGGGGTGTTCGAGGAATTTGCGGCCGGCAAGGCGGTGACGCCGAAATTTCCGCTGATCCCGTATGCGGAAGCGCTCAGGAAATATGGCAGCGACAAGCCCGATCTGCGCAATCCGATCGAGATGGCGGATGTCTCGGAGATCTTCCGCGGATCCGGCTTCAAGGTGTTTGCGCGTATTCTGGAGACCAGCCCGAAGTCGGCGGTGTGGGCCATTCCGGCGCCGGGAGGTGGCTCGCGCGCATTCTGCGACCGGATGAATTCATGGGCGCAAGGCGAGGGTCAGCCGGGCCTCGGCTACATTTTCTTTGCCGAAGAGAACGGTATTGTCAGCGGCCGTGGCCCGGTGGCCAACAACGTGGGAGCGGAACGCACCGAGCAAATGCGTCAGCAGCTTGCGCTGAAAGCTGGCGACGCCGTCTTTTTCGTCGTCGGCGACCCGGCAAGCTTCGTAAAGTTTGCCGGCCCGGCGCGCACCAAAATCGGCGAAGACCTCAACCTCATCCGGAAGGACCGCTTCGAATTCTGCTGGATCGTCGACTTTCCGATGTTCGAATGGAACGAGGAGGAAAAGAAGATCGATTTTTCCCACAACCCGTTCTCGATGCCCAACATGGAGGCGGATGAGTTTCTAGCGCTCGACGCCAACGATCAGGATACGCTGCTTGGTCTGAAGGCGATCCAGTACGATATCGTCTGCAACGGAATCGAATTGTCGTCCGGCGCGATCCGCAATCATCGCCCCGATGTGATGAAGAAGGCGTTCGGCATCGCAGGTTATCCGGAGGACGTGCTGGAGGCAAAGTTTGGTGGCATGCTGCGCGCCCTTTCGCTCGGCGCGCCGCCGCATGGTGGCATCGCACCCGGTATTGACCGAATTGTCATGTTGCTATGCGGCGAGGAGAACCTGCGCGAGGTGGTGCTGTTCCCGATGAATCAGCGCGCCGAAGACCTCATGATGAATGCGCCTTCGGAGGTCACCCCGAAGCAGTTGCGCGAGCTTCACATCCGGCTCAATCTGCCGCAAAACTGACGACCGGCAACCGAAGCCCTGAATTCGGGGCCGAGAAAGCCGCGGGGGAAATGCATGCCGTCCCACTCTGAAGATCTGCAGTCCGCGGCGCTCGCCTATCACCGGCTGCCCCGGCCTGGCAAGCTTGAGATTCAGGCCATCAAGCCGCTCGCCAACCAGCGCGACCTTGCGCTGGCTTATTCGCCGGGGGTGGCGGCCGCCTGCATGGCGATATCGGCCGATCCCGCCCAGGCGGCTTCGCTGACGATCCGCGCCAATCTCGTTGCGGTGGTCTCCAACGGCACCGCGGTGCTCGGCCTCGGCAATATCGGGCCGCTGGCTTCCAAGCCGGTCATGGAGGGCAAGGCGGTTCTGTTCAAGAAATTCGCCGGCATCGACGTGTTCGACATCGAGATTGCCGCTGACACCATCGAGCGCGTGGTCGAGACCGTGGCCGCGCTGGAGCCGACGTTCGGCGGCATCAATCTCGAGGACATCAAGGGGCCGGAGTGCTTCGAGATCGAGGCGCAGCTCAAGACGCGCATGAAGATCCCGGTATTCCACGACGATCAGCATGGCACCGCCATCATCGTCGGCGCGGCGATCACCAATGCGCTGCTGCTGAACGGCAAGAAACTGCAAGACGTCAAGATCGTCGCCTCCGGCGCCGGAGCCGCGGCGATCGCCTGTCTCAATCTTCTGGTCTCCATGGGTGCGCAGCGCAAGAATATCTGGGTCTGCGATATCGACGGCGTGGTGCATGAGGGACGCGCCACGCTGATGGACCGCTGGAAGTCGGTCTATGCCCAGAAGACCGACAAGCGCAAGCTTGCCGAAGTGATCGGCGGCGCCGATATCTTTCTCGGGCTTTCGGCGCCCAATGTGCTGACGCCGGACATGGTCAAGGCGATGGCGGACAAGCCGCTGGTGATGGCGCTAGCCAACCCGAACCCGGAAATCATGCCGGATGAAGCGCGGAAGGCACGTCCCGATGCGATGATCTGCACCGGGCGAAGCGACTTTCCCAACCAGGTCAACAATGTCCTGTGCTTCCCCTTCATCTTTCGCGGCGCGCTCGACGTCGGAGCGACCGCCATCAACGAGGAAATGAAGAAAGCCGCGGTCGATGCGATCGCGCAGCTCGCGCGCGATCCGCCGGCGGTAGCGTCCGGTTTCGACAGCGGAGAAGCGCAGGGCTTCGGCCCGGGCTCGCTGATTCCAAGCCCGTTCGATCCGCGGCTGATCCTGCGCATCGCGCCGGCGGTGGCCAGGGCGGCCATGGAGTCAGGCGTGGCGGGCCGGCCAATCAGGAATTTCGAGGACTATTCCGCCCAGCTGGAACGCTTCGCGTTCCGCTCCGGCCTTGTCATGAAACCGATGTTTGCCAAGGCCAAGTCCCAGCCGGTGCGCGTGATCTATGCGGAGGGCGAGGACGAGCGCGTTCTGCATGCGACGCAAGTGGTGCTCGAGGAGAAACTGGCGCGGCCGATACTGGTCGGGCGTCCCTCGGTGGTCGAAGCCCGCATCAAGAGGTTCGGTCTCGCCATCAAGGCCGGCCAGGATTTCGATCTGATCAATCCGGAAGACGATCCGCGCTATCGCTCATACGTTCAGTCCTACATCGACGTCGCCGGCCGGCACGGCGTCACACCCGATGCCGCACGCACGATGGTACGCACCAATGCCACCGTGATCGCGGCGCTTGCTGTGATCCGCGGCGAGGCCGATGCCATGATCTGCGGCGTCGACGGCCGCTATATGAGCCATCTGCGCCACGTGCGCGAGATCATCGGTTTTCTTCCGGGCGTCAGCGATTTCGCTGCACTGGCCCTGATGATCACCAGCAAGGGCGCCTATTTCATTGCCGACACCCAGGTGCGGCCAAACCCGAGCGCGGAGGAGATTGCGGAGATGGCGGCGCTGGCAGCGCTCCATGTCCAGCGGTTCAATCTCAAGCCCAAGATCGCGTTCGTGTCGCATTCCGACTTCGGCAGCTATGATACCGACTCCTCGCGCAAGATGCGCCGCGCCACCGCGCTTCTGAAGCACAGCCACCCGGAGCTCGAGGCGGACGGTGAAATGCAGGGCGATACCGCGCTCTCGGAAGCCGCAAGGAAGCTGATCCTGCCGCACTCCAAACTGGAAGGGGAGGCCAACATCCTGATCATGCCGAACCTTGATACGGCCAACGTCGCCTATCAGATGATCAAGGTGCTGGCCGATGCCCTCCCGGTCGGGCCGATTCTGATCGGCCCGGCGCGTCCGGCGCATATTCTGACCAAGTCGGTGACCGCACGCGGCGTTCTCAATATGACCGCCGTTGCCGCCGTTGAAGCCCAGGAGCGCGCCGGACGTCAGCAACCGACCTTGTTTGGCTAGGAAATATCGATCGGTTCCAGTTGCGAACGTCGTTTTCCGGAGTCGATTTGACTGTTTGAAAAGCCGGGGCGGAGCGCCCATAATCGTTCCGCCGATCCCGAACCCGCATTTGCAGCATCCAGTGAGGCCGACCATGCCAGCGTTTATTACTTTCGGGCGAGTTTTGTTCGCGGTGTTGTTCATCTATTCGGGCGCGACCAAGCTGTTTGCAGTTCAGGCCACATCGGAGTTCATCTCGGCCAAGGTTGCCATTCCCGCCCTGCTTGCGCCCTATACCTCCCAGCTGGAAACGATGACGGGAATGTCGACGCCGCAAATGCTCGCCATCGCCGTCGGAACCTTCGAGGTGATCGGCGGATTGATGATCGCGTTGAATTTTGGCGCGCGGTTCTTTGCCATTCTCCTGATCTTTTTCGTGGCCGCCTCAACCTTCTATTTTCATGATTTCTGGAATCAGCCGTCGCCGGAAAATGCCAAGACCCTGGTCGATGCGCTGAAGAATTTGTCGATCATCGGCGCACTGTTCATGATCGCCGGCTATGGAAGGACGCCGCGGAGGGAGGAGCCCGTTTATGGCGACGTCTGATCCACCCGCCGCCACGGCGTCACGCTGACTTCATCGGCGCGATCAAGGAGCTGTGGTTCACCGGCCCTGAGACCATGCGCCGCGAGAATCTGCTGCGGTGATCGCTCGGGTACGCCAGGGAAGCAGGGTTGGCCGCCCGGCAGCCGCACCCGCGGGGCCAGCGAGAGCCAGAACGTGTCGTAGCGGTCCATAAACATCGCGAACACGTCAGGCCCGCCAATAATCGCAACGGTGCCGGCGCGCACGCCGGCGAAATCGCCGGCAGCCTCGAACGAGGCTCCGGCGGGATTCCAGAGCGTGGCTTTCGGATTAGACGGATCCGGCGCGATCGCGCCGATCCGCCGGGTCACGATGATCCGTGTGCGCCGCGCCGAGTTCGGCTGATCCTCATAGGAATGCCGGCCATGCACGATCAGATCGGCGCGATCGAGGGCGGCGGTGAAGAATTGCTTGTCACCCTCAAATCTCAATTCGTCCGGCATCACGTGAGCGGCATTCGCCAGCATGCCGTCCGCCGACACGATAACATAGCCTTCAAAGCACAGACCCGGCATCGCGCGGCGGATATTATTTTATTCCGAAATGGTCTGCACCACGCTGGAAACCGGCCGCGAACTTACCGTTGGCAGTTTGGCGTCTTTGAGGACTTCGTCGTCGTACTGCGCGATCGTTTGCACCGGAGCCTTGGCAACCATCTTGACGACCTTGTAGCCGCCGGCCTTCAGCCTCTGCATCAGCTCGGGCAGCGCTTCCGCGGTGTATTTATGGAAATCGTGTAACAGGATGATGCCCTTGCCGAGCTTGTCGAGCTTCCTCATCGTCACGTCGATCACCTGCTTCGGGTTGCGCGCCTTGAAATCGAAGGAGTCGAGGTCGCATGAGAACATCGCGATGTTTCTGGTGCCGAGATAGGTCACCATTTCCGGCGGATGCTGCAGCGCCGGGAACCGGAAGAATGGCGAGGGCGGTGCGCCCAGCGCCCACTTCACCGCGCTAAAGCCCTTTTCGATCTCTTCCTTGCGCTGATCTTCGTTCAGTTTCTTGTTGGTGAGGGTCGCGTGCGACCAGGTGTGCGATCCGATCGTGTGACCGGCCGCGGCCACCTGCTTCAGGATTTCCGGATAGTAGGTCGAGTGTTTGCCAATCGGAAAGAAAATGCCGGTCGTGCATTCTTCCGCCAGCGTCTTCAAAACCGACGGCGTATTAAGCGGCCACGGACCATCGTCGAACGTCAGCACGACTTCATGGTCGCGCAGGAAATCCAGTTGCTTGAAGTGCTCGAAGCCGAAGCCTGGACCGCCTGTGGTGTCGATTTCAACGACGCGGGCGATGCCAAGCGCGTTGGGATTGGCGCAAGCGGCTTTGGCGGGGGCCGGTGCGGCCTGCGGAACTGGCGCGCCTTTGGGAGCAGGGGTTTGCGACCAGGCAAGGCCTGATGCACATAGCGAAACCGCGCCTGCAAAGATCAATCCTGCCGCAATACGCATCTTCATTTTCCCTTAGTTGATCCCGTGCCCGGGCTTGGCGTTTGCCATCGTTCGCGCGGGTATGCCCGCCCCTGATGATACTAGCCTAGTTGGACCTGCGCCGCCACGGCAACGGCTTATATCGCCGCTGGCCGATTTGTCGGCCGAAGCGGTTAATTCTACCCGCTGGCGTATTGCGTCAGGTCTCCGCGAGCGCCCGGGCAATGGCGGTTTTGACGCGCGTGTCCGACGGTTCGACGGTCTCGGGAAATACTTCTGCGATGTAGCCGTCGCGGCCGATCAGATATTTGTGGAAATTCCAGTGCGGAACGTCCTTCGGCCGCGCCTCGGCGGCCCATTTGTAGAAGGGATGCGCATTCGGGCCCTTTACCACGGCTTTTGCCGCGATCGGAAAGGTCACCCCATACTGGTGCTGCGCGGTTTCGGCGATTTCGGTAGCGCCGCCCGGTTCCTGCCCGCCAAAATCGTTCGATGGTACCCCGATGATCATCAGGCCCCGATCATGGAACTCGGTCCACAATTCCTGCAATCCGGCATATTGCGGCGTGAAGCCGCACAGGGAGGCCGTATTGACGATCAGCAGCGGGCGGCCGGCGTATTCGGCGAGCCGGATATTACCGCCGGCGAGAGCGGGAAAGGAGAAAGCATAGGCGGTGATCCGGCTCATCGCGGCCTGCGCGAGAGCCGTCCGTGTCGAGACGGGGCTCGCGACCCCAGCCAGCGCCGCCGTGAGAACTGTTCTGCGGTCGATCATGGCGCCCCCCCTTTGCCAGGCATTTCCCGATGAATCACGATAGCCCAACAAGCAAGCCGCCGCTTCTCAACAAGCCGTTATGGCCGGTTCGGCGGGGCGCTGCACCAGGGCAGCGGCAGCAGCGGCATGTAATACCCGCTCCACTCGCATATCGGCTCCGGACCCCTGCGCATGAAGGCATATTTTATCGGCTCGGCCTGACCGACAGCGACATGCAGTCCGAACAGGACGGCGGCGACTGGATAGGCCCACTTGCCAAAGCGCAGATCGGGCAAGGAGTCGAGCAGGATTGCACCGGCGAGGATGATCAGCGGATCCGTAAAGATGAAATACTCGGATTTCAATCCGCGCCGCACGCCGAGCGCGTCGATCCCGATCGCGGCCAGCAGCAGCATCAGCGCCTGGATCGCGGCCTGCCTCTCGCCGCGCCGCCACGCATAGAAAATGCCGGGGACGATCAGCCAGGTCAGAAACACCGTCGGGCGCGGTGAGGAATGCAGCACGAAGCTGTAGCGTGCGAGCACCGACGCGACCCCCTCAACCAGCAGCAACGCAATTGCCGCCGGATTAGATCCGTGGGCGGCATCGGTGGTGGTTGCATCCGCAAAGGTCAGCATCTTTTCCAGCGGATTGACCACGGCAATGATATTGCCGGTGTTGTATTCGAGGTTGAGCGCCAGCAGCGCAAGCGAGGCGCCTGCGGCAATCGCGAACATCGATGCCAGCGTCTCGGCCGCGCTGACCCGCCAGATCACGGCAAAGGCGAGCATGCACCCGCCGATCAGGACCGCCAGCGCCGCCTGATAGATGCCGAAGCGGCCGAGCAATAGCGGGTGGAAGTGCGCGCTATCAAGCAAGGCGCGGTCAAAGCCTGCCGCAATCAGCGGCGATGCCGCCCATGCCGAAGATATCGCCGCGATGGCGGCGATGACAGTAGCCAGCCATCCTGTTGGCGCATTACGCCAGAATGCGACGCTTGCGCTTGCGGGGCTTCCAAATGGCATGACCAGCAGCGGCAGCGCGCCGATCAGAAAAATCGCCTGCACCTTGTTTTCGAGACCGAGCACGCACAATCCCGCCGCCGCCGCCAGCGCCAGCGGACGCGCAATGCCGGCGCGGCGTCCGGCCACGATCAGGATGATGAGCGCGAAGATGACGGGACACGCGGCGACCAGCTCGCTGCGCAAGATTCGCGAATGCACGGCGATACCGCCCGAGAAGGCGAATGCAAGGGTCGCAAACATCGCGACGCGCCAGTCGCGCAGGATGCGACGAACAAGGGCTGCGAAAATCAGAACGCAACCGGTCGCGAGAAAAAAGGCCAGCAGGCGTCCGGCGCGAACGGCGCTGGTCATGGCGGCAGAGAATGCCGGTGCATCGGCGGCCGGCGGAATCGCCGATAGCGACCATGCGTCAAGCAGTCCGAGCGCGTGCAGCAGCTGATACCAGAGCTTCACCGACAGGATGGTGATGTAGGCAGTGTGATCGAAGAACAGCTGCGGTTTGTCGTCGTTGAGGGCAAGCGCGTTGTAGATCACCATGAAATCCATGTCGGCGTTGCGCCAGTAGATCAGCGCGTAGCCGAACAGAAAGAACGATGCCGCGAGCGCGGCCGTGATCGCCGCCAGTCCGCCTTGCCAGCCAAGCAGGGTCAGCCGGTCGAAGGCGTCGCTGGCCAGGTCGACTGGCGGCGCGGCACTGGAAGCCGGGTTGGAAAGCTGGTTCATGCCGGCGGTCTTTTAGCGCAGCCTCCGGAGCAAAGCGAACCGCGCTGACCTAGACCGGGATGACTTTTCTTTGAATCGTCATCCCGCTCTATCTTTTTGGCTGAGCATGATTTTTTCGGAAAACCGGTTCCCACTTTTCCGAAAAATGCTCTAGCCGCGGCGAAACGATGAAATCCGTTCCTTCGCCGGTTTCGCCGGCGCCGATGCCCTGATCGGAAACGATGATCGAGCCGCCGGTTGAAAGCGCACCGGTAATTCGCGCCATGGCATCCGCGGGGATGGTGAGGCGATCCAGCGCTTCGGTGGGGCTATCCGGCATCGGCAATGCCTTTACCTCCGTCAGAGCTCCGACGGTGTTCCGCCTGTGCGATGCATGTCCGTCCGCGTCACGCCGCGCGACGTACCTCACCGCCACCGGGAGCGAGACCGCCGACCAGTGCACGATGTTGGCATCATCCTTGTCGATCCGCGCGGTAAACACGTGCGTTCCCAGCGGCCGGTCGCTCGGCGCAATCGTCACGGGCGCGTCAAACAGCGGCGCGAAATTCTGCCGCACGTAGAGCTTTGAATCCTTGCGGCTGATCAACACGGAGATTTGGCCGGCGCGCTTTGGCGCGGTCGTCGGCGCGGTCTCGTCGGGCAAGCTAGTCTGATTCTTTTTCACATCGGGAGCGACCGCGCCGATATCCGTCACCGCCTTGACCGAACCGTCGGACCTGTCGCTCGACTTTTCGTCCGATCCAGGCGGTTTTGGTTTCGGCGCCTCGGCCTTGATCTCGTCCGCCTTCTCGCCGGGCTTTTCTTCGGCCGTCGCGCTTTCCGTTGCCGACCTCTCGGACCTTACGGCCTCGGCACTTGGCTGGGCGGCGACCACGGTTTCATCCGGCTTATTTTCGGCTTCCCCTGTCGTCCCGGTCTCGGCAGGCCTGACTCCGGCGGTCGCGTTTTCCGCGCCTTCGGTCGCGGTTTCGGTCAGGGGCTGCCCGCGCGACGGGACGTTGTTACTGGATGGCGCCGCATCGCTCATCGTGACCGCGGATGGGGTTGCAGACATTTTGCTGCTGGCGTCAGCAGTATGGGTCTGTTCAGGCGCGCCCATGGCCGGTCTTGCGCCCTCGGCATGTCCGACGGTTGACCTCAGCTCGAGGCGCGCCTGCGCCATCGCGGGCTGGATTGGGGTATCGGCGTCGGAAGCCTTATCGGACTTGGTCGCTGCCGGCGTATCCGTCTGCGGCTCGGCGACGGGCGGCTGCGGCGCGACTTTCTGGGTGACCAGCAGCGGATGTGAAAAGCTGATCGGCTTCATCTCGCCGGGGGTGATGACGACGCGCGCGCCCATCTTGGTCCAGTTCCACATCTTGATGGCAAAGGCCATCGGCATGCGGATGCAGCCGTGTGATGCCGGATAGCCGGGCAGTACGCCGGCATGAATGGCCACGCCCGACCAGGTGATCCGCTGCATATAGGGCATCGGCGCGCCGCTATAGATGTTGGAATGGTGCAGCTTGTGTTTTTGAATGACGCTGAAGACGCCCGTCGGCGTCGGATGGCCCTTCATGCCGGTGGAAACCGGGGCCTCCGCGAAGAATCCGTTGGCGTCGTAGATTTTCAGGTTTTGCTTGTCGATCGAGATCGCGATGATCAGCGGTCCCTCTGGCTTGGCCGATTGCTTCTCCGGCGCCTCGGTCTTCTTGGCCTGATGATGTCGAAGCATCGGCCGCCGCTGCGGTACGATCGGCCCGGGCCGATAATATCCGGAATCGGAATCCGACCAGTAATACAGCGCCGCTTCCGCCCGGGCGGCGGTGCCGAGCGCGCCGGCCGCGGTCAGGAGCGCAATTCGCCACAGCCGTCCGGCAACGGGAGTTCTCAGCACGCGCACACTATCACCCTCGAATCCCTAGCCGATCGATATTTAGCGTTGCAGACGAGATAAGCCAGCGCGGGGCTTCCGATAGCCGGCGGTTTTCGTCCCAAGCGTAACAAAAAAGCCTCACACTTGGTTAAACGGACCCAAAAGGGCCGTTACCGGCGGCCTTCCAGCGAGGTTCTCCGACGCCTACATGGGTGAAAGCGCCAACGGAGACAGGCATGACACGCAAAGGCCCAAAACTGTGTGACACGGGGCGGAGACCTCTGGCCTTGCTGGCGCTGGTTTTGGCGCTGGGCGCCCCGGCATTCGCCGCCGATGAGCCGGACCTGATCTTTCGCCGTTCGACCGTGTTCAAGTGGCTCACGCCCAACGACAAGCTCGCGACCTACGGCGTCGACGATCCCGAGGTCGAGGGTGTGGCCTGTCATTTTACGGTGCCCGAAAGAGGCGGAGTTAAGGGCTGGCTCGGGGTAGCGGAGGAGGTCTCGGATATTTCGCTGGCATGCCGTCAGATCGGCCCGATCCGTTTCAAGGGCAAGATGGAGCAGGGCGAGGATATGTTCAGGCAGCGGCGCTCGCTGTTCTTCAAGAAGATGCAGATCGTGCGCGGCTGCGACGCCAAGCGGAATGTGCTGGTCTATATGGTCTATTCAGATCGGCTGATCGAAGGTTCGCCCAAGAATTCGACCTCCTCGGTGCCGATCATGCCCTGGGGGGCGGGCGACGCCGCGGTCCAGAAATGTGGCGAATTCATTCAGTGAGGTCGCGGATTAACGCTTCTGTGGGGCAGGGCGCGGGCGGACCCACGGTTCGTGCCGGGCATTGGGGTTGCGGTAGCCCACCAGTTGCAGGAATTTTTGCGGGGCCGATTGGTTGCCGCGTCCGCTGTCGTCGCATTGCTGCGCCATTGCGACGGAGATCTTCGGCTGTTCTTTCTTCAGCGGAGCTGGGTTGCCGGTCCGCAGCTCGGAGGAGCCGCTGGTCGCCGCCGAATTTTCGACGATCGGCTGGCCTGGTTTGCGGGTCGGGGTTTTATTGCCAACATCGATGTTGCCATTGCCCACGACTAAAATCCCCTGCTGAAATCCCTTATTGAAGCCGGATCACAACGCGCAACTGCCTGGAAAGGTTGCACCACGGTCATATTGAGTCGGCCAGGGCGCTGTGCCGGTTCAGCCGCGGCGCCCCATTCGAGGAGTTTTCCACCGAAACGAGGAGTTATCCACCGCAAGAAGTTGCGGCCGCGCCTGACGAAGCGGCTGGGCTAGGCCAATGAACGATGCCTCCAGGCCACTGGACGACCACTTCATCCAGCTGAAACCATTGCTATTTTTCTGGGACTGTTTCGTCGACCGGCCCGCGGCGAAACAAATCTCCAGCACCACGAAACCATTTTTCCTTTTGGCGCAGAACTCTGGAAACGCCGCATGCTTACCAAGGGCCACAACAACAGGGGGCAACGCTGGCGGCGACATCTGGAGACAGTTAAATGCGGATTCTCGGCTTCATCCTTGCCATGGCCTTTGTGATAGCAGGACCGTCGATCGCGGGTTCGCCCGATAGCGGTTTGCCGGGCGTCGGCACTTTCGCCTATGGCGGCCCGCCTATCCTCCCGCTGGTACCATCGGCTATCATTGTCGCGGTCCGCTGAGTGATCCAAGAAAGTTGCCGGTGAGGCCATCATGCATTTTGCCATCAGTGCCGCAGCGGTTGTCGCTTGGTTGATCCTGGCCGGTTCGGCGCAGGCACAGACCCCACCGACTGAGGCCCAGCTGGCCCAAATGCAGCAGGCGCAAATCCAACAGGTTCAATTCCGGCCGATGCAGAGACTTCCCGATCCGCGCGGCGAATTCGTTCGGCTGTGCGCCCCCCATATGGTGGGACGCTGGGCGCACCCCGAATCCGTTTGTGGCTGCCTGCACGATCATGCCGCCGCGGCCGTCGATGACAGCGACCTGCGCGAAGCGCTGCTGCGCGGCATCAGCGAAACCGGCGTGCCCACCATCGAGACCGAGTGGGTGCCGGCATCGAAACAATCCGAGATCGGCGCAACCTTCACGAAGATTGCAAAACCGACGCTGCAATGCATGTTCGAGCCGGCGGACTAGCCATGCTGCCCAAAATCCCGGGATCATCGGCGCGCCGGCTGGGACGATCGCGCGCCTGTGGGGGACCGGTCTCGTTTCGCGAGCTGTGATCGGGCCGCAACTATCTTTTCTTGAGCCCAAGCCGCGGCACGCATTGTCGCGTCGCGAGGACACCGCTCGCGGTCATCCGGGCGCCGGAGACTTCCTTGATCTGGCCCGCTGGACACGATCCGTCATCTACCTGGATGCGCTGTCCGAGCCGCAAATTGACGATGTCCTGCTCGCGCGACACCTGTTCGGCCATGGCGGATGCTGCTGATACGGCCAGCGCCAGAACCCCGGGCAGCACCAGCGACAAACGTCTGATGTATGAAACTGTCACACTCGGCGGCGCGGCCCGCTTCACTTGCTTTGGATCTTCAGCCCGTTTGGGCCGACGTTGATCTGCAGGCCTTCCGGCTCTTTCTTGGTCTGGTATAGATTGTAGCCGAGCACGCCTACCGCGACTATCAGCACGCCGATGATGAGATAGAGGATATTGCGGTTGCCGGGCATCCGTGTCTCCATGGGCGCGAAAATTTCACCGCGCAGTGTATGGGCGCGGCGGCGATTCTCATAGCGATCAAAAACGCCTGCAAATCCTGCTAAAGTATGGTTTGATCGGTTCCGGGGATTTCTCGAAGCGGTCGGCCGAGGGAACGCAGATGCGATTGAATGCGGGCGATACGAGGCAAAAAATCGTCGATGCCGTCGACGCCGGTTTTGACGCGCAGCTCGCGACCACCAAAGATTTTGTCGCGATTCCCTCCACCCGCGGCGCGGAGGGACCGTGCCAGGACATGATCGGCGATCTGCTGCGGCAGCGCGGCTACGAGGTCGACGACTGGCATATCGACGTCAACGACTTGAAGGATCTGCGCGGCTTCGGCCCGATCGAACATGACTTTTCCAAAGCGCGCACTGTGGTCGGCACTTACCGCCCCTCGACCAATGCCGGAAAGTCGCTGATCCTGCAGGGCCATTGCGACGTGGTGCCGACCGGACCGATCGAGATGTGGGAGACGCCGCCGTTTTCGCCCGTGGTGAAGGACGGCAGGCTGTATGGCCGTGGCGCCTGTGACATGAAGTCCGGCACGATCGGCGCGCTTTACGCGCTGGATGCGATCAGGGCCGCCGGCCTCAAGCCGACCGGGCGAATTCACTTTCAATCCGTGATCGAGGAGGAGAGCACGGGCGTCGGCGCGCTCTCGACCCTGCAGCGCGGTTATCGCGCCGACGCCTGTTTCATTCCCGAGCCGACATCCGGCAAGATGGTGCGCTCGCAGGTCGGCGTGATCTGGTTTCGCCTGAAAGTGCGCGGTCATCCCGTGCACGTATTCGAGGCCGGCAGTGGCTCCAACGCGATCACCGCGGCCTACCATCTCATTCAGTCGCTCGAAAAACTCGAGGTCGAATGGAACCAGCGCGCGAAGAGCGATCGCCATTTCAAGGCGGTGACGCATCCGATCAACTTCAATCCCGGCATCATCGAGGGCGGCGACTGGGCCTCCAGCGTGCCGGCGTGGTGCAACGTCGATTGCCGGATCGCGATCCTGCCGGGCTGGTCGGTCGCCGACTGCCAGGCCGAAATTCTTGGCCATGTCTCGGCGGCCGCGCGCGATCACCGCTTCCTCTCCAACAATCCGCCCGAGGTGGAATGGTCGGGGTTTCTCTCCGAAGGCTATGAACTGAAGGATTCAGCGGATGCGGAAACCGCCTTTGGCAGGGCTTATCAGGCGGTCTATGGCGGGACGGTGCAGGATCTGGTGTTTACCGCGCTGACGGATACGCGGTTCTATGGCCTGAACTACAACATTCCGAGCCTGTGCTTCGGCGCCAGCGGCGCGGCGATGCACGGTTTTAATGAATATGTCGATCTGGATTCGCTACGCAAGTCGACCAAGGCGACCGCGCTGTTCATCGCCGAATGGTGCGGGGTGGAGGCAATGTAAATCTGCGTTCTCCTCATGGTGAGGGGGTGCTTTTGCACGGTCTGGAATCATGAGCCACAGAGCCATCCTTATCCTTCGAGACGCGGCCAAGCGGCCGCTCTCAGGATGAGGAGCCGGCGCCTGCTGGCCACAGCGCGGCCAAGATCGCGTCGAGCCCGTCGGTCAGCGCCGCGGGTCCGGGTTGCAGGATCAGCGGCGACTTGATCTCGACAATGCGATTGTTGCGGACGGCTGGAATTTCGCTCCAGCCCGGGCGCTTTCTGATCCTGTCCGGCACGACTTTCTTGCCGCACCACGATGCCAGGATCACTTCCGGCGCAGCGGCGCGCACGACACCCGGCAAAATAATCCGGTCTTTCGCGGCCTGCCGAAACCGCAAGCCTGGCAGGATGTCTTCGCCGCCGGCGATCTCGATCAGTTCGGAGACCCAGCCGATGCCGCTGATCAGCGGATCGTCCCATTCCTCGAAATAAACCCTTGGGCGTCCCGATGGCCGGGGCGTCGATGCGATCTTCTCGAGGCGGGCTTCAAAGCCCGCGGCGAGCTGATCGGCGCGTTCGGCCGCCCCGACCAGCGCGCCGAGGGTGCGGATCATCACCAGAATCCCGGCGACGTCGCGCTGGTTGAAGACATGGATCGCGACGCCTGACCGGACCAAATCGGCTACGATATCCGCCTGCAAATCCGAGAAGGCGAGAACGAGATCCGGCTCCAGCGCCAGGATCTTTGGAATGTCGGCCGAGATGAACGCCGACACCCGCGGCTTTTCGCGTCTGACCCGCGGCGGCCGCACCGCGTAGCCGGAGACGCCAACGATCCGGTCCTCTTCGCCGAGCAGGTACAGCGTCTCGACGGTTTCCTCGGTGAGACACACGATCCGGCGGGGAGGGAATTGGCGCATGGCGGATGATATGGCGAATTGCGGGTCACTTGTCACGGCGGCTACCCCGAACGTCATTGCCGGACTTGACGCGGTAGTCCATCGTTCCAAAAACCGTCATTACCGGTCTGGTCCTCCGGACCATCCCGGAATGAGGTAACCGATAGACACGGGAGGGTTATCGACCATGACGCCGCTCGAAAAAGTGAATTCGATGAAGATGCCTTTTGCCGAATTGAAGGGCGTGAAATTCACCGCAGCCGACAAGGATTGCGTGGTGGCGCGGATGCCGGTTCGGCCGGATCTCTGCACCCTCGGCCACATCATTCACGGCGGCGCGATCATGGCGTTTGCGGATTCGGTCGGCGCCGCGGCGACCGTGATCAATTTGCCTGACGATGCCAAGGGCACCACGACAATCGAAAGCAAGACCAATTTCATTGGCGGCGCGAAGGAGGGAATGACGCTGATTGCGACCGCGACGCCAATTCACCGCGGGCGTCGTACCCAGGTCTGGCAGACCAGGCTGGAGACCGAGGATGGTAAGCTGGTGGCGGTGGTGACCCAGACGCAGATGGTACTGTGAACGCGGGTTTCAGATTTTTATTCATCATTTGGGCGTGACATCCTGCCTCTATTTGAGGCGGGAACTGGTCTTGAATTCTATGTTGCAATGCACAATATCTGGTGATCTAGGGATTCGACGCCTCCTCAAGGGCCATCCAAGAGGAGTTATGAAGTGCAGCACCACGAAGACATCACCCGCTCGACCCTTGCCAGGGGCTACGTCCGGACGTTGCGTAAGCAGGAAGAATTGCCGCTGTTGCGCGATCATCTTTTGCGGCTCGATCCCGAAAGCCGCCATGACCGCTTCAACGGCTTCATGGATGACAGCTTTATCGAGTGCTATGCCGCGAAATGTGCCGATGATGGCACCATGATCATCGCCTATATCGAGGACGGCGTGGTGCGCGGCGCGGCGGAACTGCATCCGCCCGATCAATCGCCTGACGCATTGCCGGAGGTCGCCTTCAGCGTGGAAGCGTCCGCAAGGCGGCAGGGCGTCGGCAGCAACCTGTTCAGGAAGCTGATCGCGGAAGCGGGACGCAAGGGCTATCGCTCCTTGCGGATCACGACTGGCGCGCAGAACCAGGCGATGCGGGCGCTCGCCAGCAAGTTCGGCGCCCATCTGACCTTCCGCCAGGGCGAGTCCACCGGAAATATCGATCTAAGGCAGCAACCGCAGACCGAAGTTGCAAGACGCGCGATCGCGACGCCGGCCGATGCGGCGCGCGCGATGATCAGCGTCAACCGCGCATACTGGAAGCTTGTTCTGCGAATGTATGGCTGGGGCCGGACCGCCTGAGCAACAGCGCGTCCAAACACACGCCGGATCGGCGATCCGGCGAATTGCCGTCAAAACAGTGCCTCGCGCCGGAGGCGTGAGCTAGGTGCCGGTACGCTTGTCGTTGCCAAATTTCCTGATAACCCGGCGTTCGACCACGACCGAGCGCTGCGCGCCTTGCTCGCCCGCGATTACCCGGGTGGAAGACCGCGCCGCGCTGCGACCGACCTTTTTCACTTCGGCAGTTACCGATTCGATCGGCAGCCCCATCAGCGAAGCGGCGATTTCGGCCTGAGCTTCCTGGTCGTCGGTAATACCGATAGCGGCGAAAATGGCTTCATCCAGCGTCGGCGGATCGCGCCGGACGCGGCGCGGTCCGTATTTGGTATTCCAATCTTCGCTCATCGTGGCCTCTCGTCTGATCCGGAATACGTAGGAGGCTTCATGTTGCATTGCAATATAAGATTGACGCAGCAATCCAGCCATGCGCTGACGGTTTCAAGGGCTTTCGAGCCGGTGTGGCGAGCGACGAACATAGGATCGAGACTGCGTCCCAGGCTTTCATCGGGGATTCTTTGGGGGTGATCACGTTGACAGTCGTCAGTATCATGGTGGCGCCCAGTTCCCTTGTGATCACGGAACGGCATCGCTGGTGCCGGCAAAATCAACCGGCTGCTGCGGCCAGCGTTTCAGTGCGGCATGTCCGGCATCGGTCAGGGCATAGACGCCGCGCTCGGCACGATCGAACCAGCCATAGACGTTATGCAGCAGAATTTTCCCGGCTTCGGGAAGTTCCGGCTTGAGGTCACGCACGCGCCGCGGGCCGCGCGACAGGGCCGCCGCACAGGCCAGCGCCTGCTGGCGATAGGCCGTCATGATCGGGGCGCGCGTGCTACCGCCGAGCGCCGGGTCGCCCTTGCGCCGCCGATGCTCGGCGACGAGACGGGAGCGCTTCTTCGGATCGCGGCGCGCACTGGTCGTGGGCGGCTTGACGATCACCTCGACATCGCCGGTGCTGGTGACCGCGAGCATGCCGAAGCCAAGTCGGCGGCAGAGATTACGATAGCGCGCATCGCTCTCGCGTCCCTTGCCGCGCACGGACATCTTCGCGGCAAGCCAGACCTCGTCGCAGGCGCCGGCGCGGTCGACCGCCTGCAGGACCAGTTCAAGATTGAAGGAGAGCTTCAATTCGCCGATCACGACGATCGGTGGATCCCCGCTGCTGAGCGCCACGAGGTCGCAGCCGCCGACCTCACCCTTGACCGAGAAGCCGAGGTTTTCGAGGAAGCGTTTGACGGGCAGATAAAGCGCGGTTTCCAAGGGAGCTCCAGTGCCTGCGCGACTCAATAGCTTCAGTTTAGCCCGGATCGCCGATTGCGCAGACCCGGGATTTGGTTGCGGGCCGGGCGGAAGGAGCCGGCTTGCCCGGTCCGATGTTGTGGGGGACAGGCGAAGACCGTAGGTTACCCGCTGGGATTGTGGGTGCGAGCGGTAATGCGGCAGGGACTTTACAAGGTAGAGATGCATACGGTGCACGGCTCGCGCCGCGGCGTCCTCTATGTCTATGACGGCAAGATGATGGGCGGCAATTCGGCCTTCGCGTTCATCGGCACCTACAGGGAGTTCGAGGATGGCGAGATCTTGGCCGACATATCCAGTTTGCGTCACAACGAGGACCCGAAATTCCAGCCTTTATTCAAGACCGACAGGATCACGCTCTCGCTCCGGGGCCGGCGGCAGGGCGAGCAGTATTTTTTTGAAGGCGGAACGACGCAATTGCCCCGTGTTGCCTTCAACTCGGTGATGACGCCCATCAGCGAAGCGGCCGCACCTCCCGTAATGGCGGCCGGAAAGAGCGGCATCGGCAACGGGCTTTATTCGATCCACATCCGGATGCTTGACGGCATCGACGGCGGCAACACCGGCGTCATGGTGCTGCATGATGGCCGCATTCGCGGCGGCGATGCCTTCTTCGACTATATCGGCTCCTACACCAGCGCGAACGGCAGGTGGAAGGGCGAACTCGTCAATCACGAGCATACGCCGAGCCAGGGCGAGCGGCCGCTGTTCGGCGGCCACGAGGTTGGCATCGGCTTTTCCGGCACCTATACGGATGAGGGAGCGGTCGCGCAAGCCACCGCGCTCGCCGGCAAGCGCAGCATCCGCTTCAGCGCGGTCCTCAAGAAGCTGGCGTAAACCCCTACACCCGCCCGCTCACCGGCAGCAGCGCGCCGGTAACAGCGCTGGCGGCGTCGCTGGCGAGAAACAGGATCACCTCAGCCAGTTCTTGCGGCGTTACCCATTTTCCGAAATCCGCCCGGGGCATGCTGGCGCGATTGGCCGGGGTGTCGATGGTCGAGGGCAACACGGCGTTGACGGTGATCTTGCCCTTCCATTCGGCGGCGAGTGCTTCGGTGAGCCGGTGCACGCCGGCCTTTGACGCGGCGTAGGCCCCCATGCCGGCGCCCGCCTGCAGCGCGCCCATCGCGCCGACATTGACGATGCGCCCCGCGCCGTGAGCGGACAGATACCCGATCGCGGCGCGCGATGCATTCAGCGCGGTGAGCACGTTGAGTGCATACATCCGCTGCCAGGTTTTTGGGTCGCCGTCGGCGACCGTCTCGAAGGCGAAACCCCCCGCGATATTGATGAGCGCGTCACACCTGCCGAAATGTGCCGCAACGGCGTCGATGGCTTTTTTGGCCTGCGCCGCATCCGAAAGGTCGACGCCGCCAAGTTCGATCCGATTCGCCGTCGTGGGGATTTGGGAAACGGCGTGATCCACACCCGCCACGCGCGCCCCCCGCGCCAGTGCTGCTTCCGCGACCACCCTGCCGAGTGCGCCCGAGGCGCCGGTCACGACAATGACTTTTGCGTCCATGATCAAGTCTCCCGGCCAGAGGTGAGGGAGCCCACACTACCGCCATGCTAAATTCATTTGCAATGGCGTGGAATTCTGCGCCCAAATACGCGTTAAAGCGTCAGACGTTTCTCGAGAAGGGTGGTTCAAATGACTGACACTCCTCCCGACGGTGATATCCCTGCCGAATTCGTCAGTTTCAGCTATCCGCTTCCAAATCTCGCGAAGGCACTGATGGGCAAGAAGCCGGTCAGAATCGTGGCGATGGGATCGTCATCGACGGCGGGCAGGGGAGACGTCGTGCCTTATCCCCACTGGCTGGAGATGTATCTGCGATTCAAGTTCGCGGAAGAGCGGTTTCCCAATCTGACGATCGATGTGCTCAACAGGGGCAAGGGCGGCGAAGAGGCGATTGAGGAACTGGCGCGCTTCGATAGCGATATTTTCGCCGAAAAACCGTCGCTGGTGATCTGGCAGGTCGGCACCAATGCAGTTTTTCACAACTATAATCTTGATGACGTCGCCGCGAAGATCACCGAGGGTCTGGACCGGCTGCGCGGCAAGCCAATGGATGTCGTGCTGATCGACCCGCAATACACGACAGCGATGCTTCTCGACGACAAGGCTGAAGCTTCCGCGCGCATGGTGTCGCTGATATCGAGCGCGGCCGAGAAAGCGATGGTCAACCTGTTCCGGCGCTGGGCGCTGATGCGGCATTGGCACGTGCATGACAGCATAGGGCTGGATCGAATGCATGACCCGACCGACCCGGATAAGCTTCACCAGAGCGATTGGAGCACCCGTCGCGTTGCGCAAGCGCTGTGTGAGGCAATTGCCAAGGCGCCGCCGGTGGTGGCGTAGGACGGCGCAATCGAAAATCCCGACGCTTTTAGTTAAAATTTGTCGCAGTTCCGTAAGCCGATTGCAGAACGGTCGCGCTATAGGTCGATGCTCGTCCAATTCAGGGGCTGGAACACATGATGAGAGATCTGCCCGACCACGGTTTGCCGCTCGTTCAGCTAAAGGAACAGCGACGGGACTTGATTGTCGCACTGCAAAATCGCAACGGCCCAGTCAGCGACTGGGAATTAATGCAGATCGCCGCCGTTCAGCAGGCGATTTCGGCATTCGAGGACGTTATCACCGACCTCGACGCTGAAATGGAGGCGGCGGCGTAATGTTTCCCGCGGTCTCGGCCGCAGGGAAATTCAGGACTCCAGGTAGCGCGCC